>CAJTCR010000032.1 GCA_910574915.1 Eubacteriaceae bacterium
CGCAATGTCATCCTTTTATGTGACAGCTGGTATGCAAAAAAGGATCTGCTCCGCTTAGCGGATGACTATGCCACACTGGACATCATTTGCAATGCCCGCAGCGATTCAGTCATTTATGACTTGCCGCCTGAACGCGCAGGAAAACGCGGCAGGCCTGCAAAACATGGGAAAAAGCTCTCTATCCATGAAGATTTTCTCCTTTCCGGCGAAAAAATCGGGGATTATTTTACCGGAATGCGCCGCGTCCTTACAAATATATTTGGAGAGCGGACAGTCCTTGCATATGTTACCGCTTCCGCCAGGGAAGGAGGCTCCAGGCGGCTGTTTTTTAGCACAGTGTCCCCAGAGCGGCTGCAGATATTTTGTGCATGGCAGCAAAAATCCCCTTTGAACCAGACCGGGAGTGAATGGATGCAGTATATCCCACTGTTCCTATACAATTTTCGTTGGCCGATTGAAGTCAGCTATTACGAGCAAAAGACTTTCTGGTCATTATGCAGCTATATGGTCCGCAGCCAAAAAGGAGTTGAAATGCTGGTAAACCTGATCAATCTTGCATACTGCGCCATGAAGCTTTTGCCATATCAGGAGAAAGATTTTGCAAAATACCGCGGTGAAAGCACCCAGGAATTTCGGTTTATTCTCAGCAGGCAGATTCGTGAGCAGGTATTTTTTGCCACTTTCGTGCAAAACATCGAAACTACAATAAAGTCAAATAGCATAATAGAAGCCTTGATGTCACTGTTTCGGCGGCAAGGCTTTATTTCGTAATCTTGTAAAGTAGTGTATAGATATTATAAGGAGTTTAATGGCTTTATTAAAAATCTAACTGTCAAAGACCCGGATAGATAGAAAATTGTTGAAACAATCTGCCATCTGTGATACGATTATTTCATGGAGTAATCGTGTTACAAGGTGGTAACCTCCCGAACTTGAAAAAGAAGGGAGTAGGAATAACAAGCGAAAATAAATAAGCCTACCTTGTAATCTTGACGGATGCAGGTAGGCTTATAACCTATAGCGGAGGTCAGCCACTTTGTGGGCAGTTACTCCTCCTATATGTTTATAACATAGCATATCTGACAATAGGTCTCAAGTTTTTCTTTCACAATCATAGGTGTCAAATCATATGCAGATATTTCATAATCATCATAGACAGGTTGTAATTCATATATTCCTCTCCTTCCAAAAATTCACATCCTGTAATCTGTTTCACTTTTCCCATACGGTACAGCAGCGTATTTTTATGAATATGCAGATTTTGTGCGATCGTTGACGGCTGTCCGGGATGTTTTAGAAATTCGGTCATAGTATTGATAAAATCCGTACCGTGTTCTTTGTCGTACAGATACAGCTTCATAAGCCCTGGCTGGATTAAATACCGGATCTTGGAATTTTCCTTTTCATAGCTTTCCAGCATCTGATATAAATAGTAGTCTTTGTAATAGTAAATAGAAGCGGGAGCGTTCAGCTTTAGTCCTAAAAGCACTGAGGACACCGCCTGCTCATAAAAACGGGGCGTATCCTCCAGGTTTTGGAAAAAATTGCTGACGCCGGCTTTTAAGTCATTTGCGAAAAGATACGTTTCAAGCTGCTGCATTTCATAGCCGCTTAAATGCTGGTTCATATCCCGGCTGAGCAGGAATACAATCGTATTTTCATAGATGACATAAATATTGCCGGATAAAATATAGCGCAGCCGTTCTAGTATGACTTCTACCTTAAGGTCGGAGCTGCTGTAGCCTAGCGATGGAATCGCGATAATATAAAATGTTTCTTTTAGCTGGTAGCCCATCGTTTTCAGGCGCTTGCGGATATCCTGCGTGTTTTTTGCCGGATGGCGGATCAGGTCGGCAAGAAAATAGGAGTACATGACCCCTTTGTTTCGCTTAAAGGTCGTATCCTTTTGCAGCTCCATAGAGATGAGCTTGCTGAAGCGATGAAAAAATTCCTGTTCAAAATCGCGGAACGTCTGCTCGCACTCAAGCATCATCACATGTCCGACCTCAATTCCCTGAATCTCTATGACGTCAATCAGCATGGACTTTTCTACAAGCTCGTTGTAATGATATAAAGCATTGCCGCACTGCCTGATTTTTTCATCCAGGCGGTGTTTTAAAATATATTGGATGCCTGCCGTACTGATATAACCTGCGGAATGCTCTTCCTGAAAAAAGATATTATCAGGGACAATGCCCGCGGATATGGCAAGATATTTGTGCTGCAAGTCAATGACATAGATCGGGTTGCCAAATAGGCCGGAGGCAGTATCGACCAGATATTGCAGGCCGTTGCCGGAAAACAGCGCATTGACCAAAAGATGCATCCCCGCAGAGATTTGCTGTATTTCGGTCAGACAGTCAAGCAGTAAATTTAAAAATGCTCCTTCGGTTATTTCCGTGTTGAAAAATACGATTTGAAACTGGCTGTCTGCATAAGCCTCGGCTTGTGTATCTGTACGCTGTCCGGCGCTGAATATAATGACTGGCTGGCTGATCCCTGGGTCTGGCAAAAGCTGCGCGGGTGCCAGATACAAGGTAGAGGCAGTGCGGGCATGTTGGGAATCTGTCAAAATACGCACATGAAATAGCTCCGGGTTTAACTGCTTATTTCCATAAATATGGTATTGATATCCGCTTTTCTGCAAACGATCGAGTAACTGCAAATATTCCATAGCGGTGTTCCTTTCTGTTCGTAATTGTCAAAATAGTAAACTATCTGCTTTTATTATAATAGAAACCGCGTTGTGTGTGTGCACGAAAAACAGGTTTGTGAAAGGGAAAGTTTGGATACGGGCACGATGAATCAAAACGGCAGGCAGTCTATAATAAATGCTGTCAAGACATCAGAAAAGAAAGGAAGATGAGTTATGGGTACTTTGGGAAAATATGGCAGAAGCGTATCGATCATTGGCGTTGGCTGCACGCCATTTATGTATACGGTAGACCATGAGGAGACGAATGGGCTGACAGAAGGCGAGATGTTTGGATATGCAGCATTGAAAGCGATGGAAGACGCCGGGGTCAATCCAAGAGATGTGGATTTTTATTTTCACGGGGAGGCAAGTCCTTTGAACGGTTCGAATTACCTGACGCCGAATGTGCAGGTTGCGAACTGGTTTGGCATGAAAGGAAAAGGCTCGATCCACCATTCGGAAGCGTGCTGCACCGGCTATCTTGCGATTGAACAGGCGGCAAATGCAGTTGCAAGCGGCAAATACGACTGCGTGCTTACGGGAGCAGTGGAGTTTGGAGACAGCACGCCGTCACCGGCTGACAGTGTGGAAACGCCAAAGCATCCTTATAAAAGAGATAAAATGACGATGGAAAAGTTTTTGAAAACGACCGCATGGCTGTATGACCGTACCTATACGAGAAGCCTGATGGCGGGACAGGAGCTGATCTATGACGACGCGGCGGAGTGGTATGTGCGTACCCGCGGCATTACGCCTGAGCAGATGAATGATACGCTGAACTGGATGTGTATTAACAACAGGCGCAATGCTTCTGTGAATCCGCTTGCGATAGAACGAAGGACGTATGAGTCGCTTGCAAAAGAAGCGGGCATGACGCTGGATGAATATATGAATTCCCCGTACAACCCGCGCATGGGAGATTTTCTGCGTGCCGGCGGGATTGAGCTAAAATGCGACGGTGCCGCGGCAGCGATTCTCTGCGCGACGGAAAAGATCCCGGAGATTGCAAAAAAACTGGCGCATACGCCGATTGAAGTGCTTGGCATCGGAAGCGCAGCATGTGAAGCAAGCACGCCGCATTTTGAAGTGCGTGCGACGCAGGAGGCAGTGCGGCAGGTGTACGAGCTGACAGGGCTTTCAGGGGAAGACCTGGATCTGTTTTATGCAAATGATTTTATTATTACATCCCATCTTGTATCTGCGGAGATCGCCGGATACCTGCCGTATGGAGAAGGATGGAAATATATCTGTGACGGGCGCACGGCATGGGACGGCGATAAGCCGATTAATACGAACGGCGGGCGTACATCCTTTGGACATGCACATGCGGCTTCCGGCCTGGCAGACATGTACGAAGCATGTAAGCAGTTGTGGGGAGAGTGCGGTGAGCATCAGGTGAAACATACGCCGAAGACAGCGATGCTTCGGGGATACGGCGGAGCACAGAATGTAGCGGCGGTTCTGATCCGTACATTGGAAGCATAGGAGGTTGGCAGTATGAGTATCAAATTAGAAAAAGTAGTGGAAAAATTTTATCAGGGGCTGGAGGAAGGAAAATTTCTCGGCAGAAAATGCCCGCAGTGCGGAAATGTAGAATTTCCGCCGGTATATGCCTGCAACGCATGTGGCAGTTATGAGACCGAATGGTATGAGATCAGCGGCAGGGCAAAGCTGCACTCGATCGTCCTTCCGGCGGCGCTTTCTTCCAAGCCGGAATATAAAAAGCTGGGCAAATTTGCTTACGGAGAAGTGGAATTGGAAGAAGGGACAAGGTTTAACGCAGTTGTGCGCGGCATCAGCAAAAAAAACAGGGCAGAATTGACAAAAAAGCTTCCGCTGGACTGCCATATTGCAGTATTTGAACGCGAAGGCGGATACAAAACAGTCGTTTTTGACCTGGATGAAATCAACTAAAAAAATCAATATAAAAAAGGAGAATATCATTATGGAAAGAACAGAATTAGAAGCACAGGTAATCAAAATGGTAGCGGCATCTTATAAACACGACGCGGCAGGGCTTACGATGGAGACATCGTTTGCCGACGACCTGGGAGGCGCATCGGTACAGATGGTAGCGCTTGTAGCTGAGATTGAGAATGAGCTGGATGTAGAGCTGATGCTGTCAGATGCAAGCGGCTGTGCGACAATCGCAGACCTGGTAGCGCTGATTGAAGGAGAAATGTAGCATATGAGCATATTGGATGAAATTTACCGAAAGGCGAAAAATGATCCGAAAAAGGTTGCATTTCCAGAGGCTGTCAATGAAAAGATGATGCAGGCCGCCTATGAGACGGGAAAGGAAGGCTATATTCGCCCAGTGCTTGTCGGGGACGCCGCTAAAATCCGGGAAGCCGCAAAAGAGCGCGGCTATGAGGAAAGTGTTTTTACGATTGTGGATATCGGTGAAGAAGCATATAAAAAATCGCTGATTGACAAATACGTGGCGCTTCCGCAGACGATTTTAAAAGAAAAACCGCTAAGCCGCCGTATGCAGAATCCGCTGTATTACGCGATGGTCATGCAGGCAGTCGGCGAGGCAGATGTTACGTTTGCAGGCATTGACAATACGACAGGCGATGTGCTGCTGGCGGGCCAGATGATTATCGGGCTGAAAGAAGGTATCAGCACCATTTCCAGTATTGGGCTGTGTGATATCCCAGGCTTTCAGGGAAGCGAAGGCTCGCTGCTGGCGATCGGGGACAGTGCAGTGTGCACCAATCCAGATGCCAGGCAGTTGGCGGATATCGCGATTTCAGCATGTGATACGGTAAAAGCACTGCTTAACTGGGAGCCAAGATGTGCGATGGTCAGCTATTCCACACTGGGCAGCGGACAGGGCGAGCTGATAGACAAAGTCGTAAATGCCGTTGCAATCGCCAATGAACAGCGCCCGGATCTTTCAATAGACGGAGAATTCCAGTTTGATGCCGCGATCTCGCCTGTGGTAGCGCAAAAAAAAGTAACGAGAGAGAGCAAAGTCGCAGGCAGGGCAAATATCGTGATATGGCCGGACCTTAACGTTGGAAATGTCGGTGTAAAGCTGATCCAGCAGTTTGGCAAAGCTGACGCGTATGGGCCGATGCTGCAGGGCTTTCAAAAGGTTATATGCGACTGCTCAAGAGGGGCGCCTGTATCGGAAATTAAAGGAAATATCGTTATCAGCGCGGTACGTGCTTCCGCAGACAGATCGTAAAAAGGAGAACGGCAATGAAACATTATAAAGTACTGGCAATGAATCCTGGCTCCACTTCTACAAAAATCGCGCTGTTTCAGGATGAGCAGTGTGTATATTCGGAAAATGTATCTCACGATGCCGCAGAGCTTGCCAGATTTGCGACAATTCCAGATCAGCTTCCGTATCGGAGGGATATGATTTTAAAGCTGCTAAAGGAAGCAAAAATCGCGCTGGAAGAGATTGATGTGTTTGTCGGAAGGGGCGGAGGGCTTCTTGCGATGGAAGGCGGAACCTATGCGGTATCCGAATTAATGCTTGCCCATGCAAAAAGCTGTGCAAACGGCGTGATACATCCGGCAGCACTTGGTTCGCAGCTTGCCAACGAATTTGCGGTAACATATGGAGCAAAGGCGATGGTTGTAAATCCGCCGGACGTAGACGAACTGCAAGACCTGGCAAGAATGACAGGCATCAAAGGGGTAAACCGGATCATTCATTTACATGCGCTGAACCTTAAGGAAACGGCAATCCGCCACAGCAAGCAGGTGCTGAAAAAGGAGTATGAAGACTGCAATTATATCGTATGCCATATCGGAGGCGGTATATCCATATCGGCGCACCGACAGGGCAGGATGATTGACGGTTTTGATATTGTAGGCGGAGAAGGGCCGATGGCTCCTACCAGATGCGGCAGTATCGCGGCTGCGGACTTGCTGGATTATATGGAAAACAACCATCTGGATGCCGCGGATATGAAAAAGCTGTGCACAAGAACAGGCGGATTTGTCAGCCATACGGGAATCTCTGACGCTGTCGAGCTGATAAAAAGGGCAAAAGACGGCGACCATTATGCGAAGATGCTGTGGGATACGATGATCTATCAGATCGAAAAATGCATCGGTGCAATGGCGGCAGTGCTGCACGGAGCGGTGGACGCAATACTGCTTGGCGGCGGCATGGTACATAGTGACGACTTGGTGGCACAGATACGGGAGAGCTGCTCTTTTATCGCTCCGGTTACGGCGTATCCAGGAGAATTTGAGATGGAAGCGATGGCTGCCGGAGCGATCCGGGTATTAAACGGAGAAGAAACACTAAAAGAATATACAGGCAAGCCTGTGTGGAACGGCTTTGCATGGGAGGCAGCAGATCTATGGAAAAGAAAGCAAAAAGAGTGCGAATGCTGACTCTGGCGTTTGGGATTGCGCTGCTGCCGCCGATCTGGGCAGTAGCAGCGCCGTATATGGGCGTCAGCGTAGGCGCAGTCGCGCTGATTTGTGCCGGGCTGTATGTGACAAACGGCAATCAGAGGAAAGACGCGTTTAAGATTACGGCAGGGTTTCTGGCTGGAGACGTCTGGGCAGTGCTGGCAGTCTGGATTATGGAGACGCTTTCCTTTGATCCGAATATCGAATTGTATGTGACGCTGTTTGTTATGGGCGGGGCCGCCGTACTGATCGCAGAGACGTTTCCAAGCGTATTTTTTACTCCCGCATGGCTTTGCGGATGGGCAATCGGGCTTACAGTCATGGCGCCTGTAAAAGTGGCAGACCTTGGTACACTTCCGATACAGATCGCAGCGGCGATGGCGGCAGGCGTCTTTTATGTAGGCGTCGGTGTGGATGCGTTTCAAAAATTCCTGATCCGACGGATAGAAAAATAAGATGATAAACAAAATGAAAACGAGAGAAAATTTGACGAAGAAACGATGGCTTGTGTTATTGGCGAGCTGTGTTATCAATTTGTGCATTGGTGCGCTTTATGCCTGGAGCGTATTTGCCGCACCGATGGCAGCGCATATTACACAGGTGTCTGGCAGGGAACTGACGGCATCGGATTTAGCAGTTGTATTTTCCGTAGGCAACGGGCTGGGATTTCTTACTATGATCAGCGGCGGGTTTTTCAATCAAAAAATAGGGCCGCGGTTAGTTATTTTTACAGGAGGAGTTTTATTTGGATTTGGCTTTGTGATCTGTGCGATGGCATCCAGCGTTGCCATGCTTGTTGTAGGATACGGGCTGTTCAGCGGCCTTGCTATGGGGCTTGCATATGGCTGTACGATCAGTAATTCCGTAAAATTTTTTCCAGACAAGGCAGGCTTTGCAGGCGGAGTTGCGACAGCTTCTTATGGGATCTCTTCCGTTCTTGTCCCGCCGATAGCGAATGCGCTAATTGACCGGATTGGGGTCAGCAGCGCGTTTATGGCAATGGGGATTGCAATTATCGTTATAGTGGGCATATTTTCACAAATGATTATAAAATGCCCGGATCATTTTCAGCCAGATGGCTGGACGCCAGCGGCAGCAAAGGAACTGACAGGCAGCAGTGCGCACGAGCCGGACAAAGACTGGAGAGAAATGGTGCGTATGCCGATTTTTTACCTGATGCTTGTAATGCTGTTTTTTGGCGCGGTACTTGGCATGATGGCGATTTCCCAGGCATCCAGCATTGCGCAGCATATGATCGGCATGACGCCCGCGGAGGCGGCAGTTGCAGTTTCTGTACTGGCACTGTTTAATACGTTTGGGCGGGTAGTGGCAGGAATGATCTCAGACAAAATCGGCTGTATTCAGACGGTCAGAATGGTATTTTTTGCCGCTATTGCCGCAATGGCAATTCTTTATCTAAGCGGCAGCCAAAAAGCAGCCATGTTTTATACGGGCATCTGTCTTGCGGGCATTTGCTTTGGTGCTTTTATGGGCGTTTATCCAAGCTTTACCGCAGAACAGTTCGGACGAAAAAATTCCAGCGTCAATTATGGAATTATGTTTATTGGATTTAACCTGGCTGGGCTTGTAGGCCCGATGATCGTAAGCTTCGTATTTCAACAAACAGGAGATTACAGAAATGCTTTTTTGATCGCCTTTGTATTCGCGGCGGCAGGACTTTGCCTGTCGTTTGCCTACAGGAAAATGCTGCAAAAAGGCAGACAAGATGTATCCATATAAAAGAAAAAATTTCATAAAAGAAAAAATTTCCGGGACAGGCGCTGTCTGTATGACAGCCTGACTGCCCGGAAATTTTTGCGTTTTCAGATGTTTTTGGTTTTGCTTGCCGGCATCAGGCACTTATGATACGCTATACATTAATCGGATCAAGATCCAAGAAAATTGCAGGGAGGAATTATGATATGGAACAGAAAAATAAAAGACAAAAAATACGGCATTCTTTTTTGCTGGTACTGACAGCGCTGATCTGGGGGACGGCGTTTACTGCGCAAAGCGCGGGAGGAGACGCAGCGGGGCCTTATACGTTTAACTGTGTCCGTTCGCTGATTGGCGCGCTTGTGCTGCTGCCGGTGATCCGGCTGTCAGACCGCCTTTCTCTGACAAAGCACCGTCCGGTAAGCAGAAAAGACTGGCGTACGCTGCTTGCCGGCGGGACAGCCTGCGGAGTGGCGCTTGCGGCTGGGAGCAATTTGCAGCAGATGGGGCTGTATTTTGGATCTTCGGCGGGCAAGGCAGGATTTTTAACGGCGTGCTATATGCTGATCGTGCCGGTATTGGGTCTGTTTTTACATAAAAAATGCGGCTGGAATGTGTGGGCAGGGATTGCCGCCGCTGTGGCGGGGCTGTACCTGCTTTGCATTAAGGGAGATTTTCAGATTGCGTTTTCCGACGCGCTCCTTTTGCTGTGCGCGGTTGTGTTTGCAGTGCATATTTTAGTTATTGATGCGTTCGCGGAGCGGGTAGACGGCGTGCGTATGTCCTGTATCCAGTTTTTTATATGCGGCATTTGTTCTGCTGTACCGATGTATCTAGTTGATATCCGTAAGACACACGCGTCGGATCTCTCATCATGGGCTGAGGCATTTGCACTGCCGTCCGCATGGGCTGCGATCCTGTACGCCGGCGTGCTGTCCTGCGGGGTCGGCTATACGTTGCAGATTCTTGGGCAGCAGGGCATCAATCCAACGATCGCTTCGCTGCTGCTAAGCCTGGAATCTGTGTTTTCTGTGCTTGCCGGATGGGTGATTTTAGGAGAAGCGCTGCGGGGAAGGGAGATTTTAGGCTGTGTGCTGATTTTTGGAGCGGTGGTCTTTGCGCAGCTTTCGCTTGGGGAAAGGCATCGTGTGATAGAATAAGACAGACTAAAAATGGTTGTAGTCAGGGGCAGGAATGGGACATAAAACTAACGGTTGTCACAACATACATTTTCTGTTATAATCTATCCGTACATAACATTGATACGGTATATAGATGGTTGTGCTAAAATATTCTCAATAATTTTTGGAAAACACTTGAAAGGAGAAAAGGTATGCAGGTAACAATTTCAGATTCGATCAAATATATCGGAGTGGATGACAGGGAGATTGACTTGTTTGAAAGCCAGTATGTCGTACCGGATGGCGTGACGTACAACTCCTATTTGATCCTGGATGAAAAGACAGCGTTGATGGATACGGTAGATGCCAGAGGGATGAAAGAATGGGAGCAGAAGCTGCAGGCTGCGTTAGACGGCAGGAAACTGGATTATCTTGTGATTTCGCATCTGGAGCCAGACCATGCGGGCAGTATCGGCAGGCTGCTGGAGCTGTATCCAGAAGTGGTGATCGTTGGAAATGCAAAAACATTTCAGATGCTGCCGCAGTTTTTTCACGTAGAGCTGGATGATCGTTCGATCGAGGTAAAAGAGGGCGAATCGCTGTCGCTCGGTTCACATACATTACATTTTTATATGGCGCCGATGGTACATTGGCCGGAAGTTATGGTTACTTATGAAAGCAGCGAAAAGATTCTGTTTTCTGCGGATGGGTTCGGTAAGTTTGGAGCGATGGACGCGAAAGATGACGAAGGCTGGGCGTGCGAGGCAAGGAGATATTATTTTAATATTGTCGGCAAATACGGGGCTTCGGTGCAGTCGCTGCTGAAAAAAGCCGCAAAGCTGGATATCGCGATGATCTGCCCGCTGCATGGTCCGATTTTAAAAGAAGACCTGGGCTATTATATTGGATTGTACGATACTTGGAGCAGCTACCGCCCGGAAAGCAAGGGCGTGCTTGTAGCGTATGCATCGATTCATGGCAATACGGCAAAGGCAGCGAAAAAGCTGGCAGATATTCTGCGCGAAAAAGGGGTGGAAAAAGTAGTTGTCAGTGACCTTGCCAGAGAGGATATGGCTGAGGTAATCGAAGATGCTTTCCGCTATGATCGTATGATCCTTGCGGCAGCAAGCTATGACGGCGGCGTTTTCCCATGTATGCAGGACTTCCTGCATCATTTGCAGAGCAAGGCTTATCAGAAACGTACGGTGGGCATTTTGGAAAATGGTTCCTGGGCACCGACGGCTGCAAGGACGATGAAGGCGGTTCTTGAGACGATGAAAAATATATCGATTGTAGAACCGGTAGTTACGATTAAGTCTACGCTGAAAGAAGAAAATATGGCTGATCTGGAAGCATTGGCAGATGCGGTTGCAGATGCTGGGATGTAAGCGGATCGTTTGGGATGACTGAATGGCGGCAGGCTGGCGGACAGGAGGATATAGCTTTTGAATCTGCCAGCCTGTTTTTTGGATGTCTTATTAAGAGGGATTGTGCAGTATTTCTATTGCGCAGCGGTGTTCCTTTGTTTTTTTGCTGTAGCTGATGCCGACAGCTAAGATCCGCCGTGTGAAGCGTTTTTTGTCAGCAAGGCTGCCCTGAAAACGCAGGGCATATTCTTTTTCTTTAATCTGATGAATTGCTTCCTGCGGAGTGCTGTCCACTTTCAGTTCCAAAATAATGCCATCCAGATGCTTCCGCTGTGGATAAAATATAAAATCCACATATCCTTTGCCTGCTTTATCCTCACGTTCCACCCGGTAACTGTCTCTTGCAGCCAGATAGCAGAGATTGACGACGGCTGATAATTCTGTTTCATTGTTGTAGGAAAGAATAGGTGCTTCTGTATGGTGTGCAAATTGTAAAATGGTTTCCATTGTCCTTGTATCGTTGGTTAATGTCGCCTGAAGCATTTGTTCGGATTTTTTTGCAAGCCTGTATACATAGCCGAGAGAATCTTTGGACAAAAGAAGTTCATTATATTGATCCATCAGTTCCTTGTTTGGAATAAATACTTCACCGTCTTCATAGGTCAAAAGTCCATAAATCACCATTGCCGAATAGATCTGCTCCCGTGTCTTTAGTTCCATAAAAGCTGCGGAAAACTGTCCGATTTTGGTACTGACATGTTCGCCGGACGCTAACAGAACGAGGTCGTCTCTGACCGAATCAATGTTGTTGCGGATATAGTAAAAGATTTCATCATAAGGCCCGGCGCTCGTCCAGTAGCTGCGAAGCTGGTTGTCTGTCAGTGCAAGCACAACGGAACGGGGATTGTACAGCCTTTTTCCGGTAGCTGTATGGTAACCGTCATACCAGTTTTTAAGGTCTTGGCGGGTGATCTTTTTTTGTGCTGCGGTATGCAGGTACGTTTCGTACAGATGGTCGACTTCTGTATTTAAAAAGCCAAAATATTCACAGAATTTTTCAGAAACTGCCATATCATATTCTACAAACATATTGAGCTGGGAGCCGCTGGAATATTTGGCGATCGGGAGTACGCCGGTCATATAGGCAAGCTCGGTGTAGACCTGGTCTTTTAGCAGATTTTTTAAAAACAGCAGGTATTCTTCCCGGTCTTTTTGGGAAATAAAAGACATATGGAACACGGCGTCCCACTCGTCCAGGACAAAAATAAATCTGCTTTTTGTTTTTTCATAAATGTACTGCATAATATCCCACAGAGGCATTGTGTTTGAAATGGACAGTGTTTGAAATTCATTTTGCAGGTCTTGCTTTAGCCCGGATATAATGCGCGAAATATAGGAAAGATAGCTGGTGCATGTTTCCGGGGTACGGCTGAAATCAATGTAAATCACAGGATACTTGTGCAGATGCCGGGCATAGTTTTTGGATGCCGCAATCTGTAGGCTGTCAAATAAGGAGTCTGTGCCGTCTGCGTTTGCGTTTGCAGTAGTGAAAAATGCGGCGATCATAGCTGCCATTACTGTTTTTCCAAAGCGCCTTGGCCTTGTGATGCAGATGTATCGGTTTCTTCTTCCTAGTACAGGGATCAGCTCGTCGATCAGGCTCGACTTATCTACAAAATAGGGATCCGACAAAATCTCCCTGTATATGGCATATGGTACGCTGCTGTTTAAAAATATTCCCATTGTCATGCGCCTCCTTTTTGCCATTATATCGTGGAGCAGAAACAAAAGTCAATTAGCACTTGTCATAACTTTCACTTTTTGTTATCATCTATACATACACAAATTAGGAATCGCTATAATTATAGAAGAGATATGAAACGAATTACACTTGATCAAATCGAGCAAAAGCTTCATGCAGAGTCTTATGAACAGCTCTGCATTTATATTTATGCGCAGATGGAAAGCGGCAGCTTACAGCCGGTGAAGGCATGTGGGACGAACGGCAAAAAGCCGGCGCTTTATAAGCAGTACCGGGTGGCGGACAGGCAGAGCGATACGGGTGATACGGCTGTTTTGAAAGAAGAGCTGCAATATAAAATGCATACAAAGATTGCGGTAGATTACTATCTGCGCCATATGGACGAGTACCGCAAAGACCGGGAATGGGTGCAGATGCTCAATGCGTATTTGCAAAATACGCAGGGGAAGGCGCAGGAGCCGGTTTCTAAAAATGAACGCAGCTTTCAGATCTGGGGGCGTGAGAAATTTTTGCAGCACGAGCAGGGAAAAAAGATTTTAAAGCGGTGCGGGATTGACTGTGCGCAGCTTTGCTATTATGAGACTTCCGAGCCGCTTGCGTATTACAGCAGCCATCGTAATACGCCGCAGAACCTGCTGATTTTGGAAAATAAAGACACGTTTTACAGTATGCGCCGCCATCTGCTTGGGCAAAGCGAAAAGGAAATACTGGGCGTGCCTTTTGGGACGTTAATTTATGGCGCGGGGAAAGGGATCTTGCGGTCGTTTCAGGATTTCTCGTTTTGCGTGGAGCCGTATATGCAGGAGGCGGAAAACAGGATCTATTATTTTGGGGATCTGGACTATGAAGGGATCGGCATTTACGAACGGCTTGCCGGGGCTTTTTTGCAGCAGGGATACCGGATGGAGCCGTTTGTGCAGGCTTATTGGAAAATGCTTAAAAAGGCGCCTGCGGCCGCAAAGCTTCCGCTTATGAAGGAAAAGCAAAACCGCGGTATTTCGGAGCGGTTCTTTTCGTTTTTTACCGATCAGACGGCGGACCGCATGAGACGGCTGTTAGAGGACGGGCGGTATATCCCGCAGGAAATATTGAATATCAATGATTTCAGAGACAACGGTGCTATTCGTTAAAGTTGGAAAGGCATGGTATGCAGTACGAATTTTTAAAACAATTCCCAAAGCGGATGAAAAACATAGGGCTGTATGCCCTTTTATTTGGAAACAGCAGCCAGAAGACGACGTGGAAGCAGTATGGGTTTGACCGTATGGATGAGCAGCTTAATGTGGTCTTTGCGGTTATGCTGTATCTTATGGAGCAGTCGCTGAAAAAAGAAAACTGCCTGCTGGACGATATCGGGGCTTATCTTGATACGCTTAATACGTCGTCGTTTGAAAAGCCGATGTCTTATGAGGACTGCCGCAGGCTGGGCGATTTTATTGTCAATGTGGTTTTGTCCAACGATGGGCGGCCGATGTATTTTGACGGTTATGATTTTGAAAAGCGGGAATATCTGCATCTGCATATCAGCTATATTTCCAATGAGATCGTATATTTGGATACCGGGGTAAAGCGTACGTCCTATCGTCTGACCGAAGATGGATATAACCTGCTGCTTGGCACGCTGGAAGTCGAAAATAATATGAAGCTTACGATCCAGGAGATGATCTTTAAGCTGCATTTGGAAAAACAAAGCTATGATAAGGCTGTGGACGCGGTGAAAAATATTTTTCAGCAGCTTCAGATCCAGTTGCAGAAGATCCAGGAAGCGATGGGCAAGGTGCGCAGAAACGCGCTGAATTATTCGGTCGCGGAGTACCAGCAGATTTTAGAAGAAAATATGGATATCGTGCGCGAGACGAGAAAAAAGTTTATCGAATACCGCGAGATGGTAAAGGCGCGGGCGGCAGAGCTAGAGGAGAAGCATATCAATATCCAAAAGCTGGACGAACAGGAAAAGGAAAATCTGAACAACCTGCGTGTAATCGAAGACTATCTGACACGCGCGGTCGATGAGCACCAGAAAATACTCAATCACCACCTGGACTTGAAAGCGTTGTATACAAAAGAGCTGGAAGGGCTGTCGCAGATGTCGTTAATCCAGCGGTTTTCGCTGCGCACGGAGTTGTTTGACCAGGTATTGGAACACCCGCAGGCGCTTGATCGGATGGAGCTGTTTTTCCGTCCGCTGTTTTTGCAGGCGCCGCACAAAATCTACAACCTGAACAAAGCGCTGGAGCCGCAGCAGACGGCACGTAAAAAGACAGAGGCAGACAGCAGGGAACAAATCGACGTCGACGAGCAGGCATGGCTTCAAGAGCAGGAGCGTCTGCGCCAGGAAAAGCTGGAAAAATACCGGGGCTGCCTTGGCTACCTGCTTGGGCGGCTGTTAACCGCGGAGAAATTTACGCTGGCGCAATGCAGGGACGATGCGCAGGCACAGCCGCAAATCAGAAAAAAGCTGATTCCCAACGTCGAGATTTTTAAAGAAGTCATGGTAGAGCTGATCCGTGGCGGGGAATTTGATATACCCGCACTGAAAAAAGAACGCAGGGATTTTATCCAGGAAAACGCAGAGGGATTTCAGATCAATGAAATGCTGTTGCAGCTTTTGGAAGAACAGGAAAGCTTACCGGGCGCGCAGGGCAGGCAGCTTTGCAGGCTGCGGGTCTGCCGCACGCCGGACGGGACGGCGGTGGCGTTTGACGGGGTTTTCAGTGCGGACGGAGAGGAAAAGACGATCCGCTGTTCCAACGTATTGTTTCAGGCGCAGTATGAGTAAGGCAAAAGGAGTTGCTTACGGTTGAGAGGAAGGACAGGGAGATTTAATGGCATATGAAATGGACGAGATTCGTATCAGCCAGGAAATTTTTTATTTTCTGTTAGAGCACCATGAGATTCGGGAGGAGACAGAAGGCAGGCTCTATCAGGCTTATGCGGAAAATGAGCGGATACAAAACCTGGTCAAGTCGCAGGGAGAAATGGCGTCAAGCAGCATCGAGCGCTATGGAGATGTGATCTATCTGATCCCGCGCGAGGAAAACTATTTTCTGGGCTATTCCAAGGCGCAGTTAAAAGCGGCGCTCTGCAAATCCGGCGGGACAGACCGGGATTATTTTTTGTCACAGTTTGTGATACTGATTCTGCTTACCGAATTTTATGACGGGCAGGGCAGGAGCAGCAAGGCAAGGACGTTTTTAAGAGTCGGAGAAGTGCAAAACAGCATCAGCGCTTATTTAAAGGCGGGAGCCGAAAGCAGCAGGGAGCAGCAGGAGGAACAGGGCATTTCTTTTGCGGCGATGTACGAGGCGTATGAAGCATTGCGTTCCGATGAAAAAGGGTCAAAGGCAAAGACGACAAAAGAAGGATTTTTGCACCATATTTTAAAGTTTTTGGAAAAGCAGGGGCTGCTTGTCTATGTGGAAGAAGATGAGATGATCCAGACGACGAAAAAGCTGGACAGCTTTATGGACTGGAACCTGCTGAACCAGAACCACTATATGCGCGTGCGCCGGGTGCTGGGGATCGAGGAGGAAGGATTATGAGCAAAATAAACGCCGTCCGTATTATAAATTTGAACTATAACAACAACGCGATCCGCATCAGCGACGAGACGTTTCATATGAACGGAAAGAGCACGCTGCTGTCTATGCGCAATGGCGGCGGAAAGTCGGTGCTTGTACAGATGATGATGGCGCCGTTTGTACATAAGCGGTTTCGGGATGCGAAAGACCGCCCGTTTGAGAGCTATTTTACAACGGCGAAGCCGACGTTTCTTCTGGTAGAGTGGGCGCTAGACCACGGCGGCGGATACGCGATGGCTGGCATGATGGTGCGCAGGCGCCAGGAGATGAGCGCCGATGCAGAAGACAAGAGCGACGATTTGGAGATCATACAGTTTATCAGCGAGTATGAAGCGGAATGCCCGTATGATATCCGCCATCTTCCGGTGGTGGAGAAGCGGAAAAAAGAGATGGTGCTCAAAAGCTTTGTATCGTGCAGGCAGTTGTTCGACAGCTATAAAAAAGACCCGTCGGTCAAATTTTTCAGCTACGATATGAATAACAGCGCGCAGGCTAGGCAGTATTTTGACAAGCTGGCGGAATACAGGATCTACTATAAAGAGTGGGAACACATTATAAGCAAGGTCAATGAGAAGGAATCCGGGCTGTCGGATCTGTTTTTAAACAGCAGGGATGAAAAGGGGCTGGTGGAAAACTGGCTGCTTGATGTCGTGGCAAACAAGCTGAACAAAGGCAAGAACCGCATGAAGGAATTTCAGACGATCGCGGAGAAATATGTGTGCCAGTACAAGGACAACAAGTCCAAAATCAAACGCCGGGACGTTATCCGGCAGTTTTCTGAAGAGGCACAGGGCGTGAAGGAGACGGCAAAGAGCTATCAGGCGGTAGAAGAAGAGCTTGCGCTGCGCACAGAGCAGATCGGTATTTTTCTATGGCAGCTTGGCGCGGCAAAGGCAGCGGCAGACGCAAATTGTGCGCGTCTTTTGGAACGGCAGCGGCAGACGGCAGAGCAGACCGCGCATTTGAAATACCAGCAGATCTCAAAAGCGGTCTATGAAGCGATGGACGAGGAGCGGCATTGCAGGGCGGAACGCGAGATGATCCAGTTGGAACGGGAGGAAAAGGAACAGGAGTATATGCAGGCAAAGCATATGCTGCACCTTTTCGAGCTTGCCAGGCAGCAGCTTGAGCTGGACGGGCAGGCGGCGGAATGTGCGCAGTATGAACAGCAGCTTGCGGTATTGCGGCAAAAGGAGCAGGATTTTAGCGCAGAGCGCGGCAGGCTTGGCTATACGCTGCGGCTGCATTATGAAACGGCAAAGACGCAGAAAGAAGAACAGGCGAATCAGGCACGTGAAAATCTGGAAAGCCTGCAAGCTGGCGCCGCGGCAGAGGATGAAAAGGCAGATGCGATGCGTGCGTCTGTGCTTGAGCTGAGCCAGTCGCTTGGAAGCGTACAGGCAAAAATACAGGAATACGACGCAAAAGAAGAGGCGTACAACCAGCGCTATGAGCCGGGAATGATCCGAAATATCCTTGGCGAATACGAGCCGGCAGCGCTCGACATCCGCAGACAGGAATATGAAAAAGAACTGGACGGGCTGAAAAAAGACTATCGGCAGATGGTCAGGGAAGCAGAAGCAGGAAGCTGGACGCAGAAAGAATACGAGCGCAATATTGAAGACGCCCGCCAGAAGAAAATGCAAAAGGAGCAGGAGTTTGCACATGCAAAAGAAGTGTGTGAGCAGTATGAGCGGCAGTTAGAGGAAAGACGCAGGCTGATCCGTTATTTTGCGCTGGACGCGCAGGCAGACCTTTACAGTATGGAAAAGATTTTATATGCGGCGCAACGCAGGCTGTCAGAGGCAGAATGGGCAAAGCGCAGCCTGGAAAAAGAAGAAGACCTGCTGCAAAAAGAATATAAACGTCTGACGCAGGGAAGGGTGCTCGAACTGCCCGAACCGTTTGAGAAGCTGTTAGAGCAGCTTGGCATTGCGTATGTGTACGGAATGGAATGGCTGAAAAAAAACAGCTATACCGAAGAGGAAAACAAAGGCTTTGTGCGCGCTTATCCGTTTTTGCCGTACGCGCTGCTGCTTTCCGCGCGGGATATGGAAAAATTAAAGCAGATACAGGCAGACGGCAATCTGCCGTATACGTCCTTTCCGATTCCTCTTATGGCAAGGGAACAGTTACAGCGCCAAGAGGGAAAGATCCTACAGCCGGTGCTGGAACGTGACGGGGTCAGTTTTTACCTGCTGTTTAACGAGCATTTATTAAATGAAGAAAAGCTAAGGCAGATCGTATCCGATATAGAACAGCGCATAGAAAAAAAGAAAGCGATGATCCAGCTTCGGCGGGAGGAATACGAGTCTTATTTTGAGAAAAAAGAACAGCTCCGCAGCCAGACGGTGACGAAGGAATTGCAGGACGAAGCGCAGCGGGCGCAGGATCGTGCCGCACAAGAGCTGGAAGCTCTGACAAAGGATATTTTAAAACAAAAAGAAGAAGCACAGCGCCTTGCAGACCAGATGCAGGACTTACAGCAGCAGATGCGCGCCTGTGTAAAAACACAAAGTGAAAAAGAACGCAGGCTGGAAGACCTGAACATACTGGCGCAGGCTTACGAGTCGTATCAAAATGACAGGCAGAGGCAGGAAACGCTGCAACATGACCTGGCAGTGGCAAAAGAAAGGGAGCAGCTTTCGTTGTCTTTGGCAAAAAAACTGCGGGAGCGTGCCAGAAAGCAGGAGATCGAGATGGACACCCTGCTGCGCCTTGCGGAGGCGCTTGCCCAGAAGGCGTCGTGTTATGCGCAGTATGAAAAGGCGCAAAAGGAGCAGGGCAGCATCGAAGAGCTGGAAAACCGCTACCAGGCGATTACCAGCCAGATTTCGCTGCGCCAGCAGGAATTGGAGCGCCTTTTGCAAAGCGCCAGGGAAAAGGAGCAACGGCTGCAAAAGGAGATGGCTAGGCGCCAGAAAAAATACAAGCTGGCGGACGCGGAATGGGCAGATCTTGCATATGACGCCAAAGCAGAGGAATACCAGGAGCAGCTACTAGCCGCCCGTGAGCAGCAGTATGAGCGAAAAAAGGTACAGTGGAACGAGGCGGATAAAAATGCGGCGCTTGCAAGCCAGCGGCTGGAACAGCAGAAAAATAGGATGCTGGAAAAATGCCGCCAAAGCAAACCGCTTCCAAAAGAAGAGATCCAGCCGGTAGATTTTGAGACAGAAATTGAGAAAAAAGAATATGCGCGCAAAGAGCTGGAACAAGCGGCACAGTCGGAGCAAAAACGCGTCGGCTGGTACGAGGAGCACCTGACCGCGCTTGCGGAATATACCGGATTTTTGCCCGGCGATGAGCAAAAGCTGTGGGAATTTATCAGCCGGGGGCTTGCGTGCGATGCGGTGATGACCAATGAAGAACGGCGCATGTGGGAAACGATCATTGGCGGGGTAGCAGAGCAGCAGGAGGAACAGGCGGAAAATAACAACCAGATGCTGGAAGAACGGCTGTTTGCTGTTTCTACGGAAAAATGCCGGATACAGATGATCGCAGCGTTGCAGGCAGCGCTAGAACGCCTGTCCGGGGAAGAGCTTCGGCGCAAAAAAGGGATGCTGATCAGGGATTACAACCAGTGCATGGAAAACAGGCGAAAGCAGAAGGAGCATCTGACAAGGCTGTTAAACGAGATGGTGCGCAAGGAGGCGTTTGCAGAAGATTTTTACCGCAAACCAATCGAAGCGATGCTGTCGTTAACCGACCAGGCAGGGCAAGTGCTGCGGCAGCTATTTACGACGCTGCAATCGTATCATAACCTGATGGAGAAGCTTGCCGTGGATATTTCCGTCGTGGAAGAAGAAAAGCTGCGGATTGTAGAACTGCTGGGGGCGTATGTGCAGGAGATCCACCAAAACCTGGGGCGCATTGACCGCAATTCTTCGATACAGATACGGGATAAAACGATAAAAATGCTAAAGATCACTCTGCCTGACTGGGAAGAAAACGAAAATCTGTACCAGGCAAGGCTGCGGGATTTTATGGATGAAATCACGGGAAAGTGCATAGAATTGTTAGAACAAAACTGCAACATACAGGAATATTTGGGCAAATGCCTGACTGCAAAAAACCTGTACGATGTTGTCGCAGGCATTGAAAACGTACAGATCCGCCTGTACAAAATCGAAGCGCAGCGGGAGTATCCGATTACCTGGTCGCAGGTGGCGCGCAATTCGGGCGGGGAAGGATTTTTGTCCGCGTTTATTATACTGTCCAGCCTGCTGTATTATATGCGCAGGGATGATTCGGATTTGTTTGCAGACCACAACGAAGGCAAGGTGCTCGTGATGGACAATCCGTTTGCCCAGACAAACGCCGCGCATCTGCTGAAACCGCTGATGGATATGGCAAAAAAGACCAATACCCAGTTGATCTGCCTGTCAGGGCTTGGCGGTGATTCGATTTACAACCGGTTTGACAATATTTACGTATTAAACCTGATTGCGGCAAGTATGCAAAAAGGAACGCAGTATTTAAAAGCGGAGCATCTGCGTGGGGAAGAGCCGGAGACGGTGCTTGTCTCCCAGATCGAGGTGACCGGTCAGCAGGAGCTGATTTTTTAGGAAGAGAGGAACTATGCGTATTGTAGTAAAGGTAGGGACTTCTACACTGGCGTATCCGACGGGGTGCCTGGATATCCGCCATGTAGAGATTCTTGTAAAGACACTGAGTGATTTGAAAAATGCGGGAAATGAAATTGTGCTCGTATCTTCCGGTGCGATCGGCATGGGAGTCGGCAGGCTTTCGCTCAAGGAACGGCCAAAGGATATGCCGACCAAGCAGGCTGCGGCTTCGGTCGGGCAGTGCGAGCTGATGTATACGTACGACAGGCTGTTTGGGGAATATAACCATATCGTAGGACAGATCCTTTTGACCGGAGAGGATTTTGCCTATACAGACCGCAAAAGGAATTTTGAAAATACGATTCTGCGTCTGCTTGCGCTGGGGGTCATTCCGGTCGTCAATGAAAACGATACGATCGCTACGGAAGAGATTTCCGTCGGGGAAAACGATACGCTGGCGGCGATGGTAGCGTGCAGCGTGGACGCAGACCTGCTTGTTTTGCTGAGCGATATCGACGGGTTATATACAAAAGACCCGCACAAATGTGAGGATGCAAGGCTGATCCCGTTAGTGGAGCAGATTACCCCTGCGCTTGTGGAGCTGGCGGAAGGCAAAGGCAGCAGCCTTGGCACAGGCGGTATGGCAACAAAGCTCCATGCGGCCAAGATCGTCATGGAGCATGGCGTGGATATGGTGATTGCAAACGGCGCAAGGCCGCGCAAGCTTTATAATATTGTGGAAGGGGAAGCTGTGGGAACACGGTTTGTCGGGAAGGAGAAGCTATGACGACGCAGGAGATCTTGATACAGGCAAAAGAGACAAAAACGGCGCTGCTGCTGGCGGATACCGCACGCAAAAACGCGGCGCTTTTGAAAATGGCGGATGCGCTTGCAGTGCCGGAACATATGGCGGAGATACTAAAAGCGAACAAATGTGATATGGAAGCGGCAAAGGGGACGATGCCGGACGTCATGACAGACCGCCTGCTGCTGGATAAAGAGCGGATCGAAGCGATGGCGGAAGGCGTGCGCGCAGTAGCAAAGCTGGAAGACCCGGTCGGGAAGGTATGGTCAGAAATCGTACGTCCAAACGGGATACGCATTCAAAAAAGGGCGGTTCCGATGGGCGTGGTTGCGATTATTTATGAGAGCCGCCCAAATGTAACGAGCGATGCGGCAGCGCTTGCGTTAAAAAGCGGCAACGTCTGTGTGCTGCGCGGCGGCAAGGAAGCATGGCGCACCTGCCATGCCATTGTAAAAGCCATGCAGGCAGGCTTGATCGAAGCGGGGATGCCGCGCACCGCGATCAATCTGATCGAAGATACGACGCGCGTAAGCGCAAATGAGCTGATGACAGCCGAAGGATTTGTAGACCTGTTAATCCCGCGCGGCGGCAAAGGGCTGATCCGTTCGTGCGTGGAGCAGGCGACGGTGCCGTGCATTCAGACTGGAACCGGCATCTGCCACGTCTACGTCGATCAGGCGGCGGATCCTGCGATGGCGGTGCGCATTGTGGAAAACGCGAAAACAAGCCGTCCAAGCGTCTGCAACGCACAGGAAGTATGCCTTGTGCACAGAAAAATTGCTGCGCAGTTTTTGCCGATGATGAAACAGGCGCTTTGTACAAAACGCGAAGAAAACGGCGCTACTCCAATCGAGCTGCGCCTGGATGAGGATGCCGCAGCGGTGATCGACGGCACACCGGCAGGGGAAGCGGATTTTGACACAGAGTTTTTAGACTATATCCTCGCAGTAAAAATCGTAGACAGCACAGAAGAAGCCATTGAGCATATCAACCTGCACTCCACCGGGCACAGCGAAGCGATTGTGACATCAGATAAAAAAGCGGCGGAGCAGTTTACGGCAGCCGTAGACAGCGCGGCAGTCTATGTGAATGTATCGACGCGCTTTACCGACGGCGGGGAGTTCGGGCTGGGCTGCGAGATGGGCATTTCGACGCAAAAGCTCCATGCCAGAGGGCCGATGGGGCTGGCGGAGCTGTGTACCTATAAATATGTGATCTGCGGAGACGGGCAGGTGCGGTAAAGCGCAAAGGAAAAAAACAAAAGGAGTACCACAAATGGGACAGATCATCATTTTGGAAGAAACAACAAAGCACCCGATTACCCTGATGGGCAGCCGCGCCGGCATCTGCTGGGGGTCGGATGTCTCGGATCGGGAAAAAAACTATAAGCGGGGGCTTGAATGCCTTGTCTCAGGACACGGCAGGGTTATGGAATATGTCAACGTGGAAATGGTGCTGGACGGTTATTCTGCGCGCGTAATCCGGGAATGGTATACGCATATCAGCGGCTCGCCGACGCGTTTGCAGGCAAGCACCCGGTATGTGGATTACCAGCAGTTTGCGTACGTGATCCCGCCTGCGATCGCTCATAACGAGGAGGCACGCAGCCGGTACGAACAGACGATGCAGACGATCAGTAAGACATGTAGATATCTCGAAGAAAGCTGCGGCATTAAGCGGGAGGACGCCGCGCTGCTGCTGCCGCTTGGCATGGCGACCAAGATCGTGGACAGGCGCAACCTGCGCAGCCTGGTTGATATGAGCCGCCAGCGGATGTGCAGCCGCGCCTACCATGAATACCGCGAGATGTTCGGGGATATCTGCGGGAAGCTGGCGGAATGGTCAGAGGAATGGGCGTATTTAGTGGAGCACTTTTTTATGCCGAAATGCGAGGCGCTTGGATACTGCCCGGAAAAAAGGTCGTGCGGGCGGATGCCGCAAAAGGTACGTTAATTTTAACGATCGCATTCGTGCATCTTGTCTTTTTTACCCACAATGATAGAATGAAGACAATCAGCATTACAAGAGTCGGCAGATAAAGGGAGGGCTGCGAATGCGGACATTTTTAAAGGCAAAGGTACCGGCTGTCCCGGATTATGAGGATACGCAGGTTAAATTATGCGCTGCGGATGCAGAGCTTACGATGCGGCTGTCGATATCCTATCGTACAGATTTTGCAGCGAATAAAATAGAAATCTGCGGAAGCGAGGCTGTGCCGGGGCTGACAGCAAGTGTATCGCTGCATCTTGCGCAAAAAGAAATCCGCGCAATCAGCTATGACCAGAAAGAGAAGATGCTATCCTGCCAGCCGCAGGATGTGTTCATGCGGGATATGCTGGAGGCGGTGTGCCAGGGAGTTCGCGGCGCGGCGCTTGATGCAGGGATTAGCGTTGAGCGGAAAGTGGCGCTGGGCGCTTACAAGGACAAGTATTTTGTACTGCAAAATGGGCATATCAGCCATATTTTTGACCCGGAATATGAGGACTTTGATTCCTGCGATACAGTACCGGTAAATTCGCGCTATTACGGTGTCAGTACACTGGTTGCGGGGACTAGAATCGCAAATGTAATTGAATCTTCTGGAGACAGGTATCCCAGATTGTCCTTAGGAGGAAACACGCTGTATGCCGGAAGGTGCTGGATCAAATTCTGGTCTTTTTGCACGACAGGAGGCGTGGACGACACGCAAAAGCCGACCTGCTGTTATTACCAGGCAGGCACCGCCCATGCGCATGGAGGATGGCGCTAAAACAAATTTTCGGCGGGGAGACAGGGAAATGTCTGCGGCAGAGTGGCTGTTTCGGGATTATTTTGTATTCCTGGCGCGGCAGTTATGCAGGGACGCGGCGGCAAGGGCAGATGGAAAAACCATGCTTTCGGATATTTGGGAAACGCTGGATACAGCGGGGATCGGCGGCATGGTTTCCCGTTATCAGCTCCACGGGCTGAGAATACCGTTCGCAGGTATCGATGGCGGTACAGAAGGCACGGAGCAGCCAGTCTTTGCACTGGCGGGCACTTTATTTACCAGCGTAAGACAAACAGACAGGTTTGCAGTGTCTTGTAGCCGTGGATGGCTGGATATTCCGGTATCCTATGAGGGAAAGCCAGAACCGGATACCTATGCGATGCTGGCAGCATTTATAGAAAACGCAAAGGCAGAGCCGCAGTACAAAATTATGCCGGAAGCGCCTTCTTCAGCTCCGGTCGCGATTTCTTTTGGGGGATCTTACAGGCTTGGCAGCCGGACCGTATGGGATATCCCGACAGCACTGCCGCGCGGCGGGGAAGCATACACGCTGCGGTTTGAACCGGAAGGCGAAGGGCAGACAGCGCTGATTCTTGCGCTTACCCTGCAAAAAACGGATACGCCGGGTGTTTATGCCATCTGTGCAGGAACGGCAGACAGCGCTGCGTCCCTTGCCGAGCTTGTGCGAAAAAGCTGCCCGATTGAAGGCGCGGAGCTGTATTATAAGGAAAATGGAAGTTATCAAAAGGCGGATACCGAATGTATCATGGCTGCACGCCTGGATTTGTCTACGCAAACACATCCGCCGCAAAACGTATCCGCTGGCAGGAATGCGCAAGATCCATCCTATGTCCGGCTGGCGGTGCTGCTGTTTGAAGCTCTGGCGACAAACAACGGCGGTTATCTGCTGATCGCTCCGGCGAAGATCCCGGAACTGGCTTTCGATGCGCAGGGCAGGGCGGATATGCTGCTGATGTTGTTATTTGCAGAGTGTGTACATGCCACGGAACGGGCGGCAAGTGCCGTGATCCTGCGGGGAACAGCAACAGACAGCGAGGATGTTGTGCTGACAGCATTTGCGCAACGGTCCCGCTATAAGTATGCGCTGACGGCACAGAGCAATTCGGCGGTCAATGTCGAATGCGCGGTGCACAGAACCTTTCCGCAGGAAGAAGCGGATACTTCTGCGCAGGCGTATGTGGAAAACCTGTATTCGATCCTGCGGTATTGTGTGAGCGTCGAATGCCGTTCTTTCAGACGCTGTACAGCGGCACGGCACATGCGTACCGTTATCAGAAAAAGCAGGGGCTTATACAAACAACGGCTGTTTATACGGGTGCAGATGCCGGACGCCTGGCTGCAAAAGCGCTGCCTTGTATTGACCAGGTATTTACGGCGGATATTGCCGCGGCCGCGGTGCTTGGATGGCATTTAACGGGGACAGAAAATCTGATGGAACGGATGGAAGAGGTAAAAAAACGGCTGGCGCGCCTGCTTGCCGCAAGGCTGCGGAGGATGGAAAAGCACACGGAAGCGGCAGATAAGGAAAAGCAGCCGCCGAAAGAAGTGGAAGAAGCTTTTTGCCAGCTTATGCTCTCTAAGCTGTCCAATTATTTTCAGATCCGCGCCGCGGCAGCTTTGGATGCTTCTGTTGATATTTCCAGGGAACATGCACGGCTTTATGGAAAGATCCAAGGCGAAAGCAAGGCATACGGACTGGAATTTAGCAGTGCGAAGCTTAAGCTGCAAAGCGGGAAGAACCAGCTTGCCGCGCTAGTGAAAGGGCCGGAAACAATTTTTGACAGACAGGGAGCGGCGATTTCTTATACAGATCTGGAATTTGGGTATACTATCACACATATAGAGGATCATATCACAGAGGTTGTGGACGGCTATGAATCTTCGGTATGGCTGTCCGGCGCTTCTAACGGCGCCCTGGCGTCACTGACGGCACAGGGCAGCGTCCGCCTGGAGTTTCCGGTACTGTATTTCCCGGAGGCGCCTGTATTTACCAGGCAGCAGTTTATCCTGGAGGAAGATTTTACGGTGCGCTACAGCGTTACCTATGCAAAATCCCGCCATCTTCCGCAGGTGGAGGATGAAATCACAGTGATTTACCAGCCGCAGGACATGCTGCGTGCAGACAAAAATGCCCTGGCTGACGCGTTTGCAGGCTTTGACTGTGCCGGAGAGGAGATTTTACAAACGCTGCACCAGACAGCCGCAGAAGTCATTGCCGGCGGACAGGAGGCACAGAGCAGCGTTGTTGCATTTGCAGAGGCGATAGATGCAATGTACACGCTGTGCACTGACCTGGAAAAAGCGTTACAGGATCAGGCGGTGCCTTTACATGCACAAATTCCGGGGCATACGGTTTCCTTCCAGGTAAGCGAGGGCGAGGAGCAGGGAGCTTATGCGGTGACGGTAAACAGGAGCGACATTACTCCGCTCATTGAGGGATATCGTACCGAACACGTTAAATCAGATGCAGGCGCAGCCACCTATTTATTTGAAAAAAACGGGGAATATTTGGGTACGGCAGACGGACAGGCGATTTTAGAACGGACGTTTCTGCTTCCGAAGGAAAAGATCATGGACGTCCATGCCGCAACCGCACAGATGTATGCAAAGATCAACGGCAGCCTCGCAGAAGAGTTTGTAATGCGCACGGATATGATTGCAGCAGGCGGCATAGCGCGGGCAGATTTTACGATACTAGAAACGATTGACCTGCATAGGAAATACAAAGAGCCGGATCTGGAAAAGGCAGTACAAAAATTCCTGCTGGATATCGGCGGAAGCCTGGAAGTATCCGCAGAGTGCCGCCGGATCGATGCAAATGGGGCAGAATTCCCGTTGTTTATGCAGCTTCCGGTGCATAATGACCCAAACACCCTGTCGGCTTTATGGAGCAGAAAAATCAGCCAGTGGCTGGATCAACTGCCGCAGGCGCTAAAAAAGGAAGCCTGCTTTGCCTTCCGGCTGAATCTTAGCTTCGGGGATGTGCTGAAAACACCGCATGTCATTGTATATCAGCAGTATGATTGAGAAAAGCGGATGCTGATGAAACAGATCTTGTAAGCCTGAAATTGCTTTTACATAGTTATGGATTCGTATAAAATACAGGAGTAACAAAAAAAGGGATGCAACAATTTGTATTAAATTGTTGCATCCTTATTTACACTTTATATATCGGAGCAAATAAAAAATACTTAACAGGTAAAATAAAAAAATTTTTTGATTTGCTGCCTGCTTTTTATCACCTCGTTCCGGTATGCGATTGGATTTGATTATTTTGCCTACCGGGATATTTATAACAGCTCGGCACAGTTATCATTCCGGGATATTTTGCAGATGTACTGGTATGAACCGCTGTTTCATCTGAGTCTAATCCTGCCAGAAAACTGACGTTTCTGCCAGAATTCTTGAATTCCGCCAAAA
The DNA here is from genome assembly GCA_910574915.1 of Eubacteriaceae bacterium. Taxonomy (GTDB): domain Bacteria; phylum Bacillota; class Clostridia; order Lachnospirales; family Lachnospiraceae; genus Eubacterium_J. Next base: position 28,186 of record CAJTCR010000032.1, read on the forward strand.
TCCTGTTACTATAAATATGAGGTTTTGTCGCTGTACGATTCCGGCATTTTTGCGTTTGGAATGGATACAGAATGTAAAACAGGATTTAGGAACTGACAGGGATACTATTGTGTGCCTGTGTAAGACGGGAACGATCAGGAGGTAAATAAGGATGGACTGGATGTTAAAGAAAATACTGTCATTGCTGCTGGCTGTGACGGTGATAGCAGGGATGAACGGTGTGCCGGTTTGGGCAGCAGATTCTGCCGGGCAGGAAAACGGTATCGAAGCGTATACTGGAAACGTCGCATTTACTGTAACAATGGATGAAACGACTACCACGTATCCAAATTACGATAAGTTTGCAGATATATGGAAAAATCTGCAAGGGAAGACGGCTGAGATTTGTCTGCTGAAAGATTTGAACTTGGACGATATAACTTTTGATCATGATGGTGATACAGATTCTCTTAAAACACTTAAACTTGAATCGGGGAACATTACTCTTAAAATAGCTAATGGTAAAAAACTGTATAATACAACAGACCAGCAGCTTATATGGATAACTGGTGGTACATTTACGCTGGAAGGAGATGAATCTTCTGAACTTTCTGTAGGAACGAACGGATTAGTAATAGGTGTTGGCAATGCCAGTGTACAAATCCAAGGGAAGGTAAAGCTGAAGGGTAATACTTGCATATCGGCAGATAAAAGCAGCGATGTGAGAATCAGCCAGTGTATTTTGGAAAGCGGAGAATATGCTGTACAAGTATATAACGGATATGTAAATGACATACTTGCTAATGGGTTTGCTTATCAGCAAAAGAACGAGGGCGCCACTGATCAATGGAAGTGGATAGAAGATGGCGACCAGATTGACCATCTTGGGCCTGGCACTTTTCGAGTAATGGAGTCTCCAGTAAGATTCAACCAGCAGCCGCAAAGCACAACCGTAACATATGGTGATACTCTGCCAGCTTTACAAGCAGGAGCTGAAATAACGCAGCCAGAAGCGGTCGGAACAAGCAACCCAAACGATATCGCCTATAAGTGGTATCAGATGGAAGGAGACGATGCCAGGGAAACGAATACAACAATTCCAGAATACGCTTTTTCAGAAATTCTGGATGCCGGCAGTTACCAGTACTATTGCAGGGCGACTTGTAGGTGGTTTTCTCTGAACAGTAAGACGGCTGTTATAACCGTAACCCCAAAACCAGTTACGGCAAAGATTGTAAGCACAGGCGATATTATAAAGGAATATGATGGAACGACAGATGTACCGTCCGGACTGCTGTCTGTCCAGCTAGATGGCATTCTTGATTCAGACAGCGTCACCCCCTCTGCTCTGTTCTATTATGACAGTCCAGAGCCTGGCATCCGCAAAATCACAGCTAAAATTAAGCTTTTCGGAGACGATGCAGCTAATTATGAGCTGGACAGCGACACGATTTCTGTAGATGGAAAGATTACAGGGACAGAATCGGATATCCCGGTGACGGGTGTGTTGCTGGACAGACATTCTCTAAGTATGACTGTAGGCGGCAGACAGCAGTTAACAGCCAGCATACTGCCGGAAAATGCTTCCAATAAAAATGTATCATGGACTTCGGATAATCCGGCAGCGGCATCTGTGGGCAGCAGCGGGAATATTACGGCTGTCGGTGCAGGCAGTGCGGTGATCACTGTTACCACTGCGGACGGGAACCGTACAGACTCCTGTACGGTCACGGTCAGCAGCGCAGGCGGCAGTACGGGCAGTGGCGGCAGTTCAGGCAATATATTTATAAATTTTAATCTGCCGTTTGTCAAAGGACATCCTGACAAAAAAGGATGGACTGCGATTCAGAAAGAAGCTGTGACAGTGCCGGAAGGCGGAACGACAGATATCGACATGAACGGTTCTGTTTTGGTTCCGGGCAGTTTTTTTACAGCCGTCAAAGGCAGGGATATTACGGTCGTCTTTGATATGGGCAGCGGTATCTCATGGAGCGTATGCGGAAAAGATATCACGGCAGAAACAGCAAGTGACATAAATCTGTCCGTAAGAACCGGCGCGGGGAAGATTCCCCGGGATGTTTTAAACAGCACGGCAGGCGCTTCTGCACACCTGGAACTGAGTCCTGTCCATAACGGACCGTTTGGTTTTACGGCAGTGCTTACGATCCAGACCTGCATCGGAGGGAACGGTATTATGATCGGTACCGGAAAGACAGATGCGGTCGCCGGGATGTATGCAAACCTGTTTGCTTATGACCCTGACCAGCGCAGCCTGTCATTTATCTGTGCAGACTGTGTGGGAGACGACGGGAAGGTACGTCTGCCGGCTGTCGGTGCATCGGACTGGACCGTCATTCTGTCGGCATACCCGATGGACGGCACAGATGTATCGGAAGACCCGTCAGCGTCCCAGAACGGGACAGAGCCGGAAAATCCACAGGAGCCGGAAGAAACTGCAAAAGCACAGGTGAAGTCCGTAAAGCTCTCCAAAACTGTGTACACATACAGCGGAAAGGCAAAAAAACCGGCCGTCACAGCAGTAGATACAGTTGGCAGGCGGATTTCGGACAGATATTATACAGTAAGCTATCAGAATAACGTAAAAGCCGGCAGGGCAGTAGCTGTAATTAAGTTCAAGGGCGGCTACAGCGGTACCGTGAAAAAGACATTTACGATACGCCCGGCAGGCACTTCCATGAAAAAGACCACCGCACTGTCCGGCGGCTTTACTGTAAAATGGGCAAAAAGGACTTCCCAGACCAGCGGGTACCAGATTCAGTATTCTAGGACTGCCGGATTCAAGGGAAACAGTACCCACAGCGCATTTGTGAAAAAGGCTTCGACAACAGCAAAGACTGTGAAAAAACTGTCGGCCGGCAAAAAATATTATGTGCGTATCCGCACTTACAAGACAGTAAAAACAGGCGGTAAAAACACAAATATTTATTCCGCATGGAGCAATGCAGCAGTGCTGCGGGTAAAATAAATAGAATCCTGATGGATTGACAGGCGATATCCTGTACACCCCTGTTTTTCAGTTCGTTGCATACCTTCAGCCAGAATTTTGCGCCCTCATTTTCCACGATCCATATGCCAAGTATGTCCTTATAACCTTCCCCATTGATGCCCAGGGCAACATAAGCGGCTTTTGTTACGACCCGCCCTTCTTCACGTACTTTAAAATGCACGGCATCAAGGAATACAACCGGGTAAAAGCTGTCCAGCGTCCTGCAGTACCAGTCCTTTGCCTCCTGGGAGACTTTGTCTGTAATATTTGAAATTTGATAATCTTTTGAGCAAGCCCGTCTTTCCCTGTAATATCTTCCGTGGCCTTGCACTGTAATAACGCTTCCTGGCAATTAAAATCCTGTGACATAATCGTTTACCACCAAAAAAATTGTCTGCCAATTTCTTCTAATTATGCACAGCTTTGTCGAAAATATTTTTATTAACAAAAATATGGGTGTGTCGAATAATCTGTGATAGTTTACACAGTTTATTTTACACACCTAAATTTTTTATAAATTCACATCTAAAAAGAGCTTGTCTTTATCGTCCTGGTCAATTCCCAGATACCGTTTTGTAATCTGATACGAAGAATGGTTATAAATATTCATTAACATCACAGGCTGCGCCCCGGACTTCCACGCATGATAGCCAAAGGTCTTGCGCAGCGAATGACAACTGATGCCTGTCTCAAAATGCAGCTCCTGTCCCGCTTCCCGGATCATGCGGAATGCCTGGGAGCGGCTTAAATGCGTATTTTCTTTTTTTCCCGGAAACAAATACTGCCCCGGCTTCGGCGCGGGGATGCTGTCCATATACACCTTAAGCGCCTCCAAGGCGCTGTGGTTTAGCGCGATCTGCGTCTGCTTGCCGGTCTTGTGCTCTGTGACCGACAAATGCTTTAAGAAGCAGCTTTTCTCAAAATTATACACGTCCTTCCAGTTTAATTCCAGCAGGTCGCTGATTCTAAGCGCCGAGTTCATGCCCAGGCAGATCAGTGTGTAATTTCTCAGATTCGGTTTTTTCTCATAATAATAGTTTTTCAGTTGTTCTACTTCCGCAGCATTTCGGATTGGCTGTGTTGTACCCATAGTAAACCTCCTGTTTATCTTTATGTATTCGTAGAGCCATGCAACATTTTAATACAAACTGTTGCATGGAGCACATTCATTTGGAGATGAAAGAACAAACAAGGAGGTTCCTATGCTGAAATTAACCGTAAAGCCAGGAGAATATGTACTCGTGGGCAATGACATCAAAGTCGTATTTGCCGGAGGAAGCGCAAATAACATGCGCATTTTAATCGATGCGCCAAAGTCCATGAACATCGCAAGAAGCGCTGCCCTGGAAAAATATAAGGAAGTGGAAGAACCAGGAAACATGGTGCACCACTACAAAGACAAAGAACTCTCAAAAGAGGCAAAGGAAAAAATCAGGGCAATTATTATGGATGACCGCAAAAAGGCAGGAAAGATCTATCATGCCGGCGCGGCAGCTTCTGGAAAAAGGGTTTCGGCTGCGGGAGCACTACGGTAGAAAACAGGTAATAGCGCAGAGGAAACCTAGGGCCTTTGCTTATTATAAATCATCAGTAAAAAAGAAAGCAAGCAGCCTGAAAAAAGCAAACAGGCGCTTCCCATGCACGCAAACGGATTTGCGGCATTATAAGACAAGGAGGAAAATATTATGTCGATGGTAGTACAGCACAACATGTCAGCTATGAATGCAAACAGAATGCTTGGTGTCACAACAAGTGCACAGTCCAAGTCCACAGAAAAACTGTCCAGCGGTTTTCGCATTAACCGTGCAGCAGATGATGCAGCAGGACTTTCCATTTCTGAAAAAATGAGAAGCCAGATCCGCGGGTTAAACCAGGCTTCTACCAATGCACAGGATGGTATTTCTTTGATTCAGACGGCTGAGGGTGCGTTAAATGAGCAGCATTCGATCTTACAGAGAATGCGCGAACTGTCTGTACAGGCAGCGAACGGCACAGAGACAGATGACGATCGTGAAGCAGTACAGAACGAAATTACGCAGTTACAGGAAGAATTAACCAGAATTTCTGAGACGACAGAGTTTAATACGATGAAATTGCTGGATGGCAGCCTTGGCGGAAGCAGCTCTACGACTGGGTCTGGGCCGAAGTTTGGTATTGTTGACGCTACATTAGATGGTGCTCTTGTTACTTCTAATGTTGGTGGTGTAACAGTGGCAACGACAGCAGCAAGCACAACAATGGCTGGGCAGGAAACTGCAATCTGGGATGCGGCTGGCACAACCTTAACATTAAATCTTTCTCTGAACAAAGTATATACACAGGATGAGATTGATGAGCTGATTGCAAATGCAAAACAGGAAGACAGTACAGCTACCGGAGCACCTGCAGAAGTAAAGGTTACGCTCAAGAATGGAATCTTTAATGCTGATGCAGCTACAACAGCAGGTACTGCAACAGAAGGCGGTGTAAAAGCAACCTCTGCCGATGCAGCAATCACGGGCTTTGTTGGAGCGGATAAGATTACATTTACAGCCAATAAATATGGTAAAGAGTTAAACGCTGCTACATTTGACTTTAAGTTTGATAAGGAAGCAGGAAAAGAAGAAGTCACAACAGAACAGGCAGCTACCTTTGATGACAAAAACGCGGCAGGCGATACTGGTAAATATACGATCCATCTTGCGGCAGGAAAAGAATATACGGCAGAAGATATCGAGGATATTCTGAAAGGAGCAGGATTTGACCTGGATGTTACGTTAAAGGGTGCAACGCCGGATGAACCAAATACATTGTATGCGACCAGCGGAGCATCTACGGTTGGCACAATTACAATGGCTGGCGGCGCAGGTCTTGGTAGTGACAAAGCGCTCTGGAGCCAGGAAGGCTATGACGGCGTTTCTGGCAGCAAGGGCATCACATTGCAGATCGGTGCGAACTACGGACAGACCATGAGCTTTAGCATTGAGGATATGAGCGCAAGATCCCTCGGTGTTGACGGCAATAAGATTGACCTGAGCACACAGGAAGGCGCACAGAAGGCAACCGATAAAATCGATGACGCAATTAAGAAAGTATCCCAGGTACGTGGACGTATGGGTGCGATTCAGAACCGTCTGGAGCACACCATCGCAAATCTGGATACGGCGGCTGAGAATACACAGACAGCAGAATCCCGTATCCGTGATACAGATATGGCAGAAGAGATGGTGAATTACAGCAAGAACAATATTCTTGCACAGGCTGGACAGTCTATGCTTGCACAGGCAAATCAGTCTAACCAGGGTGTTCTTTCTCTGTTACAGTAATCAGGCAAAATTAGGAAACTAGGATTGCAGAGCAGTCAGAAGGCACGCTTCGCTTCGGCGTTGCGTGCCTTCTTTGTATAAGGAAGGAAAACATGTCAGAAACAGAACAGATACAGATATTTTTGCGGCAGGGCGAGATTATAAAGGCGGAGAAGGCGCTGCATTCTTTGCAGCATATGGATGCGGATCTGCTGATACTGGATATCCTGATCCAGGTATTTCATGTGGAAATCGCACAAGATGCAGCGAATACGGTGTTTGACGATTCCACAGATATCAAAGAATTGGCAAAGCATTTTATTACATTGAAATTACTGATGCGCAGGCTGGATTTTGAGCTGCCAGAGGAAGAGCAAAACGAGCTGCGTACCTATTGTAGCCTTCATCACGTATCTGCGTATTTACTTGCGAAGATACTGCTTACAAACATCTTTCACAGGAAGCAGGTGTGCAGGAGGCTGATTGCCATGTTTCCTGAACATGCGGCGTATTTTGGACAAACGTACAAATATTTGGAGGAAACAGATGAGGAATGACCATAAAATTTGTTTTATTATGTGTGCCAACGACGCGTTTTTGGCAAAGGAATGTCTGTTGTATATCAGCCAACTAGAAGTACCAGAAGGATTTTCGGTGGAACAGAAGGTAATCTATGGCGCGCAAAGCATGGCAAGCGGGTACAATAAGGCAATGAAGCAGTCCGATGCAAAATATAAGGTCTATCTGCATCAGGATGTGCTTTTGATTCATCGGGCATTTTTGCTGGATATGACGGCACTGTTTTGCGCAAATCCTCAGATTGGCATGTTTGGCGTTGTCGGGAATAAGAGCCTTGCAAAAGACGGCTGCCCGTGGTCTGACGGAATGCACAGACGGATCGGAGAGATTTACAGTGATTTGATTTTTAAAAAAGAATACAGCGTTTTTTCCAAGATATCCGGCAGCTATGAACATGCGGTCGTGCTGGACGGGCTTCTTATGGCTACGCAGTATGATCTTCCCTGGCGTGAAGACCTGTTTCAGGGATGGGATTTTTATGACTGCTCACAGTCTTTGGAGTTTTGGAAGGCAGGGTATCAGGTTGTCGTGCCTTCTATGAAAACACCGTGGTGCCTGCATGATAACGATATCCTGCATATGGAACATTATGAAAAATGGCGCAAGGTATTTGAACGTACATACGGAAACGATTATAAAAACTGGGAAGCACCGAAAAAGAAAGTTATTTTTCAAATATTTGATCCGAAAAAAACGCTGCTGGATTTTCCGTATCCGCCTGTTTACAAGGAAGAGGGAGCGGATTATCTATGCTTTACCGATCAAAAGGAGGTACATTCGAGAGTTTGGAAGATCTGCAAAATAGACAGTCTGGACAGGGCGGCTGTTTCTTTGGCGCTTGCAGATTATGAGGAGCAAAAGGAGCTGCAAACAGACCAGATCCAGATCGCGCCGTTGTTTGCGCAAAAGAGCGGAGAAGGCGTGGTTACCGTTCCCGCGCTTGACCAATTACCGGATGTGAAGTTTGACCAAAGACAGATAAAACCGACCGCCAGCCATACAGGAGCATACTGCTATAAGAAAAATCCGAAATATACCAAAGGCAAATACAATGGCAGGCAGCTTCTGCTTACGATCGGCGTACCTGTCAGCAACCAGATCGAAACGATCGACCGATGCCTTTCTCATATTGCACCATTGTTAAACCAGTTAGACGCGGAGCTTGTTGTAGTGGATACAGGAAGTACCGATGGGACGGTTGAGGTTTGCAGGGCTTATGGAGCGAGGATTGTTACATTCGCGTGGTGCGACAATATGTCTGCGGCAAGGAACGAGGCGCTCTATCATGCAAAGGGCGCGTGGTTTCTTTCAATCGACGATGATGAATGGTTTGAAAACGTAGATGATATTTTAGGGTTTTTCCAAAGCGGGACTTATAAAAAGTGCGATACGGCAACGTATATTCAGAGAAATTACCAGATGATGTCAGGCAGTATTTTTCATGATAACCATACGCTGCGCATGGCAAGGATTACGCCAGAGCTTCATTTTGAAGGGCGCATTCATGATTCTTTGATCGTACCTGCGAAGGCGAAAAACTGCCAGCTTTTTTCCGTTGCGCACCATTATGGATTTGCCAACGACGATCCAAAAAAATCGAGGGAGAAATATATTAGAAATACGTCTCTGCTGCTTCACGATCTGTATGAGTATCCGAAAAAGCTGCGGTATAATTTTCAACTGGCAAACGAACTGAAATGTGAACGGTATTATGCCGATGCAGCAGCCTGGTTTTTCAGAGGAATTTCGATCGAACAGGAGCTGCCGAGCGAGCATTTTGCAAGGCTGCATACCGTGTGCCTGTTATCCAGCCTGCATGATTCCAAAGATGAAAGGACTTTTTTTTATACTAATCTCCTACAGGACAGGTGCGCGCTGACAGCGGCAGAAAAAGCATTTCTAAATTATAACGCGGCGGAGCTGGCTTTGATTATGCAAAAGCCGTCAGATCAGATCCTGGAATATTGCAGGCAGTATGAGAAGTATAAAAAGGCTTATCATAAAAACCCATACGACAGCCAGCAGCGCACTTATCTGGGATTGCAGGCATGTACGAATGAGTCTTATCTTACCGACGCCCATGTCATTGCTTTTTGCGCCTATGTTAAGGGACAGCAGGAGCGGGAGGCGCTTTTGGAGCTTGGCCGCATTGATATGGATAAAATGTATAACCAGCATGGGATTTTTTTTGAAACGGTTCTGTTAGCAGGAGATGAAATCTATCATACAGTTATCGAACGGCTGAGCCCTTTCCAGTGGGAAAAGTGGCAGGAAAAGCTGCTGGACGCCTTTTTTGTAAGCATCAGCAGACATGCCTTTTATAAACGGCAGTTTGCCAGGTTTGCAGGTTTTGCAAAAAGGTTCAGCGTACAGGGAATCACAGACTATATGCGGCGGTTTTATAACGAGCTGACGCCGTCCATGCACCGGCATCTTTCGAAACAGGCAGCAGACTGCCGCCCTTATGAATGTTCGGTACAGGAGCTTGCCGTCTATGCGTATGTTTTAAAGGAAAAGTACAAAAGCGAAGGGAAAAAAGCACAGGATATGGAGCTGTTTGCGCAGTATATCAAGGTGACAGGCGCTTTTGCGGCTGGATATTATCATCCGGGGCTTTTAAACGACGCAGCGTGCAGTGCGGTGCAGGCAGATTATAAAGCTGCGTATTTGATCTCGCTTGTATTGCAGGATAGAGAAACAAACAGTGAAAATATCAGGATGCTAAAGCAGGCGGTTCAAATATTTCCAGGATTTAAAAGTGAGGTGCAGTATCTGCTGACGCAGATGGTGCAGCAAAAACCGGCAGTGCAGGACGGTATGCAGCCTTGGGATGAAATGCTGGTGTTAGCGCATACACTAAAGCGGCAGATTCAAAAGCTGTTAGATGCAGGAAACAAAGCGGCAGCAAAGCCGATGCTTTTGGAACTGGCAGGCTATTTTCCTGATGATGCACAGATCCAGGCAATGCTGGAAGAAGTGGAGGGATAGCAGATGGAGCGGGGAATTTGCATTGTTGTGATCGCGCACAATGAACAAAAGCTAGTCTGGCAGCAGTTAGACAGGCTTGCTAGTTTTCGTCAGCCTGACGGCTGCCATGTCGTGATTGTAGACAACGGGTCGCAGGATGGGCTCGCGCAGAGCCTAAAAGAACAAAATGAAATCGATTATATCCTTTGCGAAGGCGGCATTGAAAATTATGCGGCGATTTTAAATACGGTTGTTTCTGAATTTGCCGCCAAGGAGGATCTGCTCGTGCTGCCGCCGCACCTGCTTATACTAGAAGAAGGTGTCAGCCGTTTGAAAAAGGCGCTGTACCAGGATGGCGCTACAGGCGCAGTCTGCGCAGGCAGCTACGCCGCAGATCCGCTTCGGGGAAAACAGCGGGAGCTGCTCAGCCTGGAAGCGGGCGCCTGCCTGCTCAGCGCAAAGCTGCTGCAAGCAACCGGTGGTTTTAACGAGTCTCTCAAGCTGCCGGAAAATATATGGATGGATCTTTCGTTTCGCGGGATTTGCAGCGGGTTTCACTTTTATGAAGTGCCGGATGCCTGTGTACAGCAGGCTGCGCAAGCATGTAACAGCTATACGAAAAAGTATGGGGCGGATGCCGACCGGGAGACGCTTAAAAAAATATGGGGAATGAATTATTTTAACCAGTATCCGAATGTTTCCCTGCTTTCTATGATTGGCAAAAAGAAAACAGAGCCGTTTGCACTGCTCGAAATTGGGTGTGACTGCGGGGCAAATATGATGTATGTGAAAAATACGTTTCAAGCGGCAAGCCTTACTGGAATCGAGATCAACGAAAATGCAGCAAAGATTGCGGCACAGACTGCAAAGGTGCATGTTTGCGATATCGAAGCAGGGCTGCCGGATTTTGGGAACACAAAGTTTGACTATGTGGTGTTTGGAGACGTCCTGGAGCATTTAAAAGATCCAGAAAGGATTTTGCGCGAGTGCGCCAGCGTGTTAAAATCCGATGGGGAGATTTTGGCATGTATTCCAAATCTGATGCATTATTCTGTGCTGCACGGGCTGCTGCACGGAAATTTTACGTATATGGATACCGGGCTGCTTGACCGGACGCATATCCACTTTTTTACGTACAATGAAATTGTGAAAATGTTTGTGCGCAATGGATATGCCATTGAAAAGGTGCTGTATACCGGACAAAAGGAGACGGTTTCCAGTCAGGAGAAGGCATTTGTCGACGGACTGCGCAGGCTTGGCAGCGGGACGGAGGAGTTTATGTACTATGCGTTTCAGTACCTTGTGTCGGCAAAAAAAGTAAAAACAGCAAAAACAGCAGCGAGCGCTATTCGCAGCCTGACCAGTGGAGGTTTGAAAGATGGATCATGATCACACAGGAATCCTTGCGGTGATCGTTGCACACAACGAATGCAGGAGTGTAAAAATCAATGTAAGGATTCTGCTGGATGAGCTTGCAGGGACGGGCAGCGAGATTGTAGTCGTAGATAACTATTCCAACGACGGACTGCAGGAATGGCTGTCAGCACAGCGCGCCATTTCTTCTATTATCTGTGACAACATGCAAGGATACGGAACAATCTTAAGCGTTGTCCTGCGGGAATTTAAAGACCACAGAGATCTATTGCTGCTGCGCGCCAACTGCTTTCTGACGCCGGGCAGCATTGCGGCGCTGAAAGAAACATTGGATGCGCAGGAGGAAATCGCTGCGGCTGCTCCGGTAGGAAACCTCCTTGCGGGAGAACAAAAATGCAGCGAAGCAGCCACGTATCAGGAGGCGTGCCGTTACAGCAGCGGACAGGCAAAGAGCTTTGTAAAAACAGCGTACCTGGATGCGGACGTGATGCTCCTAAAAAGAGATACCGCCTTGTATATCCGGGAAAACGCGCAGATCCCTCTGGCGGCAATGCGGGAATATAGGCGGGAAGTACTGAAACGGGGCGGCAGTTTTGCAGTAGTAAAAAATGCGGTATGTTTTAGCGTCTGTGCGGCAAACGAGGAGGCTTATCGAACATTTGCGCCAGAGGTGCATAAAAAGGAACAGCTTTTGCGGCTGCTGTATCGTTTTGGGGATCTGACGTATGAGGGCGTGCATTTATATAAGTATTTGGAGCCGGATATTGTAAACGGTATTTACCAGCAGAAAAAGCTGCACAACACGGTAAGAGACCGGAGCATTTATATGTGGCAGTCCGAGCAGCCAGTCCGGTCGTCAAGGGAGGAGGCGCAGGCGGCGGAAAAAATGCTGGAAACGCTTCCGCAAAAAGAGGTATTGTTTGTTACGCTTTTTTTGCGCCGGATGTATCAGGGACGGTTTGAACATACAGCCATCGAGCCGTTTATTGAGAGCATTGGGGAAGAAAAATACCTGGATCTGGAATTTGTCTCAGATGTTGCCGCACAGGAAAGTTTTCAGATCCCGACAAAAAACAGGTATGCCATGCTGATTTCGGCAGTCCCGGCAATTTACGGAATACAGGACACGGACAGACAGCGGATCTCGGATTATTTATGGGAGAATATCATACATCCGCTGGAGCAGGTGCTGCAAATACAGTTTCCTCTCGATTTTTTGAAGGGATGCCTTTCAAAAGCGGTATATATTTTAAAGGAACGCAGCGGTTTTTTGAAATTTTATCGTAACGTGATAGAAAAAGTGAAGCCGAAAGTGATTCTTTATTCACATGGACAGGACAGGCTTTTGGATTACCTGCGGGACGCAGCACTTGAGGCAGGTATTCCTACTTTGGAAATTGCACATGGGGTAACGGTTTTGGGTGCGTACCATAAACATTTGGCATACGCAGACAAGGTCGTAGCTTTCAGTAGCATGATTGCTGAAAAAAGCAGGCTGTCGGGAAATCCATATGTATTGGGAATTGGAAAACCAGATGTCTATAAGAATCAAAAGATCTATCAAAAGGATCATTTAAAAATAGTGATCGCATTTATATCGAGCCTGGAAGGAGAATTGTTTACTTATGCGAAAAATCTGGCAGACAGGCTGGACAAACAAAAATACCAGATTATCTATAAAATGCACAGCGCGGAGCTATGGACAGACCAGGAAATACAAACAATAGAAAGCATGTGCATCAATCTGAAATTTGCGGGAGGAAATATGGACATCCGGGATCTGGCAGGGATGTCGGATATTGCGGTCGGTATTTGCAGTACAGGTATCTTTGATATGCTGCCCTATCCGATGGTGAAAGTGATCGCGGTGAGGGACAAGGCGGAATATGATTTGCCAAACACACTGGCGGAAATCATTCAGGAAACAGCAGACAGAGGTGAACTGGTAATCGCAGAAGATGAAACACAGCTATATGAGGAAGTTATGGATTACGAGCGGGGCACGCAGTATCGGAAAGTACCAGGCAGCTTTTGGCCGGATGATGCGGGAGAGAAGTTTCAGGAGCTGGTGTACAGCTATTTGTAAAGGAGAAGCAGTGTGTTAAATAACAAGACGATTTTAATTACCGGAGGCACAGGGTCTTTTGGAAATCATTTTACCTCTTATTTATTCAGGCATTATAAGCCAAAGAAAATCATTGTCTATTCCAGAGACGAATATAAGCAGTATCATATGGCAAATAAATACAGCCAGTATGCGGATGCCATGCGGTTTTTTATCGGAGATGTCCGGGATAAGGAACGTCTGCTGCGTGCGCTGCATGGGGTTGATTATGTCATCCATGCGGCAGCGTTAAAGCAGGTTCCGGTGTGCGAATACAATCCGATCGAAGCAGTCAGGACAAATATCGACGGTGCGATCAACGTCGTAAACGCTGTACTGGATACGCCAGGTATCCAAAGCGCAGTAGCGCTGTCAACCGATAAATCCGTAAATCCGGTGAACCTGTACGGCGGGACAAAACTTGTATCAGATAAATTATTTATTGCTGCAAATGAGTATGCGGGCGTAAAACAAGTCCGGTTTTCCGTCGTCCGTTATGGAAATGTTGCCGGAAGCAGAGGGTCGGTCATTCCTTTTTTTCAAAAATTGATAGAACGTGGAGAAAAGGAGCTTCCGATTACGGATTACCGGATGACAAGGTTTTGGATCAGCCTGGAGCAGGGCGTGGAGCTTGTCGTTCAGGCACTGGCACAATCGCGGGGCGGAGAGGTCATGATTTCCAAAATACCTTCTTTTAAAATTACAGATCTGGCGCAGGCGATGTTGCCGGGATGTACGATGCCAACAGTCGGTATACGGGAAGGGGAAAAGCTGCACGAGGTGATGATTACAAAAGAGGATGCGCCGTATACCTATGAATATGAAAACCACTATATTATTTATCCGCAGTACAACTGGTGGGATGACAGGCATTTGATTCCAGGCGGAAAAAGGGTACAGGACGGATTTGAATACAGCTCAGAAACGAATACGCAATGGCTTGGCGTCCGCCAGATTCATGCGCTGTTAACGAATATGGGGCAAAACAAGGAATGGTCGTGAAGTGTCATGCAGCAGCGGGAGGAAGAAAAAGATGATACAGGCAGTGCAAAAGCTATTGCAGCCGGATCTTGCCACGGATGAAAAATACCGTATTTTTTTACAGTCTGTCCGGTATCTGAGACAGTCAGAACAGGATGCCAGCTATCATGAAATGCTGAAACGGTTGTCAGAGCTGGCTCAAAAAGCCATGCAAAATGAGGGGGCAGGGAAAAAAGCAGCGGATGCTGCAATGCAGCAATATGTAGAAGCCTATCAGGTGTTTTTGGCGGAAAAGAATAAGTATCAGGTATATCTTGTCGGAAGCCTGTATAGTTGTGAGAAGGTCAGGCTGCTTTTAAACTATGACAGAGTGCATCTGCTTGGATGGACACAGACGGCAGATGAGCGGATCGGCAGGAGTGACTATTGCATTGTTTGCAGTGCAATGAAGGAACATACTTTACACGCGATAGCAGGTATGCAGCATACTTTTGTTGTCAGGTATGATTTGGTACGGCATTTTGTAATGGGAATTTTACCAGAATGCCAGGGGCTGGATATACGGTTCAGAGAAAAGCTAAAATCGAAAGTAGAAGGCGCGGTGCTTGGCTTAAGCTACGTGAGAAAGCTAAATTTTGATAAATTAAAACACCACATTGCCTGCTTTGCGGCATCTTCGCATGATTTATTTTTAGATTACCATAAGCTTATGTGGATCTATGATGAAGTAGTTCACAAACATGGCGGCGAACTGAAATATTGTGTGCTTGGCATGGATTTTTACAGACTTTGGTATGACCTTTCCATGAGCGCCTATAAGGAACGGATGATGTGCATGTATCATAAGCTGCACTGTGTCCACCATTTTCATGAATTAGATGCTGCATTGGGCAGGTATGAAGAAGATTTAAAAATATGCGAAGAATTGCTGGTCGAAAATTATATGGATCAGGAATATCACAGAGAGAGCCAGATACATGAAAAACGGGAGGCGAATGTCTACGATCCGACGGAAGAAGAATACCAGCGGGATATTTCGATTCTCAAAGGCCATGTGTTTCATAAGCCGTATCCGCATACGTTTTGTGAAAATGTCGGCATACTGGAAAAAATTTTGAAGTTTTCAAGGCTGCGCAATATCCAAATTTTAGTATATATTCCGCCATTCACCAAAGTGTTTCATGCCTGCACCCCGGACAGCATGAGAAAAGACACGTGGGATGTATTACGGGAATTACAGAAATTATATGCTTTTCCAATATTGGATTTAAGCGAGCACAGTGCGTTTGAAAAGAAACATTTTGCTGACTGCGCACACTTAAATGACGATGGCGCAGATTTGGCAACGGAGCTTTTGAATTTGTATATGGATGAGATTTGGTAAGATAGGCAGGGGATGCTAAGGGAGGACTGGCGGCATGAAAAAATGCATTGAAATCGCGGGAAGAAAAATAGGGGAAGGGTATCCGGTCTTTATTGTCGCAGAGCTGTCTGCAAACCACAATATGGATTTTCACAGGGCGCTGAAAATTATTGACGCCGCAAAAGAAGCAGGCGCGGATGCCATAAAATTGCAGACCTACCGGGCGGACACGATCACGATAGACTGTGAGAACGAATATTTTCAGATTACACAGGGGACATTGTGGGACGGCACGAGCCTGCACAAATTGTATGCGTCGGCATATACTCCGTGGGAATGGCAGGAAAAGCTGAAAGACTATGCACAGAGCCTGGGGCTGGTTTGCTTTTCCTCTCCGTTTGACGGCACGGCAGTGGATTTTCTGGAAAGCATTGGTATGCCGGCATATAAGATCGCGTCGTTTGAAATTACCGATATCCCGCTGATCAGAAAAGTGGCAAGGCGGAAAAAGCCGGTGCTGATCTCCACAGGGATTGCATATTTGTCGGATATAGAGCTGGCGGTGCGCACATGCGCCGAGGAGGGAAACGAGCAGGTGGTTTTATTAAAATGCACCTCGGCATACCCGTCCAAGCCAGAGGAGATGAATTTAAAAACAATCCCTTCTATGGCAGAGACATTTGACTGCATTACGGGGCTTTCTGACCACAGCTTTGGCTTTGCGGCAGCGGTAGCGGGAGCTGCCCTGGGCGCAAAAGTGATTGAGAAGCATCTGACATTAAAGCGGTCGGACGGCGGGCCGGATGCGGCATTTTCTATGGAAGCAGAGGAGTTTCGGGAAATGTGCCGGCAGGTTCGCACGGCGGAACAGGCGCTTGGCTGTGTGTGCTATGACTTAGGCAAGGCGCAGTTGGCAGAACGGGAATTTGCCAGGTCACTTTTTGTAGTACAGGATATCAAAAAGGGAGAGGCATTTACGAGGGACAATGTCAGGTCGGTCCGCCCGGCATATGGGCTGCATACAAAATATAGCAGCGATATTTTAGGAAAAAAGGCAAGGTGCGACATCAGGCGGGGAACGCCGCTTGCCTGGGAACATTTGGATGCGACGGCGGTTGATTGAAAAATAAGGAGAAGCAGGGATGTTTGATAAAGTAAAGAAAAATGCATATGGATATGAGCTGATCGAAAAGCCAAACGCGTCCATGCAGAAAGAAGATTTTGAAGAGCATTATTACCAGCAATGCCAGAATAATTATGAAACAGTATATACAGATATGGAAATACAGTTTTTTTTCAATAAAGCGGCACAGAAGGAAATTGCTTTAAAAAGGGTATGGGAGCAAAAAAGCGGGAAGACCCGCGTATTAGACGTTGGCTGCGGGGAAGGGTTTCTTTTAAAATATTTTCACGAAAAAGGCTATGAAGTAACAGGCATAGATTTCAGCCAATACGGCATTACAAAGCAAAATCCAGATTTGCTGCCATATTTTATGCAAGGAGACCTCTATGAAGTGCTGGACCAGCTTGCCGCAGAAGCAGAGGCTTTTGATATTGTAAATATAGACAGTGTGCTGGATATGGTGCAGGATGCCAGGAAACTGCTGGAACTGGTTAAAAAAGTGTTAAAGCCAGACGGTGTGCTTGCCTGTAAGGTTGGGAACAGCTATTCTGCGCTTCAAATGCATCTGCTTTCGGACGGCACGTTAAAGAAAGAATACTGGGTAGATGAAAAAGGGCACCCGTGGTATTTCGACAAAGAAGGGTTTCTTGCTTTGCTGCGCGATCATGGCTATCAGTGTGAAGATTTGTACAGCGAAGGGCTTGCCGAGTTTTTTCTGTTTCATGAGCTGACGAATTATTATGAAAACCCAAAGGTCGGAAAGGCATGTTACAAGGCAAAAATCCGGTTAGAAAATATGATGCACCAGATTAGCGCCCAGCAGACCAATGAAGTCATGCGCCAGTTGGCAAAAATGGGGATTGGCAGGGAGCTTGCCGGAATTTTTCGGCTGTGCGCCCAAAAGCATAAAGGTTAATGACAGGAAGAAAACAGATGGAAAAATATTTAGCAGTGATTACGGCAAGAGGCGGCAGCAAGCGGATACCACATAAAAACATCCGCCAGTTTTTTGGTAAGCCGGTGCTTGCCTATTCGATCGAAGCGGCGCAAAAGGCGGGTGTCTTTGAAGAAATTATGGTTTCGACAGAAGACGAGGAGATTGCGAAGACAGCATTGGCGTATGGGGCTGCCGTACCGTTTCTGCGTTCACAAAAAAACGCGGATGATGATGCAACAACCGAAGACGTGATTATGGAAGTGATTCACGAATATAAAAAGATTGGAAAAATATTCGACTATGTCGTCTGCCTGTACCCAACAGCCCCGTTTCTAAAACCGGAATGGCTGTGCAGGGGAGCAAAGCTGGTCGCCCAGCCGGATGTGGGGATGGTAATGACAATGGTGCGCTTTTCTTTTCCGCCGCAAAGGTGTGTGGTAAAGGAAACGGACAGTGCATTTGTCAAATACCGCCAGCCGGAATATATGAATGCACGTTCCCAGGACCTGGAGCCATTTTACCATGACGGCGGGCAGTTTTACTGCTACGATGTCAAAGAGTTTCTTAAGAGGAACGGGCAGTTTGCGGATGGCATTGCGGCAATAGAGCTGCCAG
Source organism: Eubacteriaceae bacterium (assembly GCA_910574915.1). Lineage (GTDB taxonomy): Bacteria > Bacillota > Clostridia > Lachnospirales > Lachnospiraceae > Eubacterium_J. The sequence goes on from CAJTCR010000032.1 coordinate 46,499, forward strand.
AATCGCAGGTACAGGACATAGATACGCCGGAGGACTGGAAGATTGCGGAGATGAAATACCAGATGCTGCAGGAAAACGCGCTGCAAGCAGAAGAAGAAAAGAGGATCTAGGATATGGGGCGAAAAATAATTGCGATAATGCAGCCGACCTATATGCCCTGGATGGGCTATTTTTCCATGATCGACAGGGTGGACGAGTTTGTATTTTTGGATATGGTGCAGCTTGTGGGGCGAAGCTGGCAGGTGCGCAATAAAATTAAGCTGAACGGTACTGAAAAACTGCTGACGATCCCGGTCAAAAAAGACAAAGCGAGAGAAGAACGGGTGATTCGGGAGTGCCCGTACTTGGGCGAGGAATGGAAAAGGAGCCATCTGGATACGATCAAAGCGGCTTACAAAAAAGCGCCGTTTTTTGCCCAGGTATTCCCGTTTTTAAGTGCTTTGTATGAAGTCCAGGCAGAAAGCGTCGGCGCGTTTAACAGTATGCTTATCCAGGCGGTTGCACAAAAGATCGGGATTGTAACGCCGTTTGTATCGGCTTTCCAGGTAATGGGGCAGGCAGAGGAAAAAAAGGACAGCCTGCTGGCGGCGATCTGTGAAAAACGCGGCGCAGCCTGCTATTTGTCAGCGCCAGGTTCTGCGGCGTATATTGAAAAGGATTGTCCGGGAGGGGCATTTGCAAAAAGAGGGATAGAGTTGTATTACCATCACTACATACATCCGCAGTACCGGCAGGAAGGGAATGCGTTTCTTTCGCATATCGGAATCTATGACCTGCTGTTTAACGAAGGGTTCGAAAGGGCGCTGCCGATTATTCGAAGCGGCAATAAAAGCGAAACAGGTAGAACCTGTATAAACTGTGAGAGCACTGATTTTTAGCATGTCGTGAGGTTGCAGCCAGAAAATTGTTCACTGTGCGGAGTACAGGAAAGAACAGTAAGGCAAGGGTCTGAGAGGATCATACGCAGTATTTCTTCGCAGAAATTTTTGTCTTCTGCCATTTTGCGGAACATTAGGTCGTCGATGGGATTTAGTTTTTTCGCTGCTTCGCGTATGTTTAATTTCCTGCTCATGGGATGTGCCCATTTCTTTCATCCGGCAGTCAGCGAGTGTTAAAATCAGTATATCATTTTTATTGGCGGAATGCAAAATGAATTTGATAGCGCAGAAACTATTGTAAACGCAGGTGTTTTTTTATATACTTAACTTATAACAAAGGCAAAGGAGCAAACAAGAATATTATGATGATACCATACAGTACACAATCCATTGATGAAGATGATATCCAGGCGGTTACAGAAGCACTGCGCAGTGCGTATCTGACTACCGGGCCAAGAATCGAACAATTTGAACAGACGGTAGCGGACTACGCGGGAGTATCATACGCCGCTGCCGTATCCAACGGCACAGCCGCACTGCACGCGGCGTGTTATGCAGCCGGCATCCAGCCGGGGGATGAAGTGATTACTTCGCCGCTGACGTTTGCTGCGTCTGCAAACTGCGTTCTTTACTGCGGCGGCAAGCCTGTATTTGCCGATGTCCGCCCGGATACTTACAATATTGACCCAGACGATATCAGGCGAAAGATTACGGAAAAAACAAAGGCAGTGATTGCCGTTGACCTTGCAGGGCAGCCATGCGACCTTGACGCGATCCGTAAGGTCACAGACGAGCACCGCCTTATTTTAATCGAAGACGCGGCACATGCGCTGGGAGCGGTGTACAAGGGAAAGCGGGTTGGCGCAGTCGCGGATATGACGACGTTTAGCTTCCATCCGGTAAAGCCTGTGACGACGGGAGAAGGCGGCATGGTTGTTACCAATGATGAGAAGCTCTGGCAGAAGATCAAGCTGTTTCGAAGCCACGGGATTACAAGGGATGATAACCCGGCTGGCGGCTGGTATTACGAGCAGATCGCGCTTGGGTACAATTACCGGATTACGGATATCCAGTGTGCCCTGGGGTGCAGCCAGATGAAGAAACTGGATTCTTTTTTAGCAAAAAGAAAAGAGCTGGCGGCATATTACGATCAGGCATTTGCGGACTGTGAAAAGATCATTCAGCCGTATCAGTTAGAAGATACGCAAAGCGGCTGGCATTTGTATATGATCCAGGTGAAAAATGGAAACCGGAAAGAGGTGTTTGATAAACTGCGGGCAGACGGCATAGGAGTGAATGTACACTATATTCCTGTTTACCGTCATCCGTACTATCAGGCGCATGGCTATCAGCAGGTGCATTGTCCGAATGCGGAAACGATTTATGAAAGAATTATCAGCCTGCCGCTGTATCCGGGCTTGTCAAAGGAGCAGCAGGAGTATGTGATTGGGTGTGTGAAAAAAGCGGTAGGCTGAAACATATCTTATTCAGCCCCATACTGCAATACATAAGAAATAAACTGTTGCAGGCAAGGGTGCGGCATATCGTTTTTCGGATAAATCACACACAGGCTGCGCTGCGCTGTTTTTTCTGGAAGCGCAAAGACAAGGATGCGCTTTTCCTGTTCAAAATTTCTGGCGGCGCATTCTGAGAGGATGGAAATGCCAAGACCCTGAGCGACCAGGTTTTTTATGGCTTCCTGGTCGTTGATGCGGGCGGCAACCTGTAGATCCTTTTCCTGGATGTGCAGGCTTTCCAAAAAGCGGTCTGCGCTCTTTCTGCTGCCGCTGCGCTTTTCACGCAGGATTACCGGAGAGCGCAGGAGTGTTTTTAACGGTATGGGTTCCTGCTGCTTTAAGGACAGGAAATATTCATTTACCGGGGTGATAATGACCATTCGGTCTTGGTAAAAGGGGATGCAGGCAAGGGAGTCCTCGTGCGTGTGCATACCGATGAGCCCGATGTCAAAATCCCCCTGCTGCATACGGGCGATAATTTCCTGGCTGTTGCTTTGGTAAATGGAAAAATAAGTGCCCGGATGTGTGTTTCCATAAGCCGGCAGAAGCTGCGGCAAAATGTAGGCAGAGGGAATCGTGGAAGCGCCGATGCGGATGATTTTTCTCGTTTCGCTGTCCCAGTGCTGCTGGAGGTTATCCCAGCGCTTTAACATCTCGCACGCGCAGTCATACAATTCCTGTCCGCGCGGCGTGACCTCGATTTGCTTGGTTGTGCGTTTAATCAGCCTGGTATGCAGTTCTTCCTCCAGCTTTTGGATATGGGTACTGACCGTAGGCTGGGACAGGAAGAGCTTTTTTGCTGCCTTTGTAAAGCTCAGGCATTCGACGACGGCGATGTATGATTTTAGTTGTTTAAGCTCCATAACCATCCTCACGTATTTCTTGTTAATATACCGGCATTGCAAGAACTTTAAGAATATCACAGTTTTCTTTTGGATCATCATCATCTATCCATTGCCATGAGTTGACTTGCTTAAGAAAATCATATTTATCTTCTAATTCTAACATTCCAACTTCAAGGCAGCCAAATTTATCCTCATCGCCCTTAAATACAAATTTGTATGGGTCGCTGCTGGAATTTTTTGCACTTCCTGCCCGATTAGAAAAAGCGTTTTCTGCAACTATGCGTAAGTTTATTAACAAATCATGTGGTACATTTCTCTTAATTTCTATAATTGAACGATACATTATTTTCTCCTTTAGATCATGATGTTTATATACTTCATTCTTAAGTTCAGTATATAAGATTCATCTATGGAAAGCAAGGTGAAACTGCAACACAACATTTCAGTGTATGCAAATCAGGAATAAACGGTTATTATTTTGTGATTTCCGTAAGTGCGCGCAGTGCTGTCTCAATCTCTTCGTGTGTGTTCCACCATCCAAAGGAAAACCGTATCGTTCCGGTAGGGAACGTGCCGAGTGTTTTATGGGCAAAAGGTGCGCAGTGCAGCCCGGTACGTGTCAGAATCCCGTATTGTTCATCCAGCTCCCATGCCGCTTGTGCCGGGTCTTTTGCCGTTGTCTGTATGGATACGACGCCGGTGCGCCCTTTTGCGGTCTGTTTTCCGATGGTGCGTATGTTGGGGATCTTACGCAGCCCACGCAGAAAATGCGCGGTAAGGTCTAGCTCGTGGGCACAGATGGCAGAGCAAAGCGTTATGGAGCGGATTTACAGGCAGATGACGATGCTCAATCAAGCGGCGCGTGATATTATGGTGCATTTTCCGGTGCATAGCTGTACGGATATGACGGGCTTTGCGCTGCTTGGGTACGGTACAGAGATGGCGCAGGGCAGCCAGTGCACGATCCATATTCAGACGCAATGCGTGCCATACCATAAGGAAGCGTATCCGCTGGCAGAGATGGGATTTATTCCGGCGGGCGCCTACCGCAACCGGGAATATGCCGAAGCAGGCGTTAAGGTACAAGAAGGTGTCAGCCTGGCAATGCAGGATCTTTTGTATGATCCGCAGACGAGCGGCGGCCTGCTGTTTGCCCTGCCGGAAGCGGAAGCGGGGCGGTGCCTGGAGCAGTTAAAGGAGAAGCATCCGTTTGCCGCGGTGGTTGGATATGTGACGGCACAGGAAGAGGATTGGATTGTTTTGGAGTGACGCGGTTTTTTAAATCATCTGGCTGGACTTACAAAAAACGTGTTATAATAAAGACCGGTCTTAGGTCTGCGAGTGCTCCAATTAGACAGCGGAGAATGGCAGCTTGCGGACAAGTTATGCGAGGGGAGAGGATATGCCAAAAATATTTAATGTAAATGGTGGCTGCAAGCCAGAGCTTCATTGTATGGCAAGAGAAGGGGGCAAGGGATGATGAAAAAACTTGTAAAAAACGGCAGGATTTTTACGGAGTCAGAAGACTATCTGGCAGACCTTTTGATCGAAGATGAAAAGATCGTAAGCATCGGGGCGCGCCTGCATGACGCGGACGCGGAAATCATTGACGCGGCAGGCTGCTATGTGCTGCCGGGTGCAGTAGATGTACATACTCATATGGATCTGGATGTGGGGATTTCCAGGGCAGTGGATGATTTTTACGACGGGACGGTGGCGGCAGCCTGCGGGGGAACGACGTCTATCGTAGACCATATGGCTTTCGGCCCAGCAGGAGTTCCGCTGCACTACCAGTTTGAGGTATACAAAAAGCTGGCGGAGGGAAAGGCTGTGATTGACTATGGATTTCACGGGACGGCACAGCACGTGGACGCAGACATTCTTGCCGAGCTTGAGACGATGGCTGCAGACGGGATTCCAAGCGTGAAAGCATATCTGACCTATGGCTTTAAGCTTAACGATGCGGATGTACTGCAAATCTTGCAGAAAATGAAAGAAATTGGCGGAATCACCGCCTTCCACTGTGAAAATCACGATATCGTGGAGTATCTAAAGCAAAAACATAAGAGCGAGGGAAAGACTTCCGCGGTCTGGCACGCAAAAAGCCGTCCGAACCTGGCGGAAGCAGAAGCTGTGCAGCGTGTATTAAAGCTTGCCAGGATGGCGGGCGACGCGCCGGTCTATATTGTCCATTTGTCCTGCAAGGAAAGCCTGGAGGCTGTCAGAGAGGCGAGAAGGCAGGGGCAGAAGCAGATCTTTGTGGAGACCTGCCCGCAGTATCTGCTTTTGACAGAGGAATGCTATACAAGAGAGGACGGGCTTAAGTACATTATGTCACCGCCGCTGCGTACAAAGGAAGACTGTGACGCTTTGTGGAAAGGGCTTGCGAAAGGAGAGATCCAGGCGGTAGCTACCGACCACTGTCCATTTCATTATGCAAAAGAAAAGCAGATGGGCAAGGACGACTTTACCGCATGTCCAAACGGCGCTCCGGGTGTGGAAGAGCGGCTGATCCTGCTCTATTCGGAGGGAGTGGCAAAAGGAAGGCTGACCATGCACCGGCTGGTCGAGACGCTTTGCACAAGCCCAAGCAGGATTTACGGGCTGTATCCGCAAAAAGGTGCGCTATTGCCGGGAGCAGACGCAGACCTGGTAATTTTAAACCCGGATGCGTCCGGCGTACTGACACACAGCCAGATGCACGGAGCGGTAGATTATACAGCATATGAGGGCATGAAAATCCAGGGAGAAATCCGTCTCGTAATGCAAAGGGGCAATGTCATTGCAAAAGACGGCAGGTTTACCAGAGAAAAAGGTGCCGGGCGCTTTATCCATCGCACACCGCATACGAATGTGTGACATATGGGGACAGAGGTATGGCAAGGTATCGCAGAGCCCTGTTTACAGTCTTGCTCGCGCTGCTTCTTTGGGGCGGCGCGTCACGGGAATACAGCCTGCATAAAGAACGTTACTTTGGTGAACTTTTACAAGAAGGGACGCCAGGAGAGAGGATGGGTACACTCTGGCGGCGTCCGTTCCAGAATGTTAAGAATTGCTAGGTATCCTGCTGCTACGCCCTGGCTGTGTCCGGTCGCGCCACCTTGTCCGCTTCCGGCTGTCCGCCGAAAGCTATCGGTGCCGCTTGGCTGCGCCCCTAGTTATTTTGCAGAATACCAAGCAATTCTAAACATTCTTCCAAAGCCGCCGCCAGAGTGTACCCATCCTCTCTCCTGGCTGTTCTTCGCAAGTGCTGCCAAACGAGCCCGCTATGGTTTGTTCGCTGTACTAGAATCTGTTCTATCATATGTTTGATTTTGTTCATGGTAGACAAACCAACCATATTGCGCTTGTTTCGTAGCATTTACGAAAAGCAGCCGGGAGAGAGGATGTGCCTCTCCTGGCGGCGGCACATCTTCTTTCCCAGCGTTCCTTCCTGTAAAAACCCACCAAAGTCATTTAAACTTGTTCGCTGTAGTACTAGAGCGTGTTTGAAAAATCATTCCCGTGATCTGCACTCTCCACAAACTGTGAAGCACATCTCACAGAAAGCATTTTTCAAACACGCTCTAGGATTGTATATACAGTCTCTTATTTCTGAGAATCTTTATCTGCTTCATTTTTGGTTAAGATGTGATATAGCGCGATAGCAATCAGCGATGACGAGTAGGTTTGCGCTATCGAATTTATTTCAAAACCGTTCCTATCACAGATGATATTTATAATCATATTAATAATCAATACTACTGCCATTGCAGCAACTGCTTTCAATAAGTTCTTCATAAATTTAGATCTCCTTCCAAAACATATATGTATTTTCAACACATAGTATACTAGAGAAAACAATAAATCTGTCAAAACAGTCATAAAATGCGTCCATTTGTGAATCATTGCATTTTTTACCGCAAATGTGTGCGTTTATTCATCATTTTCGCAGAGCAGCGCTTGATAAAAGGAATTACATACAGTATAATCAAGAAAGTAAAGTTTAGAGGAAGGAATGGATTTATGCTGTTGTCTTTTTTTCAGCTTTCCCTTGCGATTCGCAATGTGTGGCCGAAACGCATGAGCCTGAAAGCGTTTCTTATGCTTTATCTGCTGCTGTTGGTTTCTGGTATGCCGGTAACGCTGCTGTCCTGTGTACCGTACGGTTTGTTTGGCATTTTGGTGGCAGTTTGTATGTTTGGATTGGCGGTGAACCGGGATACCATATCACAGAATGTTTGTATGGGCATGATTGGATGTGTGCTTGCTGTTTTGGCAGATAATTTTTTGTCAATTCTATTGCATCTGCTGATTCCGCTGGATGTAATCAGCCAAAAGTATGTTTCGTTTGGCGTCAGGCTGGTTCCTATTTTTTTGTTTTATTTCGTTACGCTGTTTTGCGGAAAGCTGCTTAGAAAATGGCTGCTGTCAGGCAGAGGAGTTTTACGGCTCCAGCAGACGTGGTATTTCATCGATGCCGTATTGCTGCTTCTTATCACCATCTATCTGTTTGATAATATTATTCCGGGACAAAATGGCTCTGTCGGCAAGATGATCTATAATAATTTATTACATATTTCAGGGTATCTGCTTGTGATGCTTTTTTTAATCCTTGCCATGCGGCAGACTTATCGGGAACAAATACAGGCTGAAGCAAAGCAGAAAGCCTTGCAGGATTTACAGGGTTATACGCACAATTTGGAAAATATGTATAACAGCCTGCGCTCCTTTAAGCATGATTACGTTAACATTTTGCTCTCGATCTCTGGCTATATAGAACATGGTGAGATGGAGGAATTAAGGGAATATTTTGCAAATAAAATCTTCCCGACGAAAAATCTGATTGATCAGGGAGATTACAAGCTGAATCAGCTTGGCAATATCGGTGTGCTGGAAATCAAAAGCCTGCTTTCTGCGAAAATGATTTACGCCCATGAGTCGGGGATTGAAGTTACGATTGATATTCCTGACAAAGTAGACAGCTTTTTGATAGACACGGTAGATCTTGCCAGAATACTTGGAATCTTTTTGGACAATGCGATGGAAGCCGCGCTGGAGGCGGAGCAGCCGCAAATGGGTTTAAATATCATTCAGAATAAGGCAGGTGTGGCAATTACGATCAGCAACCGCTTTTTGGATAACGGCGCTATGCTGCATCAGCTAAAGCAAAAAGGGGTTAGCACAAAGGCAGGGCATCAGGGAATCGGGCTTTCCAACGCACAGAAAATCATCAGTTCTTATGACAATGTTTTGTTGGAAACCACAATGAAAAACGGCTGTTTTATACAGTATCTGGAACTGGTGCGGAAAGGAGCGACATTATATGCTGAACATTTATGTGTGTGAAGATCATGATGTGCAGCGGCGCGCGATTGTGAAAATCATTCAAAATACCATTCTAATCGAAGAACAGGATATGCAGCTTGTTTTAGATACCGCAGACCCATATGCGCTGCTTGAAAAAGTCAAGGCGAGTCAGAACACAGGCATTTATTTTCTGGATATCGATTTGCACAGCGACATAAACGGGATGCAACTGGCGCAGAAAATCAGATTGTTTGACCCGCGCGGCTTTATAATATTTATAACCGCGCATTCGGAACTAAGCTACATGACCTTTCAGTACCGGGTAGAGGCAATGGACTTTGTATTAAAAGACAACCCTGCAGAGGCGAAAGTAAAAATCAGAGAATGCCTGTTAAAAGCAATGGAGCGCTATACACTCCAGACCAACAAGACGCAAAAAGTCTATACGATTGAAGCAGGCGGACGGAAAATCAGCGTAGATTATGATGATATTTTCTTTTTTGAAACTTCGGGCAATATTCATAAAGTTATTCTACATGCGAAAGACCGCCAAATTGAATTTACGAGTACGATAAAAGAACTGGCAGGTACATTTGGAGATAGTTTTGTACGCTGCCATCGGTCGTTTCTCATAAATAAAAATAACATCCGTGAAATAGATGTCAAGAACCGGATGATCTATTTTACAAACGGAGAAACGTGTCTGGTATCTACACGGATGATGAAAGGGATTTTTACAGCAAATGGGGGAAAAGAATAAGGTACAAAGGAAAACGGTTGTTTTATTTTGAAAGGGTGATTTGAGTGAACGATTTAAAAATTTTGTGGAAGTATTTTAGAGAACATAAGCTTGCAGCAATGGCTGTAGTGGCAGCAACTTTTTCAGGAGCGGTAGCAGGGGGTGTGTTAGGAGTATTGGCTTATTATCATGGATGGCTGGGATGAATTTTCAGGAAGGGGATATTAGAGCGAGCAAATTTTGGGTGATTTGGTAAATTTTTGCTGGAAGGGACGCCGGAAGTGTTACTTAAACAAGAATGATATAGTTTGGTTCCTCATATAAATATCTATTAAAAAATTTGACTTGAAATAATCTGATTCATAGTCTATAATCAGTGTAGAGGTAATGGAGATATTGGATCGTCCCCATTACCCTAGACGGAAACTAATGTGATAAATTAATTAACTACACAAAGCTATCCCCTATTTGCGGTAGAGGATAGCTTTATTTCTGTCTATTTACGGTTGTTATGATTATCTATGTATGTTAATGCTGCAAATACTACTAACAGCAATGTTAAAACTTCTAACGTGTTCATAGAATTCCCCTTTCCGTCTCCGAAAAGGGCAACCGAGGAACTATCCCCATATTGTCTACACTGACTATCTTTCTGAAAATGTATCCAGGTGGAAATCAAATGGCGCGATCCCGATTGCAGATGCGGTGCCGATGTTTCATTTGATCGATGAACTGTCTGGAGGAAGCAGGTTTTGGAGTGAAGAAGTGCAGCTACGGGTAGAAGATGCTATGCTGGAACTACAGGATTTTATTTGCACCTTCGAGGAAGGATTGCAGAGATTTCGCTTTTAGATGTGAAAAAGAGTAAAGATTACCGGATTTTTAATAGATATAGAAATAGGGACAGATTTCGGGAAGATTCCTTTTTTTATGTATAAATATTCAGACTTTTTGCAT
>CAJTCR010000033.1 GCA_910574915.1 Eubacteriaceae bacterium
ACAGCACAGATATTAAGCGTTGCCCTTACCAATAAAATAATAGCCAAGCTGGGCTATATCTCCATGCTTGACTATTATCTAAAAGTATCGTGAAAACTATTGAACCGCTGTATACCGAACGGTACGTACAGTGGTGTGGGAGGTCGGCTACTCAACTAATGGGTAGCCTCCTACCCGATCATCCATACCACAAGCTTCTCACAGCGCCAGCAAAAAATTCAGCGACCCCTGCGGATTTTCCGTTCCTTTCTCCAAAAGCGAAATTAAAGCCCGCATCGTTTCTTCAATATTTTCCTGTGACGAGGGCAGCAGCAGGTTGCCCATTTTTACCGTCAGCACGATCAGCACAATCTCTGCAAGCGCCGCCGGATAGTCAAAGTGGATCTCGCCGATTTCGATTCCCTGTTCAATAATCTGCGTCAGATCCGGCTTTAGCTCTCCGATCAGGTAATGCAGGTATTTCTGGTGCAGGTATGCCTGTTCCTGCGCGCTGACTGCCGATTGTGTCTTATCCTGGTCGAGATATTCGGACGAGGAGTTGCGGCAAGCCTGCAAAATCATTGCCATACGTGTAAACGGCGGGATATCTGTCCGCTTTGCAAGGTCTTTTGCCGTATTCAGAGGTTTTTTATAGTTGCGCTCGATCAGTGCTTCCAAAACGGCTTCCTTGGAAGAAAAATAATAATAAATGCTTCCTTTGCCGATGCCGGCGGTCTGCGCGATCTCGCTGACCGTAATTGTCTGCATGTTTTTGCTAACCATAAGAGTCTGGAGCGCATCCAGAATCTGGTTATATTTTGTAGTATCTGGCATAGTCTTTCGCCTTCCTGATAAATGATAATTCTGATGCCTGCTTGATTTATGCCGAAAAATAAAAGCGTGCTGCCAGTTATTATAACACACTGTCCGCTAAAATAGTTCACAGAAATAAATTATTTTTTTGTGATATTTCTCTAAGATTCATGGTTGACCAATGGTCGAAAAAGTGGTATTGTAATATTAAATAAGAACCGACCAACAGTCGAATGAAAAATGGAGGGTATTGTAATGACATATGCAGATTTTTTTTCAGAAATCAAAGGCAAATTTATGGAGGCGGATGTAAGCGGCATCACGGAACATCTTGCATACCAGTTCAATATTGTGGGGGACGCAGAAGGAATCTTTTATGTAGAAGTAAAAGACGGTGCGCTTTATGTGGAGCCGTATGAGTATTTTGACAGGGATGCTATGTTTACCGGAAAGGCGGAGACATTTATGAAGATCGCATCCGGCAAGTTAGATCCTGTTATGGCAGTTACGCTGCAAAAGCTTAAGGTAGAAGGCGATATCGGCAAAGCGCTGCGGTTAAAGGAATTTATCGATAAAAAAGGCAAATAAGGCGGCACAGAAACGCAAATTTGCAGAAACGGAGAACTATGAAGAAAATATTAAAGGCAACAGCGCTTGCGGCAGGTGCATTGGCGGCAGTGGAAGCAGGAGCGTCCGCGTATTTATACCGCAGGACGATGAAGCGCAGCAAGGCGGATGTAGGGCGCACGATCAAGATGTCCGGTACGGACTGGAACCGTCATATGCCGCTGATCCAGGAACGCAAGGATCGTATGCTCTCATATGAGCATGAGGATGTTTACCAAAAATCAGGAGACGGATTACGGCTTCATGCCGTTTATTTTCCGCAGGATCAAACAAAGCTGGTCATCTGTTTTCACGGATATACCGGACAGGCTATGAGCGATTTTTGCGGCTTATCGGAATATTACCTGTCACGCGGGTACAGTATGCTCCAGGTAGACCAGCGCGCGCATGGGGAAAGCGAAGGAGAGTATATCGGATTTGGATGCCTAGACCGAATTGACGCCTGCGCCTGGATTGACTGGGTGATCCGCAAATGCGGCGAGGATGTGCGGGTTATTTTGCACGGTATCTCTATGGGGGCTTCCACGGTATTGATGACAAGCGGTTTAGACTTGCCAAAGCAGGTAAAAGGTATTATTTCGGACTGTGCGTTTACCTCGCCGAAAAAAGTATTTACGCATGTGCTGCATTCAATGTACCATATGCCGGCGTTTCCGATTATGCAGATCACGGATATGGTGAATCAGAAAAAAGCGGGCTACGGGCTGGACGAATGCAATGCCGCCAGAGAGGTGCAAAAGGCAAAGGTGCCGATTTTACTGATCCACGGGGATGCGGATACGTTTGTTCCATGCAGCATGTGCGATGAAATCGAGGCAAACTGCGCGTCCGATACGACAAAGCTGATTATCGAAGGAGCGGCTCACGCAGAGAGCTACTACAAGGATATGGAAGCGTATGAACAGGCAATGACGGAGTTTTTAGAAGGGGTTATGAAATGATGAAAACAAGAAAAGGTTATAAAGTATATCCGCTGACAAATGCACAGAAGTTTCATTTTTTTTATCTGAATTTTTCTCCGAAGAAGGAAGTGTTAAATATTGGGACAAGCCTTACGATCCAGGTAGACTTAGACTGGAATGTGCTTAGAGACAGCATTTATAAGGCTTATGAACGCAGCGAATGTATGCGCGTGCGTTTTACAAAAGACAAAGACGGTACATGGTACCAGTATGTCGTTGAAAAAGAAGAGCGTGAGATTGAGTTTGTGGACTTTACCGGAAAGACAATGGAAGAAGCGGAACAGACGATGCGCGCATGGACACGTGTGCCGTTTACAGAAGAAGATATTCCAATGAACCGGGTAGTAATGATCAAGACGCCGGACGGTTTTTGCGGTGTGTACCTCTTAGCAGACCACCGGCTGATGGACGCACAGTCTTTGATCTGCTTTTTGCGGGATATTGTAGAGCTGTACTGCAACACGATGTATGACGATGTGCCATATCCAAAGGAAATGGCCTCTTATATCGAACAAATTCAAAAAGACCTCGCGTATGAACAAGGATGCAAGGCAAAGACACGTGACGAAGAATTTTTCCATAAGCTGATTGAAGAATCAGAGCCGATTTACAACGGCATTGACGGCAGCGGAAGGCTGGAGATGGAACGTGAAAAATCCGGCAATCCAAACCTGCGCGCGGCAGTCAACGTTTCGGATTCTGTAGATGCAGATATCGATATTTTCCACTTAGAAGAAGAACCGACAAAGCGGCTGATGGATTTTTGTGAAAAATACCATATTTCTTTAACCTGCCTGCTGCTTATGGGCCTGCGTACCTATTTCCAGAAGATGAACGGCAACGACGACGTGTCGATCAACTCTGCAATCGCAAGGCGCGCAACGTTAAAAGAGAAAAAATCCGGCGGCACGAGAATCCATTCTTTCCCGTTCCGTACGATTATTTCAAAAGACCGTACGTTTATCGACGCGATCTATGAAATTCGTGACCGTCAGAATGAAATGTTCCGTCATGCCAACTTTGACCCGGTTTCTTATTTTGCATACCGCAGCAAGCTGTATCCGACTGCGCCGGGACAGACTTATGAGCCGATGGCATTGACCTACCAGCCGATGACCCTTCAGGATCAGGGGCTGGAAAAGCTTGGCGGCATTAAATATAAGACAAAATGGTATTCCAACGGGGCAACGACGCAGGCAATGTATCTGACTGTGATGCACCGCCCGGACGACAACGGCCTGGACTTTAACTTTGAGCACCAGGTGCGCGCCGTCAGCAGAAAGCAGCTTGAATATCTGTATTATTACCTTTGCAAGATTATGTTTAAGGGCATTGAAAATCCAAATCTTTCCGTTGGAGAGATTATCAAGCTGATTTAGGATCATAGCCATACGTATTTCAGAAAAGCAGGAGAAAAGAGGAGACGAATATGTTAGAAAAATTAGCGCAGATGATCAGCAACTATGTGGAAGTAGAACCGTCCGATGTAAAGCCGGAGTCCCGTTTTATGGAAGACCTTAAGTTTACATCCTTTGATTTTATGAGTATGCTCGGCGAGATCGAGGATGAATTTGATATTGAAATCGACCAGCAGGAAGCGGCAAAAATCCGTACGGTACAAGAGGCGGTTGATTACCTGGAAACATTAACGAAGTAGTCTGCAAAAACAGGAGGACGAAATTATGGTTTGCAATACAATACGAGAGATTATCGTACATGCCGCGCAGGAATTTGGAGAAGAAGACGCGGTTCGCTATAAAATAAAAAAAGATGAGGTAGAGGCAAAATCCTACCTACAGTTAAAGCAGGACAGCGAAAGCTTTTCTTGTGTATTAAAGGCACTCGGCGAGCAGGGCAGCCATATCGCTATGACCGGTATGACATCCTATTCCTGGCTTGTGACATATTTTGGCACGGTGAATTCCGGCAGCGTTGCGGTACCGTTAGACGTCTCTTTGCCGGCGGAGGAAATGTGCGAGCTTGTCGACCGCGCGGACGTTACGGTATTTATCGTAGACGAAGTGCGAAAAGACGTGCTTGCGATTGCAAAACAGCGCTGTCCGAAATTAAAATATTTGATTTCCATTCAGCAGGAAGAAAGCACCGACCAGATTTTGTCTTTATCCCAGCTTTTAAAAGAACATGCGGGCAGCTTTGAATATTGGGCAAATCCTGAAGCGCTTTGTACCATTATGTTTACGTCAGGCACTACCGGAAAGAGCAAAGGCGTTATGCTTACCCAGCGCAATATGGCAGAAAACGCGACCTGCCTGGATATGAAGATTCCGGCAAGGACAGTCGTATTAACCGTGCTGCCGATCCATCATGCTTACTGCCTGAGCATGGATATTTTAAAAGGACTATCCCTTGGAAGCGTAATCTGCATCAACGATTCGCTGCTGCGTGTTGCAAAAAATATCAAACTGTTCGCCCCGAACATGATCCTGATGGTTCCGCTTATGATCGAAACACTTGCAAAGAAGCTGGAAGAAGCAGCGGCACTGCCGCCTGAGATTGTAAAAAAAGAAGTGTTTGGCGATCAGCTACATACGATTTGCAGCGGCGGCGCTTACTTAAACCCAGAACTGATTGACTTGTTTGAGCGCTATGGCATTACGATTTTGCAGGGCTATGGCATGACGGAGTGCGCACCGGTGATCAGCACCAATTTAAGCTGGGATCTGCGCAAGGACACCGTCGGAAAGCTGATGCCAAACTGCGAGGCAAAGACCGTAGACAACGAGCTGTGGGTACGCGGCAGCAGCGTTATGCAGGGCTATTACCAGATGCCGAAGGAAACCGAAGAGACGCTTGTGGACGGCTGGCTGCGTACGGGCGACCTTGGCTATGTGGATGCCGATAATTATATCCATTTGACCGGGCGTTTAAAAAACCTGATTATTACGAAAAACGGGGAAAACGTATCGCCTGAAGAGCTGGAAAATAAAATCGGCGCAGACCGTCTCGTACAGGAAATTCTTGTGCGTGATGCACAGGGCGTGATCGAAGCGGAGATCTTCCCGGATCTGGAATATGTGCAGAAGAAAGAAATTACAGATGTACGCGCTGCGCTGCAGGCGATTATTGATGCCTATAACCAGACAGCGCCTGCACATAAAAAGGTATACAGCTTAAAAGTTCGCGATACCGAATTTGACAAGACACCTTCTAAAAAAATTAAAAGATATTAGAATAACATGCTTTCTATAAAAAGCCATGCGCTTCCTGTGCAGACAGGATGCAGCGCGGCTTTTTTAGCTCAAATTATTATACGGGCGTATATGTTAGGAAGCTTTTTACGCTGTGACCCGTTTATTTTTATTTGAAAAATCATTCCTGCCATCTGCATTCCCTGCTTTGCGTGATATTTGCGCTAAATTCAGGTTACATAGATCTTTCCAAAAACTCTGAAAATTTATTGACATTCCAGGCGAATGTGCTAGAATAAGACTTGTGTGAATAGATCGATCAGAAAGAGGATGGTTTCCACAATGAGAAAACAGGCGTTATCATTAATCGTAGAAAATACTTCCAGTGTTCTAAGCCACGTATCCGGGCTGTTCAGCAGGCGTGGATACAATATTGACAGCATTTCTGCAGGGGTGACCGCAGATCCGCGCTATACGCGCATCACGATCGTTTCAAGCGGGGACAAGCTGATCTTAGAGCAGATCGAAAACCAGCTTGCAAAGCTGGAGGATGTGCTGGACATTAAAAAGCTGGAAGCGGGCAGCTCTGTTACAAGAGAGCTTATTTTAGTCAAGCTGCGTGTAGAGGAGTCAAGCCGCCAGGAGATTCTAAGCGTGATTGAGATTTTCCGCGGAAAAGTCGTAGATGTCACGAGGGATTCTATGGTGATTGAGCTGACCGGAAACCAGGACAAGCTCAGTGCTTTTTTAGATCTTGTATCCGGCTTTGAGATCCTTGAATTAGCTAGAACCGGAATAACTGGATTAACCAGGGGTTCTTCCGATGTTACATATTTTGAATAATTTAGGAGGCAAAAAAATGGCAAACAAAATTTATTATCAGGAAGATTGCAACCTTTCCTTATTAGAAGGCAAGACGATCGCGATCATCGGCTACGGCAGCCAGGGACATGCACATGCGCTGAATCTTAAGGATTCCGGCTGCAATGTCATTATCGGCTTATATGAAGGCAGCAAATCCAAAGCAAAGGCAGAGTCGCAGGGGCTTAAAGTATACAATACGGCAGAAGCTGCAAAGCTTGCGGACATTATTATGATCCTGATTAACGACGAAAAACAGGCGGATATGTACAAAAACGAAATTGAGCCAAACCTGGAAGCAGGCAATATGCTGATGTTCGCACATGGCTTTAACATTAACTACGGCACGATTGTACCGCCAAAAAATGTAGACGTTACGATGATCGCTCCAAAGGGGCCGGGACATACGGTTCGTTCGGAATATCAGGAAGGCAAAGGCGTGCCTTGCCTTGTAGCGGTAGAGCAGGATGCGACAGGAAAAGCGCTTGATCTCGCACTTGCTTATGCACTCGGCATTGGCGGCGCAAGAGCAGGCGTATTAGAGACGACGTTCCGTGTAGAGACAGAGACCGATTTATTTGGCGAGCAGGCAGTGCTTTGCGGCGGCGTATGCGCGTTAATGCAGGCTGGGTTCGAGACTTTATGCGAAGCAGGCTATGATCCAAGAAACGCATATTTTGAATGTATCCATGAGATGAAGCTGATTGTAGACCTGATTTACCAGTCCGGCTTTGAAGGGATGCGCTATTCCATTTCCAATACGGCAGAATACGGTGATTATATTACAGGGCCAAAGATTATTACGGAAGAGACAAAAGCAACCATGAAGAAAATCCTGTCCGATATCCAGGACGGTTCTTTTGCAAAGGATTTCCTTGTAGATATGTCACCTGCGGGACGCCAGGTACATTTCAAGATGATGCGCAAAAAAGCGGCAGAGCATTTTTCCGAAGAGGTCGGCAAGGAAGTCAGAAAGCTGTATAGCTGGAATGACGAAAGCAGCAAGCTGATCAATAATTAATGAATCATTAACAAAGTGACTTTACCAGACAGATTTGGATATTTCAGGAATGTAAATGCAAAATGGAGATCTATTTCAGCAGATTTTGTTTTACATATGGATGAAGTATGGATCTTCTGGTAAAGTTTTTTTGTGCACACTGGAAAATTTTTCAAATTTCATGTACATTTCATATTGGAATACTATAATATAAAAAATACACCGATGGAAAAAGGCAAAAATTGTCAATTTATTTGCAAATTCTCTTGCAAATCCCTGGCAATATGGTAGTATAGAATTATATTTATTCTGTTGCGCGAAATTTGAGGGGGGGGGGTATAGCTATTGTCATAATTTTTAGAATAATTGGCTCACATTACAGATTATAGTGGCAAAAGAACCAGTATGTTCTTTAAGGAATGTATTTATAAAAATAGCTTCCTTTTCCAGAAAGGTATGCGGGATACTTTTAAAAAATTTGCGAATAGGGGAATATGAATGATGTTAAAAAATGATAAGATCGAAAAAAGGCTCGTGCGGGCTTTTTTTAATGTGACGTCTATTACCGCACTTGCTGCAGTCGTTGCACTGATAGCTGTGATGTTTATATCCGGGCGATATTCTTATACATTACATAATTTTGGATTTGCGCAGGGGGATATCGGCAAGGCGATGTTTGAATTTGCAGACTTAAGGTCTTCGCTGCGGGCAGCGATTGGCTATGATGACCAGGCAGCGATTGACGCTGTCGTAAGCCAGCATGGGGAAAAGAAAGAGGCATTTGAAAAAAGCTTTGCAACGGTTAAAGATACCATTGTTTCCACAGACGGAAAAAAGACGTATGACGCGATTACCGCGGAGCTTGAAAACTACTGGGCGTTAGACAAGCAGATTATGGATCTTGGGGCAACTACAGACAGGGAGCGGTGCAGGCAGGCACAGGAGCTGGCATTAAACGAACTTGCCGATGTATACAACAGTATTTACGAAAAGCTGGACAGCCTTTTGATCGTTAAGGTAACCGAAGGCAACCGGATTGCAAGACGGCTTTCTGCGATGAAATGGGCGCTTGCCGCAATGATACTTGCAGCGATCGCATTTGCTTTTTCGGGATCTATGAAGATCGGCAGAACGATTGCAAAAAGCATTGCGGTGCCTCTGAAAATGCTTGGAGACCGGCTGGAGACGTTTGCAGCAGGAGATATGACGACCGAATTTCCAGAGATTGCAACCGGAGATGAAGTCGAAGACATGGGCAGGCATGTCATTGAGACATCGGATAAGCTGACAGCGATTATTTTTGACATGGAAGAAGTACTGGGCAAGATGGCAGGCGGCGATTATACGGTAAGATCCAAGTTTCCTGAAAAATATACCGGGGATCTTGAAAAGATGTATTTATCCATGAGGGGCCTGCGTGACCAGATGACGGAAACGTTAAGCTCGATCGGTGAAACCTCCAACCAGGTAAATTCCGGGTCAAATGACCTGGCGCTTGCATCCCAGAGCCTTGCAGAAGGCGCTACAGACCAGGCAGGCGCCGTACAGCAGCTACATGCGACAATCAGCGATATTACAGATACTATGCAAAAAAGCGCACAAAATGCAGACGAAGCATACACACAGGCACAGCATTATGCAGATAAAGCGGACAACAGCCGTGAAGAGATGAATACGTTAATGGGCGCAATGGAACGCATCAATGACGCTTCCACAAGAATTGGAGACATTATTTCCGAAATCGAGTCCATTGCGTCACAGACAAACCTGCTGTCGCTAAATGCCTCGATCGAGGCTGCACGTGCCGGCGAATCCGGGCGCGGGTTTGCGGTCGTTGCCGCACAGATCCGTGAGCTTGCCGACCAGAGTGCAAATGCCGCGGTCGATACAAGGAAGCTGATCGAAGGCTCTTTGTTTGAGGTGGAACAGGGCAACCAGGCAGCGGAACGTGCATCTGGCGCGATCCAGGATGTCGTCGACGGCATAAAACAGATTGCAGATTTTTCCAAAAATCTCAAGATTATGGTAGAAGACCAGGCTGAGGCAATGCGCCAGGCTGAAATCGGCGTCAATAAAATCTCAGAAGTCGTACAGAGCAACGCCGCGACTGCTGAGGAGGCTGCGGCTACAAGTGAGGAGCTGTCTTCACAGTCGCTTGTATTAGACGATTTAATCGGACATTTTATATTAAAGACAACGTAACAGAAGTAAATGGGATCCCCTTTGCCTGTTTGATGCAGGCGGAGGGGGTTTTCGTATAAAAAAGTTGACAAAGTAATTAGAAACGAATAAAATTAGAACAATACCAGACCTTTGACAGCGGTTTTGTATCGCTACACGTAATGAAAGGATAAGGGTGATTGTATGAAAAAGAAAGTATTAGGTACATTATTATGCACGTTGGTGTCGGCATCGATGCTTTTTGGCTGCGCATCGACCAAAGAGCAGGATCAGGTGAACGATCAAGCTCAGACGGACACACCGGATACCGATACCGGATCAGGCACAGACGAGACGGATACACCGGATGAAACAGACGCAGACGAACCAGGCGGGGACAATGCAGATGCACCGGGAGCAAGCGGGGATGCAAAGATGATTGCGCTTGCAATGCCATCGGAGTCTGACAAGCGCTGGGTGCAGGATGCGGAAAATATGAAAAAAGGGCTGGAGGCAAAAGGCTATGCGGTAGATACGCAGTATGCACAGGATGATGCGAAAAAACAGGCATCCCAGATCAAAAGCTTTATCGCGGCACAAGCTGACTGCATTGTAGTCGCTGCGGTGGATTCCAAGGAACTGACGCAAGTCGCACAGGAAGCGGGCAACGCAGGCATTCCGATTATCGCTTATGACCGCCTTTTAATGGATACGGATGCGGTATCTTACTATGTCGCGTTTGACCACAAGGGAATCGGTACGGCAATCGGACAGGCAATCGCGCAAAAGGCAGGGCTGGAGGATCTGGCAGACGATGCATATAAGACGATTGAGTTTTTTATGGGACAGCCGGATGATCCGAATGCGGAAAAACTGTATGATGGTTTGATGGAAGTGATACAGCCGTATCTGGATACCGGAAAACTGGTATGCAAGACGGAACGGACTTCCTTTGCACATACGTCTGTTGAGGACGGGTCGCAGGAAACGGCTCAGCAGCGGCTGGAAAGCTATCTTGCCGGATATTACGCAGAGGAAGAGCTGGATATCTGCGCGGCTGCTTTTGACGGGCTTGCATACGGATGCAAGGAAGCTTTGTTAAAGACGGGCTATACCGAGGCAAACTGGCCGGTGATCTCCGGGGAAAGCTGTGAAGTTGCAGCCTGCAAGGATATTTTAGACGGCACACAGGCGTTTTCGATCTATAAAGATACCAGGATCCTTGCCGAACGGTGCGTGTCGATGGTAGAAGCAGCGGTAAACGGCACTGAGGCAGAAATTACGGATACAGAACAGTATGACAACGGCAAAATGGTAGTTCCGGCATATTTGTGCGCACCGTCTGTCGTAGACAAAGATAATTTGCAGGAAGTGCTCGTTGACAGCGGGTATTATACAAAAGAAGAGTTGTACGGCGTTCAATAGCTGTATGCATAGATCATTTGAAAAAATGGAAAACAGAAGGAGGAATTTATCATGGGTATGACTATGACCCAGAAAATACTGGCGGCTCATGCCGGATTAGAGACGGTAACAGCCGGGCAGTTGATCGAAGCAGATTTGGATCTCGTATTAGGCAACGACATTACATCGCCGGTCGCGATTCATGAGATTGAAAAAATGAAAGTGGAAGGCGTGTTCCATAAAGATAAAATTGCACTTGTCATGGATCACTTTGTACCAAACAAAGATATCAAATCCGCGCAGCATTGTAAATGTGTCAGGGAATTTGCCTGCAAACATGACATTACGAACTATTTTGACGTCGGACAGATGGGTATTGAGCACGCGCTGCTGCCGGAAAAAGGTCTGACCGTTGCAGGAGATGTCATTATTGGCGCGGATTCCCATACATGTACATACGGTGCCCTAGGCGCATTTTCCACCGGCGTGGGCAGTACGGATATGGCAGCGGGCATGGCAACCGGAAAAGCGTGGTTTAAGGTGCCGTCCGCAATCAAGGTAATCGTAACCGGAAAGCCTGCGAAGTATGTAAGCGGAAAAGACCTGATCCTGCATTTAATCGGCATGATCGGTGTGGACGGCGCCTTGTATCAGTCTTTGGAATTTACCGGGGACGGCATTGCAAATCTGACGATGGATGACCGGTTTACGATTGCAAATATGGCGATCGAAGCAGGCGCGAAAAACGGGATCTTCCCGGTAGATGCGCTTGCCGAAGCCTATATCAAGGAGCACTCCAAACGTCCATACAAGATCTATGAAGCAGATGCGGACGCAGAGTACGTGCGTGAGATTACGATTGACTTAAGCGCTTTAAAACCAACCGTTGCGTTCCCGCACCTTCCAGAGAATACGAAAACGGTCGATGAAGCAGGAGAGATTAAAATTGACCAGGTAGTCATCGGCTCCTGTACAAACGGGCGCCTTAATGACCTGCGCTGTGCAGCGGAGATTTTTAAAGGCAAAAAGGTCGCAGACGGCGTGCGTGCCATTGTCATTCCGGCAACACAGCAGATCTATCTGGATGCAATGGAAGAAGGGCTGCTGAGAATATTTATCGAAGCAGGCGCGATTGTAAGTACGCCTACCTGCGGGCCGTGCCTCGGCGGATATATGGGTATCCTTGCGGAAGGAGAACGCTGTGTATCTACGACGAACCGCAATTTTGTCGGCCGCATGGGACATGTGGATTCTGAAATCTATCTGGCAAGCCCTGCTGTCGCAGCAGCAAGCGCGATTGCCGGCAAGCTTGCCGCACCAACAGAACAGTGATGATTGACATAGGGTATGGCGATTGCTATGCCCTATGTTTGCGTCGTAAAAGGAATTTCTTGCAACTTGCAACGCAGCGCTAAGTTTTCGGGGGAGTTGTCCCGAATATGTGACTTTATTGAAACAAAACCTGTTTTTATGATTAATGATTTAGTGGATGCATTTCAGATTTCTTATAACACTGCGTCAAGCAGGGTGGATATGCTGGTAGAAATGAATATTGTAAAAAAGGATAATGAGCAGCATAGAAATAGGATACTTGCTGCACAAAAATATATTGATATATTTATGGATTCCAGATAGATGGCAAAGATAAATAGGGCTTTTTAAAAATAAGTTTTATGCATGGAGGATGATGCAATAGAATCTTGATATTTCAGGTATTCATTAGGTAATGGCATTCTTGTAACAATATGTGAAGGTATTTTTAGATGGAGGATAAGAAGTATGGCAGAAAGTCAGAACACAGAATATAAAGAGTCATGGAGAGATGAATATTTAAAATGGGTGTGCGGTTTTGCAAACGCACAAGGAGGATGCATCTATATTGGACTTGATGATAATGGGAAGATAAATTGGGGCTGATTGTTGATGGAAAACTGAAACGGGCAGCAGTTTTGCTTTTTTATCGTAATCCGCAACGTTTTTTTACTGGCTGTTATGTGAAAATCGGGAAGTTTGGTATAGGTTCTGATCTTCAATATCAGGATGTAGTAGAGGGATCGCTTATCCTAATTGCAGACAGAGTGGTTGAACTGATTTATTTGAAATACTTAAAGGCGTCTATATCTTATGACAAAGAGGTACGTGTGGAGACATATCCATATGCAAGGGAAGCAGTGAGAGAGGCAGTATACAATGCATTGATTCATTGTAAATGGGAAGATGGTATCCCGATTCAAATTCGAATAGAAGATGAGGCTATGTATATCAGTAACGCATGTGTATTTCCAAGTGACTGGACAACAGAGAATCTTATGAAAACACATAATTCTAGACCATATAATACGGATTTGGCAAATACGTTTTTCAGAGCGGGATATATAGAATCATGGGGACGAGGGATTCAAAAAATTTGTGAAGAATGCAATTTGATTGGTGCCAAGATTCCTGAATATAGCATTCTTGGAGATGATATTACAGTTAAATTTACTGCGGTTGTAAACAGCAAAGCTTTTAATAGGACAAATGATGTCCGAAAAGGAAAGGGAGTGAATACAAAGGTTCTGGAGCTTATAAAAGCTCAAACGGACATTTCATTGTCCGAAATGGCTGACCGTTTAGGTGTGTCATATAAAACAGTGCAGAGAGCAGTTGCAGATTTAAAAATGAGTTACTTCTCCGGTAGTAGGCGCAACGAAACTCCTTCATATCGAAGAAGCGGTAAAAGCAGCAGAGCTGGAATTGTCAGCGGAGGAGATTTTCTATTTGGAGGAACTTTATGCTCCGCATAATTTGGTAGGCGTTATGGCGCAAAATACGCAGTCAGCTTTTAAGATGGCAAAGGATGTCTGAACAAAGAGGTGAAGATTTTCATTGAGAAATTATTGAAGGAATAAAAAATGCAGGGTGTGGCGGATGCCATACCATATATTTTTGTGGCAAATGGAAGTAGGAAGTGGTATAATTTTATTGGAATTTATGGAGGTAACCTATGGGCAAGTGGAATCAGGAAGCTGAAAAAATAATGATGGAGCGTTTTGGAAAAGACACGGTGTTAGCGTTGTCAACGGTAAACAATCATATGCCATATGTGCGGTATGTAAATGCTTATTATGAGAATAGTGCTTTTTATATTATTACATACGCTCTTTCAAATAAAATGAAACATATGGAACAGAATCCTATTGTTGCCATTGCCGGCGAGTGGTTTACAGCACATGGAAAAGGTGTTAATTTAGGCTATTTTGGGAAAGAAGAGAATGCTGAAATTGCTAATAAACTGAAAAAAGCTTTTGCAGAATGGATTGATAATGGACATAATAACTTTGATGATGAAAATACGATCATTTTACGGGTGGAATTGACAGATGGACTGTTATTTTCACATGGAACAAAGTTTGAATTTTAAGGCAGGATCTAGTACTACAGCGAACAAGTTTTAGATACTTTGGTAAATTTTTACAAGAAGGGACGCCAGGAGAGAGGATGGGTACACTCTGGCTGCGTCAGTTCCAGAATGTTAAGAATCGCTAGGTATCCTGCTGCTACGTTGTGGCTGTGCACGGTCGCGGCACCTAGTTCGCTGCCTGCTGGCAGCTAAAGGTGCCGCTTGGCTGCGCCCCTGGTTGTTTTGCAGAATACCAAGCGATTCTAAACATTCTTCCAAAGCCGCAGCCAGAGTGTACCCATCCTCTCTCCTAGCTGCTCTTCGTAAGTGCTACGAAACAAGCTTGATATGGTTTGTTCGCTGTAGTACTAGAAGGAATAGGAAGCTGCATACAAAAAATCGGGATTACGGAGGCTGGAATGGATGAATAAGAAAATAAAGAATATAACATATATTTTGTTGTCAGCAGGAATTGCAATTTTTTTATATATTCTTTTACATGAATTTGGTCATATGGTTGTTATGCTGTCAGCAGGAGCAACAATAACAAGCTTTAGTATATTTACGGCTCATGTGAGTTCTGTTGGTAGTGATTACACAAATTTATCGAATATGTGTATGAATGCGAACGGTGCGTTGTTTCCGTTGATTATTTCTTACTTCTACTCTTTGCTGTACAAAAAGGGTAGTACAAAATCCTTCTATCGGATTTTTTCTTATATGTTTATTCTCATTCCGATAGGCTCAATGCTTGCATGGGTATTCGTTCCGTTTCTATATTTGAATGGGAGTGCACCAATAAATGATGATGTAACAAAATTTTTGATTGTTTTTTGTGAGAATTATCATCCATTGATTGTGAGTGTAATGGCAGTCGTTCTTATGGGATTGGGTGTTGTTCTGATGATTAAAAAACGAATCATTCATAATTTTATTGAGGAGATCAAGCAGAAATAAGACGCCAGGATGAGTCAATCCCCGCTCCTGGCGTCCCTTCCTGTAAGAAGTATAATTAAGAAAAATCCCCAATAAAATCGGACATATTTTTGTCAGTAGTTGCTGTGGATCAAACAGTTCGTGAAGCGATATGAAAAGACATTACGTCAAAAGATCATTCGTTATTGGCATTATGTGATTGTTACCGATTATAAAAGTGTATCGCAAATCGTGGATGAAAGGAAATAGATTATAGATCGTGCGGGGAATGATTTGACATAAAAAGGTTTTTATGTGTAACATTTGAAAAATTGGTTGCTTATTTGCAGGGATTTGTTATAATGTATGCATGGCACATCATAATCAATGATGTAATAGAAGGAAAAACGGGCGTGTATTTGCATAAAAATAAAACAACATAGGAAAGCATAACGAAGGACACGCCAAGTAGGAGGGAAAATCCATGAAAGCAAATGGGAAAGTATTTAAGTATGGTGACAACGTAGATACCGATGTAATTATCCCGGCAAGATATTTGAATTCGTCTGACCCAAAAGAGCTGGCACAGCATTGTATGGAAGATATCGATACGGAATTTGTAAAAAAAGTACAAAAAGGCGATATTATTGTAGCAGATAAAAACTTTGGCTGTGGTTCTTCGAGGGAGCACGCTCCGTTAGCGATTAAGGCGGCTGGCGTAAGCTGCGTGATTGCAGAGACATTTGCACGCATTTTTTACCGCAACGCCATTAATATCGGGCTTCCGATTATCGAATGCCCGGAAGCGGCAGGCGGGATTGCAGCAGGAGATGAGGTAGAAGTGGACTTTGACAGCGGCGTGATCCGCAACCTGACCAAAGGGACACAGTTCCAGGGACAGGCATTTCCAGATTTTATGCAGAAGATTATCGCGGCAGAAGGGCTTGTAAACTATATTAACCAGGGCAGGTAAAGAGCTTTATTGTCCGGCATACAGAAGGATTTTTGCTTTTGTATGCCGGATTTTACTGTTGTCTGGGTGATTTTGCAAGCTGTTTTAAATATTTTTTATATTTCTCCGAGATGGTCACATCGGTATAAGCCTGCGCGTATTCCCGTGCGGACAGTTCCGTAATAAAATTGGTAGGAAAATTTTTTTCGACTCCATGCTGGCGCGCGAGATCAGCCGCCTTGTTATAGGCAATGGCGCCTTCATGCAGGGTACGGTAGACGCCAATCTGGTAGTCGCCGCGGATGTGGATATAGGTCTCGTATGCGACGGCTCCGTTTTGGCTGATCCTACGTACGCCGTGAAAAGGGTTGATATTAATAATATTTTCATAGCGCAGGTCATAAGGGTCTTGGTTTGCAAACTGGTAATCCTTGCCGGCAACGGCAAAGTTGCGGATGCCGTAGCGGGACAAGACCGTGACCTGCATCCCGTAGTCGTTGACGTACAGCCGTCCGCCGCGCTTTAACAGCTTGTGGCTGGAAAAATAAAACAGGTCGTCGATATCGAATTTATAGATCTCATCCGGCGTCAGGTAATAGTGAAAATACGTCCGGTACATATAGACCGGATTTCTAATATAGATCTTGTGGTCGCGAAAGTTTAACAGCGAAACGATTTTTTCATGCCCCAGCAGGTAATCAGAAAACAAAATATGGTCAATGACAATATGGCTGTCTTTTAACAGACGGTCGGCTTCCAAATAGGCGCGGTGCGCGTCTGTTTCACTTTGGAAGCTGCCAAGGCTGATATGCTTGCCTCGATACGTAATATTTGACCTGTAGTAAATGCTGCCGTCCTTTTTTTTTGCTGTATAAACTCCTGTTAACATAAATTCTCCTTATGTAAACTAGTATTTCTAGTACTCCAAGTTTGACTGGATGGAGTATTCGGAATATAATGAATAAATTGTGGTGTTATAAGTTTTAGGTGGTGTGACACATTGCTGTCAAGGGTTTACTTAGAGTGAACGAGTTTGAATGGATTTGGTAAATTTTCTCAGAAAGGGACGCTCGGAGTGAGGAGGGGCATTCCCTGGCGGCGTCCGTTCCAGAATGCTAAGAATCCCTAAGTATCCTGCTGGAACGTTGTGGCTGTGTCCGGTCGCGCCACCTAGTTCGCTGCCTGCTGGCAGCTAAAGGTGCCGCTTGGCTGCGCCCCTGGTTTTTCCGCAGAATACTAAGGGCTTCTAAGCATTCTTCCAAAGCCGCCGCCAGGGGATGCCGATCCTCTTTCCCGGCTGCTCTTTGTAAGTGTTACGAAACAAGCTCAATATGGTTTGGTTTGTTCGCTGTAGTGCTAGAGCGAACAAACTATATCGGGCTCGTTTGGCAGCACTTGCGAAGAACAGCCGGGAGAAAGGAGGGGTGCACTCTGGCGGCGGCTTTGGAAGAATGGTTAGAATTGCTTGGTATTCTGCAAAACAACTAGGGGCGCAGCCAAGCGGCACCTTTAGCTGCCAGCGGGCAGCGAACTAGGTGGCACGACCGGACACAGCCATAACGTAGCAGCAGGATACCTAGCAATTCTTAACATTCTGGAACGGACGCCGCCAGAGTGCACCCCTCCTTTCTCCTGGCGTCCCTTCTTGTAAAAATTTACCAAAGCAACTCAAACTCATTCGCAATAGCAACAGCAACACCACCGCTAAATCCCCTATATCATTATAATATGGATATTTAGTCTTGTCAAAATCTGAATTTTGCTTATAATAATATAGTATACAAAATGAATAATAAAATGAAAGAGGATAAAATCATGGATTTAATGTATGCAAGTACAAGAGATGCAAATGTATCGGTAACTGCCTCACAGGCGATATTAAAGGGCCTGTCAGACGACGGGGGCTTATTTGTGCCAAAACAGATACCGGCGCTTGATGTAAGCTTGAAAGAGCTCTCCGGGATGACCTATCAGCAGACCGCATATGCTGTGATGAAGCTTTTTTTTACAGATTTTACCGAAGAAGAGCTAAAAAGCTGCATCCGCGCTGCTTATGATGACAAATTTGATACGCCGCAGATTGCGCCCCTTGTAAATGCAGACGGCGCTTATTATCTGGAGCTGTTTCACGGGGCGACGATCGCGTTTAAGGATATGGCGCTTTCGATCCTGCCGCATCTTCTGACTACGTCGGCAAGGAAAAATCAGGTCAAAAACGAGATTGTGATTTTGACGGCGACCTCGGGAGATACCGGAAAGGCAGCGCTGTCCGGCTTTGCGGACGTGGCTGGGACTAAAATTATCGTATTTTATCCGAAAAACGGCGTCAGCCCGATCCAGGAAAAGCAGATGGTTACGCAAAAGGGCGCAAATACGCATGTGATCGGCATACATGGCAATTTTGACCAGGCGCAGACAGGGGTGAAGCAGATGTTTGCGGACAAAGAGCTGGAAAAAGAACTGGCGGCGCATGGCTATCAGTTTTCGTCTGCCAATTCCATTAATATCGGCCGCCTGGTGCCGCAGATCGTCTATTATGTCTATGCTTATGCAAGATTACTTGCAAAAGGAGAGATTGAAGACGGAGAGAGCATCAATGTGACGGTTCCAACCGGCAATTTTGGAAATATTCTTGCTGCTTATTATGCCAAACATATGGGGCTTCCGATTGCGAAGCTGATCTGTGCTTCCAATGAAAATAAAGTGCTCTATGACTTTTTCGAGACTGGGACATACGATAAAAACCGTGATTTTATGCTGACGTCATCCCCTTCGATGGATATTTTGATTTCCAGCAACTTAGAACGTCTGATTTACCGGATTGCGGGAAATGATGCCGCAAAGAACGCAGCGTTTATGAAGCGCCTTTCAGATGAAGGCGTTTATGAGATTACCGCGGAAATGAAGGCAAGCCTGGGCGATTTTTACGGCAATTATGCAAGCGAGCAGGAGACCGCGGAGACGATTAGGGATCTGTATGAAAAGACCGGATACGTGCTGGATACGCATACAGCCGTAGCAGCCGCCGTTTACCAAAAATACCGCAGACAGACAAATGATGCGGCAAAGACCGTGATCGCCTCGACTGCAAGCCCGTTTAAGTTTACAAGAAGCGTGATGAATGCCATTGACCCAGCTTATGATGCAAAGGGTGATTTTGAACTGGCGGACGAGTTAAGCAGGATTGCAAAGACCGCCGTTCCAAAGGCAGTCGAAGAGATCCGTACCGCAGAAGTGCTTCACAAGACAGAATGCGAAGTCGCACAGATGCCGGATGCCGTTAAAAAATTTTTAGGCATGTAATAAAATTTGTAGGATAAAAAAATTCCTGATAATCCGTTTATCAGGAATTTTTTTATGTAAATAACATATTGTCTGTTTGATAAGAATACATGAAATCTCCCTGTTAAAAAGAAAGCAGGAAATAAATGGTTCCAAACGGATACAATACCGGAAACAGATAAGAAACGGCATCTGGCGACAGATCCACCAGCGCTTCGTCCAGAATCTGCGGCGGGGCAAGCTGTAGCTCTACCGAATAGTTATTTGACATATTTACGGTAAACAGCCCGTTGTGCAGATTTAAAAAGTCTTCCAGAGAAGCCTGTACATATTCGTCAAATTCTGTAAATGTATCCATTGCATAGCGGGAAGCGAATTCGATCGCCATCTCGCAGTTCATATCGATTCCTGTTACGATATTGTATTTCCCGTCGATATGCTGCGAGATGCCGAACTGTGTAGCAAATTCTTCGCAGCGGATCGGTGTCATTGGGGTAAAGTCCGCTCCGATAAAACGGATCAGGTTATTAAACAGCAGTGTCAGGTACGATTCGTACAAGTCGCTGTTTTGCATATCCTGGATCTTAAAGTAGTGGCGGATCAGCCTTGTGACCTGCTCTTTTTGGTCTACCTGGATGTCCAGGTCGTAAATTTCATGCTCTGATTCATAATCAATAATCAGGTTTTCCAAATCTGCATTGGAGATAATGCCCTGTTCAATCAAAACCTGTCCAAGCAGAAGATATTCCGGGCTTTGCTCGGATAAGAGACGGTTTACCTGGTCTTCGGTCAGGTATTTGCGCTCAATGGCAAGCTCGCCGAACTGTTTGTCCTCATGCGTCTGTGCGACAACCACGTCATCGATCTCGTTGGCTGTCATCAGGTTGTGATACATAGCAAGTGTGCCCAGCTTGATATGGCTGGTGCCTTCTTTGTCAATGGCTTCAATAAGCTGCTCTGGTGTTACAATATTGCGTGATAAAAGAAAATTACCAAAAAATTGTGTATACATAGATAGTCTCCCTTTTTAGTGATCAAAACGTGCTTCCACGATCCGCTGGATATTATGTGCTGAGAAAGGCTTTTGGATAAAGTCTCTTGCTCCGGCTTCAATCGCGCTTTTAAGCTGCTCTTTCGTGCCGATAGACGACGCAATAATAATCACTGCCGACGGATGCTGCGCCATAATCTCCCTTGTTGCGGTGACGCCGTCTTTAACAGGCATTACAATGTCTAGGAATACAATATCTGCTGGCTCTTCATTATATTTATCGATGGCTTCCTGTCCGTTTGCAGCTTCTATATAATGAGTTGCACCAAGCTCAGATAATATATCTTTTAATTGTTTCCGCGCCAGAATTGAATCATCCCCGATTAAAATTTTGGATTCAGATAATAACATAATGATACACTCCTTTTTCAACCTTATAATTAAATTTTACAAGATAAATACAAATTATGCAATGGAAAATTTGGAAGAATTCATAAAAAAGCCGCTAAATTTGTTGCGAAGTGGGAAAGAAGCGGCTATAATAACAAAAAGAAACAGAAAAAACAACAATTTTTTTAAAATCAGGAAGGAAATGAAACATGTCGTCAGAAATAGTCGTACTTGTGTTCGATATTATTATTGTAATCCTCGGCGTTAATACACTGCTTGGCGCGCTGCGCATGAAAAAAACAGGAATTCCCGCCGCAATTTTAATCCCCAAGGAAGAACAGGCAAAAATCAGAAATCCAAAAGCCTTCTGTGAAAAGATGTGCCAGCCGACGCTGCTGTTTGGAATCCTGATCTGTGTCTATGGCGTG
Organism: Eubacteriaceae bacterium; assembly: GCA_910574915.1. Lineage (GTDB taxonomy): Bacteria > Bacillota > Clostridia > Lachnospirales > Lachnospiraceae > Eubacterium_J. The sequence goes on from CAJTCR010000033.1 coordinate 21,296, forward strand.
GCAGACCTGTGCAACAGTTTTGTAGTCAGGATGCCGTATATGGATATTGCGTGTATTGCGTGCTTTTTGCTTGTCTGCGCCTGGTATATGAAAAAACTGCGCGATGCAAAAGATGCGCATATGTAGCGTAAATAGACTGCACAAAACGCAACAGACAGGAATAACGATCCAGGCTGTTGCGTTTTTTCATCAGCCGTTTACAGCTCGCTTTCGCGTACGTCCATTGGGATATATTCCCTGCGGTTAGATACGCTCATATAAGCAGGACGCATAATCCGCCCGTTATAAGAGATCTCTTCGAGACGGTGCGCACTCCAGCCTGCGATACGGGCGATCGCAAAGATCGGTGTATACAGCTCTAACGGCAAGCCGAGCATATGGTAAACAAACCCGCTGTAAAAGTCCACGTTCGGGCTGACGCCTTTGTAGATCTTGCGTTCTTCTGCGATAACCTGCGGGGCAAGGCGTTCTACGAGCGAGTAGAGTGCGAATTCTTCCGTATAGCCTTTTTCAATCGAAAGCCGTTCGACATACGACCGGAAGATTCTCGCACGCGGATCGGAGAGCGAGTAGACAGCGTGTCCCATACCATAAATAAGGCCGGCATGGTCAAATGCTTCTTTATTGAGCACTGCCTTTAAGTACGTACGCACTTCCTCTTCATCCGTCCAGTCTTTTAACGTTTCCTTAAGGTTTTCGAACATCTGCACGACTTTAATGTTGGCGCCGCCGTGTTTCGGGCCTTTTAAAGAACCGATCGAAGCTGCGATGACAGAATAAGTGTCTGTACCGGATGACGATACAAGATGTGTCGTAAACGTAGAGTTATTGCCGCCGCCGTGTTCCATATGCAGGATCAGGGCAATGTCCAAAAGCTTTGCCTCAAGCGGCGTATATTTGCTGTCCGGGCGCAGGATATGAAGGATCGTTTCCGCGGTGGACAGTTCGGACAGCGGCTTATGGATAAACAGGCTTTCGCCGTCATGGTAATGGCGGTATGCCTGGTAGCCGTATACCGAAAGCAGCGGGAATAAGCTGATAAGCTGCATACACTGGCGCAGCACGTTCGGTACGCTGATGTCGTCAGCTCTGTTATCATAAGAATAAAGGGTAAGAACGCTCCGGGCAAGCGTATTCATCATATCACGGCTTGGAGCTTTCATAATGATATCACGTACAAAGCTTGTTGGCAGGGAACGGTAGTAAGAGAGCAGGCCAGTAAATTCTGCTAATTCTGCTTTGGTAGGAAGTTTGCCGAAGATTAAAAGGAACGCGCTTTCTTCAAAGCCGAAATGGTTTTCAGGCCCAAGCCCTGCGATAATGTCCTTTACATTGTATCCGCGGTAAAACAGCTCGCCGTCAGCAGGAATGATCTGGTCTCCATCCCTTTTGGTCGCACACACTTCTGAAATCTCAGTCAGCCCGACTAACACGCCCTTGCCGTTGATATCACGCAGTCCGCGCTTGACATCATATTTGCTGTACAAGGAAGGGTCAATCGTAAAATGCCGTTCGCCTAAGTCGGCGAGACGCTGGAGTTCAGGCGTGATCTTGGAAAATTCGTTTTCTTTCATAAATCATACCTCCTGTCTGCCAACTATCTTAACACAAAATAAAACAGGAAAACAAGAAAAAATATGAATATTCCGTAAGTTTTTACATTTTTCATAAAAAATGAACGATTCCAAGGGAGAGATTTTTTAATTTATTACGCAATTTATGAAAAAAAGATTGACAAAAAAATCACATAGTGTATAGTTTATGTTAGTGAATTTTTTCAATTTTATTTTTGAAAATTCAGCGCAAAATAAAAATAATTTAAAAGGAGGAACATATAAATGTCAACAAAAGCCTTTTATCCAAGAACAGAAATCGGCCCGAACAAGGTAGGGTTCCCAAAAGCAAGCTCTCCGGTAACGAATACGCGTGCGATTATTGAAGCGCCGTTTTACGGCAACAATGTCGTAAAGGTAAATACGTTAAGGGAAGCTTATGAGCTGGCAAAAAACTCTCCTGGTACGATTGTTACCGATATGCCGGTTTATAAGGCAGAAGAGATCGGCTTAGAGCCGGAGTCTAAAGTGCTGTTATTTAACGATGGTTCCATTACCGGACGTTATGCGGCTGCAAGAAGAATCACGGGCAAGGAAGGCACAGACTGCGCAAAGCTTGACAAGATCTTAATGGACGCTGTATATGATACACGCTGGAAGACCATGTACCATGCACAGGTATTTATCGGGCTTGATCCTGAATTTATGGTAAAAGCGCATCTTTTGATTCCAGAAGGCGAAGAAAATATCCTGTATAACTGGATGTTAAACTTCCAGTATATGAACGATACGTACACAAAGATGTACAAGCAGTCGCTGCCAGTCGGCAACGGCAATGAACCGGATGTTTATATTTTCTCCGATCCGCAGTGGGTTGGCTCTGACCAGACAGACGTATGCGACGGCAAGTGCTTATGCTACTTTAACACGGATACAAACTGCGCGGCAATCCTTGGTATGAGATATTTTGGCGAGCATAAAAAAGGCACGTTAACGCTTGCATGGGCAATCGCAAACAGAAACGGCTATGCTTCCTGCCACGGCGGACAAAAGGAATATACAAGAGACGACGGCTCCAAGTATGTAGCAGCGGTATTCGGCTTATCAGGCTCCGGCAAGTCTACTTTGACACATGCTAAGCATGACGGCAAATATCCTTCAATTAAAGTACTGCATGACGATGCGTTTGTAATCAATACGGATACATGTGCTTCGGTTGCATTAGAGCCGACCTATTTTGACAAGACCGCGGATTATCCTACCGCTTGTGAAGACAACAAGTTCCTGTTAACGGCGCAGAACTGTTCCGCTACACTTGACGAGGACGGCAAAGTCGTACTTGTAACAGAAGATATCCGCAACGGCAACGGACGTGCGATTAAGTCAAAGCTTTGGTCTCCAAATCGTGTAGACAAGATCGAAAGCCCGGTAAATGCAATTTTCTGGATTATGAAAGACCAGACGCTGCCGCCAGTTGTAAAATTAAAAGGAGCTTCCCTGGCTTCTGTTATGGGCGCAACGCTCGCGACAAAGAGATCAACCGCAGAAAGGCTTGCACCTGGCGTAGATCCGAACGCACTTGTGATTGAGCCGTATGCAAATCCGTTCCGTACGTATCCGCTTGTACACGATTATGAGAAATTTAAAAAGCTCGTTGCCGAGAAAAATGTAGACTGCTACATTATTAATACCGGCGATTTTATGGGCAAGAAAGTACAGCCAAAGGATACCCTTGGCATTTTGGAAGCGATTGTGGAAAACAAGGCAGACTTTAAGCCTTGGGGCCCATTTACCGATATCGAGATCTTCGAATGGGAAGGATTTGTGCCAGACTTATCAGACAAAGATTATGTCGGCCAGATGAAGGCACGTATGACAGACCGTCTGAACAACGTGAAAGAACTGGATACGAAAGAAGGCGGCTTTAACAAGCTTCCTGCGGACGCTGCTGAGGCAATTCAAAAAGTGGTTGAACAGGCGAATACATTATAGTCTTCCTGTTTTAGATGAAGCTTTAGATAAAGCGAAAGTGAAAATACCATAAAATACATGATGTTGTATGTAAATAATTGTTGCAATACTGCACACAGTAGAGTATAATCAATTTTAATAAAAGTACATTCCTGGGGTGTTCGATAACCTGCTATTTTGAACCTACATTTTCTTTTATGGGATTCCAAGATTTTGGAGTAGATGTCAGGCCATCATTACGCAGTGGAAGGCAGAAGCTTCATTGAGGTTACCCACCTAGCTTTGCTAGGAGTCAAAATTGTGGGACCGGCATTTTGGGAGTACTTTTACTAAAGCAATATACAAAAGAGAAGCTCCAGAATTGACCAAAGAAGATCCAAAAAATACAGAAGACCTTAAGGTGCGAAAGAGGTGGACAAGCCAAATGTCCATGCAAAAGAGAAAATAAAGGTTCGTAGGATGATACAAAAGCTATAAAAAACAGAAGAGAAATCCTTGTGATCATGTACAAAAGATAACAGTTCAAGATACGCAGGATAAAGCGAAGATGAAGCAGAGATGAACTTCATAATGTTTATGAACTGATTCCATATTACGCGGCGATTCTTAAGATAAGGCTTTCCGAAAAAGCAGATAAAGAAACCTGCTTTTACAGAAAGGCAGAATAAGAGAACTGCTTTTACACAAAAGCAGAAAAAAGGAAACTGCTTTTATTTAAGAAGGAATAAAAATACAAAAGAATGGTTGTTACAAAGGATATCTGTTTTCGTTTTTGTATACAGAAGAATTTTGGACAAATAACGCCAGATAAAAAAGAAGCTGCACAACCGCAGCTTCTTTTATCATGTAAGCATATGTTTTGCATCTGGTGTATACATATATTGATATAGGTGCAATTTTATACGCATCGAAAGAGAGTATTTGGAGCAGTGGAATGGACAGAGCGGAGAAATTAAAAAAATATAGAACAAAAAAGGTGCACAAACAGACAGGCAAAACAGGCACGGGGCTTTTTGTAACAGGCGGAATTGGCGTGCTTGTGCTTGGCGTGCTTTTATTTTTTTCGTTTTATCATAAAAAAGAAGAAGCGGTGCTTTCTTATGTGACCAAGGAAGAGCTGGCGTCATGCATGTCGTTTTTGCAGGACGAGGCAGTGCCTGCGTCTGAAAAAAACGCAGCGGCTTATGTGACGCAGGGGCAGCTCAAAGAGCTGATACGAAATATCGGGCTGGCTGGTACGATTTCCATAAATGGCGGTAACGAACGCTTGACGCGGGAAGCCGTTATGGACTGCTACGAGCAGGTGTTAGACTATTTAGACCTTGCAGGCGCGGTACGAAAGGAAACGATACTGGTGTTGTCCTGGGACGGGAAAACCTGCCGGACAGCGGATGGTAAGCTGAAAGGAAATACCGCGGCACTTGGTTTGGAGCGGTTTCATACGTATCGTGTGTATGTGCTGGATGATACAATTCTGGGCATTAAGGCAGAATCGGAAAAGACCGGAGTGCTAAGGCAAGTGCAGGTACATGCGGCAGTAGACAGCAAAAGTTCTTCAAAAAAGGCATCGGAAAGCTTTCTTTCCGTCACTTATCAAAAGCAGGATTTTGAGATTCCATGTATCGATCAGGAAGGGATCAGACAGCTATCGGAAGCGACGAACGGCGCCACCTGTACGCTGTGCATCAAAGGCGGCACGGTGACAAAAATAAAAGAGATTCAAAATCAGGCAGATGCTTCTGAGACAAAAAAGCAGGAAGAAAAGCCTTTGCAAAAGCTTTCGGATACCGTAAACGTATTGCTGCTGAACAAAGGCAAGATTTTTTACGACCAGATTTATCTTACGGCGGACAGCGGCTGGACGGTGAAAAAGGACAAAAAGACGACGGCAAAGCAGCCGCTTAAAGTGCTTTCGGTAAAGGGGTTAAAGTTAAAAAAAGGATCGTCTGTGCTCGTGCAGCCTTCCAAAGCTTCCGGCAGGCTGTTTTTTACGGATCAAGACGGCAATCCGGTTTCAAAAGGCTATTATGGAAGCTTTACGATATACAAAGATACGGAAGGCTATTATGTCGTAAATAAAGTAAATATCGAAAAATACCTGTATTCTGTCGTGGCAAGCGAGATGCCGGCATCGTTTGGGACGGAAGCGCTAAAGGCACAGGCAGTCTGTGCAAGGAGCTATGTCTACCGGCAGATGGCGGCAGGCGATTATAAAGACTATCACGCACAGATCGATGACAGTACGAACTATCAGGTATACAATCAGTCCGAAGTGGTGGAGGCAGATATCAAAGCCGTCGAGGATACCGCAGGCGAGGCGATGTTTGCAGACGATGAGATTGTAAATGCCTATTATTTTTCCTCATCCGCAGGGCATACGGCAAATATGGAGATCTGGCACCAGGATGCGGACGCGTATCCATACTTAAAGATCAAATCGTTAGACCCTGTGCAGTCCGGCAAAAAGGTAGACCTGTCCAGCGAAAAGGCGTTTGAAGCATATATCGCAAAAAAGGACGCGGACGCTTTTGACAGCAGCAGCCGGTACTTCCGTTGGAAGGCGAACGTAGAGTTAAGTGCCAGCGTAAAGGAGTTAAAGCAAAAGCTGAACGAGCGCAGAAAAATCAATCCGGCGCTGATTACGTATTACCGCACAACAGGAAAAAAAGCTGTGCGTACCTCTTCGCTCAAGGGCTTTGGCGGCGTAAAAAAAATGTCCTGCACAAAACGGGGCAAAAGCGGGGCAATTTTAGTATTGACCATTCAGTTCGAGTTTGGTAAAGTGGAAATCAGATCGGAATATAATATACGGTCGGTAGTCGGCTGCGCGATGGAACAAATTACATACGCAGACGGCACGTCAGATACCGCTTCCCGGTTTTTGCCAAGTGCGTATTTTACGGTTTCTTTTGACAAAAAAAGCAGCCGGTATGTGCTTACGGGCGGCGGCAACGGGCATGGAATGGGCATGAGCCAGTACGGTGCGGCAGGCATGTCGCAGGCTGGCTGGGACTACAAACAGATCCTGTCTTTTTACTATGACGGGGCGACGGTAAAAAAAGTCCGCTGACAAATACATATTTTGGGGAAGGAAATGTTATGAAACGGGTGTTTTTAGACAGCCTGCGGCTGTTAGACAAATGTAAGGAAGACAATATCGGTGCTTATGCGGCGCAGACTGCCTTTTTTATTATGATGTCGTTAGTGCCTCTTATGATGTTTTTTATTACGCTGATTCAGTATACGCCGATTTCGGAAGCAATGCTGCTGCAATGGGTGCACCAGTATCTGCCGGACTATTTGGAGCCTGTGATTATTACGATACTTGACGAGGTATTTTCAGAATCCACAGGCATCTTGTCCACAACGGCAGTCGTAGCGATCTGGTCTGCTTCTAAGGGGCTTCACTATTTGTCTGACGGGCTGGATGAAGTAAACGGCGTAAAGGAAAAGCGAAGCTGGCTGATCTTAAGGATTAAGGCAGTCATCTATACGTTCAGCTTCTTAGTGGGCATTGTTTTATTCCTTGTGCTGATTATTTTTGGCAGGTCGCTGGAAGAGCTTTTGATTTATTACCTGCCGGTGATCGGAGGCGTTGTGTCTAAAATACTTGATTTTCGTATCCTGATTATTACACCAGTAATGATCCTGCTTGTAATGATGGCATTTTATTCCCTGCCTGACCGCAAAGCAGTCTCAGGACATAAAATCAATTTTCACAACCAGCTTCCGGGCGCTGTGCTGTGTACCGTCGTGTGGTATCTGTTTTCGGTCGGCGTGTCGATTTACGTCGGATATTTTAACGGCTTTTCCATGTATGGCTCTCTGACGACGATCGTGCTGACGATGTTCTGGATCTATTTTTGCATGTACATCCTGCTGCTGTGCGCAGAGATGAATGCTTTTTACTATAAGGAGATTGAGTACCATTGGGAAGGAATGCATAAGCATAAAAAAGGATGAAAAACGATGGGCGTAAAACTATTTGATTCGGAGTTAAAAGTAATGGGCGTGCTCTGGCGGGAGGGCGATGCAACGGCAAAGCATATCTCAGACGTGTTAAAGGAAGAAACCGGGTGGAATATGAACACGACCTATACGCTGATAAAGCGGTGCATAAAAAAGGGAGCCATCGAGCGCATGGAGCCGCACTTTCTGTGCCATGCGCTGATCCCGATTGAAGAAGTGCAGGAGGCAGAGACCAATGCGCTGATTGATAAGATTTTTGACGGCTCTGTGGACAAGCTGTTTGCCTCCCTGCTCTGCCGTAAAAATCTATCTGCGGGGCAGATTGAGCATTTGAAAAAGATGGTGGAGGATTTGGAGTAACTATGGAAAAAATCTTAGTAGTGGAAGACGACGACGCGATTCGCGAAGAGCTTTTTACCTTGCTGCATACCAACGGCTACCAGCCTGTCCAAAAGCCGCCGTGCGACCTTGCGCTGCTTGATATCAGCCTGCCGGGGGAAAGCGGGTATGAGATCTGCCGCAGGCTCAGGCAGCATTCGTCTGTTCCGGTCATCTTTTTAACGGCAAGGGAGACCGCAGAGGATGAACTGCTTGGCTTTAGCGTGGGAGCGGATGACTATATCCGAAAACCGTACCATTCCTCGGTGTTGCTTGCACGCATTGCAAGGCTTTTGCAGCGTAAAAGCAGCCCGGTGCTTTCGGTACGCGGCCTGACGCTGAATCTTGCCGCGCTTTCGGTACAGTACCGCGATGAAACAGCAGAGCTTACAAAAAATGAAACGAGAATCTTAGCCTGCCTGATGCAAAAGGAGCTGTGCACGAGAGAAGAGCTGATTGAAGACCTATGGAACAACAGCCTGTACATTGATGAAAATACACTGTATGTAAATATCAGGCGCCTGCGGGAAAAGCTCGGAAAAATGGGCGCGCAGGAGTTTTTGCATACGGTACGGGGCGTGGGGTACCGCTTATGACGTTTGTGGAATTTCTTTCGTCAAAAGCGGTTACGCTTTGCGCCCTTATGCTCGGTGCGCTGCTGTCGGGTAGCTGTCTGCTGTTTGCGGGCGCAAGCCATGCATTTGCAGCTTTTTTTGAGTGCCTGTTTTTTTCGGTTGTCGCTCTTTGGCTTGCGGCAGGTTTTTTGTGGGATCGTCACAGGCTGCGGCAGCTAGAGCTGCTGCTTACAGAGCTGCCGCAGCAATATCTGCTTGGCGAGATTCTTCCAAAGCCAGTCGGTGCGGTGGAAAAAAAGTATTTTGAGGCAATGCAGGCGGTGTCACGCTCGGCAATCGGAGCAGTCGAGGCGGCAAACCGGGACAAGGAAGACTACTGTAACTATGTGGAAAGCTGGATTCATGAGCTGAAAACGCCCCTGACGGCATGTTCCCTGATCCTGTCCAACGACGGAGACGTACGCAAGCTAAAGCGTGAGCTGAAACGTGCGGACAACCTGACGGAAAGCATTTTATACTATGCAAGGCTGCGTACGGCGGAAAAGGATACTACGATTAAACAAGTGCAGGCTGCCGCCGTGATCGAAGAAGCGGTAAAAAGCCAGGCGGAAATACTGATTGCTTCTAGGATCTGTGTACATACGGAAGGGGATTTTTCTGTTTATACCGATGCGAAGTCTCTGTGCTTTATATTAAAACAGCTTTTGATTAACAGTGCCAATTACTGTCCCGGCTGCAAGATACAGATTTTTGCAAAAGACAGGCAGATCGTGGTCGAGGACAACGGGATTGGCATTGCAGACTATGAGCTGTCCAGGGTGACCGAGCGCGGATTTACCGGCAGCAACGGGCGCAGGCGGGGCGGCAGTACCGGAATGGGCTTGTATATTGTAAAGGAATTGTGCAAAGGGCTGGATATCCGGTTTCGGATTGAATCTCAGCAAAATGTGTACACACGTATTACGCTTGCCTTTTAGAGCGAACAAATTTGGATTGCTTTGGTATATTTTTACAGGAAGGGACGCCAGGAGAGAGGATGCGTACACTCTGGCGGCGTCAGTTCCAGAATGTTAAGAATTGCTAGGTATCCTGCTGCTACGCCCTGGCTGTGTCCGGTCGCGCCACCTTGTCCGCTTCCGGCTGTCCGCCGAAAGCTATCGGTGCCGCTTGGCTGCGCCCCTAGTTGTTTTGCAGAATACCAAGCAATTCTAAACATTCTTCCAAAGCCGCCGCCAGAGTGTACGCATCCTCTCTCCCGGCTGTTCTTCGCAAGTGCTGCCCAAACAAGCCCGATATGGTTTGGTAGGTGTAGTACTAGAGCGAACTTTATCTGATTTGCGTTTCCAAGGGAACTATTTTGGATGGGTTTTCCATATAAAATAACCTAGAATCTGTTATATCGTATGGTTGATTTTGTTCATGGTAGACAAACCAAACCATATCGAGCTTGTTTCGTAGCATTTACGAAAAGCAGCCGGGAGAGAGGATGTGCCTCCCCTGGCTGCGGCTTTGGAAGAATGGTTAGAAGCCCTTGGTATTCTGCGGAAAAAACCAGGGGCGCAGCCAAGCGGCACCTTTAGCTGCCAGCAGGCAGCGAACTAGGTGCCGCGACCGGACACAGCCAGGGCGTAGCAGCAGGATACTTAGGGATTCTTAACATTCTGGAACGGACGCCGCCAGGGGAGGCACATCCTCTCTCCTGGCGTCCCTTCCTGTAAAAATATACCAAAGTAACTCAAACACGCTCTAGCTAAGATGCAGGCGATCCTTACAAAACTGTAAGAAAAACGCTGTCGTCCAGTTAGATAAAAACAGGCTGTTTTCTGTTAAAATACAGGTACAGCATGTAAAACTAACGGAGGTGTAAAAATGAAGCCAATCTTACAGGTGACAAACGTTACGAAATACTATGGGCGCGGCAGCGTCGTAACAAAAGCGTTGGACGGGATTTCTTTTTCCCTTGGAAAAGGTGAATTTCTCGCGGTCATGGGGGCGTCTGGTTCTGGCAAATCGACGCTTTTAAATGTGATTGCCACAATCGACCGGGCAAGCTCTGGGGATATCTGCTTAAACGGAACTCATTTGCAGGCGATGAAGGAAGCCAAGCTCTCTGCATTCCGCAGAGACCAGCTCGGATTTGTTTTTCAGGACTACAATTTACTAGATACGCTGACCATTGCGGAAAATATCGTACTGCCGTTAAACTTAAGGCATACAAGTGCACGTGAAACGGAAAAAAAGCTTGCGTGGATCGCAAAATCCTTATGCCTTAGCGAACAGCTCTCCAAGTTTCCGTACCAGCTCTCCGGCGGGCAGCGCCAGAGAGCAGCATGTGCCAGGGCGATCATTACCGATCCGGCGCTCGTGCTCGCCGATGAACCGACTGGGGCACTGGATTCGAAAAATTCAAAGGCGCTTATGGAAACGTTTGTAAGCATGAACGAATCGCTTGGTTCTTCGATTATGCTCGTCACGCACGATCCGGTCGTCGGCAGCTATGCGCAACGGGTACTGTTCCTTAAGGACGGAAAGGTATGGAGCGAATTAAACCGGGGCAGCAGGGGCAGAAGAGAGCTGTACCAGGAGATTTTGGCTGCAACAGCGGCGCTGGGAGGTGAAGCGGATGTCAGGTAACTTAAAGCTTGCGGTTCGAAATGTCAGGCGGCAGTTCGAAAACTATCTGATCTATTTTTTGACCGTTGCGCTGACCGTTGCGCTTTTGTTCGCGGTCAACAATGTGTTCTTTGGCAAAGAGCTGGCGCAGCATATCGATATGACAAGTGATTTTAAAAACGGGATGAAAGCGTTGATTGTGCTGATTGCGCTGATTGTCTCCTTTGTACTGGGCTATGCGACCTCGTTTATGCTAAAGCTTCGAAAGCGGGAGTTTGGCACGTATCTGACGCTTGGCATGTCAAGAAACAACCTTCTTGCGATTTTTCTTGCCGAAACGCTCGTGATTTGCGTTACAGCGCTTGGCGTGGGTATTTTTTTCGGCTTGTTTATTTACCAGGGATTTATGGCGGTTATTATGCGCTTTATGGATATGGAATTTTTAATCTCAAGCTATTCGGTCAGAGGGCTTGTATTTACCATTGTGCTCGTCGCTACGATTTTTCTGCTTGCCTGCGGCGCGTCTGCCTTTTACTTAAAAAAAGTCCGAATCTACCAGTTGGTCTATCAGGAAAAAAAGGTGGCGCGTGCTTCGCGTGTCCCGTTTTTGTGGTTTCTTTTGGCGCTGGTTTCTTTCGGGCTGATTGTCTATAGCTGCTTTGCGTTTGAAAATGAGATCGAACAGGTTTTTGCAGACAGAGAAGCAAGCAGTGCATTTGTAGAGATCTTTTCGGTTTTTGCGTGCGGCGTTGTAGTATTTCATATCAGCATTTCCAAAAGCGTAGTCTCTTTGCTGTTAAAGCGGCAGCGTTTGCGTGCAAAAGGCACCAATACGTTTGTGCTGCGCCAGCTTTCGGGAGCGCTTGGGACAAATGCGTTAATGATCGGGCTGCTTGCCGTACTGCTGACCTTTGCGGTGATCGGCGTCAATGTTTCGTTTGTGCAAAGGGCGAGCGAGCTTGCGCTGTTAGACCGGGATTATCCGTTTGACCTGCTGTGCTGCCAGGAGGATGCACAATATAACAAAAAACCGGATCGGGCAGTTTTGCGGGAAGCAGAACAAATCGTGCAGAAACATACGGCAGTTACACAGACCTTTTCCTATCCGATTTATCGTTCTGGCGCGTCAGACCTGTATGATTATACAAAGTGGTCTGGAGCAGGCTATGAAGGGCTGATGGACAGTTATATGACAGAAAGCGATTTTAACGCGGTCATGACGTTTCTTGGGAAAGAACCGATTTCGCTGGACGGGGAATTTTACATTGTCGCAAACAATGCGGCGGCAGCGCAGGCTGCGTGGCAGGAGGCGGTATTAAACAGAAACGGCAGGAAATATCGTATCAAAGGCGTGCGGGAAGATGTTCCAGTTTTGCATTATGTCTATTTTTACGCGGTAATCCCGGATGAGGCGGCAAAAGGCATGGAGCTTGAGACCTTTTATACGGCTTACCGCTTTTCCAATACAAACTTTCATGCGCCGGATCTGAACGAGCAGTTAGACGAGCTGGAAGAAAAGAACGAATATTGTAATTTTTTGCTGCGGGAATACGGCAGATATGAAAGAAACAGTGTCGCCGCGATCCTGACCGTCGGCGCCCTGTTCGTAGCTTTGGTATTTTTGATGCTGGCAATGGCGGTGCTTGCTTTAAAAACACTGTCGGGCATTGCACAAGACCGCGAAAAATACCGGATTTTATTTCAGCTTGGCGCAGGAGAGCGGCAGCGGTGCCGCGCGCTGTTTCGGCAGACGTCTTGCTTTTTCTTTCTGCCGTTTAGCGGAGCGGTGCTTGTCAGCATCCCGACAGGCTGGATCTGCGGAAAGGTCGTGATTCTTGGCGGCACAGGCGTATTGGCGGCGGAAACCTATGTGACCGCGGCGGTAGTTGCCCTGGTGATGGCGGCAGTCGGGATTGTTTATTATATGCTGACTTATCTTATCGCAAAGCGTACGGTGATTTAGAGCGAGTTTGAGTTGCTTTGGTAAATTTTTACAGGGAGGGACGCTGGGAAAGAGGATGTGCCGCAGCCAGGGGAGGCACATCCTCTTTCCCGGCTGCTTTTCGTAAATGCTACGAAACAAGCGCAATATGGTTTGTCTGCTATGAATAAAATCAACCATATGATAGAACAGATTCTAGTACAGCGTTGCAGAAATAGCGGGTGCTGTATTCACTGTTATTTCTGCCATGCTGTACTAGGTTGTTTTACATGGAGAACCTGTACAAAATAGTTCCTTGGAAAACGCAAATCAGATAAAATCTACTCTAGTGCTACAGCGGACAAACCATATCGGGCTCGTTTGGCAGCATTTGCGAAGAACAGCCGGGAGAGAGGATGGGTACACTTTGGCGGCGGCTTTGGAAGAATGTTTAGAATTGCTTGGTATTCTGCAAAACAACTAGGGGCGCAGCCAAGCGGCACCTTTAGCTGCCAGAAGACAGCGAACTAGGTGCCGCGACCGGACACAGCCACAGCGTACCAGCAGGATACCTAGCAATTCTTAACATTCTGGAACGGACGCCGCCAAAGTGTACCCATCCTCTCTCCTGGCGTCCCTTCTTGAAAAAGTTTCCCAAAGTAACTTAAACTTGTTCGCTCTAGCGTGTTTGGCTGTCAGACAGACCGCCTGCGGCAGGATTTTGCATATTTTTAAAATTTTTCTTGCACTTGCGGACACACTGCGCTATAATAGGTGCAGTTTCAACAGCAAATGCGAGGAAGGTGGCAGTAAGCAGCCAAAAGCGAAGCAGGAATCCCTCTGACAGAGAAAAAAAGTGATGCGCTGAGAGCTTTTTTCAGAGTGGGCGTTTTTGGATTTCACACCGGAGCAGCCTGGGGGAAGTGTGCCTTAACCAGCACATGGGTAGTCTGGGACGCTGATACACGTTACGTATTTTAAGTGCTTGACCTCGCCAAGTGTCTGGTCAGGAAACAGGGTGGTACCGCGGAAGAACTCCGTCCCTTTTGGGATGGGGTTTTTTTGATTTCATTTTTTATTTTGATTCGATAAGGAGAATTCGCATATGAAAGAAAAACTGCAAAAAATCAAGGAAGAGGCGACAAAGCAGATCCTGGCGTCTGAGGAGCTTACAAAGTTAAATGAAGTCAGGGTTGCATTTCTTGGAAAAAAGGGAGAGCTGACAGCCGTATTAAAGAGTATGAAGGACGTACTGCCAGAAGAGCGTCCGATCGTAGGGCAGCTTGTCAATGAGACGAGGGCAGCCATTGAAGACATGCTAGAAGAGACGAAAAAGAAGTTAGAGGCTGCGGAGCTGAACTTCCGGTTAAAGCAGGAGGTCATTGACGTGACCCTTCCGGCAAAGAAAAACCGCATCGGGCACCGCCATCCAAACACGATTGCGTTAGAAGAAGTCGAGCGCATTTTCGTGGGCATGGGCTACGAGGTCGTGGAAGGCCCTGAGGTAGAGTACGATTACTATAACTTTGAAGCGTTAAATATTCCGGCTGACCATCCGGCAAAGGATGAACAGGATACGTTTTACATTAACAGCAAGATTTTGCTGCGCACGCAGACATCCCCTGTCCAGGTGCGTACGATGGAGAGCCGCCCGCTGCCGATCCGTATGATTGCGCCGGGCAGGGTGTTCCGTTCGGACGAAGTGGACGCGACACATTCTCCTTCGTTCCACCAGATCGAAGGAATGGTGATCGATAAAAATATTACATTTGCCGACCTAAAGGGAACGCTTGCCGAGTTTGCAAAGGAGCTGTTCGGCAAGGATACCAAAGTAAAATTCCGCCCGCATCATTTCCCGTTTACAGAGCCAAGCGCCGAGGTTGACGTAACCTGCTTTAAGTGCGGCGGCAGCGGCTGCCGTTTCTGCAAGGGCAGCGGCTGGATCGAGATTTTAGGCTGCGGCATGATCCATCCGAAAGTGCTTAAGATGAGCGGCATCGACCCGGAAGAATATTCGGGGTTCGCGTTCGGCGTCGGCTTGGAGCGCATAGCGCTGTTAAAGTATGAAATCGACGATATGCGGCTTTTGTATGAAAATGACGACCGCTTTTTGGCGCAGTTTTAGTATAAGAAAAATCATTTGGAGGAAAATAATATGAATACTTCGTTAAAGTGGATCAAAGACCTGGTGCCTGGGCTTAGCGTATCGCCGCAGGAATATGCGGACGCCATGACGCTTTCGGGTACTAAGGTAGAAGGATATGAAGCGTTTGACAAAGACCTGGCACGCATTGTAGTCGGTCAGATTCAGGAAATCACAAAACACCCGGATGCGGATAAGCTCGTTGTCTGCCAGGTGGATATTGGAGAACCGGAGCCTGTACAGATCGTAACCGGAGCGCCGAATGTAAAGCAAGGGCAGAAGGTTCCGGTCGTTTTGGACGGTGGGCGCGTTGCCGGCGGGCATGACGGCTCTAAGACAGAGGGCGGCATTAAAATTAAAAAAGGCAAGCTGCGCGGTGTCGTGTCCAACGGCATGATGTGCTCGATTGAAGAGCTTGGCTCTTCGAAAGACTTGTTCCCGGATGCGCCGGAGGAAGGCATTTATATTTTTAAAGATACGGCTGTAGTCGGTGCGGACGCCGTAAAGGAGCTTGGGCTGGATGATGTATCGGTAGAATATGAGGTCACCTCCAACCGTGTGGACTGCTTTAGCGTGATCGGCATTGCAAGGGAGGCTGCGGCAACGTTTTGTTTGCCGTACCAGCCGCCGGTAATTAAGAAAACCGGAAACAATGAGGACGTCAACGACTATATTAAGGTGCGTGTAGACGATGAAACGCTGTGCCCGCGCTATACGGCAAGAGTCGTAAAAAATATCCAGATCGCGCCGTCGCCGGAATGGATGCAGCAGAGGCTGCGCGCGCAGGGAATTCGTCCGATCAACAATATCGTGGATATTACAAACTATGTAATGGAAGAATACGGCCAGCCGATGCACGCCTACGACCTGGATACGATTGCCGGGAAACAGATTATTGTGCGCCGTGCCAGCGAAGGCGAGACTTTTGTAACGCTTGACGGACAGGAGCGTATACTTGACGATACGGTTTTAATGATCTGCGATGCGCAAAAGCCAGTCGGCATTGCCGGAATTATGGGCGGGGAAAATTCGATGATTACAGACAGTGTAACAACGATGCTGTTTGAAGCAGCCTGCTTTGACGGCACAAATATCCGCCGTTCCGCCAAAAAGATCGGTATGCGTACCGATGCGTCCGGCAAATTTGAAAAAGGGCTTGACCCGAACAATGCCATCGAGGCAATGAACCGTGCCTGCCAGTTAATCGAAGAGTTGGGTGCCGGAGAGGTGGTCGGCGGCGTTGTAGATGTTTACTCTGGCGTAAAGGAAGGAAAACGCATCCCGTTTGAGCCGGATAAATACAACCGCCTGCTGGGGACAGACGTTGCACCGGAAACAATGCTCGAATATTTTTCGAAAATAGAATTAGGATATGACAAAGAAGCGAATGAAGTGCTGATCCCGTCCTGGCGGCAGGATTTGGAGTGCAGTGCAGATTTGGCGGAAGAAGTGGCTCGTTTTTACGGCTACGATAAAATCGAGACAACGCTGCCGTCTGGTGAGGCAACGACCGGAAAGCTGTCCTACAAGCTGCGGATCGAAGCAGTTGCAAGAGATGTCGCGGAATACTGCGGATTCAGCCAGGGCATGGTTTACTCGTTTGAAAGCCCGAAAGTATTTGATAAGCTTTTGATCCCGCAGGATTCCAGCCTGCGCAGCGCGGTTACGATCGCCAATCCGTTAGGCGAGGACTTTAGCATTATGCGTACGGTTTCACTGAATGGAATGCTTTCTTCCCTTGCCCTGAACTATAACCGGAGAAATAAAAACGTGCGCCTGTATGAGCTTGGCAATATTTACCTGCCAAAGGAACTGCCGCTGACCCAACTGCCGCAGGAGCGGATGCAGTTTACGCTTGGCATGTACGGCGAAGGCGATTTCTATACGATGAAAGGGGTGATCGAAGAATTTTTGCAGCAGGTGGGAATGCATAAAAAGCCGGAATATGACCCAAATGCGCAAAAGCCGTTCCTGCATCCGGGCAGGCAGGCACAGATTGTCTACGATGGCAGAACGATCGGGTATTTCGGCGAGGTGCATCCGACCGTTTCGGCAAATTATTCGATAAAGGAGCGCGTATATACAGCCGTGATCGATATGCCTGTCATTGAAGAGCTGTCCAGCTTTGACCGCAAGTATACAGGAATCGCCAGATTCCCTGCGGTATCCCGCGACCTTAGCATGGTAGTGCCAAAGCAGGTCTTAGCAGGAGACATTGAAAAGATTATCGAAAGCAACGGCGGAAAATATTTAGAAAGCTATGCGCTGTTTGATCTTTATGAAGGAAATCAAATTAAGATTGGATATAAGTCCGTCGCTTATTCCATTACGTTCCGCGCATCTGATCGTACGCTGGATGAAGAAGCCGTGAAGGAACCAATTCAGCAGATCATTCATGCGCTGGAAGAAAAAGGCATTGATCTGCGCAAATAAGGAAAAAGAGGATGAATGTAAAGGATTTTTATTATGAACTGCCGCAGGAACTAATCGCGCAGGATCCGTTAAAAGACCGCTCCAGCTCCAGGCTTATGGTGCTGGGGAGGGAGGACGGCGCGATCGAACATCATGTATTTCGCGATATCGTCAATTATCTGCATCCGGGAGACTGCCTGGTGCTCAACAATACCAAAGTGCTGCCCGCAAGGCTGTACGGCACAAAAGAAGGCACAAATGCCGGCATTGAACTGCTGCTGTTAAAGCGCCTTGCGGACAACTGCTGGGAGACGCTTGTAAAACCGGGAAAGAAAGCAAAAATCGGGACAAAGCTCCAGTTTGGCGACGGAATCTTAACCGGGGAAATCATTGATATTGTCGAAGAGGGCAACCGAATCATCCGGTTTTCGTATACAGGCATCTTTGAGGAACTGTTAGACAAGCTTGGAGAAATGCCGCTGCCGCCTTACATTACCCATCACCTTGATGACAAGCAGCGCTACCAGACCGTCTATGCAAAAGAAGAAGGCTCTGCGGCTGCCCCGACTGCCGGGCTGCATTTTACAAAAGAGCTGTTAGCGCAGCTTACAGACAGGGGAGTGGAGCTTGCAGAAGTAACGCTGCATGTCGGGCTTGGGACGTTCCGCCCGGTCAAGGTTGCGAATGTATCAGACCACCATATGCATTCCGAGTTCTACCGCTTAGACAAGGAACAGGCAGATAAGATCAACCGTGCCAAGGCAGGCGGGCACCGCGTGATCGCGGTAGGCACGACAAGCACGAGGACACTGGAATCGATCGCAGACGAAAACGGACGGGTTCGCGCGGCAAGCGGATGGACACAGATCTTTCTCTATCCGGGAGCCCGTTTTCGGTGTATCGACGGGCTGGTTACAAACTTTCACCTGCCGGAGTCTACGCTAATTATGCTGGTCAGCGCGTTTGCGGGAAGAGAACATGTGCTCCACGCGTATGCGCAGGCGGTGAAGGAGCGGTATCGGTTTTTCAGCTTTGGGGATGCGATGCTGATCATTTGACACAAAGTGCAGGATAGAACTGTATATGTTAAATCAGAGGGACGAAACCGTTCCTCTGATTGTATAGACAGGATCTTTCCATTTACAGCAAAAAATATTCGTTTCACGTCATTCCCATAATCACAGCAGCCATAAACTTCCGATATTATCTTAAGAAATATAAAAGGAGTGAAAAAATGCAGATCGCAGTATGTGATGATGAAAAAGAAATCAGGGATCTGTTTACACAAAAGATTAGGAAGCTTTATCCGGGCGCAGGCTTGTTACTGTACGAGTCGGGGGAAGAGCTGCTGTTGTCGGATGAAGAGCCGGATATCCTGCTGCTTGATATTCAGATGCCAGGGAAGAACGGCATGGAAACGGCAAAGGAACTGCGCAGAAAAAACAAACAGGTGATCATTATTTTTGTGACGGCCCTGGACGATTTTGTATTTGAGGCATTTGATGTAGGGGCATTTCACTATTTGGTAAAGCCTTTTGATGACCGGAAATTTGCAGAGGTACTGCACAATGCTACAGAACAGTCTAAGAACCGAAAGAAGCCGGAAATGCCGAGCCTTTTGATAAATACAGGGGGAAAGCATATTACTGTCAATCTGGAAGATCTCGTATACGCGGAGGTATTTGACCGGAAATTGATTTTGCATACGATGGATGCAGAGATCGAATATTATGGAAAAATGAAAGAACTGGAAGAAAAAGTAGGGAATGAGTTTTTCCGCACCCACAGGTCATATCTTGTAAATTTTGGTTTTATCCGAAAATATGACGCAACGACCGTCTATTTGGAAAAAGGACAGGCGCTTATGGCAAAGCGGAAATACCAGAAGTTTGTCGAACAGTATCTAAGATATAACCAGCGGAAAGGAAGAAAATAGATGGAATACATGGATATATTGGCGGCAATATCTGCGGTCTATGCCATAGTGTCAATGTATGGAACAGGGTATATCCTATCCCGTTTTACAAAGCCATTTATAGAAAATAAAAGGGGATCCGCCTGCATCGGGATCGCTTATTTTGCCACAATGCTGCTATTGTATCTCGTACCGATAGAGATAAACGTATTTGCGGTATACAGCCTGGGCATATTGTCAGCGTATCTTGTGATGTGCAGAATCGACCGCAGGAATTATAAACAGAAGACGTTTCTGGCGGCAACCTTTTTTTCACTGCGCTGGCTGTCGGCATATATGACGAGGATTTTAACAAATTCCGTCTATAACATAAAGGCTGTATCGGATGCTTATTATATACCAGAAAAGCAACTGCTGGCAAAGATATTGATATTTGGTGGAGTGGAATTGCTGGACAGGGTCATCAGCTTGGCATTATTGGGAATCAGTGCAGGCTATATTGTAAAAACCTACGTTTACAAAAGAGAGGACATGAGCAGAAAGGAAATGTTTATGCTGATCGTGCCTTCCATCACAGGAATGACAGGATATGGAATCCTGATACGGTATCAGACCAGTTCGGGAATGAGCTGGATGGAGCCTATTTACGGTTTGTACAATGGACTGGCATTTCTGCATTTTGGCATATCCATTCTTACGATCGTCGTAATGACCGTACTGTTCCAAAACATCAAAGTAAGGCAGGAAGAAAAGCTGCAAAACGAACTGCTTGCCACACAGATTGACAGTATCGAAAGGCATATCAGGCAGGTGGAGAGTTTGTATCAGAACATACGCAGCATCCGGCATGATATGACAAACCATATCCTTACGTTAGAAAGGCTTTATGCTGGAAATAATGTGGCGGAAGCAATGGATTACGGCGAAGAACTAAAGTCTGCCCTGTCCCAGATCGCAGGGGAGATCAAAAGCGGGAATCCCGTAACAGATGTGATCCTACAGGAATTAAAAAATGAAGCAGAAAAAAGGAAGATACGCTTCCAGTCAGATTTTTATTATCCGACTGGTACGAACATCAATGCGTTTGATGTCAGCGTCATATTGAACAATGCCTTGCAAAATGCAATGGAAAATGCCAGAAAGAGCGAAGCGCCATATATATCCGTCCTTTCTTACCACAGGAATCATGCCTATATGATCGAGATCAGCAACAGCTTTACCGGGAACCTGCAATGGGATGAAGAACGAGGGCTGCCCGTTACGTCAAAAGAAAAAACGGAAGGTCATGGATACGGGTTATCCAATATCCGCATGGTAGCGAGGAAATATGCAGGGGATATTGCCATTGACGTAAAAGACCATGAATTTCGCCTAAGTATTATGCTGATGATGGAATAGGTTTTTAAAAGTACTTGACAAGAATCATGCGGCTCGCTATAATGAACATAGTTCATATTGAGGTGATGAAATGAATACAGTTGTGACATCAAAAGAAGATATTTTAAAAACCAGCCGGGAACTGATCCAGCAGAAAGGACTGCCTGCGATCAATATCCGTTCGGTAGCTGCGGCATGTGGCGTATCGGTAGGGTCTATTTACAATTATTTTGATTCCAAAGCTGCGCTGGTGAGCGCTGTAGTAGAAAGCGTTTGGCGTGAGATTTTTTACTGTTCAAAGGACAGTGCGGTGTTTTGGAATACGCAGGACTGTATTACATGGATGTATGCGCGGATGCAGTACGGCTGCACACAGTATCCTGGATTTTTTACACTGCACTCTTTAAGCTTTATGCAGGAGGACAAATCCGATGGGAAACAAAAAATGCAGCAGACTTGGCAGCATATTTTGGATGGATTGTGTTTGGTCTTAAAGCAGGATGCCAGAATCAGGGCGGATGCATTTACAGAGCAGTTTACAGACGAAAGGTTTGCGGATGTCTTATTTTCTCTGATGCTGTCAGCATTCCTGCGTCAGGACTATGATCCTGCTGCTGTATTAGAGATTGTACGCAGAACCCTTTATTAAAAACCCACTGGATTGTGGTATTTTTTATCCTTCAAATTGAACAATGTTCAGGCTGCTGATCCAGCCGGTCTTACGAAAATAAAACGTAAAGGAGAATAAACAATGCAAGCAATCGTAGAAACACTGTTTGATGCTGTCTATCTGCTCTTTGTCATTACCATCGGAATTATCATGATTCGGGGCAGCAAAGGAGAGCGCCAATTCCGCCTGTTCGGATGGATGGCTGTAGTGCTTGGGGCAGGAGACGCATTCCATCTGGTTCCCCGAGCTGTTGCCCTGTGTACGGCTGGTCTGGAAAATTACACTGCTGCGCTGGGCGTTGGAAAATGGATCACTTCAGTCACGATGACGATTTTTTATGTACTGCTCTATTATGTGTGGCGGCAGCGGTATAAGGTCAATGGTAAGGGAAGCCTTACCGTTTCGGTATATGGACTTGCCGGTGTGAGGATTGCGCTGTGCATGATGCCCCAAAACCAGTGGCTCAGTGCTAAAGCATCCCTCTGCTGGGGCATCTACCGAAACATCCCATTCGCCCTGCTTGGGCTTTTGGTCATTGTGCTGTATTATCGCAGCGCAAAAGGCGACGGGGATCAGGCATTTCGCTGGATGTGGCTGACGATCGTGCTGAGCTTTGGCTTTTACATACCAGTCGTGCTGTGGGCGGATACCTTTCCTATGATCGGGATGCTGATGATTCCAAAGACCTGCGCCTATGTGTGGACAGTACTTATTGGATATTTCGCTATGAAACAAGAATGCAAATAAGGAGGATATATCTATGAAGCGCTATATTAATACAGCTCTGCTGTACGCCATTCTCGCAATGGCTGGCGGCGTGTTTTACCGGGAGTTTACAAAATTTAACCATTTTACTGCCAAAACTACTCTTTCGGTCGTTCATACCCATTACTTTTTGCTGGGCATGGTATTTTTCCTGCTGCTTTTGCTGCTGGAGAAAAATTTTTCCTTCACCAATGAAAAAACCGGGCGGATACTGGCTGCTTATCAGACCGGACTGAACCTGACTGCTGTGATGTTTGTCGTGCGGGGAGTGGCTCAGGTGCTGGTACCTGCGCTTTCTGCTGGTATGGATGCGGCAATATCAGGCATCGCAGGAATCGGGCACATCCTGCTGGGCGTCAGCATAGTTCTTCTGCTTGTGCAAATCAAGCGGAGTGTGTCGTTATTGCAGAGCTGATGGAAGTATGGAGCACTAGAGGGAACAAATTTGAGTTGCTTTGGTATATTTTTTCAGGAAGGGACGCCAGGAAAGAGGATGTGCCTCCCCTGGCTGCTCTTCATAAATGCTACGAAACAATCTCAATATGATTTGGTTTGTCTACCATGAACAAAATCAACCATATGATATAACAGATTCTAGTACAGCGTTGCTATCAGAATAAAGGACGATTCTTATATAAGTATGCAGGTGCATTTTTGGAAGAAGCTGCTTGCATGTGCATAAAGCATAAGTATTCTGAAGCTGCAAAAGTAAGAATTCCCAATACGCTAGGAAGCAGACCAAAGACCTTTGAAATAGATTGTTTGGTTAATGGAATGGCACATGAAATAAAATGGAGGGATGCAACAACAGATGGGGATCATATTACAAAAGAGCATACACGAGTTAAAGTTATAAATGAGAAAGGTTATATACCTATAAGAGTTATGTTCTATTATCTACAACGTTCGCAGGCAAAAAAAATTCAAGAAACTTTAGAAACGTTGTATAAGGGGATTGGCGGGCAATATTATTATGGTGATGCTGCTTGGGAATATATAAAAGAATTGACAGACATTGATTTGCTGGATGTTCTTCAGAAAATTGCAGATTCAAGGAAGTGATAGTGAAATGGTAATACATGGAGATTGTTTGGATATTCTGGAACAGATAGATAATAGTTCGATTGATATGATTTATTTAGATCCACCTTTTTTTACGCAGAAAATGCAATCTTTGAAAGATACACAAGGAACTGAATATTTTTTTAGAGACGTTTGGAATAGTCGAGAACAGTATTTAGATTATATGAAAGTACGTGTATATGAGTTAAAACGTGTTTTAAAAGATACAGGAAGTATATTTTTGCATTGTGACGAAAAGGCATCACA
The DNA here is from genome assembly GCA_910574915.1 of Eubacteriaceae bacterium. Classification (GTDB taxonomy): domain Bacteria; phylum Bacillota; class Clostridia; order Lachnospirales; family Lachnospiraceae; genus Eubacterium_J. Next base: position 44,887 of record CAJTCR010000033.1, read on the forward strand.
TTATTTGAGAATAATATTGGATGATGTTTTTGGAGAAGAAAATTTTAGAAGTGAGATTATATGGACTTATAAGAGATGGTCTAATTCAAAAAAAGGATTATTGCCAGGACATCAAACAATTTTCTTTTATTCCAAAACAAATAATTATAAGTTTAATATTATTTATACGGAATATTCTCCAACTACAAATATTGACCAAATTCTTCAAGAGAGAGTAAGGGATACTAGAGGAAAAGCAATTTATAAGCATGATGATAATGGTGAAGTTGTTTTATCAAAGGAGAAAAAGGGAGTACCAATGTCAGATGTTTGGGAGATTCCATTTTTGAACCCTAAAGCTAAAGAACGAGTTGGATATCCTACGCAAAAACCTATTGAATTACTAGAAAGAATCGTTCGTATTAGTACTGATGTAGGCGATACGGTGCTTGACCCTTTTTGCGGGAGTGGAACGACAATGGTTGCGGCTGAATTAGTTAATAGAAAAGGAATAGGAATTGATATTAGCCGAGATGCGGTAGAAATATCCGAAAACAGATTGAAAAATCCGTATAAAACAGAATCCAGATTATTGAAATTAGGTATTGCATCCTATAAAACAAAAAGTGATGTTGATAGTGCCATTCTAAATCAATTGGATTGTGATGTGGTGCAAAGAAATAAGGGAATTGATGGATTTCTCAAAAAATATTATAAAAATGCGCCTGTGGCAGTAAAAATTCAAAAAGCAACAGAAAGTTTTAGTGAAGCGGTGGGATTGCTAAAAAATGCAGGAAAGAGAAAGAAATGTAGTGCAACAATTTTGATACGTACTCAAAATGACAAATTAACTAGACATGTTGATATCCCATCAAATATGATTATAATTGATGATTATAAGATACAGATTGAACATGAATTAGAAGAAATGTTTTCTGTTGTTTTTATGCAAAACTAACCAGATTGATCTTGTTTTCGCAACATGTATGAAGAACAGCCAGGAGAGGGGATTGGCGTGCCAATCCCCTCTCCTGGCGTCCCTTCCTGCAAAATTTCACAAAACAATAAAACCTTGTTCATGCAATCCCATCAATCTCCCTGCGTACCTGTGACGGCGTTTTTTCAAACCGTTCCCGAAACATGCGCCGAAACAGCTTGTCATTTGTAAATCCGTGCCGTTCCAAAATCGTCTGGATCAGGTCGTTGGTCGTCAGCAGGTCATGGTAAATATGCGACAGGCGAAGTTCATTCTGGTATTCTAAAAAAGTGCTCCCCATCTGTTTTTTAAAAAAGCGGCAGAAATATCCCGGATCTAAAAACGCAACGGCAGCGATTTCGTCAATCGAAATCGGACGGGTATAATTTTGCGCGGTATAAGCAAGGATATCGGTCAGGCGGCTAAAATCCTTTTCTCGCTGGTTTTTGCCAGAGCGAAAGACGATCGTGCTGAAATTGTGGTAAAGCTGGAACAGGATTTCAAAGAGCAGGCTGTTAAAACGCAGGAGAAAGCCTTCTGGACGGATGTCGTTTGCCACCTGCATTTTTTGAAGCGTTTCTTTGAAGATATCGGTCTTGGTCTGGCGGATCGGGTTACCGCCCGGGTCGTCTAAGGTAAAGACGCGGGTGCCGATATCCGGGATATATAAGGATATAAAATCAACCGGGATCTGAAATAAAATCGCCTTGTTCCTGGCGGTGCATTTTGTCGCATGAATGACGCCGGAGTTAATCAGTGTGCACCGTCCGGCGCTAAGGCGGCGCGTAACGGCGTTTTCTGTAATAAACAGCTCGCCTTCGAGCATGTAAATAATCTCTATCGCAGGGTGCCAGTGGCTTGGCACGTAGCTGCCGGAATCGACTGAGGTGCGGAACATTACGCCTGTGTTTTTCGGCACGGAAATATGTTCAAAAATATAATCTGTATGCATGTCGTCTTTCCCCTTTTCTTTTTCCTATAATGGTTTGTTAAAACGTATCACAAAATGGGAGTGATTGCAATAAAAAGAGAATATCCTCCTATAAAATAGACAATATCTGTCCTGATCAAAAGGTGTCTAAAATGATAAAATACCTTTATAAACAACCAATTCCAATGCGCATAGAATTGAAAAAGAAAAAGGAGTGTATTGTAAAATGGAGAATAAGAGCAGATTGACCTTTGCAAAGATTGCGGAACGGTTTTCTTATGGCTGCGGCGATTTTGGGTGCAATATTATTTATACGGCAATGTCCGCTTTTTTAATGCTGTACTATACAGATTATGCGGGCGTAAGCTCGCTGGCGGTCGGTACGATTATGATGGTGTCCAGAGTGTTTGACGGGGTCAGCGATATTGTTATGGGCGTTATTGTAGACCGTACAAAATCCAAATACGGCAAAGCAAGGCCGTGGCTGCTGCGCATGTGTATCCCGTTTGCGGTATCCGGCGTGCTGCTGTTTTCTGTGCCGGTGTCCTGGGCGCAGACGCCAAAGCTGGTGTATGTATTTATTACCTATAACCTTGTTTCATCAGTGATTTATACGGCAATCAACGTACCGTATTCTGCACTGAACGCATTAATGACGCAAGACCCGTACGAGCGGTCGGTGTTAAGTATTTTCAGAAACCTGCTTGCGACTGCCGGCACACTGACGATCAATACGTGTACGCTGCCGCTTGTGGAATATTTCGGGGATAACCCGTCTGCATGGACAAAGACCTTTTGTGTACTTGGGCTGCTTGCGGTAATTGCGTTTTTAATAAACTTTTTTGGCACAAAGGAGCGTGTCAAAGCCGCAGGCACACAGGCAGACGGTACTGCGGATGTCCCGTTTGGAACAGGGATTCGGGCATTGTTTCAAAATAAATACTGGATGATGATGACCGGAATGCTCGCACTGTTCTTTTTAATGTATTCGGTAAACGGCGGGGCGACCGTATATTTTGCAAAAGATATCCTCGGTGACAGAGACCTCGTCAGTACGATTAATGGGATTTTTAATATTGTCCAGATCGCCGGGATGTTTTTTATCGCGATGCTTGTCAAAAAATATGGGAAGCGCAATGTCTTTGCCATTGGGCTGGTTCTGGATATGGTTGGCATGATGGTGTTAAATTTTTCCGGCGGTTCGATGGGGCTGATTGTAGTTTCCAGCATTATCCGCGGAATCGGAAATTCCTGCGGCGGCGCTACGATGTGGGCGATGGTTTCGGATACGATCGACTATGGAGAATGGAAAACAGGCGTGCGTACCGAAGGGCTGGTAAACAGCGCGTGCAGCTTTGGCTACAAAATCGGAAACGGAATTGGCTCGGCGCTGCTGGGACTGATTTTGGAGCTTGGCGGCTATGTGGGAGAAGCGGCAGTACAGTCTGCGTCTGCGATTGCATCGATCCGGGTCTGCTTTGTCTGGATTCCGATGGCAGTTTATGCAGCGGGGCTTATCATTATGAAATTTTATCATTTAGATCAGGAATTTGACGGCATTATCAGCGATCTTACAAAGCGTGCAGGAAAAATCAAATAAAAACAGGAGGTTTTTTATGAAGCAACTAAAAGTAAAAGGCGTGAATTTCGGCAACTGGCTCGTATTGGAAAAGTGGATGAGCCCGGCTCTTTTTGAAGGGACAGACGCAGAAGATGAGTACAATCTGGCGTATCAGCTTCCAAGGGAGGCCTATCAGGCGCGTATACAGATCCATCGTTCGGAATATATCACAGAACGGGACTTTGTGACGGTCAAAGCGATGGGAATGGAAGCTGTGCGTATCCCGGTTCCCTATTTTGTATTTGGCGACAGGGAGCCGTTTATCGGATGCGTCAAAGAGCTTGACCGGGCGTTTGCATGGGCACAGGCGTATGGGCTTACAATACTGTTAGACCTGCACACGGCGCCGCTTGGACAGAATGGGTTCGACAACGGCGGAATCTGCGGTGTATGCCGCTGGTCGCAGTGCCCGGACGAGGTGGAATATGTGCTTACCGTACTGGAACGGCTTGCAAAGCGCTATGGCAGGCACCAGGCGCTTTGGGGCATTGAAGTGCTCAACGAGCCGATTACTGAACGGATGTGGAAGCTGATGGATGTTCCAAACCGCTATCCTGCCGCCGACAAAGCGATGGCAGAAGGTTCTGCGCCGAATACAATGGCATTTTTGCGGGAGTTTTACTGCAAGGCTTATGACAGGCTGCGCAGGTTTCTTCCAGAAGAAAAGTATGTCGTGATTCATGACGGTTTTGAGCTGACGGCATGGAAAGACTTTATGCAGGAAGCGCACTATCAAAATGTCGTGCTGGATACACACCAATATCTGATGATGGCGGAAGCAGAGGGTTGTGCACAAGAGCCAGAAGCTTATAAAGCTTATATCAGGGAACATTATGAACGAAAGATCGAAGAAATGCAGCAATACTTTCCGGTGATCTGCGCCGAATGGTGCCTGTTTAATTCCAAAGCCTGCGGACATGACACAAAAGGCGGGCAGTCTGTCTTAAACGGCGTGCAGGGAACACAGGCGGATGTACTGTCCGCAGAGCAAAAAAGAAGCCTCTACCTCAATCTGGCAGATGCGCAGCTACAGGCATGGGAAAAAGGCAGCGGCTATTTTTACTGGAGTTATAAGCTTTTGACCGATACGGTAAATGAAACAGGCTGGAACGGCTGGGATAGCTGGGATTTTGGAAGGTGCATAAATTTTGGCTGGTTTCCGGCGCAGCAGAACGGTTTTTTGAAAGGAGGACGTGAAAAATGATTCAAAACCCGATTTTACCAGGTTTCAATCCTGACCCTTGTATTTGCCGCAAGGGAGACGATTATTATGCGGCAGTGTCTACATTTGAATGGATGCCGGGCATTCCGGTCTATCATTCGCTGGATTTGAAAAATTGGGAGCTTTTTACACATATCATTACAGACGACCACACCGTGGACTTAAAAAAACTCCCAAGCGCAAAAGGAATCTGGGCGCCATGCCTGACTTACTGTGAAGCGGAGGAGCTGTTTTATGTCGTCTACGGCATTATGAATTCTATGAACGCCCGGTATTTTGATGTGGATAATTATGTAGTGACAGCAAAGGATATCAAAGGGCCGTGGAGTCGTCCGATATATCTGCACTCCGCAGGCTTCGACGCTTCTATGTTTCATGACGATGACGGAAAAAAATACGTTGTTTCTCTGGAGTGGGAGACGAGGGAAGGCTATGAAAAGCCAGGCGCCATCTGTATGGCAGAATATGATGCAAAAAAACAGGAAATCATCGGTTATCCGCGCAGGATCTGGCACGGAGGCACAGACCGCGGCTGTATAGAAGCGCCGCACCTGACCAGGCACGGAGCGTACTATTACATAATGTGCGCAGAAGGCGGAACCGGGTACAACCATTGTGTGACGATGGGACGTTCGAAGCATGTATGGGGGCCTTATGAAAAAGACCCTGCAAACCCGATCGTAACGAGTACGCCAGGAGAATCTTATGAAAGGCATGACCCTGATCATTTAAAGCCGAATTATTACAACCCGCAGTCGGTTTTGCAAAAGTCAGGGCATGGCAGCTATGTAGAGCTGCCGACCGGAGAAGTTTATCTGCTGCACCTGTGTGCAAGGCCGTTTGTGCCAGAGCTGCGATGTACGCTTGGACGGGAAACCGCGATACAAAAAATGTGCTGGACAAAAGACGGATGGCTGCGTATGGCAGACGGCAGCAACCTGGCAAAGCTGGAAGTGCCGGAAAGCTCGCTGCCGCAAATACCGCTGCCGCAGATCCCTGATTTTGACGAATTTGACAGCGGTGAGCTTGGAAACTGGTACTATGCGCCGCGCATCATGCCGCACCGCTTTGCGGACGTCTCCGCAAGGCAGAGCCATGTGCGTATTCGCGGACAGGAATCCGTCACATCCCTGCATAAAGCAAGCATCCTTGCCAGAAAGCTGACCAGCGTCCATGCAGTCGTTACGACAAAAATGGAATTTGTGCCAAAAGTGTACCAGCACAGCGCCGGGCTGATCCTTTATTACGACAATATGAACTTTCTTTTCCTGCGGAAATATTACAGCGAAACACTCCGCCAAAGCGCCATTTCCGTGATCCAACTGGAAAATGGAGAAAAGAGTGAATATTTGGATACAAGAATCCCCGTGGAGGATCAGCCGATCTATTTCAGGCTGTATGTCGAAGGAAAAGACACCTGGTTTGCATGGAGCTATTATGGAACCGATTATAAGAAAATCGGAAACGTATTCGATACGACAAAGTTTTCGGATGAATACTGTAAATATGGCGAATTTACTGGGACAATGGTAGGGCTTGCCTGTGTAGACAGTATGAAGCATATGCGGTATGCAGATTTTGATTTTTTTGAGTATAAAAACTTAACGTGTGAAACGAACTGAAAGAAACAAGTACTTGCAGAATGACTCTTTTTTTAGTATGATAGCTGCATAGGAGCTATCTGTACATATACAGGAGAGGAGCGAATCATATTGAAGGCAGATACGGTTACAAAAGATTTTCTTTCGGATGCGCAGGTGTTCGCTGATATTTTTAACTACTATATCTATGGCGGGGAGCAGGTTATCCTGCCAGAGCATCTGCAAGAGCGTGATCCTACGGAAATAGCTCTTCCTTATGGAGCAGACGGTGCTGCCGTCCCAGTACAAAAATTCAGGGATGTGCAAAAACTCTGTACTGCAAAGACAGACGGTCGTTTGCAATATTTCCTCTATGGGGCAGAAAGTCAGGCGGAAATTCATTATGCGGCTGCGGTGAAAAATAATTTATACGACGCACTTGAATATGCAGGGCAGGTGGAAGAAGCAGCCAGGTCGCACCGCAGGGCACAAAAAGCAGAAAAAGGGCAGAGGAAGCATAAAGCGCCAGATTCTGGAGAATTTCTCAGTGGATTTTGGAAGGAAGACCGGCTAATACCTTCTGTAACAATTATGATTTATTTTGGTTCCAAAGAGTGGGAAGCACCTTTAAGCCTGTTTGATATGATGGATATCAAAGATCCGAGGGTTCTTTCTTGTATGGATAACTACCATGTACGGCTGATTGCACCTGTACAAATGGAAGATCAGGAAATTTTGAAATTTCAGACTGGGCTTAGGGAAGTGCTGCTGTTTATCAAATATTCCAAAAATAAAGAAGCACTTGCCGCAGTTATGGAATCCAATAAAGATCGTTTCAGCGCGCTGGAACGCCGGGCTGCTGATGTGATCGAAGCAATTACACATATCAGCCTGAACTATAAGGAAAGCGGGGGAAAAGTAGATATGTGCCAGGCAATTCAGGAAATGCGGACAGAAGAACGAAATATTGGCAGACAAGAAGGAATACAAGAGGGCAGACAAGAAGGAAGAAAGGAAGAAGCTCAAAAGACTGCAAAAAACCTCTATGAAATGGGAATTGAGGTTTCTAAGATTGCCAAAGGGGTAGATTATGCATTAGAGACTGTAGAACAGTGGCTGGGGCTTAAAGAATAGATCATTAAAAAATTAAGAATTGTTAAGATTTCCTTAAGCCGTAATGTAAGATTTATGTGTTATCTTTCTATCCAGACATCAAAATGTTGTTAACACCAGCTTGAACATCCGTATTTTATTTTCATGTTCAGGGCTGATCGTTTGGAAGGAGAAAAACATGATCATCAACAAAAACAACAAAAAAACCATGTTAAAATTTGCAGCTTTTGCTGCATCTGCAATGCTGACAGTGCCTGTGTCGCAGCCTTGTATGCCGCAAAACGGCATTGTGACAGCGCAGGCAAAGACAGCGGCAATGCCGCGTACAAAAAGCTATGTTGTGGCATCTGATATTTTAAATGTCAGATGCGGCCCGGGAACAGATTATGCGGTGATTGGCTCGCTGACAAGAGGGCTTCGGGTAAAGGTAATTTCGATAAGCGGCGAAAAAGGAAACCGCTGGGCAAAGATTCGGTTTGAGGGGGTTCGCGCCTATGTGTCAGCACAATACCTGACGAAAACCGTATCCTGATATGGAAAAAGGATCAAGAGAAAGCATATGATGGAGCACAATACGATACTGATGATAGAAGATGATGCTGCAATTCGGGAAGGCGTACGCATTTTGCTGGAAGGCGACGGATTTGTAGTGGATGAGGCGGAAAATGGGCGGTCAGGCATTCGTAAGCTTACGGATCAGACGCAGCTTGTTATTTTGGATATTATGATGCCTGGAATCTCTGGCATCCGTACGTGTGAAGAGATTCGCAGGCAGTCGAAGGTGCCGGTTCTTTTTTTGACCGCAAAAGGACAGGAATCGGACAAGCTGCTCGGGCTGACCGTCGGCGGAGACGATTACCTGGTGAAGCCGTTTTCCTATGCGGAGCTGCTGGCAAGGGTGCGGGCGCTTTTAAGGCGGCGCAACGTATACGATAAAGCGGCGGCAGAAAACGGGGAATCCGACGCCTGCGGCTGGCTGGAAGCGTCGGGTATCCGTATCCATACAGGGCACAATGAGGCGATCGTGCGCGGAGCGAAAACAGAGCTTACCGAATTGGAATACAAGATCTTGCTGCTGCTTATCAGCCATCCGCATAAAATATTTTCTGTAAAAAATCTGTATGAGAGCGTATGGGACGAGCCGTTTATCTATACTTCAGGCAATACCGTAATGGTACATATCCGCAGGCTGCGCAAAAAAATTGAGGAAAACCCGCAGTCGCCGCAGATTATTGAAAACGTATGGGGAAAGGGGTACCGTCTTGGAACGTAAAACAGGCGCCATATGGAAGCTGCTGCTGCATATGGCGGCAATCTGTCTGATTTTTTTATTTACAAATGCATTCCAGGATACGGTGATCCGGTTTTGCGCGCACACGGGCTTGTCCAATGGATGGGTGATGGCTTTGTATGTCTGCCTGGATCTTCTGCACGTATGGTTTGCGGTGCTTGTGTATGCAGGCTGTGTGCTGAAACTTCCTGTCAGGAATATTTATTTCATAAAGCCGCAGTTTTCCCTGCGGTGGTGCCTTGCGGCTGTTTTGCTTCCTGCGGCGGTAAACGGCTTTTATCTTGTTTTTACAAAAGGAATCTTTTTAAGCGGCTGCCTGTCTGGCAAGGAGCAGGCAGCTCTTTTTTTGCTCAATTTTTTCGTATATGGGATCAAGCCGGCAGCTATTTGCGGGATGCTTTTTCGAGGGCTGGCTTTGGGCGCGTTTCAAAACGCTGCCGGGCAAAAGACGGGTATGCTGCTGTCTGCCTTTTTTTACGCGGCAGTATCTAGTATACCGGAAATTCCTGCGCTTGGAAGCCTGCACCGGTGGTGTCTGCTGTTTTTTGCAAGATTTGTATCCGGGGCAGCGCTGTCAGCCGTTACATGTACCAGCGGGTGCGTCTGGCATTCGGTGATGATCGATGCTATGTACCGGGCGTTTGGCGGAGACGGGACGATTTTGCATATCGATACCGAGCAGGCTTTTCCGTCGATTGCAACCTATACGCTATTACATGACCACTGGACGATAGCGGGGCTTTCCGGGAATTTTTATCTGGAGACCGCGCTTCCTGCGATAACGGGCTTTCTCGTGCTTGCCATCTATGCGTCGAGGAGTAAAGAGCGGCATAAATACAGCGAAAGTGTGAAGCCTAAGATAGATCTGGCGCGCAGTTTAACCGGAAAGCTGCTTATACGCCTTGTCTGCGGGCTGGCAGCCTTCTGCTATTTGTTTCTGCTGCTGTTTTTCGGCGGCAGGACGATGCTGCGGCAGTATTTTGCAGAGCATGGCACGTCAGAGACCGCGCTTGCGGAAAATTTTCAAACATATGTGCAGGCACACCATGTGGCGGCAATAGATGCAGATGCCGTTACAATCTGGCTGAACGAACAGGCGCTGAAAGAATTTTTCATTGCAAGAAAAGGCAGGCTGCTATTCGACGCTTCTTATCCGGGAGAACTGCTGCACGGCAGCAAAAAAATGCCCGGAAGTGTCTGGCGCCCTTATTACCGCATTGTATTTGCGGACGGGGATGCAGATGTGTATTTGTCGACAGGATTTGACCAGTTTTACTACCGTATCCTTTTTGCAGGAGCAGCCGTATGCAGCTTTGGCGCGTGCCTTTGGATCATACTGTCTGGAATGCTTGAAACGGTGTCGTATGTCCAATGCCTAGAGCGGGAGGTAGCCATGATCCGGCAGGGATGCCTTTCAAAAGAGGTAACCGTAAACGGCAAAGACGAGCTTGGACAGCTTGCGCTTGGACTAGAGCAGATGCGCAGGCAGCTTTTGGAAACGATGGAAACCGAAAAGCAGATGCGCGCTGCACACGATAAGCTTGTCCTTGGCATGTCGCATGACCTTCGTACGCCGCTGTCTGGGCTGTTTACATATATGGACGTCGTAAAAAAACGCGAAAGGGACGGGATGCCGGTACAGGAATATCTGGACAAGGCTTATGATAAAATCCAGCAGATCAAGCATTTGTCAGACCAGATGTTTGAATACTTTTTGATTGATTCCCAAAAACGAGTGGAGCTGGAGCCTTCGGAGGAAATGAGCAGCGCGTTTGGAGACTACCTCTCCGAGCTGTGCGCCCTGCTGGACTGCGGCGGCTTTGATACAGACTGCACACAGCTTGTCTGGAAGAACGTTTTTGTTCGGGTCAATACAGATTATCTGGGCAGGATTATGGACAATATTTATTCAAACCTGGAAAAGTATGCAGACAGGGACAAAAAGGTGCGGATTCGAATTCTCTATGAGCAGACGCGCGCCGGCATCGTAATCGAAAACAGCATGGCGCTTCCCGGACAATATGTGGAAGGAAGAGGAATCGGCGTAAAAAATATGATGCTTATGATGGAACAGATGGAAGGCGAGGCACAGGTGCAGATGACACAAACAGACTATCGTATTACCTTATACTTTCCGCTGCGGGGAACATCCGGTTGCAGTTGAAATCTATTGGCTGTTGCGGTATAATGGACAGGAAATACAGCAAATCAATAAAATGGGAGGCAGTATGGAAAGAAGATCAGGCAAACGGCTGGAGCTTACGGTTACGCTGAATCTAAAATGTGTTCAGGATCATACAGAAAAAGAAATCCTGATTAAAGTCACTGATTTGTCATGCACAGGAATGGGCTTTCGTTCGATGGAAAAACTGGATGTAAAAGGCTACTATGATACGAATATGGTGATATGGACAAAGGAAGTGATTCCGTGCGTCATTCAGATCGTACGGGAAACACAAGAAGACGACGGCACCTACCGCTATGGTGCCATGTTTATCGGCATGAGTGAGATCAACCAGCAAAAAATACATACGTATCAAATGATTGATGAAATCGAAAAGGAAGGTGCCTAACGGGACAGAAGGCTCTGGCTGTTGAAAAGCAGGACAGAGCCTTTTTGGTGTGCCCGGTGGGCACACGTTCTAACGGGTGAAAGTCCCCAATCCGCCCGGCAGTGGGAAGGATACAGCCGAAGCCAAGGGTGTCCATCGTGAGGTGGAATCTGAAGAAAGGATTAGGC
>CAJTCR010000034.1 GCA_910574915.1 Eubacteriaceae bacterium
CAATCGATCAGTAAAATATCTTTTTTCTCTTTTTCCATAATAATTATTTCCTTTCAGAGTTTGGAAATAATTATACACGAATGTGTAAAGATTGTCTTTGACTAAATTCAATATAACAGAAAATTTGAAACTTGGGAATACATAAAAGCTTGCGTTTACCGTGTCTGCTTACAGCAGCCAGATGCTGAAAAAGTGAATGGTTTTTTCATAACACAATCCCATTACGTGTATCTAAAACGGCATATCAATCACACAGATATCAAACCCAATCCCCTTGTCAGGACATTTCATAGATGCTTTCCATGCTGTTCCTCCTTCGTAAATTCATTTTTACTTCTTATATCGCGTTGGATGATTCATAAAATTTACACGTTTTGTAAATCACTTTTTCAAAAAACACAGGAATCACAAAATTCTGTGTTATACTCAATACGGAGGTGTTAGCAATGAATCCAAAACAAAGATCACATACAATTATGGTCGTAGAAGATGAGCCGGATATCCAGGAACTGTTAGAAAATTTTTTACAGGAAGCCGGTTATACCGTTGCCACAGCAAGCGACGGAATGGAAGCACTGGCTCTGTTTTCGCAAAAGCAGTTTGGCCTGATTCTGCTAGACATTCTGCTGCCAAAGATCGATGGCTTTTCGGTTTGCGAATGTATCCGCAGGCAGTCCCAGGTGCCAATTATTATGCTGACTGCACTAAGCGGTGAAGAAGAGCAGATCCGCGGACTGGATCTGCTTGTAGACGATTATATTACAAAACCGTTTTCCGTGCCTGTGTTAATCCGCAAAATCGCTGCTGTTCTGCGGCGCAGTGCGCATTGTACGTCTGATACGCCGCAGGTAATTGCCTATCAGAACCTGCTGCTTGACTTAGACGGTTTTACTGCCGTGGTAGACGGACAGACGTATGAGCTGACGCAGCGGGAATTTGAGATCCTGCGCGAGCTGCTCACGCACCAGGGGCGTGTGCTGACCAGGCAGAACCTGCTGGATAAGCTGTGGAAATATGATTTTTTCGGTGATGAACGAGTCGTTGACACGCATATTAAAAACCTGCGCAAAAAACTTGGTATTGATTTTATCCATACAATCAGAGGGGCGGGATATAAAATTGACAAAATATAAATATCGGCTGGCAAACAGCCTGTTTGCAAAAGTATTTTTCCTGACGTTATTTCTGCTGTTTGGCACTAGCCTGCTTGTATACGGGATTCTTGCCATGCGAATGCCCAAGACGTATTCCAATCATCTCAATTCTGCTTTGGATAACCAGGCAAACAATCTGATCTCTGAACTAAAACAGGTGCCTTTCGAAAACAGCAGTGGCTTATTTTCACAGTTTCTCCAAAATCCAGCCGTCAGCAATGCAGAACTGTATACAGAAGACGGCACATGGATACCACTGCCAAATGTTGCGGAATACTATGTAGGTGAAGACAATCTGGTACAGGAGCAGCCTAATATATGCATAGCCGCAGAAGATACTTCGGACAGCGGCACGGTTTTCACAGGCAGCTATCCCTTTTCCTTTGCAGGTGACAGTTCCCGGTATGTGCTGACCGTCTACGGCACGGCGGAACAGGTTGCCCAACTGAAACAGGCTTTTGTACGTATCCTGCCGGAACTTCTTTTGCTGTGCATCGCCGCAGCGCTTATGGCATCGCTTTTTTATGCACATATTATTACAAAACCGGTATTAAACCTTTGCCGTATTTCTCAAAAAATGTCCCGCTTGCAATTCGACTGGCAGCCTGCGCATACCCGCGGCGACGAGCTTGGTATTTTGGAACAAAGCCTGCATCACCTGTCCCGGCGCCTTGACGATGCGCTGACGAGCTTGCAGAAAGCCAACCACAAGCTTGCCGCAGATATCGAACATGAAAAAGCACTGGAACAGGCACGGACAGACTTTTTTTCCGCGGTTTCGCATGAGCTGAAAACTCCTGTCACTGTAATCAAAGGACAGTTGGAAGGAATGCTGTTTGACATCGGCGCCTATCAAAACCACAAAAAATATTTGGCAAAATCATTGGAAACCGCAAATACGCTGGAACATATGGTGCAGGAAATCGTAACGGTCTCACGGCTGGAAACCGAGCAAGCCTTTCCTATGCAGTATTTTGACTGTGTGCCTTTGATTCGCAGTTACCTGAATACGACCGAAGACCTGATCATAGACAAGCGTCTGCGTTTGTGCTGTAATCTTGCGCCTGCCGCATATATTCACGGCAACAAGCTGCTGCTGGAAAAGGTATTTTCAAACCTGATCGGCAATGCCGTCAAATATGCGCCGCAGGAAGCGGAAATAAACATTCTCCTGACTACGGAACAAGGCACGGTTCAATTTTGCATTGAAAACAGCAATACCCATATCCCAAACGACTGCCTGCCAAAGCTGTTCGATGCCTTTTACCGTGTCGAACAGTCCAGAAACAGAAAAACCGGCGGCAGCGGGCTTGGGCTTTACCTCGTCCAAAAAATACTGGCGCAGTATGGAAGCTGCTGCACCGTTTGCAATACACCGACCGGGGTACGGTTTTCCTTTTCGCTTTCGCCGTCCATCTTCACATAAATCACAAAGAAACCTCAACTGTATCACAAATGGTTTTGTTATACTCAGTTTCGTAATAAATAAACTGCTTTGACAAGAAAGGATGGATTCTTATGAAAAACGCAAAAAAACAGATTACTTTGGCACTCTTTGGAACAATGTTCGCCGGATGCCTTACCTGGAGCGCCGTCTCCTTCACAGCCAGAAATCCTGCCGCCGCAGCCGATAAACGCAGCCTCTCACAAGAAGCCTCTCCAAAACAACTGCAAGGGCCTGCCGACGAGGCTGGAGAATTATCCCCATCCCAGGTTGCTTATGCCTGCGAAACGACTGACGAAACTGATACGGCATCCTGGAAAGAACGTTTTAAGATCTATGAGCCATTTGGCATCACATACGACGCCGAAAAGGACGAACTGCGCTACCACGGCAAATTGGTGCGCTGCTTTGAAGACTATTATCCGCTTGATGCTACCGGAAACCTTGCAGCAGGCACAGATTTTTTCCAGGAAAACGGCGTAACGGACATATATGCTGTGCGTGATCTTACGAATATTACGGTAAATCGCGACGGCTCCTATGATCCGAGCGGCATACTGACCGGGCTCAGAGAAGCCTCCAAAGAAGAATATGCTTCCCGTGACATCGATACATTCAAAAACCCTCCGACTGCCGAGGCTGTCTGTGAAGGCGAGCTGACCGCTGAGGAAATTACGGAACTTGCGGCAGAATATAAGCCATTTGGCGTAACCTATGATCCTGCCGCTGACAAATGGTATTTTCACGGCGAGCCAGTCCGCCGCTTTGAAGATATTCTGCTTTCAAACGGAGAAGCCCCTGGCGGCGGTAATTTCAGCGGTTCCCTGCGGTCAACGTATGATGAAGATGGAACGGTAGATATTTATACTGAACGGGACTTTACGAGATTAAATAAAGACGGGAACGGGACATTAGTTAATGTGAAAAAGCAAGGCAAATAAATAAATTTTCTATCTCATATCAATCTCACGGAAAAAAGACTGGAAAATCCTATCAAATTAGGCTTTCCAGTCCAAAATCCGCTGCTAAACTCGATTTATATGTATCAATGTCTGCCATTTTTGTTGTCGTAAAATGAACAGAATTTACAACGATTTCACTTCTTCCACGAATAATCTGGTACTACCAATTCTACTCCAACAGATTTACAAATTGGTGAAAAATCCTTCTGATTGCTGCTGCATACTCCTGTGGTTCCTTCGCAATGTACTGTTTCCAATGTGATAATCACATCCCCTAATTTCATACAGTTCCTTCCTCTGTACATTGTCTCATCCTCTGCCGCTTTATTCAATATTTCTAATATTTTATGATCCACGAGGCGCTTTGTTATCATCTGATCTATCTGTTGATCCGACTGCTGCCATAATTTACAAACTTCACATATTTTTTTATCTTTTGTACAATGCACGCTGGACATATAGGGAATTCCATCTTCATATCTGACCTGTTTTTGCGCCCGTGCACATTTTGTTTGGTTCAACAGCAGTTCGATGTCCATCATAAATTCATCCTGAATCAAATCTATATACAAGTAAAATGTATCTTCGATCTCGTCCACCTTATAGTTACACATTTCAAGTATATTCGCATATAATTTTGCTACCCTCGCCTGACTCCTCCCAAATACCCTTTCACTAATACGCTTACCAGTTTCCCCTATATCCTTGTCAAGCAAAAATAGTCCAAACAGAGTCACAAGATCATTTACAATATTCGAATAAAATTCACCTTTTACATACGTAGAGCAAAACAGTCGATGATCCTGCAAAATTGCTGCAACTGCATTTTTACGCTCCTTTGAACCTGTAATGCGGTCAATTTGTATTGTTGTATCTAACAATAAATTCAACTTTTACTCCCATGCTGGCATTGTTGCCAACCCCTTCTTTCGTAGTTTTCTGTTTAATTGCAACAAATCTTCTTTTTGGATATTATTCGCTATTATCAAAGAAAATCCTTCTTTTAACAGTGCGATCTGTTCTCTGGAAAATATTTCTTCTGAGGCGTTCAAACGTATTACATTTCTAAGCAGTGTGCTTATTTTATTTCTGATATCATCCGCCTGTATAACATCTGTTTTCTTAAGCTTCTCAATCTTGCCTACCATAACTGCCGCATACTGAATCTGGATTTTTATATCATCAGCTTCTTCCCATTCTGTCAGTATTTCCAATGCACGTTCCACGATCTTTTTACAGCTTTGCCAAGGACTATTGGATATTTCTTCCGTTTTCTTCGGTGCCTGTTCTCTTTTCTGTCTTGCTTCAAATGTCAAGTATAAGTTATGAGACTTCTTATTTTGCCCTGACTTTTCCAGTCTGTTCTCAATATCAGCAACTTGCTGCTCCAAGCGGTCTATCTTTTGTATCATAACATCTTTAAAGACATACTCTGTAAACGCCGCTCCAAACAGGTTTGTCTGCAAAAAATCCATCTGATTTTCAGCCATTATGATTCTCCTTTTATCTTTTGCTTCATTTCCTCCAACATACAAATCATAAGATCTATATCTTCTTCATCACAAATAAATGTGATCGATTCTCCCTGTTCATATTGAGCAAATAGTTTCTCTATCCCTTGTGGAACATCTCGTAAATCTTTTTTACATACCATATCAATAAGTGCGAAACTCGTTTTCCTCTGATACGGCAAATTATAAGAACAAATGTTATATTTAAAATCAGACAGTTTCGCATTTACAGCATTTTGTTTTAAATAGTATCGGTCAACAAAGCGTTCTGAATCAAATGCATCCTTTACAAATTCCAATTTATTACTAATATTCTTTACCAGTGCTTTCTCTTCTTCTTCACTTATATTTATGTCCTTGCTTTTTTTTAATGTCAGCAGGATCTCTTCTTCATCTACTTCTCTACCTGCTATATTGCATTCCAAATACCAACGCAGTAAATACACAATTTCATCATATATAATCGTTTCCACCTCTGGTTCCAAATACGTATTGTCTGTCAGAACCAGCGAAAACGCACTTAAAAATCCTACCGAAAAAAATGCCTGTTCCAATTTTACCAGCTCTTTTAAAGTATCTACCGCTTTGATAAAATCCTCCCATTCACTGCTGTATCTAAAATTTTTAATCATATTTAGCCTCTCTTTTTCATCAAAAACCCATTTTACAGATAAAACAGGAATCCCCATTCCCTCCCTCACCTGACAGTCGATACGTGGTAGTAACGATAAAAAATAAAAATGCGCATGTTTGCTTGCAGGACATGCATTGTGCAGTTGGGAGTCGAACCCAGAGGCTGTCCACGCCCCTGCCCATAAGTACGGCACACTCTCTGCCGCCGAGATGCATCCACTCTGTCAGATTACCATACTACATACACGCTTTAAAATTCCAGCAGCTCTGTCGTCCAGTTCAGTTCCTGGATCCATTCGTCTGTCTCGCGCAGCTCTTTTGCCAAAAGATCAAGCTTTTTTCGAATCTCCGCTACCGGAACCGTACTTTTGATTTTGATTTCCGAATGTGACAAACGGCTGACCTTATCGCTTGCATGGTCGAGAAATTCCCGTATCACTTCCATTTTTCTTTTCAGGCAGTCACGGTGTGCCAAAAGCTCCGTAATCGTCTTTCCGCTCCGCTCTGTCCGGCTGTTCGTCAGGTTAATTTTTACCATCAGTTCTTCCAAGCGGCTGACCGTACGCTCCAGCTCCTCCAGCAATTCTGCTGGCTGTTCTGCCGGCTCGTCCCCTTCCTGTACCTTTGCATTGCAATCCAACCGTATTTTAATTTCCGACAGTCTAGCCTGCAAGTCTGCCCTTTCCGTTAATGCTGACGCTAATCTCATCTGATCCAACTCCTTTTTCTGCTGCTGACGCTTATAAATATTTTTCGATTGTACCTTGCTGGACGACACGCTTTCCTAATAATGTCAATGCCTGTTTCGGGCAGTTTTGAACGCAGCGGTAACACATCGTACACCTGCCAGATGCCGCTGCCTTGCCCTGCACCAGTTTCAGATTATTCATCGGGCAAAGAATCGTACACGTTCCGCATCCGACACATGCCGCGGTATCTACTTTCAGCTTATCCGAATAATGATTTACTTTTTGGCAAAACCAAAGCCTCTGCCCGAAAAATCCAGCAAAACGGCACGTCCATCCCATCCCGTCCTTCGGCGGCAGCCCTGCCTGCAACGCCTTTGCAGCTCTCTTTGCTTTTCTTGCTGCACGCATTACCAGCATTTTATTTTCTGTGATTGTCCTCTTTAGTATTTTTTCATCTGCAATACTGTCCGGCATTTTAACATGCAACCCTCCTGTAATATTTGCTCCATATTTTTTCAGCATTCTGCCAAGAATCCCCGCGCCGTCACCACTGAACAGCCCCATCGTGGCAATAATAAAAATCTTTTTCCGCTTCCACAGCTTTGCATGGCGGGCAATAAAATCCTGGACGATTTTAGGCACATTGCTAAACTGCACCGGATAGCTGAATACGATTTCCTCATTTTTTCTGATTGCCTCCGTTACCTTTGGCTCCTCAATCGTATAGAATTGCGAACGGGCTTTTTTTCCCTGATCGTAACTGCGCAGAAATACATCCAGTATATATTTCGAGTTGCCCGTACCGCTAAAGTAAATGCCTATCATCCATCAAACCTCTTTCCTTTCACTAGAGCGTGTTTGAAAAATCATTCCTGCCATCTGCATTCCCCACTTTGCGTGATATTTGCGCCAAATTCAGGTTACATAGCCCGCTATGCGCCCTTCATTTGGCGCAAATATCCCACAAATTGTGAAATACATCTGGCAGAAAGCATTTTTCAAACACGCTCTAGAGCGAACAAATTTGGATTGCTTTGGTAAATTTTTACAGGAAGGGACGCTGGGAGAGAGGATGGGCCTCCCCTGACTGCGTCCGTTCCAGAATGTTAAGAATCCCTAAGCATCCTGCTGTTACGTTGTGGCTGTGTCCGGTCGCGCCACCTAGTTCGCTGCCTGCTGGCAGCTAAAGGTGCCGCTTGGCTACGCCCCTGGTGGTTTTGCAGAATACTAAGGGCTTCTAAGCATTCTTCCAAAGCCGCAGCCAGGGGAGGCACATCCTCTCTCCCGGCTGCTTTTCGTAAATGCTACGAAACAAACGCAATATGGTTTGGTTTGTCTGCCATGAACAAAATCAACCCTATGATAGAACAGATTCTAGGTTGTTTTACATGGAGAACCTGTACAAAATAGTTCCTTGGAAAACGCAAATCAGATAAAATTCACTCTCGTACAGTGAACAAACCATATCGGGCTCGTTTGGCAGCACTTGCGAAGAACAGCCGGGAGAGAGGATGGGTACACTCTGGCGGCGGCTTTGGAAGAATGTTTAGAATTGCTTGGTATTCTGCAAAACAACTAGGGGCGCAGCCAAGCGGCACCGATAGCTTTCGGCGGACAGCCGGAAGCGGACAAGGTGGCGCGACCGGACACTGCCACAACATAGCAGCAGGATACCTAGCAATTCTTAACATTCTGGAACGGACGCCGCCAGAGTGTACCCATCCTCTCTCCTGGCGTCCCTTCTTGTAAAAGTTTCCCAAAGTAACTCAAACACGCTCTAGTATTATGCGCACATTTTCCTTATCAGAATATGTCATCCATTTTTGCTGGAATTATTTTACCACCTTTGCGAACCTGCGTCAATTCTAAAACAGTACTCTGTTGACGCGCCACCCCGCCACCATGAATTCGATCAAAAATTCACGTATAAAAACCCCCATCCTGCACATAATACGTCCTGTATTAAAAAGTTATCCTAAATAAGAAAGAGGTACGAAAACATGATTTTAACAGAAAAAGAAACGACCGCAATCAAGGATTTACAGACACAGGAGCAAAGCTGTATTGAAAAGTACAACCGATACGGCAAAGAAGCAAAAGACAGTGTTTTAAAGGATTTGTTTCAAAATCTGGAAAAAGAAGAAAAAGAGCATTACGAATCACTTGGCAAGGTACTTTCCGGCAGTGTGCCGACCTGCAACTGCAATGACTACAGCGGCAAAAATTACAATCCGCAGGCGTCTTACAGTGCGCTGACTGACAATGAGGACAAGAAAAATGACTGCTTCCTGGCGACAGACTGCATCGGCACAGAAAAGATGGTTTCTTCTGAATACAACAGCAACGTATTCAAATTTTCAGAACCAAGCCTTCGCAAGCTGTTGGCAGATATCCAGATCGAAGAACAGAACCATGCGGAAATGCTGTATAAGTACAAGACCGTGAACGGAATGGCATAGACGCAAAGAGTTGGTTATAGGTTAGGCGGTATAGCCCGGATTACAGGGGCTGTACCGTCTTTTATTACAAACATGGAAACGTACTATCGGATCCATGCATTCGACTGCGCAGCCCAATCCCTGCGTTTCCCCTTAAGGCAAGAAACAACAGAATTCCCGACACTGCACCCAGAAACAGATACGATTGCAGCATCGGTATATAATTGTACGTTTCTCCAGTCCAGATCTTATAAAAATCCCTGTTGATATATGTGACCGGCAGCAGCTTTGCCGCAGACTGCACCCACTTTGGCAGGTCTTGATACGAAATGCCCATCATTCCGCCCAGAATCATAAATGCAAAGTACAGCATAATACTGACGCAATACGTTTTGCCAAAACTGCGGCAGACACAGGCAATTCCATGCCCTAACGCAAGGCAGATCATACTGAACGCAGCCATACATAAAACATATGCAAAAAGCCCGTACAGTGTCGGGCGCTGCAATTTGTAACACAAACAACCTGACAGAAAAAATACCGCAAATGCCAGCAGCAGAAATAAAAACTGCAAAAGTGCACGATTACAAAACAAAGCAGTCTTATTTATGCCGAACAACTGCAACCGCTCCGGGATTCCCCTGGAAAGCTCCTGGGCATAGCTGACTGCATATCCCATCAGCAGCACTGCCATCGGGATCAGCGTTCCCATGCCAAGATAGATCGATGTCGTTGCCATCGGCTGCCACTGTTCTCCCGGCAGATCAGACAGTGCCACTTTTGTAATCAGCATTGCCAGCAGTACCGGCAGCCCTACCCCAAAGATATGTACATACGGATTGCCTGCCACATGGAGCAGTTCATACTTTAACAGAAAAACCGAGATTAAATTTTCCTTTTTTGCTTTTTTATCCTGCATAGCCGTTCCCCTCCTGTTTCCTTTCATATGCATGTTTTGCATTGATATATATACTTTCGATATCATGGTTGCTGCGCTTAAAGTTTACATTGTGGCTGACCAGGCGCGCAGTGACCTTTTGCTCCTCTTCTTCTGTCGCCGCAGACAATACAAGCAAATGCTCCGGTGACGCCAGCTTTTTACAGTCTGCTGTCAGCTCCTTATTTTTCTCACTGGCATCCAGCACGATCACCGCTCTCTTGCAGTATTTTTGAAACAGCTCCTCTCTGTATCCAAAGTCGACGACTCTTCCCTGATCTAATATCAGCAGCTTATCCGCAAGCTGTTCCAGCTCTTCATAATAGTGCGATACGATACACAGGCTGGAATCTTTGCCGCGGTACCATTCCACCAGCTTTTCCACCAGTTTCTGCCTGGTCTCAAAGTCCAGACCGGAAGTCACCTCATCGTAAAATGTGAGCGGCGCATCCTGCATAAGGATCATAATAATTGTAAACCGCTGTTTCTGCCCGCCGGACAGTTTGCTGTACCTTTTTTTCAGGCATCCGCCAAATTCAAAATAATCGATTAGTTCCTGCAACTCCTTGTTTTTGGCAATCCTGGTCTGCAATATCGCTTCCATAATATATCTGACCGGCATATTATCGGTATATTCATTAAACTGCATATGCGTCGCAATCTGCTTGGGCTGCAATGTGCAGTAGATTTTTCCCTGATACGGCACCAGCCCAAGGATACTTTTTATCATTGTACTTTTTCCGGCGCCGTTCGAGCCTATAATGCCAATACGGTCACCGTTTTCAATACAAATCGGTGTATGGATGTCCAAAGCCCTAAACTTTCCAAACTGTACGGTAAGATTTTCAATTTTCAGCAGCATAAACTGCCTCCTTTCCTGTTTCTTTCCTTCTACTATACACTTTCGGTGTGAAATACGTATGAAGATCAACCAGAAATGCCGTGAAGATGTTGTGAAGCTTCTGCCCTTGGCAAAAATACCTGCATATGGTAGACTTTAACAGGTTCTAGTAACAACAACTTTAAATGAGGATAAAAAATGAAAATAAGAAAAGCAACACAAAATGACTTAGAACAGCTTCTTTCCATCTACGCATATGCAAGAGAGCAAATGCGTGCAGCCGGAAATCCCAGCCAGTGGAAGGACAGCTATCCCCCAGCAGAACAGATTATCACAGATATTCAAAACCAAAACAGCCATGTCGTAACCGAAAGCGGCGAAATCCTTGCCGTATTTGCGTTTATCCTTGGCGACGACCCGACTTATGCAAGGATCGAGGACGGAAACTGGCTAAATAACGAGCCTTACGGCACGATTCACCGCATTGCCGCCAGCGGCAGAAAAAAAGGCATATTCCGCTGCTGCCTGTCTTTTTGTGAAGCAAAGGCAGCAAATATCCGGGCGGATACACATGCCTGCAATGGTACGATGCAGCACCTTTTGGAAACGAATGGATTTCAAAAATGCGGGCGTATTTATGTCGCAGACGGCAGCCCCAGAATCGCATATCATAAAATCGTTTGCAAGACAGCCTCCACGCCGTTGTCCTGATTGCGGATATTCAGACGCATATGCATCATTTTTGCATAATACGCAGCAATATACAGCCCCAGCCCATGCGAACCGTTTTTCCCTTCCCCGTGGACAAACGGTTCAAAAATATGCGGCAGAAGATCCGGCGGGATCGCTGCCCCGGTATTTCGAATCACAAGTTTGTCTGCAAAGATGCTTACGGCAATCCGGCTGCCGCACGGGGTATATGCCACAGCATTGGACAGCAGGTTGTCAATAATCCTGGACAGGCTTTCGGCGTCCGCGCATACAACGGCATCCTGCTCCCCTTCGATCGTGATCTCCAGATGTTTGTCCGCTGCCGCTACCCGGTAAGCGTCTGTCTGCGCCCGCACCAGCTCATGCAGCCGTATATTCTGGAAATCTGCCTTTCTGTGGTTTTGGTTGAGTGATAAAATCTCCTCTACCATTGTACGCATGGAAAGAAGCTGCTGTTTTACCTTTGGCAGATACGTTTCCCTGTCGCTGTATTTGCCGATCTTTCCGATCATGCCGTCCAACAGCAGCAGCGATGCCGTAATCGGTGTTTTCATCTGGTGCGAGGAAGCGCGCAGAAACATTTCCTGCCGTTCATTTTCTTCCAGCAGCTTCTGGTTGCTGTCTTGCAGCCTCTGATAAACCGGCTGCACAATGCCGTTTGAATAAATCTGGGAAAAGATCAGTACAAGCATTACAACTACTGCGCAAAGCATCGGGACACTCTGCAATACGATTGGGCGTATTTCTTCCATTTGCGGCGTAATTACCGGAAGCAAGGTAAATACGATACCGTCTTGTACTTTTTCGACTGCCAGATAATTGGTATACTGATTGTTTCTGTCCGACACCGCCGCTTCTAAAATCGTCTCGCCGCCAGCGCCGCTGTGAATGCGAAATTTTTCTTCATAATATAGCTTTGGATCTTGTTTTTCGGAAAGCACCTGGATCTGAAAAGGAAGCTGAACTTTGTCCTGCAAGATAGCTGCCAGCTCCCGCCGCCAGGCATTCACACGTTCACGTACCGGTTCGGTGAACCTTTCCGCACTGCTTTCTTTTAAAAATAACTGTATCTCGTTCAGCAGCGCTTTTATATGCGGATCGGATGCCGTAATTTTTACGGATACCATTTTCATCGTCAGTTCTATTTCTGTTGTTTCATATGGAATTTTAAACGAAACGCAGGCAGCCGGATTTTTTACGCGGATATCGTTGTAGGTTCCGGTTTCCAAAAACGCCTGGTGCTGCATTTTGACCGCTTCCAGATTTTGTTCCTGTGTATAGGAAACATATAAAGACGGCAGCATCCAGATAAAATAGCCTGTCAAAAGCAGCAGCAATACCGCTGCAAGCAGCAGGCTGTAGCACAGGTTCTTTTGTCCGAGCTTTCTCATAGATCCGCCTCCCTGTCAAACTGGTAGCCGACGCCGATCACCGTTTTAATATACGCGGCAGGCAGTTTTTTTCTCAGATTTTTAACATGCGCATCAATAATCCTGTCATTTCCGATATAATCCTCGTTAAAAATGCGCAGTATAAGCTGCTCCCTTGTAAACACCCGGTTCGGCTCCTCATACAGTGCTTGTAACAGCAGGTATTCGCTTAGTGTCAGCGGCAGCTTTGTCCCTTTATAATAGGCACAGTACGCTTCCTGCTGCAAAGTAAGCCCTTTGTGCCCGTCTGGTTCTTTCTGCGTGCCTGCGGCTGTCCGCCTTAAAACTGTCTCCATCCGCTTTAACAGAATAATCGGCGATACCGGCTTGATAATATAGTCGTCCGCATAGAGGTTAAACGCCTGCACCTGTGTTTTTTCATCATCCAGCGCGGTCAGCATAATAACCGCCATTTGGGGCATATGCCCGCGGATATATTTAAGCACTTCAAAGCCATTGATCCCCGGCACCATAATATCCAGCACCGCACCGTCATATGCATTGTGCGAAAGAAGCTCCAGTGCCTGATCGCCGCGTTCCACCGTCGTTACTTCGTATCCGGTAATCGACATATATTCTTTTAAAACCTCGCGAATGGTCGGTTCATCTTCTAAAAACAGTATTTTATAAGAGGTCTGCATCCTAATTTATCGATCCTTTCGTTTCATACTGATCCACGCATACCGCTGCTGCGAGCACCTCACGCTGTACACAGACCGTCTGGTCTGTTCTCGTCCCAAGCGACCATTTTATAAGCGTAATACACCGGCGCTCAATCTCGATTCCGGTAATCCCTGCCGGATGGACGCAGCTTCCGGTGTTAAAATACGGCGACTGCTTCGTGCCTGCCATTGGGCGGTGCGTATGCCCGGCAATCAAAATCACCTGCTGCTGCGCTGCCCACTGCGCCAGGCGCTGTTCCACGCTGCCTTTTGCCGTATTATTTTTTGCCGCGCTCGTCGGGTCAGGCACGCCGATCAGTTCCAGGTTTTTCCATAAATAGCGCACCAGAAAGCGGTTGACCTTCCAATACGTACTGTTCATCACCTGCGCCTGGTGCCCGTGCGTTAAAAATATATTCTTTTTGTGAAGCGTATCTTTTAGTAAAATGCTTTCATAAAAAACACCGCCCTTATATTTTTTTACCATATCGTGGTTGCCGTAGATCAGATACAGCCGCTGTTCGCGTCTGAATCGTTCAAGCATTTCAAAGCTGTGCGGATGCATCTGCCTGATCTGTTCGATCGACCGGTTTTCCCACAGCTCGTCGCCGTCGCCAAGCTCCAGATACGTAAATGCATATTTATCATAATAGCGCAGCGCTGCCAGATACAGAAATTCATTTTTTAAAAAATTGTCATCCGCCCTGCCGTCGCCGCGGTGACAGTCACTAAACAGTATATATTTGGAATCTACAGACAGCGGCAGTACAAGAGCATTTTTGTACGCTCTGGACATACGAGACAAAAAACTCATACACACGCCGTACATTCCCAGCCAAAAGCGATACAGCCAGGAATGCCCTCTATCATTTTTCTTATGTTATGTTATGCAGTTTCTTTTTCTTCTGTCACAACAATTCCTCTATCCCTGCATCCTGTTCCAAAAGTCAACCGGCTCGTCTTCTTGCAGCTTTGCCAGCATTCCTTTTTCTGCCAGTTGTTTTTGAATGTCGTCCAGCGTCTTTGCATCTTCTGCCGCAATCGTATGGTAATGATAGCCTGCGGTCACGTTTTTGAGCAGGCTGGACTTTCCGGTCTTTATTTTATCCATAAAATCCTGGATGTCCCTGCGGGAACGTATTTTCATTTCCCCGCACACAATCCCGTATGCCCTATGGTAAATAAACACATCCCTGACAATGCCGCCCATATCTACAATCATCATCAGCTCTTCTTCGGTCTGCGCATCGGAATGCATCACTTTAAATACCCGGCTGACCTCCTGCTGCGGGGACAGCATCAAATAACCGCGGCTTGCCGATAAAATATCCGCTCCGTTTGCACGCAGCAGCGCAACATCCTGTACGATTACCTGGCGGCTGACCTTAAGCTCACGCGCCAAGGCTGCACCGCTGATCGGCGTCTGGCTGCCGGATAAGAAAGAAAGCAGTTGTTTTCTCCGCTGTTCGCCATTCATCTGCATTGTCTCCTTTCTACATGTTACACCGCATGTAAATTTTTCAAAGAAAGATCCAAAATCGGCGCCGAATGCGTCAGCGCCCCGCTGGAAATATAATCTACGCCCAGCCCTGCAAGCGCTGTGATCCGCTCTTTTGTGACATT
Source organism: Eubacteriaceae bacterium (assembly GCA_910574915.1). Taxonomy (GTDB): domain Bacteria; phylum Bacillota; class Clostridia; order Lachnospirales; family Lachnospiraceae; genus Eubacterium_J. The sequence goes on from CAJTCR010000034.1 coordinate 15,036, forward strand.
GCCGGAGATCTCCACCTTTGCCCTGCCCGCAATCAGGGCAATCGCTTCTTTCATCTGCGCATAATCCATATTATCCAGCATAATAATATCCGCTCCGGCAAGCACCGCCTCCTGCACCATAGCAAGCGTTTCTGCTTCTACTTCAATCCTGCGTACAAACGGCGCATACTCCTTTGCCATCTCTATCGCTTTTTTCACACTGCCGGCGGCTCCGATATGGTTGTCCTTAAGCAGCACGCCGTCTGTCAGATTATACCTGTGATTATTGCCGCCGCCCGTGCGGACTGCATATTTTTCAAAAATACGGTTATTTGGCGATGTTTTTCTCGTATCCAGCAGCTTGATATTCGTACCAGCCAAAAGGCTTGCCGTCTCATGCGTATAAGTCGCAATCCCGCTCATGCGCTGTAAATAATTCAGCGCCGTACGCTCCCCGCATAGCAGCGAGCGGATATCGCCGCGGACAACGCCGATCCGCTGTCCGTTTTTCACCGCGTCGCCGTCCGCTGCGAAAAATTCTGCCTGCACCTTTTCATCCAGCAGCGTAAATACCCGCTCAAAAACCTGCAATCCGCATATGATCCCATCCTGCTTGCAGATCAGATCTGCTTCGCCATCCTGCGCATAGGGCATTACGCTGTTTGTCGTGACGTCCTCGCTCGTAATATCCTCTCTGAGCGCGCTTAAAATTAACGGCTCCACATTCAGTTTCATTGTTACCGGATCAAACATAGTTTTCTACTTCCTTTCTTTCTGATTTTAACCTTGTATTCCTGACGGTTGCCGATGGATCTCGCGCCATACCATCGCCCGGCTGTCTGCGCGGAACGCTTCACAGTCTGCGTATGGTTCCAGGTCTACCTCTATCGGCAGTTGCGTGTTTGTCTCTGTCCTCCTTATCGTATGCCGCGTTTTTTCGTTCGCTGCAATATCCTTTGCTGCATTTTTTGCAAACACAAGGCTCTCCAGCAGAGAATTGCTTGCCAGACGGTTTCTGCCATGCACGCCGTTACATGCCGTTTCCCCGACGGCATACAGCCGCTGCATCGATGTGCGGCTGTTCGTATCGACCTGGATACCGCCCATAAAATAATGCTGCGCAGGCACGACCGGGATACATTCCTTTGTCACATCATACCCCACCGCGGCGCAGTGTGCAACAATATTCGGAAAATGTGCTTCTAACTCCTTTTTGGGAATGTGCCGCAGATCTTCCCAGACATATGGGGTGCCGTCTTTTTCCATCTGAATAAAAATCGCCGCGGTCAGCTCGTCCCGCGGCAGCAGCTCGTCGACAAAGCGCCGCATATGCTTATCATACAGCCTGGCGCCTTCTCCGCGCACGGATTCGGAGATTAAAAAGCTGCGGTCTTCTTTTCCTTCAGTATAAAGCGTCGTCGGATGGATCTGAATATAGCTGCTGTTTTTCAATGCGATGTGATTTCGCAGCGCCGCCGCTATTCCATCTCCGGTCAGATGCCTGTAGTTGGTAGAATGCGGATACAAGCCGCCGATGCCGCCGCAGGCAAGGATCGTATATTCTGCCTGCAAGCGTATGATGCCGCCGTCCGCTTTTTTCACAACCGCTCCATAGCAAATGCCGTCCGCGCTTATAAGGTCAAGCATTTCCGTATATTCCAGCAGCTCGATATTTTCGCGTTTTTCTGCCTGCTCCAGCAGCTTTTTTGTAATCTCCTCTCCGGTAATATCTTTATGAAACAAAATCCGCTTTTGGGAATGCGCGCCTTCTCTCGTATACGCGAAGCTGCCGTCCGCTTCCCGCTGGAACTGCACGCCGTATGCGACAAGATCTTCAATTACCTGCCTGGAAGAGCGTATCATAATTTCCACCGACACCCTGTCGTTTTCATAATGCCCCGCACGCATCGTATCTTCAAAATACCCCTCATAATCGTCTTCGCTCCGAAGCATACAGATGCCGCCCTGCGCAAGAAACGAGTCGCTGCTTTGAAGATCCGATTTTGTAATAACGGTTACACGCATATCCTGCGGCAGATGGAGCGCACAGTATAAGCCGCTGCATCCGCTTCCTACGATTAAAATATCTGTTTTCATAAAGATCCCTTTCTCTTTTCCTGCACCATCCAAATCCTGTGCAAATGATAGTCCCCATTATAGCACACGGCTGTACATCTGACAAGACAGATATATGGACAATGATACAGCTCTCACTGCATATATAAACTCCATTTACGAAATAAAAAAATATTGACTGAATTAGGGATTGCGCAAACCAGCCATTTTTAATATAATCATAACCATCTATTAACCTGCACACAGAAAGGTGTACCAATGAATACAACAAGAACTGTCCAGGACGAGATCCTGCGACTAAAAAAAGAACACGATATCCGAATCCTTGCCCATGCATACCAGAGCCAGGAGATCTTAGAGATCGCCGACGACGTCGGAGATTCCTATGGGCTTAGCCTAAAGGCACAGACCGCAGAGCAGCATACCATCCTGCTGTGCGGCGTCCGCTTTATGGCAGAAACGGTCAAAATTCTGTCGCCAGACAAAAAAGTACTTTTAAGCCATCCGCAGGCAGGCTGTCCAATGGCAGAACAGATCTCTGTCAACGAGCTTGCCGCGTTAAAGGAAGCTTATAAAGGCTACACCGTTGCCGCTTATATCAATACTACTTCCGAGCTGAAAACGCTCTGTGACGTGTGCGTCACCTCATCGTCCGCCGTCAAGATTATCCGCAGCCTGGAAAATAAAAATATTCTGTTTGTCCCGGACTGCAATCTCGGCGCGTGGGTGGCAAAACAAGTGCCTGAAAAAAATATCCAGCTCGTCAAAGGCGGCTGTCCGGCGCACGCCTCGATCCGTGCAGCGCAGGCAAAGCAGGCACTGGCGCTGCATCCAGGCGCAAAGCTGCTCGTCCACCCGGAATGCCTGCCGGAAGTATCGAGCCTTGCCGATTATGCCGGAAGCACGACAGGGATTATGGACTATGCAAAAAACAGCACCGCTGCCGCTTTTATTATCGGTACGGAAAACAGCATTATCGAACATCTGCAATTTGCCTGCCCTGACAAACAGTTTTATCCGCTGTCACCGGAATGCATATGCAGCAATATGAAGCTGACCACGCTTATGGACGTACTGCACTGTGTGCAGGGCACCGCAGGAGAGGAAATCGTACTGCCGGATACGGTTATGGAACAGGCGAGGCGGTGCATTGATACAATGCTTACACTAGGTGCTTCCTAAGCCAAAAAGGCGGCTGACCATTTATCTGCCAGCCGCCTTTTTATGCCTTCTTATACATTTACCAGCTTCGCAAACTGCTGCACGGCTTCATCCACCGCTCCTGTGTTTCCAATCTGCTGCAACATCTTCCACCATGCTTCACGCGCCTTTGCCCATCCGGGCGTCACCTGGTAATAGTCTCCCATATACTGCATAAAAATGCTGTACTCTGTCATTACCTGGTCATTTTCATAGATCTCTTCCATCTCCCGCACCGGCCAGAACGTCGATGCAAGCACAGCTCTTTTATAGCTGCTGTCGTTTTCGGTCATATACCGGATCAGTGTCTTTGCCGCTTCGATCCGCTGCTCGTCTTTGTTGTCAAAAATACCAAAGCCCCAGATCCCGCCCTGTAGGCTTGGCTGGGCGTCGGCTGCCGGAAACGCCATCGGGAACACATCAAAATCCAGTTCTGGGTTATTCACAATCTGGGCAATCTCTATCGACGCATTCCAGCAAAAAGCCATTGCCAGTTCCCCTCTGCAAAACCTCGCAATCTCCTCCGCTGCCGTCTGTTCTTCAAACGAAATACTCTTTAGATCTAAAAGCAGCTTTAACGCCTTTTTATTTTCCCTGCTGTCTACGGTGTAGGTACTGTGCGCCTGGTCGGTAAATGTCCCTCCATACAGATTGGTTACAAGCGCACGTGTGCCCTGGTCGCCGCTTTGGTTTTTGCAGTAAATCATACCTGCCTGTTCGTGTCCGTAATCCTCCAGTGCATGTACCGCCTTAATAAAATCCTGTGTCGTCCATGTATGTGTCTCTTCATCAATATAGGCAAGCGCCCCGGCACTACGAAAAAGGTCATAGTTAATCGCCATACAGTGTGCCGTCATACAAACCGGAAATTCATAATATGCGCCGTTTTGGTGCTGACAGGCTTTCCTTATATTTTCATAAATGCCCCCGGCTGTATCCGACTCCCATAGGTCAGACAAATCCACCAAAAGCCCCTGGTCGCCCCAGTCTGCCACAATCCGTTCCGGCCCTTCAAAAACAATGTCCGGGGCGTTGCCGTTCGCAATCGCTTCCCGTATTTTCTGGTCGCCGCTGTCATAATCCACGCATTCCACATTGACACGGATCTGCGGATATTCCTTGTGAAAGCTCGTAAGCAGCCCTGAAACGGTTGTCGGGTTTCCCCAGTTTCCAACCGGGAACGTCCATAAGGAAATCTCTGTTTCCTGCATGTCTTCTGTCTGCGGCTGCATTTGTTCCTTTGTAGTGCCCCTGCTCGTACAGGCAACAGCGCCTGCCAGCGCCAAAACCGCTGCAAACACCAAAATGCTCCTTTTCAAAGTACAAACCTCCTGAATTATTTTACTCTATGAACTTTTTGCAGTTGTTCACTCATCAGCCGCATTAACTCTACGATATTATACGGCTTTGCCGTATGCGCATTCATCCCGCAGTCAAAGCATTTTTTAATGTCATCCTCAAATGCATCCGCGCTGACTGCAATAATCGGAATCCGCTCCGCATCGTCCCGCGCAAGGCTGCGGATGGCAGCGGCAGCCTCATATCCGGTCATCTCCGGCATCCTAAGATCCATAAGAATCAGGTCATACCAGCCGTTTTGCGACTGTTTGAATTTTTCCAGGCAGATTTTGCCGTTTTCCGCGTGATCCAGCACCATGCCAAGCTCTGAAAGCATAGCGTCTGCGATCTCCCAGTTCAGTTCGTTATCCTCTGCAAACAGCACGCGCTTTCCGGCAAAATCCACCTCATCTGCTTCTTCCTCCTGTACATCTTCCAAAGCAGGCCGCTTTTCTTCCGCAAACGGACGCAGGCTGTAAAACAGGGTAGAACGAAACAGCGGTTTTGCCGCAAACCCATTGATCCCTGCATGTAACGCCGGTTCTTCCAGTTCGTCCCAATCCCCGTCCGACAGCAGGAGCATCGTAATGTCCCCGCCAAAACGGCTGCGCAGATTTTTGGCGGCGTCTATGCCGTCTTTTCCCTGGATATTCCAGTCCAGCAGTACAATCGGGTCTTTCCCTTTGCTATGGTATGCTTCCAGACAGCGGACGGCATGTTCTGTATCGTTTACGCACTGCGCGTGCATCCCGATCGATTCCAGTGTGCTTTTCGCCATATTGCAGCACACCTCGTCATCGTCAATCACTACGATATCACGCTGCGGCAGCCGCAGCTCCTGGTCTTGCTGCAATATTTTTTCCATATCCAGCATAACGTAAAAATCGCTGCCTCTGCCAGGCTCGCTTTCTACTGTAATCTTGCCTCCCATCGCATCCACGATGTACTTTGTAATCGCCATTCCCATGCCTGCGCCCTCGCTTTTTTCAACGCGGGCGTTGTCTTCCCTTGCAAACGCATCAAAGATCTTTCCCTGAAATTCCTGTGTCATCCCGATCCCGTTATCTTTGATATGCAGGCAGGAACGAATATATGTATCGCCTTTTGGAGACGGCTTTTCTGAAAGAAATACCTGGATTCTGCCGTTTTTCGGCGTAAATTTTATACAGTTGCCAATAATATTCAATAAAATCTGGCTGAGGCGCACCCGGTCTGTAAAGACATTTTCATACTGGATATCCTGGACATAGATGTCAAACTTCTGCTTTTTTTCCTGTAGCTGCGGCTGGATCACCGTGATAATGTTCTGCATCACCTCGCGCAGTGAAAGCGGCTCCATATTCAGAGAAAAGCTGCCGCTTTCCATCTTTGCCATATCCAGCATATCATTAATCAGCCCAAGCAGATGGCGGCTGGACACGCTGATGCGCTTTAAGCACATCCGAATCCGCACCGTATCATCCAGGCTGTTCATCGCAACCATCGTCATCCCCATAATCCCGTTCATCGGCGTACGGATATCATGGCTCATATTAGATAAAAATTCGCTTTTCGCCCTGTTTGCCTGCTCTGCCGTATGCCGTTCCATCTCCGCAGACTGATACGCCCTGTTCAGTTCACGCATCTGCCTGCGCATCAGCCAGTAATACACGGCGAAGACAAGCAAAAGCGCACATAAGATCAGCGCGCAGCTTGCCAGTGAGCTAAACGTCCATTTGCCTGCAAGCTGTTCAACCGTCTGGTTCAGCGTACTGTAAGGCATATGCAGCAGCAGATACCATTCAGACGCGGGCAGCGCCGTGCCATACAGATTCCACCGCCTTCCAACCGCTTCGATCTCACCGGAATAATCGTCCCCATTTTCTACAGATTCCCGAATCTCGTTGACATACTGCTCTTCCCAGCTTGCTTTATCAAAATAATTGCCGCTTTCCACATCCGCGTTCTGCATAATAAACGTCCCGTCCTTGCGGATAATTGAAAATTCTACCATATTGCTGTCAATATTGACAGACAGCGTATCATTCAGATAACTTGCCGGAAGCCCTGCGATCAGGGCAGCGCTCGTTTTGCCGTTGCCGATCTCATATACGGCAGGAACGCCAAACAAGACGACCCGTTCTCCATGCTTATCTCGCGCGGCACTGATATGATCCCTGCCGCCGGTTACCGACTCGTGCAGCGCCTGCGGCACCTCAGGGGCTACATTTGCCCCGTAAATCATCTGAAAATCTCCCTCTTGCGTATAAAAAGCCAGATACTCAAATCCCCTGGAACGGGCACAGTACGCCAGCTCCACACGCATAGATACGTCACCCTGGCTGCGTGTCGGAGAAACAGCATCAACAAGCGCTTCTACCTGTGATAACCGCAGTTCTATTGTCGTTCCAAAATGCGCGGCAATCTGCCTGCTCATCCCCGACATATAAATCACTCCGATTTCCTTAATGGCATCTGCACCCATCCGATTCATCCACATTGTCTGGCAATTAAATACAATCATACAGAAAATGGATGCCAGGATAAGGCCCGCTGCTAAAAAATGTGTTGTTCTTCGCCTCATACCAATCCTCCCTGATTATTTCAAAACCGCATTCTACCAGCTTTTGCTTAAAGTACGCCTATGGGCTTTGTATAACCCCATTCTATTTTATCCCTTTCGTGTAGCCATGACAATAAGAAATCAAAAAAAAGAGAAAGTTTGGCATACCTTGCGTACTTTACCGTAACATCATGCAAAATACAATATATATTTCTTCTCATTTTTTACTCTTTTTTTCACATTGCCGCCGAATCGGCAGTTGCCATTCTATGCAGATCTGGTTATAATAGGCACATAAAAAAAACAGCCTGCCAGTCATGCAGGCGGAAAAGGTGACTCTATGAGAACAGGATTTATCGGAGCCGGCCGCGTCGGATGTTCGATCGGAAAGTATTTGTCCGAATCAGGCATACCAGTTGCCGGATATTATGACCGGATACAGGAAGCCGCCCAGGAAGCCGCCTCCTTTACTTCTTCCCAGAGCTTTGACAGCCTGCCAGCGCTTGTTGCGGGCAGCGACCTTATATTCCTTACAACGCCCGACAGCCTGATCGGACGTACGTGGGAGGATATACGCCCGCTTCCCCTTTCGGGCAGGCTGATCTGCCATTGCAGCGGCGCACTGCCAGCAGACGCTTTTTGGGGCATTCAGCAAACCGGTGCTTTCGGGTGCTCGCTCCATCCGATGCTGCCGTTTCACGACCGCTTTTCTTCTTACAAACAGTTGCATCATGCATTTTTTACGATTGAAGGGGACGAACATGCCGTCCTTACGCTGACGGATCTGTTTACACGGCTTGGCAACACCGTCTGCCGCATTCCGGGCGCGTGCAAGCCAAAATACCACGCCGCCGCAAGCATCTTAAGCAACCAGGTGATCGCCGTACTGGACACCGGATACCGCCTGCTGGAAGAATGCGGCTTTTCCAGGGATGCTGCCAGAAACGCCACAGCGGAGCTGGTGCGCCAAAATATAGAAAATGTGCTGTCGCATGACTGTATCCAGGCACTGACCGGGCCAATCGACCGCTGTGACAGTACGACTGTTCAAAAGCATCTGGACTGCCTGGATCAGGAAACGCTGCGCATGTACCAGGTGCTTGGCTGCAAGCTGGTTCAGCTTGCAGAGCAAAAAAACCCTGGACAAGACTATGCGGTTTTGAAAAAACTGCTGCAAAAGAAAATTTAAACGAAGCGTATCTTTTTTCCTGCATAAAATGTGTAAAAACAGGCTGATTACGCGAAAAACAGGAAATTCCCGCCATCTCGAATCTGCTATAATGAAACTGCATTTTTTATCACGGCAGATTATAGAATGATGGGGGAAAATATTATGAAATTACGTACAAAAATCCTGCTGATCGCGCTATTGCCCGTTATTTTGCTTGGCATCGGCATCTTTATCCTCGCGGCAGACCGTACCGCCAACGGCATATACGACCAGGCATACGCAGGAATGCAGGCTGCTTCTCTTGCGGTCAGAGATATATTTGAGATCGGCAACGAGGGCGAATACCACGTCGATGCGCAGGGGGATCTGTGGAAGGGTACGAGCCTAAATATCTCGCAGTCCACAGGCATCGTCGACCATATTAAAGAAAATACCGGCATGGATGTAACGATCTACTGGGGCGGCACACGCATCCTCACCTCAATCCAAAACCAGCAGGGAGAACGCCAGACCCAGTCCCAGGCAGGCAGCGCAATTATCCAAAAGGTGCTGCAAAACGGGGAATATTATTTTTCCAGAGATATCGAGATATTGGGCAAAAAGTACGTCGCGTGCTATGCGCCGTTTTATCAGGAAAATACAAAAGATCCGGTAGGAATGGTTTTTCTTGGCGTCCCGCGAGAAAACGTATCTGCGATTATCAATCAGATCCGTATGCAAATGATGGTTGTAATTTTTATAGCGCTCGTTTTGACAGCCATCCTGATTACCGGGCTTGTCAAGCGGATCGTAAACGCGCTAAACGCAGGCATGGGACTTTTGCAGAAAATTTCGGAGGGTGACCTGACCGCAGACGCAGACGCGGCTCTTTTAAACCGCAAGGATGAAATCGGTCTGCTTGGAAAAGAAATTCTTCTGATGCGCGACCGCCTGTTTGAGATTGTAGATATGCTCCGCAAAAAAAGCGTGCTGTTAGACCAGGAATCCGACACGCTAAGCAAGCGTTCCCAGGCGATTTTAACCGCAATGCAGGATTTGGAACGCGCCGCGCAGGAAATGTCTTTAAGCTGCACTTCCCAGGCGGATAATGCCAATATCGCAAACAGCGACGTTTCTGCAATGGGGGAAATGATCGACAGCAACACCATGCAGGTACAGCATATGCATCATATTTCGCGCAAAATCCAGCTTGTGTCCAACCAGACCGCCGACGAACTCAAAGACCTGACAGACAAGATGGACATGGTACGCAGCTCCATCCACTACTTAGAACAGCAGACAAGCCTGACCAAAGATTCGGTAGACCAGATCGGCAGCGCGACAGACCTGATCGCCGCCATCGCTTCCCAGACGAGGCTGCTCTCCCTGAATGCTTCGATCGAATCCGCCCGTGCAGGAGAGATGGGAAACGGCTTTAGTGTCGTTGCATCGGAAATACAAAAATTATCGATCCAGGCAAATAAATCGGTAGAGGATATTCGTATTATGGTCGAAAGCCTGACGGAAAACTCCACCAAAGCTATGCAGCGTATGTCAGAGGTGCGCACGGTGATCGACAACCAGGAAGAAAATATCAAAAAAACCGGAGAAATATTTGAAACGGTAACGGACAATATCCACCAGTCTACCAATCATATCGACAACATTATGGAACATGCAGACGAGCTGGATACCGTTCGGGCAAATATGGTCGCCTCGGCGCAAAACTCCGCGGCAGCCGCACAGGAAAACGCGGCAAGCATCCAGGAGATTATGGCTTCCGTGGCAAGCGTATATGAAGAGCTGGCACTGATTACAGACAAGACAAAGGCACTTGGCGGACTGTCATCCGAGCTGAAAAAGGGCATCGGGCTTTTTCTCAGTGACTGACCTGCATATCCCATACATAGCCAAGCCAGCGTATATTTTTTATATACACCGGCTTCGCAGGCTGCTCTTCGATCTTTTCCCGCAGCCTGCGGATATTTACCGCTATCGTATTCTCATCTACAAATTCTCCTTCTGCGTCAAACACATGCTCCAGGATCTGACGCTTGGATAAGAAAAAATCTGCGCACGCATATCGTCCTCGCTCCCATAACGTGCCCATACGTTGTAATATAATCGTTGCTGTACCACTAAACCAGCACAAGCGCGGCAAGCATCATACCCAGCCTTAGCAGCATCCCCTGTGCTTCCTGCATCTGCATACTTCCGATCGCAGATGTCACATACCGCGCGGCCAGAGGGATCACAAGCTCCACCGCCGCAGAGACAAACGCGAAAAACATATCTGTCCAAAACACCCGCCGATACGGCTTATAATATCCGGCAAGCCTGCGAATTTTCCTGAAAATATACACAAATATGCAGCGTTTCTTCTTCATACTCCGCCTGGATCGTACCGCCCATCCCTTCCGCTAACGTACGTGCAATCGAAAGCCCAAGCCCTGTCGAGCCGCGCCCACTTTCCACCGTGTAAAACCGGTCGAATAAATGTCCGACACTGACCGGGTCTAAATTGCGCGCCTGGTTGGAAAAGCAGGCCCTGCCTGCCGCATCCAGCGTAACTTTTAAATCACCGTCACTGTATTTTAACGCATTTCCGATAATGTTTGAAAAAATCCTGGACAGTGACTGCCTGTTCAGGTTTCTTATAACCGGCTGCCTGCAAATATCAATGTCCGGGATCATCCCGGCTTTTTGAATCGCGCCATAATATCCTGCCAGGCTTTCTTCCAGCACCGCATTCACTGTAACCTCTTCGTACTGCGCAGATACATCCACCGACAATATGACCGAATAGCGAAACAGCTCTTCGGCAAGCACCTTAAGCACATCGGCACGGTTTTTAATCATGGAAAGATACCCAGCCGCGGCTTTCGTCATCTGTTCATCTTCCAAAAGGCTCAGGTAGCCATAGATCGCCGTCAGAGGTGTGCGCAGGTCATGAGATATATGCGTAACTGCCGTTTTTACTTCCTGGTCTCCTCTCGTATACAATATCTGTTTCTGGCGCAGCAGCTTTAGCTGTCTGTCTAAATCGGCAGCTAACCTTCGGATTCCCGGATCAGCGCTTGCAGTATCGATCCCGATATTGGTATCTGTCTGCATCCGGCTGGCAAACTGGTCACAGATCTCCTGCAAATCTCTGCGCATAGCATAAAGCTTAAACAGCAAAAAAACAATTCCTCCTGCCAGACATACAGTAACGGCAATCAGCATTTTATTTAATATCCTTTCTCTGAAACAAAATCATCCCGACTGCGTTCGTTCCTAACGTAACGACAGCAGCATACAGACACATCAGCGCCGTATGCATTTCTTTTTGCACGGAAAAAACAGACACCTGCATATTCTGTCCGCTCGGCAGAAAATCATGCAAAAACTGGTAAACCGCCCGCTTCGTTCCCGTAAGATAATTGGGATTCGGTATATCTCTTACGACCTCGCGCACGCCATTTTCCGTAGTAATATAATCGGTAATAAACGCAGGCGCATACAAATACTGCTCAACCATCGCCGAAACAATCAGCAGTGCAAACGCAAGCAGCACATTGATCATCGCTGCATGAGATTTGCTCGTAACCAGCATGGAAAACATATGAAATACCGATACATAAGAGACGCATACAAAAATCAGTACGAGGCACACCTTGAAAAAATGGCGCGCATCCATATCCGGCGGCCCTATCAGCAAAAACCCTGCCAAAAGCACCGCGGCAACGGCTGCAAACGCCTGTACCATGCTTGCAGCGAGGCAGCTCAGCTCATCCGCCAGATAGATATGGATACGTGCCTGCCCAATCATCAGTTTATTACGGATCGTCCCGTCGTCGTATTCTGTCCCGGTAACCAGGCTGCTGCACACGGAAATCAGAATCCCTACCATAACAATGGCTCGAAAGATACTTTCTGCAAATATCTCCGGCATAGCCAGCTTATATGTTTTTGCCTGGAAATAATAATTCAAAAACGTCCATACATTAAATCCGGCAAGCAGCACCATGCCTCCCCAAAATATTTTTGTTTTCCGTATCCGCACCATATTTGCACGCAGTAATTTACGCATAGCTGCCACCTCCAATCAAACGGATATAATAGCTCTCCAGACTTTCATCCTTCACAAAAATACGGAAAACCTCACACTGCTTTTCGGCAAGCCGCATGACCAGCTCGGTCACAGTGACATCCCCGTAGATATCCGCTTCGGTATCCGAATGCACTGCATATTCAAGACCCATCTCATCCAGTACCAGCGCCAGAAGCCTGGTGCTTTCCACCTCTACGCAGATACATTTACGGCACGCGTCTTCCAGCTCCTGCGCGCTCAGCTCCTTGACCATACGTCCGTGGTCGATAAATCCATAATGCGTCGCGAGGCGGGAAAGCTCGTCTAAAATATGGCTGGAAATCAGCACAGTAATCTGCCGCTCCTCATTTAACCGCAAAATCAGCTCCCGCATCTGTACAATCCCCTGCGGGTCTAGCCCGTTGACCGGCTCATCCAGCACCAGAAAATCAGGATCGCCCGCCAGTGCAACCGCAATCCCAAGCCTTTGGCGCATTCCGAGCGAAAAGTTCCTCGCCTTCTTTTTTCCGGTATCCGAAAGCCCCACAAGCTCCAGCAGTTCTTCGATCCCGTCAAAAGAAGGCTTTCCCAGCACCAGGTACTGCTGGCACAGATTATCATACGCAGACAGCTCCAGATAGATCGACGGCGTCTCAACCACCGCTCCCATCCTCCTGCGCTCTGCCGCAATCTCCTTTTTTTCACTGCTCTTCCCATACAAAGAATAACTTCCCCCGGTTTGCCGTTGCAGCCCGCAGATAAGCCGGATCAGCGTCGTCTTCCCAGCCCCGTTTTTCCCTACAAATCCATAGATCGCCCCTTTCGGCACATGCATAGACAATCTGTCTAATGCTTTAAAATGCCCATACTGCTTAGAAAGTGCATCCGTTGTCAGCACATATTCCATAATTGAACCTCCATTCTTATCGCTGTTCATGGATATTCTAATCTGTAAATGTTAAGAAACCGGTTAAGGAAATGATTAAGATTTATTTAAGATGCGGGCTCTTTGTGCTTTTCCTTTTATTCTTTTTATTTTTGTGTTATGCTGTACTTAAATAAAAATATACAATTCACATAGTACCACAGTGAACAAATCAAACCATATCAGGCTTGTTTTAGTAGCACTTTACGAAGAGCAGCCGGGAGAGGGGATTGGCACACCCTGGCGTTCCTTCATGAAAAAGTGAAACAAAACAATTCAAACTTGCTCGCTGTAGTACCAGGAAAGGAGCAGCTCTATGTCATATGCCATCAAACAACCACCTGTATATACTGAAGATGACTATTACCGCCTGCCTGAAAATGTGCGTGCCGAGCTGATCGACGGGCAGTTTTACAGCATGTCCGCACCAAGCCGGATACATCAAACGTTATTAATTGAATTGTGCACGATAATCAATAACTATCTCAAGTCAAAAAAAGGTTCCTGCCGCGTCTATCCCGCACCATTTGCAGTAAAGCTGTTCAGCGACAACAAAACCGTTGTGGAACCGGATATCAGTGTGATATGCAGCCCGAGCAAGCTAACTGACCGCGGGTGCACAGGTGCTCCTGACTGGATCATAGAAATCACCTCTCCCAGCAACCCGGAGCATGATTATATCGAAAAACTGAATCTATATAAACATGCCGGGGTACGGGAATATTGGATTGCAGATCCTATAACAGCCAAAATCACGGTCTACCATCTGGAAGAATTCCGCTTTCAAATGGACACTTACACCTTCCAGGACAAGATAAAAGCAGGCATCTATGAGGACTTATGGATTAACTTTCAAGATCTTTCGCTTTAAGCTTAAACCCAATTCCCCAGACTGCTTCAATATAATCTGTCCCGTTTACTGCTTTTAGTTTTTTGCGAAGATGGCTGACATGCACATTGAGGGAATTTTCTGTACAGTCCGGCGTATCCATGCTGAGGCGTTCCAGCAGTACGCTGCGTGTGACAACCTGGCTTGGATTTTGCATCAGCAGCTTTAATATGGCAAACTCTGTCCTTGTCGCCTTTACCGGCGTGCCGCTCACCCGCAGCTCATGCAGATCGGTATCTATTTCCAGATCTTCATAGCGAAGCAACTGGTTTGCCTGCGCAAGCTGCTGCCTGCGAAACTGGACGGCAATACGTGCAAGCAGCTCCTGGATATCAAACGGCTTTGTCAGATAGTCGTTTGCTCCATGCAAAAGCAGATTTACTTTATCCGAAATATCCGCCTTCGCACTGATGACAATAATCGGCAGGCTGCCCGCCGCTTCCAGCACTTCCTCTCCCGAAAGCCCCGGCAGCATCAAATCAAGCAGCATTAAGTCTGGCTTTTTGCGCTCCAAAAGCATTAACGCTTCGGTTCCTGAATAGGCGCGCATCGTCTGATATCCTTCCTTTTGCAGCACCTTTTCCAGCATATCGCCAATATAAATGTCATCATCAATAATCGCAATCGTTTCCATGTTCTGATCCTTCCCTGCTTCTTTTCACACTATTCTATCGTAATACGGCTGTTTACGCTGCCGTCCTTTTCCCGGTATTTTGTCACAATTATCTTGCGTTCCATCTGCTCTTTTAATTCCGAGACATGGGAAATCACACCGACCAGGCGGTTTCCCTGCGTCAGGCGCAGCAATGCCTTCATCGCCTTGTCAAGCGCCTCTTCGTCGAGAGAGCCAAACCCTTCATCTACAAACATGGAATCCATCTGAATCCCGCCGGCATACGACTGGATCTCATCGGACAGCCCCAGCGCCAGCGACAAAGACGCTTCAAACGTCTCTCCGCCAGACAGCGTCCTGACGCTGCGCTGCGTCGCATTGTAATGATCAATCACACACAGCTCAAGCCCTGCCTTTGTTTTCAGGCTGCCGTTATTTTCCTCGCGCTTTAACTCATACTGTCCGCTGCTCATCGTCATCAGCCGTACATTGGCGCGCCTTAAAATCCGGTCAAAATACGCCGTCTGAATATAAGTTTCCAGCTCGATCTTCGGCTTCCCGTTGAGCGAACCGTTCGCCGTATCCGACAACGCGTGCATCCAAATATACGTTTCTTCCACCGCGGCAATATCCGCCTGCTTCTCTTTTACTTTCCGGTAAATATCCTTGTTTACAGCATAAGCATGGTGTTTCCTGTCCCTCTGCGCGCGCAGCTTTTCCTTTTCCCGCAAAAGCTGTTCTTTTCTCTCAGCCACCACATCCTCCTGCATATGCGCTGCCTCTCCCGCATCATTAAGCTGGCTTTTAATCGTCTCTACCGCAGCAAGCAGCCGCTCCACCTTTGTCTGACAGCCCGCATACTGCTGCTGCGCCTGCTGCAACGCATCCTCCAGCGCCTGTTTTCGGACCATAAGCGCCTGTATTTGCTGCTGCGCCTGCTCCTTTTGCTCCGTTCCAAGCTCCTCAAGCAAGCTCTGTATCTTCTCTGCCCTTGCCTGGCTGTTCGCCTTTTTCCGCTCCAGTAAAACTTCCGTACGCTGGATCTGCTCTGCAACCGCACGAAACTGGCTTTGCATACCCGGGATCTGTTCTTCCAGCACCTGTTTTCGTTCCAGCTTTCGTTTGCAGTTACAAAGCTGCTCTAAAAGCCGCGCTGCACGCTGCTCCAAACGTTGTTCCAGTTTTTCTGCCGTTTCTAGCAATGCGGTTTCTGCTTGTTCTGTTAATATTGTTTCTGTCACCTCTGACAATGTCGTTTTTTTCTGTTCTGTTAATGTTGTTTCTGTCACCTCTGACAATGCTATTTCTTTTGTCTGTGTCAATGCGGCTCTTGTTTCTTCCGCCAGTTTCGGGTCAATAGTCCATATATTTTTCCACAACTGCTTCCTTTTTTCTTCTCTTCTGTTTTTTACAACTTCCAGTTCTTTATCAAGCTCCAAAAGCTGCTCCTGCCGGGATGCCAGTTGCTGTTCTTTTTCCTGCTTCCCGGCTTCTAATATCTGTCGTTTTTCAATATTTGCCCTGCTGTTTTCCATGCACCGGAAAACTGCCTGTTCGTATTTCTGTATAACAGGAAGGCATTCCTCCAGGCTTTTTTGCGTGAAGCATTCGGTCTTATTTTTTTCAGACAGCGTGTGCATTTTGGGTATTTGCAGATCTGCATCCGTCTCTTTTATACGCGGTAGCTGCACATATGCCTGTGCTTCTTTTAAAATCTGTTCGGCTTTTTGCAGATCCAGCGAAATCTGTTTTTGCAGTGTCTGATCCTGTCCGCGCAGGCTGGCAAGCTGCTCCTGCATGTCTGCCATCTGCTGTATCAGCCGCTGCTTTTCCTCCTTCGCTTCTTCTGCCTGCTGTTCCAGCTTATCCAGACGCTTTTTGTCTGCCTGCGCCTTGTGCATCTGCTGTTCGCATTGTTCAAAAATTTGCTGCAAATATGCTTCTGCTTCTTTTGGATTCTCCGCAAAATTTTCCGCAAGCCCAAACTGGCGGATACTCTGCGCAAGCTGCCTGCTTTTTTCTTCCAGCTTGCCGCAAGCTGCCGCGGCATCCTGGCTTTTTTGCTGCAACAGCCCGTTGCGTTTTTTCTGTTCTGCTTCGCCTGCCGCAAGCTGCCGATCCAGCTCTTCCCTGCGGATCTTTTGCGCCTGTGCGTTTTTTACTGCTTCTTTCAGCTCTTTTTCTGCGCTCTGCAACTGCTGGCGTTTTTCCAAAAGCCGGTCTTCGAGCCACGTGTTTTCTGCTGTTTCATCTACCTTGTGTACAGCTTCCTTCGCCCCAAATAAATCCGCGGCAAGCTCACCTGCCAAATGCTGCTGCTCGACAAGACGTTCTGCCAAATGTCCTGCCTGTACGCTCAGGCGTTCTGCTTTGGCACGCAGGAGGTCAAGCTGTTTTTTTTCCTGGTCCAGCTCTTCTTTTTCAGGCACGGTGTCCGGCACTTTTGCAGGCTGCGGATGATGACTGGAACCGCAGACCGGGCAAGGGCTGCCTTCTGTCAGGCCGCTTGCCAAAAGCCCTGCCTGGGCATCCAAAAAAAGCTGCTCCATTTTGCGGAAGCGGACTGCTGCCTGCTCTTTTTCCTTTGCGGCACTGCTATACGCTTTCTGTGCCGACGCAAGCTCTTCCTGCCGCTGTGCTAACAGCTTTCGCTGCTTTGTCAGATTTTCATGTACTTTCTTTTGTTCGCCAAGTTCTTTTTGCTGCTGTGTAAGCTTTAGCAGCGCGGCATCCGCATCTTTGACCTGCTCCCATTCTTCTTTCCGCTGCTCCAGCCGTTTTTGCTGCTCTTCAAACTCTGCCCGTATATGGATATAAGCGTTTTTTTGCTGTTCGGCTTCTTTTTCCAGCTCCGTGATGCTTTGCACCTGTTCTTTAAATACCGTAAGATTCGATAATGCTTCCTTTACCTTCTGGACGGCATGAACCTCACGCTCTCCTACGTTTTTTAACTGTTCCTGTTCGGCGCTTCGCTGTTTTTGCGCCTGTTCGATCCATTCTTTTCGCTTCGCAAGCTCCTCATGCGCTTTCTGTGCCTGCGCCGTTTCTTTCACTGCTGCTGTTTGTTCTTCCTGCTCTCTTGTTAAAATACGCTGCTGCTCTGCTAATTTTTCTCTGAGTTCTTCCACCTGCAAAAGCCGTTGATCCTCGCCTTCTAACTGCCCAAGCTGCTCGTTAAAATCCTGTACCTGCTCTGTGATCTGCGCTGCCTTTTTTTGCCAGGCTGCGATGTATTCCTTTTTTTGCTGTTCCTTGTGCACTTCTTCCAGCAGCTCCTGCCGCTGCTGACGGAGGCTGTTTTGGCCGCGTAAGGTATCTTCTTTTTGACGCTCCAGCCGTTCCTTTTCTTCCCCGGCAGACGCAAGTGCTTGCAGCTCCTTCGTATCCTCCTTGATCTGCTGTTCAAGTTGCTCGCTGCGTGCGCTTTGTTCCTGCTGATACGCTGTTTGCGCCTGTATCTGCTCTTCCTCTGCCTGCTGCGCGTCTTTTTCAGTCTGGAGCCTGTCGAATAGCAGCAAATGATCCTGCTGCTCTTTGATCTTCAGTGCAAGCGGCGCACATTCCTGCGCATCCTGTTCCGCTTTTTGCAGCCGTTCGTTTGCAAGCTCAAGCTCCGGCTGCCGCTGCTTTAACGCAAGCTCGTTTGCCGCCAGCTTTTCCTGCTGCTCTTTGATTTTATGGATATTCCCGATCAACTGGTCTTCTTTTTGAATCTGTATTTCCAGCGCCTGCGTCTTTACGTCCAGATCTGCAACCGCGTCTTTTTCTTCCCTGCACATCTGCTCCAATACGTCTAATCCTTCGGCGATCCTGCCTTCAAACTTTTCTTTGCTGAGCGTTTTCATTTGATCTGCCGCCGGCGTATCATCCTCAAAAATAATTCCATCCATATATTGGTTCATACTGCGCTTTAATTCCTCATACGCACGTCTTTGCTGTCCTTCCGCCGCCTTTAGCTGTTCTTGCAGCCTCTGGTACCTGCCGGTCTTAAAAATCTGGCGGAAAATACCGATCCGCTCCTCTGTCCCCGCCAGCAAAAGCTTCTGAAAATCTCCCTGCGCAATCATCGCAATCTGCGTAAACTGCCTGCGGTCTAATCCGATCAGTTCCGTTACCGCCTTAGTAACCTCTTTTGTTTTTGTCACAGGGGCACGTCCATCCGCATCTGGATAGACAAGCTCTGCATCCGCCCGTTGCAGCGTGTAGCCCTTTCCCCTGCCTTTGGGACGCATATACTCAGGGTTGCGCCTTACCGCATAACGCTTTCCACGATAGTCAAACGTAAACAGGACATAAGTCGGCACGTCCTCTTTCGCATACTTGCTGCGAAACATCTCTGCCCTGCGCACATCACCGCTCGGTTCCCCGTACAGTGCAAACGAGATTGCATCAAAAATCGTCGTCTTGCCGGCACCGGTATCTCCGGTAATCAGGTATAAGCCCTGGGTGCCAAACCGTTCAAAATCTATCTCCGTCTCGCCTGCATATGGACCGAAGGCGCTCATGATTAGTTTTACAGGTTTCATTTTCTTCCTCCTAACCTGGGTGAATAGAATTGTGGATTTTTTTAGAATGTGTGGGGGACGCTGGAGGAAGGGAGGCGGGGCGGGGCTGCGGAGCCGTTTCCCTTCCTCCGGCTGTTCTTTCCACATGCTAAATAAAACTTGCAGTATGTGACAGGATATTTCCACAAGGATGCGTGAAAACTACCAGTATACATGTCATACTTCGTATGCTTTTTTGTGACACATGAGAAAGACAGCCGGGAGAGGGGATTGGCACGCTCTGGCGGCGGCTTTGGAAGAATGGTTAGAAGCCTTTGGCGTCCTGCTGGAAAGCTAGGGGCGCAGCCAAGCGGCACCTTTAGCTTCCGGCAGGATGCCGGGAGCGAACTAGGTGCCGCGACCGTCCACAGCCACAGCGTTGCAGCAGGACGCTTAGGGCTTCTTACCATTCTGGAACGGACGCAGCCAGAGCGTGCCAATCCCCTCTCCCGGCGTCCCCCTCATCATAAAAAGCTCCCTCCTCAATCTCTTCTACCGCTACTCTTCCATAAGCTTCCGAACAAATTCCTCCTGTTCCTGGCTCATCGGCTGGTTATTTTGCAGCTCATAAAATTCTTTAAACAATTCCAGCTCTGATTTTTGCTGCACGCCTTCTGCCATTTCTATCGTCTGGTTCTGCCTCGTCCTGCTGTTGTCATATACAAGCTGCATCAGGTTCGGATAAATCGTCCGCAGCTTTGCCAGTCCGTCCGGCACATCCTCCTCATCGGTCAGCGTAATCTGCAAATAATCCTCCGTGTTCGTATTCTCGTAAAAGGAACGTGCGGTCACTTCCATATAGGTTCCCCGTATACTGCGCATATCACGCAGTGGCACAAGCGGCGCCGTATCCAGGATTACCTGTCCTTTTTCCCTGCATTCGACAACGACAGCCGCTTTTGCCTGTCCTGCTTCTGAAAACGAATACTTTAACGGCGTCCCGCAGTAGCGCACCGTCTCCCGCTTCACCGCCTGCGGGCTGTGAATATGCCCCAATGCCACATAATCAAACGCTTCAAATATTTCCGCATCCACATTGTCCAGCCCGCCGACCGATACGTCCTCCGAATCGCATCTGCCGGCACCCGTTACAAACTGGTGCGCGATTAAAATATTGCGCTTTTCCGTGTCGACCTCTATCCTGTCAACTGCTGCCTTGACTGCCTCATGATAGCTCTGTGGAAGTTCCTCTTCGTTTCTCTCTTTTTCCAAAACATGGCGCACGATGGCAGGCTTTAGAAACGGCAGCAAATGCAGATGCAGCTCCCCGTAATCGTCTGTCAGGACAACCTTTGCGGCATTCCCGTCATAAACCGGAGATACATAGACGCCTCTGCGGTTCATAAGCTGCGCGCCAAACGCAATCCGCTCCGGCGAATCATGATTGCCGCTTACGGCAAACACCTTGATCTTTTGGTCGGCAAGCTTTGTTAAAAACAGGTCAAACACTTTGACCGCTTCGGCAGGCGGCACCGGCTTGTCATAAATATCGCCCGCGATGATCACGCCGTCAGCCTGTCGCGTCTGCGCAATTTCCAGGATCTGATTTAAAATAAAAATCTGGTCTTCCATCATCGAAAACTCGTTGATCCTCTTTCCGAGATGGAGGTCTGAGATATGTAGGAATTTCATGGCTTCTCCCATCTTTTCGTACGTCCGGCTGTTTTTAGCTGAAATCAGAACCGGATTTTTGTTGAATTTAGTCCTGTTTTAATTTTATCATGCGCAGGTGTTTCATGCAAGGCAAAACAGACATTATGATATTTTAAATTTCGTTTTTTCGCAGCAGCTCAATAATTGTTTCCTTTTTCGATCTGGAAAAGACGAATAAAGACGTCGTTACACAGATTAAAATAATTAACATAAATAAAAACACGGTCTTGACTATCGGAAATGCAAATGGAATTTGATATCTGTTAAAATTTGTAAAGACCATATAGCTTGCCGGCACAACTGCTGTTGCAGATTTTAAAACCCGCACCGCTCGTACACCATCTATGGATTTTATTTGTTCCACTAACTCCAAACGGATCGCTTGCTCCTCGTGATCGGAAAGCAGCGTCTGGTTTAAAATTCTTTTTTAGCCTTTCCAGAAACCGCCCCTGCATATTTCATTGCCTCGACCGGAGAGCAATTTATAGCTATTTTTGCAGGTTTTTGGCTGCTAAGGCTTTCATAATCTGGCTGCCGGACAATCCAATTTGACGCTGCATTTTTATAATCTCATTTTCAGAATATAAAGGATTTTTCACTGTTTTCTGCCAAAGTCTGATATAAGAAAGGCAATTCCATACCTGCCTTAGGATTTTTTTGATAAGACCACACATTTCACAAGAAGCCCTGCATATTTTACCTGATCCATTTCTCGTATAACCGATACCTGATCGTCCCTTGGTTCCGTTAGTTCAATATCATAATCGATTCCCTGCATTCGCTGCTGCCTCAAAGAAACTGTATCTCAATAGCTTATCCCAACAGATATTACAGTACAAAGTAAAAAGGTTGTCAGAAAAATCGCCGTGATCGTTAACAGATTTCTTTTTTTATTTGCCTTATACGTCGTTTTAGCAAGGTCATGGATTACTTTTTTGTTATCCACTTTCAGCATTTTTGTTCACCGCCTTTCACAAAATTGTTTGAGCCAGATTTTGACTTTCTTGACTTGTCCTAAAATATTCATTTTGCAACCATTTACATCATTTCATCTTGACTTCCAAGACTATTTAATGTAGTCTATAACAAAGACCACAACAAGTAGTCTATGAAAGGAGAACAAAACAATGTCAGAAATACACTTAGGTGTTATTGAAGCACGCTATGCAGATCTGATTTGGGCACATGAGCCGGTTACTTCATCTGAGCTGGTAAAAATGACAGCAATAGAATTTAACTGGAAAAGAACCACAGCACATAACGTATTACGAAGATTAATATCCAAAGGCTTGTTCCGCAATGAAAACGGAGTCGTAACTGCTGTGATTTCCAGAGATGAATTTTATTCCATGCAGAGCAGACAATATGTGGAAGACACTTTTTCCGGCTCCCTTCCGGCATTTATTGCGGCATTTATGCAAGGCTCACAGATTACAGCGGATGAAGCAGATGCCATTCGCAAAATGATTGACAATGCACAGGAGTAAACAATATGGGCGATATTTTCTTAAAATTATTAAATATGAGTATTACTGCCGGCTGGTTAATACTTGCCGTTTTATGCATCAGGCTGTTCTTTCGAAACATTCCCAGATGGGTGAACTGCTTATTGTGGGGAGTGGTAGCGATCCGGCTGATTTGTCCGTTTTCTATCGAAAGCCGGTTCAGCATACTGCCAAGTACAGAACCTATAAAATCCAGTACCATGACGGAAGGGAAGATGCAGAATTATGTACCGTCCATAGACAGCCGCCTGACGATTGTGAAAAATACGATAAACCCGATGTTGGCGGAAAGTTTTGCGTATAACGAATCAGACAGCGCGGCTCCCTTGCAGATCGTTACATATGCTGCCGGGCTTGTTTGGTGCTGTGGCATGGTTCTATTAATCATTTGTGCTATATACAGTACTGTAAAACTGCATAAACTTGTAAGAGAAGCAGTATGCATCAGGGATCATATTTATATTTGCGATGCTGTAAAATCACCATTTATCTTGGGGATTGTCAGGCCAAGGATTTATCTTTCTTCTGCACTGAGCGAGAAAGAGATGGACTATATCCTTGCGCATGAATCCGCGCATCTGAAAAGAAAAGACCATTGGTGGAAGCTGTTTGGTTATTTATTGTTGTGTATCTATTGGTTTCATCCTCTTTGCTGGATGGCATATTCCCTGCTCTGCAAGGATATTGAACTGGCGTGTGATGAAAAAGCAGCCAAAAATATGACCTTCCAAGAGAAAAAAGAGTATTCTACCGTATTGCTATCCTGCGCAAGACAGCGGCGTCTGGTTATCGTGTGCCCGCTGGCTTTTGGGGAAGCAGGCATAAAGAAAAGAGTGAAATCCGTATTGAATTATAAAAAACCGACATTATGGATTATGATCGCAGCGGCAGCGGTATTCGCACTATTGGCAGTATGCTTTTTGACGAATCCCACAAAAGAATATCAGATAAGAATTACAATTCCAGCAGGAAGTACAGAACCCTTTTGCTATTCGGATGAGGAAATCAGCCCCAAGGGAAATACACTTACATTTTATGCTGGTGCCGGAGTTGGAGATACGGAAATTATATTGCTGCCGGTAGAGGCAAAGGATAAAAATGCTTACGACAAACCCACCTATATTACACCAGGAATGCCTGTGAAAATGGATGCAGAAAAAGGTGCATGGTTTAAAATAGGCGTGAATATACAGAACCCAACAGATGAAAGCAAGGATGTATCTATCTTTGTAAGTAATGTGGAAGTAAGAATAGCTTCCTCAGATGAAGTTAAAAATAGCAGCCTGCCCACAGAGCAGACGCCGCATAAGGAAACTGCTGCACAACAGGAAACGTTCGCTGATACACAGGCATCTGATATTTTAAACAACGACAGTCAGGATGCTGTATCAGGCGAAGATGCATCGCCAGCAGAAAACGATAGCTTCATATTTTCGTTAGATAAGCTATTTGCCAGTTCAGCAACGCCTGATCCTGCTCTGCTACCGTTACAAGTTCGGGGCGTTGACAGAATAAGCAACATTTGCCTCAACGAAACAGCCGATTGCTCTCTTATACTCCTTGATCAGTTCCTCAATCCTGTCATGAGCCGCCTGATGAGCAGTCCGGTCTGCGTCTTTTATATTTATCGTGCCGCCAAAGGACGCCAGAGCATAAGGATCGCCGAGCGTTAGGCTGCCACCTAACAATAACGCCCGCTCCTGCTCTAGAGCGTGTTTGAAAAATCATTCCTGCCATCTGCATTCCCCACTTTGCGTGATATTTGCGCCAAATTCAGGTTACATAGCCCGCTATGCGCTCTTCATTTGGCGTAAATCTCCCACAAATTGTGAAATACATCTGGCAGAAAGCATTTTTCAAACACGCTCTAGTATGCCTTGGCATCAAAACCGCTTTGCAAATTTTCTTCATTATTATTTATCGGTCCCTGCCCTATATATTTCTTTATGCTATTTGTCGTAATCCTTCTGCTAATATATTTTTCGCTGCGTTTATATCCCTGTCATATTCTGCCCTGCATTTTGGACATGTCCATTCCCTTACAGATAATTCTTTTGTACCTGTATTCTGATAGCCGCAGACTGAACATAGCTGACTGCTGGCATAGAATGTATTCACTTTTATATAAGTGTAGATCTCCATACATCCGCTTCCTTCAGCAGGCATTCTATGCATTCCTGCTTGCCTTCCGTATAGCTTCTTCGGTCATCTGGAAATTGTAATGCCAGTTTTTTCTTACAGGCATCATATCGCATGGCTTTATCAGGATGGCAATTCAGGTAATCCCGAAAATTGATATAGTTCTTCCATTCTGTCCCATTCCATTTGACTACATGGATATGATGTGTGCGCGTATCTTTTTCAAAATCACCCATTACAAATAGCATTTGCCTGGCAACATCTTCCCTGCGAAAAACAAAACCATGTTTTTCTAACCGTTTTATATAAGGCGAAATATCATTCAAATCATGGAGGCCAATCACAATGTCAATAATTGGTTTTGCATAAATGGAATGAATCGCAGTGCTTCCCACATGCTGGATATCAACAGCGGTATTTCCGAAAAGCTGCTTCAATTCCAAAATTATATTTTCGGCATTCTTATCCCATTCCTCCTGATGGGATAAAAGCGCCACGCTTCCTCTTTTCAATCCTATCATAATTCTATTGCCTCCTTATCTTTTGATCTGCATTTCGATATAATAAAAGAATCAGTCCAATCAACACCAGCGTGACAGCCGCCGCTATGGTGGAGCTGGCACGCATAACGGGGAACTGCTCATATGTGAACTACCCATTGTCTAAAGCCAATGGGCTTCTTGCTTCAACGCCCTCGTAACCTACTAGCTCCACAATGTCCGTGTATGAATTTACTATAACAGAAAATATAGATTGTGGCAAGCGTTCGTTTTGTGGGCTTAACCCATCATCGAAAGCGAATGGGATTGCGCCCACAATATTTCAATGTTTTTTGTCATTTTCATCTATGCGAACAGTCAAACTTACAGTTGCCCTATAATACCCTACTATATCAGATTCATTCTCTTAAATTCAAAATAAACCCCGTCCTCATCAACACTCTCACAGACAACATCTGCACAGGCTTTTAATTCCCGGCAGGCATTCCCCATTGCAACGGCAATCCCCGCATATTCCAGCATCTGCTGATCATTCATACTGTCGCCAAAGGCAACCGTATCTGCCATATCCGCACCATAGTATTCACAGACACGTTCCATTGCCTCGCCCTTATCCATATCCTTTCGTATAATCTCGCCATTATAACAGTCCGCATCTTCTGCATAGGGATGCACTACATAATGAAACTCCCGCTCCAGATACGGTTTTGTTTTCTCAATGTCGGCCAGATCCATACAGATAAAGCCCAGCTTATATGCTCCCTTGTGTGGATATTCCGTATACGGTTTTACCCCCACATCCGAATCCAGTTCCTTCTTCATTCGGATTAACTCCGAATTTGACAGATCTGCCGTTGCACTTGTGAGGATTTCCTGAAGGCTGTCATCAATATAAATCCCCTCTGGAGTCTCTATGCGGCAATAAATCCCAAATCGGTGAAAAATTTCCAGGCACTTCTTAATGGTTTCTTCTGGAAGTACACTGTCACGAATTACTTTCCCATCAATTTCTATATGCCTTCCCGCACTGGCAACCACACCGTCAAATCCTACTTCCAAAACATCCTCACTTACAATCGGCATATTACGCCCTGTGCTGATCAGAATCCTGTGCCCATTTTTTCTTGCCTCCCGTACTGCCCTTGCCGCAAGCTCTGTCGGTTTTTCCAACGGGACAGTAAATGTCCCGTCGATATCTAAAAATACTATTTTTTTATCTGCCATCATGATTCCTCCAGTTTAATAAGCGGCTCCATACAGTGAATCTCACCATTCTTAAGCCCCTCCACATTTTTATAATCGTCTGTATTAGAAATAATTACCGGAGTCGCCACTGGATAACCTGCTTCCTGGATTTTGTGGATATCAAACGTAAGAAGCACCTGTCCGGGCTTTACCTGATCGCCCTGTGCCACATGAGCCTCATAATACTTTCCGTTAAGTTCTACCGTATTAACGCCCACATGAATCAGTAATTCTGCTCCGTCTTTCGTTGTAATGCCAATGGCATGTTTCGTATCAAACAGTGTAGAGATCTCACCATGACAGGGTGCTACCACTTTCCCCTCCGAAGGAATGACTGCCATTCCCTTTCCCAATACTTCCGCGGCAAATGTATCGTCCGGCACCTCGCTCATCGGAATCGCTTTTCCTGTAAGCGGACTGCAGATCACACCTTTCTCTGCCTTCTGGAAAATGTCCGCAGGCATATCCGCTGTTTCTTCTGATGCAGTTTCTTTTTTCTCCAATTCTTTATTAAACTTTTTCATATTTGACATGATATATGTAAAAATAAATCCTGTCGCAATAGAAATAGCCGCACCAATCAAAAAGTTCAGCATACTGGACGCAGGAACACAGACAAATCCGACAATTCCCGCAGTTCCCGGAGCCGTGTTCAAAACATTTGTCAAAGTTACATACCCGCCGCCAAGAGCCGCACCGATCATAGCGCCATAGAACGGATATTTCAGTTTCAAGTTTACACCAAACATAGCAGGCTCTGTGATACCCAGCATAGCAGACACACCCGAAGTCGCCGCTACACTCTTTAACTTCTTATCCTTTGTCCGAAGCATGGCACACGCTGGCAACCAATGCCGGAATCAGCGGTACAAATACGTCAGACAGCGTTTTTACAAGACGCTGCAGTGGATTCATCTTCTGGACAGCCGCCTGCTTTACTTCACTCTTCGTCGCTTCGGCAATCCCCCCTGTTTCTATGAACCGTTTGTAAACTTCGTTTACGGTGCCGCTGCCGATAATTATCTGGAACTGGCCTCCATTGGCAAACTGGCCTTTCACCAGATCTACTTTCAGGATTTTGTCCACATCTGCCTTTGACTCATCTTTCAAAACAAGCCTGAGCCTGGTCGCGCAGTGAGCCGCGCTGATAATGTTTTCTTTTCCGCCGACCAGCCTCAAAAGCTCTTCGGCAGACGCCTGATAGCGTTCTTCCTTTGTCATGGTTCTTTCTTCCTCCTTCTGATCATATGATTTCATAGATAGCTGCTTCATAGGGACGCAATTTCATCTGTTCCAGCCGGGTTTCGGAATCCTGTTCATAATTAGACAGGAGCGCCCTGCCTTTCCCAGGGTAACCAAAACATACCGGCTCCTCATAAAAATTACCTGCCACCAGCCACTTTTTTCCCTCCCATTCCCTTGTATATGCGAAAACATGTGTATCCTCCGGGCAGAGCAGTTCAAAAGATCCATAAATCAATATCGGTTCTTCTTTTCGGAGCCTGATCAGTTTTTTATAATAATAGAAAATGGAATTCTGATCCTTTAATGCCCCTTCCGCATTGATTTTTATATAGTTGGGATTTACCCTGCACCATGGTGTTCCTTCCGTAAATCCTGCACTTGGGCTGCTGTCCCACTGCATGGGTGTTCTTGCATTATCCCTTGACTTAGTGCAGAGGGATTTCATGATTTCTTCTTCGGGATATCCCATCTGCTTCCGTTCCCGGTACATATTGACAGACTCTACATCAAAAAAATCCTCAATACCTGAAAACGGATAGTTAGTCATCCCTATTTCTTCGCCCTGATAAATATAAGGCGTCCCCTTCATACCATGAAGTATCGTTGCCAGCATCTTTGCCGACTCCACCCGGTACTCTTTATCGTTTCCCCATCTGGAAACGATTCTTGGAAGGTCATGACTGTTCCAGAAAAGGCTGTTCCATCCTTTCCCCTCCAATGCCTTCTGCCATTTCGCAAACGCCTGTTTTAACTGTTTCAATTCGAGGGGCTTTAAATCCCACTTCTGTTCTCCTGGAACCTGATCCAGCAGCATCTGCTCAAACTGAAAAATCATATCCAGTTCCTTCCGCTTCGGATCAGAATATAAACTTCCATTCTCAATATCTGCTCCCCAGCATTCTCCTACAGTCATCAGGTTTTTATTCCCAAATGTCTCCCTGTTCATTTCCTGGAGGTATTCGTGCAGCCTCGGTCCGTTTTCTTTTATCTCCTGGTCCGGGATTTTTCCAATGACGTCAATCACATCCATTCGGAAACCTCCAACACCCATATCAATCCAGAAATTCATCATTTTCCAGATTTCTTTGCGCATCGCTGCATTTTCCCAGTTGAGATCTGGCTGCTTTTTATGATAAAAGTGCAGATAATACTCCCCCGTTTCTTCTGCGTATTCCCATGCATTACCGCCAAAGCAGGATTCCAGTTCGTTAGGCGGACTGCCTTTTTCCCCTTCTCTCCAGATATAATAGTCCCTGTATGGACTGTCCTTCGATTTTTTTGCCTCCACAAACCACGGATGCTCATCAGAAGTATGGTTCACAACAAGATCCATAATAATCCTAATACCACAATTTTCACATTCTCGGATTAGAGTTTTCATATCCTCCATCGAGCCGTACTCCGGTGATATTCCATAATAATCGGATATATCATAGCCATTATCCGCATTGGGAGAGGCATAGACCGGACTGAGCCATATCACGTCGATCCCCAGTTCCTTCAGATACCACAATTTGGAGCGGATACCGTTAATATCGCCGATTCCATCGCCATTGCTGTCACAGAAGCTTCGTGGATATATCTGATATACAACACTGTTTTTCCACCACTTTTCTTTCACCATTCTTTTCACCTCGCTTGTTTTTCTTTGGTGATTTTAGTATACTGGAAAAGAAGCCTGATTGCTTGCATAATTTTACTCAATAATAACACAAATTTACGATTTAGGAGTTGATAGACATGTCACGAGCTTATCATGAAGATAAAACCCACGGTACTTCTGTTTTTCCTTTACAGGTATATTCTCACCATGACAAAGACGGATTTTATTTTGTATCACAGCACTGGCACGAAGAACTGGAATGGGTATATGCAGAATATGGAATTCTTAATTTGACGATCCACGGGAAATCCCTTGTCTTGCACCCAGGGGAATTCTGTTTTATCAATTCCGGTGAACTGCATGAAATTAAATCCGTGGGCGAGTCCCTGCACCATGCCGTTGTCTTTAATCCCAGCTTTTTAGACTTTTCATTGTATGATGCCTGCCAGCATAATTTTATCCGGCCGATTACCAACGGAACACTGCTGTTTCCAACCTTCTGCTCCACGCTTTCACCCGAAGACCATAGACAAGTCCTGCTCCATATGCAGGAGATTATAAAACTTTACCACACATTGCCCACCTGTGCCCTTTTAAGCATTAAGCTCCACATATTACACATGGTCGAATTATTCTTTCAGGCGGATTATTTTAATAAGAATACGTTATCGACAAAAGGAAAGGACTCCTTAAACAAATTAAAACAAGTGATTGAATATATTCACATCAATTACCCAGATTCAATCTCTTTGCAGACATTGTCTGAAATATGCTTTATGAGTCCTAATTATTTCTGCCACTACTTTAAACAGGAAATTGGAAAGACACCGATCAGTTTTATCAATGAATATAGAATAGAAAAAGCCTGTGAAATGCTGTCAGAATCAGAAGCGCCGATTTCTCATATCGCACTTTCTGTTGGATTTGATAATTTTAGTTACTTTATACGAAAGTTTCGGGAATATAAAGGGGTTGCACCGAATAAGTACCGTTCTCTCTGCTTGAAATAATATAAAGTCTGGCTGTGCCGTTTCTAATTTCTAAATCATACACAGCCAGATCCCATATTTTACAACTCCTGTTTCTGCTGGTGTTATCTGTCCTTGCCACGACAGCCTGTTCCTTGTATGAATGGCATTGACAAAATTGGTTTTCGTTATACACCAATCAACAGCATCAATGAAACCTTACGCCATTTTCACAACAAGCGTTATATGGAAGCATTCATCACGAATATCCGCATATACCTCCCCCTTCATAAGCCCCATTAGCCTTTTGCATATGAAAAGCCCAAGCCCGTTGCCCTGCACCCTGTCCGCATTATTTCCACGATGAAAGCTCTCAAATATCTGCGGCAGTTCTTTCGCTTCAAGAGTACAGCCCGTATTTGATACCGTGATAAGCTCGCAGTCGTCCATTTTATCAAAGCTAATCTCAATTCGTCTGCCGTCACCGTATTTAATCGCATTTTCGATCAGATTTTGCAGACACTCTGCAAGACGGTCGGGATCGCAGGAAAGAATACAGTCATCATATTTTAGAATCGCAAGCTCCGTTCCCGACATGGCAAGCTGGGGAGCATATCTCGCATCTATCCTCGTGATGACAACGCTTAAGAAAGCCTCTCCCTGTGTAACCTCAAAGTTCATAAAGTCCTCGCTTGCCGCCTTTGTGATCTCGCTGACAAAACGCTCTATCTCATCTGCACGGGTATTGATACTCTCAGCGGCAGCACGCCGTTTTCCCTCGTCCTTGTATAATCCCCTGGCAAGTGCCCTTGCATTGAGCTTGATAGCCGACAAAGGGGTTTTTATGTCATGGGAAAGGGAGAGCAGCAGGAGTTTTTTATCCTTTTGCATCGTAATCTCTTTTTTGCGGCTGTTTTCGATGCTCTCACGCAAGAGGTTCACGCCCCATGTGAATTCACCGAAAAAACGGCTTTTTTCTTCGGATATCGGCACGGCAAGATTGCCCTTTGCAAGCTCCTTAGGAACATTACTCAGCCTATTGAAAGGTACGATGATATGTCTGCGGATATAATACAAAAGGCCTGCCAGCAGCAGGAACAGCACACCTAATACGCAGTTTACCGCAGCAATGCCATATTGTCTGTTCCCGACGGTATATTCAACGCGATAAAGCGTTTCGCCCGCTTCTATAATAAGATAATGCTCATCGGAAAGGTAGATGTCGTCACCCGTAAACACACCTGTAATGTGGGGGTATTTTTCAATGTCATAACTGCCCGTCTGCGCTATCTCACCCGCAAGCCGCCTGGCTTCAACACGATAAATCCCTTCCCTATGATCTTTCGATCGCACGAGATATATGTTCAATACCGCCGTCAGTAAAAGAAATACGGCCATCACTGCGATACACAGTTTTTTGTAAGCTTTCATACAAACTTATACCCCACGCCCCAGATCGTAAGCAAACGCTTTGCATTCTTAGGATCATCACCGAGTTTTTGGCGAATGCGGTTGATATGAACATGAAGCGTTTGCATCTGCGAATCGCTGTCGCTGCCCCAGACAGTGCCAAACAGGTACTCTTTTTTTAGCACTTTGCCTTGATTTTCAACCAAAAGCGCCAGCAAATCAAACTCTTTTGAGGGCAGTTCCACGGGCTTTGCGTCAATAACCGCAGTTTTATCCGCAAGGTTGAGTGTCACACCATCCGCCGATAATATATCATGCTGATACCGCCGTTTGAATATACCCTTAATTTTAGCAATAAGAACATCTATATCATAGGGCTTTTCAATATAATCATCAGCGCCAAGGTCATAGCCGTTCAACTTATCTTCCCTGCCCGTTCTTGAACTGACAATCAATATAGGAGTATCTGTGTTTTCCCGGAGTTTTGAACATATCGCAAAGCCGTTCATATCGGGAAGATTGATATCAAGCACCACAAGCCTCGCACCATATCGTTCAAAAAGATGTACGGCACGTTCTCCGCTGTTCACGCTTGATACGACATATCCTTCCTCACGCAGGAAGTCGGTCAGCAAGTCTGCCAGTTCCTTATCGTCCTCCACTATCAGAATATCGGTCATAAAATCACCACCCGCAAGTATTGTTTCAAGTATCACCAGCCCTGTTCCATAAGCCAGTTATTCAGTTCTCTTTCGCGGTCACGGAACTCATTATCACCGCCGCCAAAATGTCCCATTTCTTTTTCGCCAACGATACCGCCGTCTACAATGTAAAGCACCCTGCTGCACTTGGCGGCAACCTTTGAATCGTGGGTCACGCACATGACCGTCGTACCGTCACGGTTGAGGGACAGCAGCTCGTTCATGACCTCGTCAGAGCTTGCACGGTTCAATGCGCCTGTGGGCTCATCGGCGAAGATCATCCTGGGATTGTTTATCATGCTGCGGCAGATGCAGGCTCTCTGAAGCTGTCCGCCGGACACCTCGTTGATGTCATTGCCGCCCACCTCATCAATGCCGAGCCTGCGCATAAGCGCCCTGCCGCGCTCATCGGTCTGCCTGCGGCTCGACCTGTTCTTTTTTGATTGTGCCGCGGGGAGGATTATGTTGTCCAGAACGGTGAGGTTTTTCAGCATATACATCTGTTGAAAGATAAATCCCATTTCATCAAGACGCACATCGGCAAGCTCCCTTTCTCCCATTGCGGTAATATTTTTTCCGCAGAACAAGACTTCCCCCGATGTGATGCCGTCCATACCAGACACGGTGTAAAGCAGGGTGGATTTGCCCGAACCAGAGGGTCCCATAACTGCTGTCATTTCGCCCTCGGAAACGGTGAAATTTACGTTTTTCAGAACATTGTTCTGACGTTTGTTTACTAAGTAGGTTTTGCAGAGGTTCTTTACTTCTAAAATATTCATAATAAGCTCCTTTCTTACTCGATACTTGCCGTATCGGAGGATTTGATTTTTTTGGTGTAGAGTGAGGTCAAAAATGCGCTGACGGCAGTGGCGGTAAGAACGATAACGGGGAATACTGCGTATATCTCCACAGAGTTCTGCATATATTCTACGCCCATTTCAAGCCCCATCGTCCTGAAAATAGGGTCGAAGCAAAGCTTTGTAAGGGGCATACCCAAAAGCTCCGCAAGAAGTACAGCCGTCGCCGCAGCGATGAAAAATCTTAACGTGTACTGCCCGTATATTTTGGCGTTCCTGATACCTATGGCTTTCATAAGGGCGATCTCTGCCTGCTCCTTTGCGATAAAGGAACGTTCCATAAGCACGGTGATAAGCGCGGCTAAAATTACCGTAAGGACGGCGGACATTTTTTTAACCGCGTCTATGGCGTCGCCGACTCCGGTGGTGTCCTTTACGTCTTCGCTCGCTGTTTTAACGCTTGAAAACTTAGGGTAAAGCTCCTTAATCTTTTCAATTCTGTGTAATACTTCCTCATCGTCGGGGTCGTCGGTAAATTTTATCTGTGTACTAGGGGAGCCGTTTGCTGCGATATAGTTGATATCGCAGTCGGTATGAACCCTTACAGATATGCCCTGATTGACCATTGCCTGATACAGTGCGGTTATGATGAACTCCTCTGTTTCGCCCGTCGGGTAGGACACAGTAACGGTATCGCCTATCTCCGCCTTAAGCTGTTTTGCCAAAAGGGTCGTCACTGCAATTTCGTCGCTGTTTTGGGGAGGAGTACCCTCTAAATATTCGTACATATCCATTGTTGTTCCCGTACCCTGAAGTATAGCTGTCTTGCTTTCCTGTTCGCCGTATCTTATCATCGTATAAATATAATATTCCGTCATACATTCCGCGGGCATACCGTTTTCCACAAGGGTCTGCTCCATGTCCTCAAGATATTTTTCAACCTTTTCATGTCCGTCCTCGGCCATAAACTTCATAGCCTCATCGCCGATGTCCGTAACGGCGTGGCAGTCCGCCTGCCCAAAATATTTCAGCAGCTTTCCGCTTTTAAGAGATGCCGTGACATTGGAAAGCATTATCAGCAGCGACATACATAGAAAAAACGTTAAGGTAATGACAGCGTAGCGTTTGGGACTGCTTACAATATCGTTTGCAGCAAGGAAAACCGTCGTGCCAAGCCGCGATCTTCCAAGGCTCATAACGCCCTTTTTGTGGAAGCGTTCCCCCGTCTGCCCGTTCCTTACAGCGTCGATCGGGGACATTTTTCCCACCCTGCCCGTGCATCTGAGACAGAACAGGAGAATCACAGCCGCTGTCAGAACCGTGCAGGCAATGTTTACAAATCCGTTATTGCTGCTGTCTATTATAATAGACTCCGAGGAATAAT
Source organism: Eubacteriaceae bacterium (assembly GCA_910574915.1). Classification (GTDB taxonomy): domain Bacteria; phylum Bacillota; class Clostridia; order Lachnospirales; family Lachnospiraceae; genus Eubacterium_J. The sequence goes on from CAJTCR010000034.1 coordinate 49,514, forward strand.
TTATAAGCATTTTCCCGAATGGGTAGCTGAGTATCAAGCCGAGTGCCGCGCCGACAACGGAAATGGCAAAGTATTTTGTAAGATACAGTCCCCGAATTTTTATGTTCCGTATGCCTATGGCTTTCATAACGCCTATCTCGCGGAATTCTTCGGAGAGGGTAAAGGCTATGGTGAACCGCAGTACCGCAAAGGATATGATGATAAGAATAAGGCTCACCGCAAGGATAAGACCCAAGATTATCATGTTAAAAATATAGGCTTGACCCAGTGTATCCGTGCCACTCGCAAAGGTAAAGCTGTCGGATATATCCGCTATCTGGGACAGGGTCTTGTCAAGATTGGCGGTGTGTATGTATAAGAATTTCCCGCCGTACATATTTTTCATCGTTTCGTCGGACATATATTCGTCAAATTCCTCGCCGTTCATGATAAACTTTTTAATGCCCATCAATTCCGTGCCGCAGACAGCGTCCCTGAAACTGCCCGCAAAGGTAAATTCGTGGCTTACGCCCTCTATTTCGACAGTAATTTTGTCGCCGACCTTAAGTCCCATGTTTTTCACCGTGAAACGGGAGACGTAGATTTTTCCTTTCGGTACACTTTTAAGAATACTTCCGTCGTCCAGAAAATAATTTATTCCCATATTTCTGTCGCTCTGTAATACTAATTTCTGATTGAGATTGGAAGCGTTAAGCGGTTCGCCGATCCGCGTAATATTTGACTGGGACATTGAGACGAACTCCTCGATACGGAACTCGTCTATCGCAGAGGCGTTTTCAAGCGTTTTGCAAATGTCCTTGTCTGAGGATTTGTTTTCGCTCATCGCGAAGTAATTGGGCACGTCCGCCATTTCAAAATAGCTGTCCAGTGCGGTCGTCACGGTCAAGATGTTACTCACACCGGAGGACACGAACATCGACGCGAGTATAATAAATACCAGCAGTATCACGTTCATCGCCCTTTTGCGTTTAAGATCTTTTTTCAGTACTTTCCAGAACATAGTGTATACCTCATTTCATGCGTTTTCTTTTATCTATGTTCTAATCATAGCATAGAAATTCTTAACAAGTCTTTAACTTTGGACAGAACATTAAAAAGCATAAAAACTGCATGGCAATCTCGGTGGAAGATGTGCCAATGGAAAGCAACATCCCTGTCAAATTTCAGACTGTCGATATTGCCATTCCTGGTAAAGGATGTCCCTATTATTTCTCTCAAATTTTGAGCGGCTTTTTCCGTTCCGTTTCGGATCGAAATGCCTGTCATAACCGATACCGTTACCAAGAACAGCAATAAAAAAAGCGTCAGGCTTTTACCTTTCTTCCTTGCCACATAAAAAAGACTTCCTTTACGCTGTTCAAATCAATTTCTCCTTTCGTATGCCTGTATTGACATTCTATATCTCCCATGTGAATGGAGTATTAGTCTAATATAAATGGTGTATGAAAATAGAAAAAGATTACTTGTCAATATGGAATTTTGATTATAACCTGTGCGCCGCCAGTTTTTTCAGAGTTGCTTAAAATAAGCTGTCCGCCATGTTGGGCTATTATGGAGTTTGCTACATAAAGACCTATACCATAATGCGATTTGGAATGTCTGCTTTGTTCGTCCATATAAAACTGTTCGGTTGCACGTCTTAACGCTTCGGGAGAAAAACCACTTCCCATATCAGTGATAGAACACAGGATTGAATGATCTTTTTCATACACTTCAAAAAAAACAGTTTTTCCTTCTGGCGTATATTCTATTGCATTTGAAAGAACATTTGCGAAACTTCTTATCAGTTGTTCACTGTCTGCAAAGATATATTCCCGATTAAAATTCTCTCTCCATTCCAGATGAATATTTTTTACAGCGCACAAACCTTTTGCCTGTGTATGGATTTCCTGCAATAAGGAAGATAGTTTTACATTTTCACGGCGAAAAGGAAAATGATCTTTTGCTTTTGTCATGTTAATTAGCGTTTCAACATAATCCTGCATTTGAACAACACTGCCCTCGATATAGTCCGCACATTCTTTCTGATTATCGGCAAGTATCGTATCATACAGCAACTCCGTATTTCCACGGATAATAGTCAGTGGTGTTTTCAAATCATGTGCCAAAGCTGAAATCTGTTCCTGCCGTAATTTATCGGCTTGCCATTGTTCGGCAAGCGAATTTTTCAGTGCCTGTTTCAAGTGCTCCAATGCGGATAAAGCGCGGTCTACTTCAAATATGCCACTGCTTTCAATCTTAAAATCCAAATCCTGCTTCTCAATTTTTTTGGTTACGATAAGCAGTTTATCAATTTTCCTACCTGTATATTTCCCAAACCAATGAGAAACAAGGAGCAGCAAAACGATAATCTCAATCATTATCAGCCCGATAAGGAGAAAGTCGGATGTCGGGCATATTCGTCGAAGCACTGGATTGCTAAATTGTGAAGTCAAACGATAGCGCAAAAGAATGACTTCATTTTCACGTTCAACAATCCGAATACGGTATGGGTGAACTACATTCTTTCCGTTTGTAACAGCTTTTTCCCAAAAGGTGTTGGCGGTATGTTCTGAAAAAGAACCGTATTGGAATACGCCTGTAGGAGAATAAACGCCATAATCGCAAAAGCTGGGAATATCGGCTGTTTCAAATAATTTATCTGCCTGTATTTTTTCTGCCGCGTCAGCAATCCTATCCTCAATATTCATGGCAGAAATAATGACTTCTATATTTATACACAGCATATATAGACCAACATTAACGGCAATAATGAAAAGGATACCTCCAGCAACAGTGAATACATACCGCATGAAGATAGAACGTAGTTTTTTTACTCCCATTTATAACCCACCCCCCAAACCGTTTCAATAGGGGATAGTTTGACAGCCGCTAACTTACTGCGGATATTTTTTACATGAGTGGCTATCACACTATCGTCACTTTCTCCCTCAAAACCAAAAACAGCTTCATAAATCTGCTCTTTTGAAAAAACCTGTCCCCGGTGCAAAGCCAGATATTCACATATTTCATACTCACTTTTGGTTAGAGGGAGTTTATTCCCATTGACTTCCGTTTCCTTTGCGTTGATGTGAAAGATAATGCCAGAAATAGATATGGCATATTTCTTTTCTCGATTATCTCTGCGTAAATGCGCATTTACACGGGCAAGCAATTCATTTGTACCAAAAGGCTTTGTGATGTAATCGTCGCCGCCAATTCCCAAACCACGAACAATATCACTTTCCTGTGTTTTTGCAGTCAAAAAAATAATAGGGCAATCCACAAAGGAACGGATTTGATCGCATAATTCAAAACCGTCCATATCCGGCATCATAATATCCAGCAAAATCAAATCATATCGTCTGAAATCTATATCAAGAACGGCTTTTGCATTTGCTTGAAGTGTTACGGTATGGGCGCCTTTTTCGAGAATGCGCTTTATCAGTTGCAGCATTGCGTTTTCATCATCAACAACTAATATATTCGCCATATCAATCCCTCCTGTCAGACTTCATTACGGTCGCCCCAAAAGGCATAAGGGCGAGTTTTGCAATCTTAAAGCATTGCATACCAAACGGTATGCCGATAATTGTACAGCATAGCAGTATTCCATTTATGCACGCTGTTATGGCAAGCGGAATACCACTGATTATGAGCCATACAAGGTTTGCCAAAGTTGAAATTGCATTACCGCCGTACTGAATTTCTTTTCCAAAAGGAAAAAAGGTAAGCGCAGTAAATTTGAAACATTGCCGCCCAATCGGTATTCCAATAATGGTTATGCGCCAAAAAATGCCCGATATTGTCCATGCCAAGCCCTGCCATAATCCTCCGCACAGGAACCATATCACATTTCCCAAACAACCCATATTATATCATCTCCTCACTCAGTTGTACACTTTCCCTCATATCGCAAAAACCACACGAACAAAATTACAATAAACAAAACCGTCATGCCCGCGCACATGCCTATCCCGAATTTAAGTTCTGCGCTAACAGCAGGTAAATCCTGCAAGGCAAATTGAAGCGCGAAATCACTAAGACGTATTCCAAAGCCATATGGCAGCACAAACCACAAGCCTGTACCTAAGCCCGTTTGGAGCAATGCAGCGAATAAACTGCCAATAGCTCCCATTCCTATACAGATCGTTCTTCCAAACCGAAATGCCAAAATAATAGAAAGCGCATATAGCAGTATATTACTGCTCCACAAGGTCAGAGCCAGTAATACAAGGGATGATGTCGGCAAAAGCAGCTTTGTTCCTGTCGCTGGAAGCAACAAAGTAAATAGAAATATGCCCAATAATACCGCAAGCAATCCGGCGGCAATCAGTAACAGGAATTTAGACAAAATAACTTTCGTTTTGGAACGCAACACTAAAATATTCTGATAATGACCCGCCCGGTTTTCCTGTCCTGCGATAATCTCACAAACGATACTAATAACAAAAGGATATGCGATTGCGAAAAGCTGAAAGAATACCGCAATTTTGTTTATATCGTTTACAGCCGCAAATGCCGCATACAGTAAAACAAGTGCTGCTCCCAGAAATGGGAATAAAACATGTACCCAAAAGAACGAAGAATTGCGCAGCTTGTAAAAATCGCTTTTTAGATAATGATATAACTCAATCATGTGTTCTGTCTCCTTTAGTAAAAAGCCATGCTGTAAGCAAAAAACACAGTACCGCCAAAATCAAGCTAAGCAAAACGGCAGGAATGATTGTTCCAGTATTCAGCAGAAAAGAACCATTTTCAATAGGAATACCGTTAGGGTGCATTTTGAAAAAGGGGCATACAATGCGTGCTGGAAAGGCAAATGGATTGAGATAAAACAAATCGCTTTCTGCTCCAATTGTGGATAAAATATTGCAGCTAAAGGAAATTAGTACAGCGGCAAGATAATTTGTTTTTTTCGCAAGCCACATAATAAGCGGAAGCTGCCAAACGTAACCAAGAAACAATAACATACAGCCGAAAAACCCATTAAGCGGGTCAATGTTCATCACGGTAAAAACACCAAAGAGCGTACAGCCGCCCCACATTACAAAATTGGTTAATAAAAGCAGCACGGCAGCCGCAAACAGCTTGCCAATCCAGATTTTCTTCATGTCAACAGATAAACAGAGAATATTCTGATACTGTGTGCGTTTTTCACAACTGATAAAGCTGGCACACCAAATAGCAATCGTAATCGGCAGTATCAAAATATACCACCAATTATAAGCTGTAAGCTGAACAAATTTTCCACTCAAGATGTATCCTAAGCTCAAAGTAACGATAGGCGCCGCAGCAAATAGCTTTAATGCAAACGTATGACGTACTTTTAATAATTCAGAATGTATAAGATGAAACATTATTTTTCCCCCTCGTATAATAAGTTTATAGCCAGTCAGAACAGGCTATAGACTTATTCTTTTTTGATATAGATGTAGGATGATTTCTAAGAGGACTCCCTCTCCATCTTTTTCCATCTATACAGTTAATAGTTACC
>CAJTCR010000035.1 GCA_910574915.1 Eubacteriaceae bacterium
GGTAACTATTAACTGTATAGATGGAAAAAGATGGAGAGGGAGTCCTCTTAGAAATCATCCTACATCTATATCAAAAAAGAATAAGTCTATAGCCTGTTCTGACTGGCTATAAACTTATTATACGAGGGGTAACTGTTTATGCGTGCAAGGTCAAGGGATGAGATTGTAGTTGTTCTGTCAGATAAGAGGCTTTTAAGTATGGATGAATTCTGCATTTATGCCGGACTTGGAACCAATACAGCCAGAAACATAGCTGAAACAACAGGTGCTTTGTTCAGGGTTGGACACCGTGTACTGGTGGACAGGGTAAAGTTTGACAAATACTGTGATGAAAACAGTGAGATAGAAGCAGGGGTGAAGTGACAGCGGAAGCATATCCAGTGTCGCAATAATATGCCTGAATAGAAAAAGTGAAAGAAGGTGGAAAAATGAGCAGAGACAGTCCGATCATGGCGGATGACAGCATGGGAACTGAAGCTGTCAGTGATACGAAACAGATTGCATAAATCAAATAAGCAGATTGAAGGAGAGGACTATGGAACAATTATTTATAGATTTAGAAAAGCTGGCATCAATACCTGGCATTGAAAGTTATTTACATATTATCTCAAGCGAAGGGGATAAAATTATCAGTATCAGAGATTTTGCGAAAGCTATTACAGATGGTGAATTTATTAAAACCGGTACAGACGGTGCAATACGGTTTATTTCAGAAAATCCGGACAAGGGGATGCGGAATGCAGTTTTCCGTGGAAAGTGTCTTGGGGATTCATTAACAGCAGAGCAGGCAGCGGCAATCAAAGCGGGAACGTTTCAAGATATGTTTGTTGGCGATTACTGGACAATCGGTGGGGTGAATTACCGCATTGCCCATCTTGATTACTGGCTGCGGTGCGGGGATGCAGAATGCACGAAGCACCATGCCGTCATAGTTCCTGACACCTGCCTGTATAATGCACAGATGCATAACACTGCATCCGGGCAGTATGAAGCAGGCGCGGCAAATACGACGGAAGGCGGCTATATCGGCAGTGATATGTACAAGACGGGGCTTAACCAGGCAAAAGCTATAATAAATGAGGCATTTGGAGCGGATCATATTCTGTCCCACAGAGAGCTGCTTGTAAACGCTGTCACAAATGGGAAGCCAAGTAACCATGCATGGTATGACAGTACCGTGGAACTGATGAATGAGTGTATGGTGTATGGCAGTTACATTTTCACTCCGGCGTGTGACGGAACATTTATTTCATACCGTTATACCATTGATAAGTCACAGCTTGCGTTGTTTGCGCTGCGTCCGGATCTGATCTGTAACCGTGTGGACTGGTGGCTGCGTGACGTTGTTTCGGGCGCTCTTTTTGCGTTTGTGCACTGGTACGGCGGTGCGGACTGTAGCGGCGCTTCCTATTCTCTTGGTGTGCGCCCGGCTTTCGGTATCTGTTAATCTTTAATCTCCGCCCCTTGTGGGTGGAGTGAACGGAGGATGAAAAATGGCAGTGCCAAAAATAAAACAGAGAGAACCGCAGGAACAGGCTGCTGGCATAACAGGTTCCTGCGGGGAGGCACTGCAACAAATAGTATGCAGCCTGGAAATGACAGGTGAATTGTTCGGATGTGGAGATCAGGGGCATGGGAGGACGGAAAAAAAAGTATGTTCCAAAGAGATGGGAATCAAAGGGGGAAACCTATATGGATGATTGTGGCAGGATGCGGGCGGATACTTCTGCAAACATCTATGAGAGCATGCTGACATCGGATGCTTTTGCCCTGCTCACAACCAAACAGCAGATACTGTATGTTTTCTGCAAGGCACAGTATTACGGAAAACGGAAACCAGAGAAAGATTTTCCGGAAGTGGAGCAGATGCAGGGGGCAGAGCTGTTTTATCTCAACTGGGCAGCAGTGCAGCAGTACAGGCTGTACAAGCCGTCCATGGACAAGAATTTTTATCAGGATATGAAAGCCCTGTGTGACCATGGGCTTATAGAAAAGGTTGCCAGTGGGAAAGGCCGGCGGCAGAAGTCCATTTATAGGTTTTCTGACAGGTGGAAAACATGGCAGCTGCCAGAGGGATGATTTTATTTTGCATCTGGTTCTGAAACCAGATAATATCTGGCTCTGAAACCAGATATAGGATAGAAATTACAGGTTTCTATCTGGTTCTGAAACCAGAGTACTTTGTAAAAAACAGGTGTGTTCTATCTGGTTCTGAAACCAGAGATATATAAAGTTTACCATATCTTTACATCCAGAGGAAATTATTTATGAAAGGGTAAAAGTGCCTGCGGCCTGAAAGCGCTTCGGAGATGGAAAGCCTGACTGCTTCCGCAGAAAGGCTTTCATAAACAGGTGTCTGGCAGTGCTTCGCTGCTGAATCCATTGTAAGGGAGTGGACAGGGGATGTCAAATGAGGAAATAGTCGAGCGGATCCAGAAGGGGATTGATACAGCTTTGAATCAGGAACGGCTTTTGAATCAAAACCGGAAATTTGTCCGGCAACAGGTCCGCAGGCTCTGTGGCTGCATGGATAATGAGGCAGATTTTGAGGATTATGAACAAGAAGGCTCTATCGGCCTGCTGACTGCTGCCATGAGATATGATAAAGGCAGGGGTACGTGTTTCCTGACCTGTGCCGGCTATTATGTCAAGGCAGCGGTTATCCGTTACAGTGAAAACTGTTGCTCCAGCGTCAGGGTGCCCGTATATCTGAAAGAGCGGATCCGGAAGTATGCAAAGTACAGGCAGCAATGTATGGATGAAAAAGGCAGGTATCCGACAAGGGATGAGCTTCTCGAAGGGCTGGATATTTCTTCACGGTCGCTGGACCATTTGGAAAAGACTTTGTATAACATGAAAGCGGTCAGCATTGATAAAGATTACTCTGATGGTGATGGGGAAAGTTCTCTGATCGGCATGCTGCAGAGTGGTGAAGATATTGAGGAACTGATCACATACAGCATTTACAGCAGGGATTTGAAAAAAGCGCTGGATTCAGCGCTGGCTATTCTGGACGCACAGACGGTCCGGGCTGTCCAGAGCATTTATTATCAGGGAAATTCGGTGAAGCAGACAGCGCAGATACTTGGATGCAGCCCGCAGGCAGTTTGTGAGAAGACCCGCAAAGGATTCTGGAAGATACTGCACAGCCCGCACCGGGCAGAGCTGGAGACCTTTATGTGGGATGGGTACCGCTATAATGAGTACGCTTATTCTGAATTTGCAGACATGGAAGATGAAGACAGCGGGTTCCTGGTCTGATGGAGGAAGATATGGATTATGACTGGAAATATTTTACGGAGGATATAAAAGCAGGCAGCAGCGTTATGTACAGGAACCGTGCCGGAGGGCTTGCGGCGAAGTCTGTCCTGTACAGGATGGAAGCAGAAAAACGGAATCATGCCGCAAAACTTGTCAGGGGCATGTTAGCGGATTACAGGAAGCAGTGCGGGGACGGAAATATGCTGGCCGGGGAACTGGTAAAGGCCCATGCGGAATACTGCAGACTGCTGCCGGATGGTGAAACAGCAAAAAGGCGGCATAACTGCCTTGTGTACCGGTATATGATGAAGACGGCATTGCATAACAGGGCAGTTGCCGTAAAGATGGGCGTATCGAAAGACACCGTTCAGAACGATATCCGGATGGCGGTAAATGAAATGCTTGTCCTGTGTTTTGGACTTCCAGCAGCCGGAAACAGCCCTGGGACGTATCAGGACGGAGTAAAGGAACTGCTGCTCAATTATCTGCTGGTAAGCCGGGCGGGAAACATCAGGAATGCCATGCCGTGGGAAACCTGGCAGAAGGAACGTGAGAAATGCCGGATTGTTACAGCTAGGGCGGTCAGATGCCTGGAGAATTCTGTTAAGCTGTATGAAAGGTTTATTGCCGGCAGCACTTATCCTGATATGCAGCAGAGGCCTCTGGAGACTGTGAAGGAACTTTACATGAAAGGCAGCAGTATAGCAGCAGTGGCGGCAGACTGGAATGTATCAAAAGAAACGGTTTATGCTGATATAAAGAAAATGACCGGGCGGCTGGCAGAACTGGTGGAAATTATGGCAGTGGAAGGACAGAAGCCGGGAAGGAAGTTAAAAGATGGGGAATAAGGATAGCCGGACGGATTCAGGCAGAAAAAAGACGGAAACAAGGCTGTATTCCATCTGGGAAAACATGAAAGCAAGGTGCTATAACAAAAACAAGCCAAAATACAAATCATACGGGGCAAAGGGAATCCGGGTGTGCAGGGAATGGAAGGAGAGCTTCGACAGCTTTCATGACTGGGCGGTGTCGCACGGATACAGGGATTCCCTGACACTGGATCGCAAAGACCCGGAAGGAAATTATGAGCCGTCAAACTGCAGATGGGTCAGTAATAAAGTACAGGCAAATAACAAAAGAAATTCCGGAAACAGGGACGGGAAAGCCAGGGCAGACAGCATGGAAGGACTGGATCTCAGTGTGGTGGATCAGAAAATCAGGGACCGGCTGGATATATGCAGGATGGCGGACCGGCTCGGTCTGGGCAGTATAGAGGGGCTTTCCATAAATGAAGGCCGGATGCGTATCATAAAGGCAGTCAGTCCGGGAGTGAATCTGGACGGGAAGGACGGGGAGTACATACAGGCTGCTTATGCTGCTGCAAAAAATGTGTATTCCAACAGTCTTGCAGATAGAAGTTCTGGCCGGAATAATTCGGGTTGGCAGGATTGCATGGATGCACCGGGAGAATGCGGATCTGACATTGCACGTAAAAGCATGATCTGCCGTTTGACGGGAAAATGACGGTTTTTCGCCTGGAGTATGGCAAACTATTCGGTATGAAAATGGACGGACTGCTGCATCCGGTCTTTCCGGTAACAGTCCATTATCAGATATGCCCGTCTGCGTTGCTGAGTGCCCGAAATTTGACGTGTAACAGCTTGGACGGTAATTTCTATGCCTAAAGTATAAAACAGGCAGGACAGGCAGAATACGGGCTTATGACTGCGTAATGGACTGCTGACTTTGTGGATTAAATGCAGCAGTTTCTGGAGAAATGCGGACTGTTATGTGATTTTAAAGTCTGTTTAGTTGGCGAGCCGGTAATGGTACAATATTTTGATAAGGTGATAAATAAGGAGATTCAGAGTATGGAGAATATAGAAACGAAGCAGGGAATTGTGATTAATTCTGTAGAGGTGGCTGATATGGTAGGTAAGCCCCATAATGACCTGATGAAAGATATTCGGAGGTATATTGTACAGTTTGGAGAGGGAAATCTTTCCCACTCCGATTACTTTACAGAATCTGAATATATTTCGGAGCAGAATAAAAGACTGTCCTGTTTTCTGGTTACAAAGAAAGGGTGTGAATTTATAGCGCATAAGCTCACAGGGGCAAAAGGGACGGCATTTACAGTGAAATATATTGACCGCTTTCATGAAATGGAAGGTAGGATGGCAGACGGACAGATGTGTATGCCGACAGGAAAACAGCTTATGGCACTGGCTGTCCTAGAGGCACAGAAGACCATTGCGGAGCAGAACCAGGCAATAGAGCGTATGAGGCCTAAAGAGATATTCGCGGATGCAGTGACGACTTCCCACAGTTCTATCCTGATCGGGGAGCTGGCAAAGATTATCCGGCAGAATGGCATTGATACGGGTGAAAAGAGACTGTTTCAGTGGATGAGACGGGAAGGGTACCTGATCCGGAGGAATGGGACGGATTATAATATGCCTACGCAGCGCAGCATGGAAATGAAGCTGTTTGAGATCAGGGAGCGGACGGTCACGAACCCGGATGGGAGTATCAGGATCACGAAGACGGTGCTTGTGACGGGGAAGGGGCAGCAGTATTTCATAAACAGGTTTATGCAGAAGTAGGAAGGGGAATAGGATATACTGAATGGTCTGCTTGTTGTATAACTGTTACATTGTAACACGGATGTAACGGCGCGGTAACGGGGTGTAACACTGGCGTAATGGGATATTTTGAGAGTGTCATGATGAAATGAGGTGATGCTCTCTTTTTTATTTGTGATAATATACTGCTGCCATCACTGATAAAAGAACAGCAGATGCCTATATGGTGTTTGTGCTTTTGTTTAGGATACGAACATATGTTTTCCTCTGCTATTATGAAATACTATAATGCTCGCGGATGCAAAACAGATGAAAATAAACAGTGAGAACGGTGTTTCCGACCATTTTTCCCAAGTGGGAAAAATGGTGAACGTATGTTTTAATACGGAATGTGAAATTGAAAAGCCATAACAAAGTTCTTGCAGAAGCTGCACATGATGTCGCGTGGAAATATCCATGGAATATGCTGTTTTCCAGGACTCAAATAGTGCAACGTTGCAATACCTACGGATGCAAAAACGAATGTGGAAAGATGGGAATATCTGCATTATGTAACGATTTGCATTTATTACTGAGTGTTGGAAATGCTGAATGTCCTGCTTTACACGGTTCAAAACGAATAATGCAACGTTGCAAAGCTTATGGGTAGAAAACAGAGGATTGTTTGCAACGTTGCAAATGCAGAACAAATGAGAAACCCTTAGAAATCTGGACTTTTGAATGATTTGGTGCAATGCTGAATACTGGAAACGGTTGTTGCGTATGTCTTTTACGAAACAGAAAACGAATGCTACGTTGCAGTAGTATGCAGAATTATGTGGTAAGGAATAGAGCTATGCACTGCTGCCAGGGGTTTTGTATATGGGACAAGTTATGGACAAATTTGGGACAAAGACAGGACATTTGTCCAGACATTCGTTCTCGGAGCTGGGAGGTTTCATGGGGCAGGGAAAGAACTGCTGCCTTGTGCAAATTGGAATATTTCCAATCGAATTCCAACTTTTGTCCAATAATTTAAAAACAGATAAAAAAGGATGTTGTGCATAATTAAAATGAATAGTATAATTGAGAGGGCAAAAAGTAATCTTGGAAAAATAGATAGTGTGGAAGAAAAAAGGAGATTGAAGATGTCTATTGTAGCAGCTCTTTGTTTAGCAGATGGAATTATTTTGGCGGCTGATAGTAGATTGACAATTTGTATGAAGCAGGCCGATGGGAGCATTATTAAAAAATATAATGATAATGCCATTAAGGTGTATAGAATGAAGAATAAGGATATTGGAATTTTATGGTGTGGAGATTATAAAGTCGGGAATCTTTCAATCCCGCAATTTATGGAGTTTTTTGGAGATAAAGTTTGTAGGGAAGATTCTATTGAAACCGTGGCTAATAAACTGAATAGATATTGTAAGGGAAATTACCGGGAGGAAATTCTATGGTTGATTGCTGGATATTCTGACGGTGAACAATACCTGTATGAAGTGGCAGATGATATTGTTAAAAGAAAAAATCTTATGCCTAATGGATATCCTGGTATAGGTTTAACATGGGAAGGAGAAATAAATATATCTCATAAGATTATTAACGATGATATTCCATTGAAAGTAAATGGAAAATATTTGCGTGGATCAGATATGCCGAAGATGTCATTGGAAGACGGAATTGCTTTTGCAAAAGAACTTTTATTACAAACTTGTAATGAACATGATGGATGTGGTGGGAGTATAGATGTATTAGTAATTCGTTCTGATGGTATAGAATGGATGGAACAAAAAGAAGCAAAAGAGATTCCTGAGATTTAAGGCCAAAGAATAAAATCTAAGAGTTAGAAGATAAGGCATGTGCAGCAGTGGCACACGCCTTTTTCTTTTGTCTATATGCCGAACAGATCAGCATGGGTGCCGGTGCGAACAAGGTAAAGCTCTTTATCATTTACACGATATATGAGCAGCCAGTCTGGCGTGATATGACATTCTCGTTTTCCAGCATGGTTTCCGGAAAGAGGGTGGTCTTTGTTTTTCGGTGGCAATGGAGCGGGAATGAGAAGCGTGTTTATGGCAGCGTTCAAAAGGGCCAGGTTATATCCCCGTTTTTTACACAGCTTCAAATCCTTTTTGTATGCTGTAGAAGCGTTTAGAATTAGCATGATTAAGCCTCTGACAGGAGCATATCAGTAAATTCTTCAGCTGTTCCCTGGAAATGCTGCCCGCTGCCGGTTTTAATCATTTCCTCAACTTCTGCCATTGCTTCTAATGTTTCAGCATTTGGTGTATCGTCTGGGACTGCTGCACCCTGTAAATATAAAATTACATAATATAAGCGGCTCTCTGGTATTTGGTTAATAAGGCTGTGGGCAAGTTCTCTGTAACTCATGGTGAACACTTCCTTTCTTTATGCAGTTAATTTGTGACTAATATATGTGGTCACGTACTGCCTAGGCCTCAGTGCTAACAGCAGAAACAGGACGTACAGAAAAATCAATTAGTAAATCACAATTTACACAATCTAGCACTCTTTTCATATCTGAGAAAGAGAGCTGTTTTTTATTGAGTAGATTCTGGAGAGCTTGAGGGGATATTCCCATCTGCTTGGCTATATCTCTTTGACTGCACTTCGTATCTAATAGGAGTTTTTTTAGTTCTGTAACTAATTGCTCATTATTTTTATAAATCACACTGATAGCCTCCTTTCATTGGTGTTATCCAAATAATAAACTAAAATAATGAAAAAGTCAATCATTATTAAATATAAGTAAGTAGGAAAAGTTGAAAAATATATCAAAATAGTTCATCAAAATGGTTGACAAGTTCATTAAAATAGTTTATACTAATACCAGAAACAAAACAGGACAAACAGAGGCGCCCAGAAGTGCTGATAAGAAAGGAGAGCTTCACATGAAAGACATTAACACAGTTCGTAAAGCAGTCGCAACTATGGCAAACCAGCTTCATAAACTCGGATATTCCTTATCCCAGGCATTTAAAACAGCATGGAAACGTGTTAAGAATTCCATGAAATGCAGAGTAGCTGGTGTTACTTATGAGAAGCGGCAGCAGTTATTACAGTTTATAGCTGGCAGAAAGCATGAAGATCTGACAGTATATCTGCAGAGGGACAGGGCAAATACATTTGATAAAGATGCAGTTGCCGTAGTAGTCGGGATCAGCAATGTAGGCTACGCACATATCGGATATCTGCCTAAGGGATTATCACAGAGCCTTGCCAAAGTGATAGATAAGGGAATAGGTTTACAGGCAGATGTAAAGGTAATCGGCGGATACGGTTATAAGGAAACGCTCGGAGCTTTGGTGAACATTGCAGTATAGGAGGCCGTATGACCCAGGAAGAATTAAAAGCGATGGTGGATGCAGAGGCGCAGCGGCTTGGAACAGGCAGCAGTGCATTCATGGAACGCCACAGGGAGATCATGGAACTTGCTGATCAGATTCAGCAGCAGTATGAAAAACGCCCCTGCCAGAATACCAGTCCGGCAGAGGCAGAGTAACCCGTCAACTCAGCAATCAGGGTATGCAGGCAGTATAGCACGACTGCTGCCCTTTGTCAAAAAATTATGAAGATGGAGGAATAGAAAATTGCAGAGCACAGAAATGAAACCACAAAACGGAACCGCGGGGATAGGGGAAATCAGCAGAGAGGGCTATATGGAGCTGAACAGGATTCATATAGAGGAAAAGGGAAAGATGCGTCACCTGTATGAAAAGGACCTGGTCAGCACGCTTTCAGAACTTCGTTACTATCTTGATATTGACATACCTGAAAGCGTACAGGAGCAGAAAAAATATGGGGAACTTGAGGAATTTCTGGATGGTGGGAAATATCCCTTTAAAACCAGGGACAGGATTCTCTGTATTGCAAACGAGTATGGCGTTGCAGCAGAGGAGAGCGGTTTCCGGAGAGGGTTTCAGACGGCTATGAGGCTCTGCATGGAAGGAATGAGAGGGGGTGTCTGCTGATAGGCGCTCTTTAGGAAAAAGGGCTGGCAGCAGTGCAGGACAGGGTTGTAAAATGCGGTATGTCTTGCGGAAATGATATTTAAAGCAGCTTATACAGGGCAGACAGATGTGTCCGCAGCCGGTTCCGCATGTGAAGTTCTGTGGGATATCTTAACGGAAGATGGGATATGGCTGTCAGCCGGAACAGATAAAAAATACGAAGGGGGGGGTGTGTGTGTATGGGAACGTATTCAGAAGAATATACAAGGCCAGTCATGGAGATGGAACTGTTGGAGAGAAAGCGGCTGGAAACAGCGGAAGCCAGTCTTTTGACAGAACTGTACAGGGGAATGCTTGAATGCGGCGCCGTCAGGGACACGGCTGCAGAAATGGAGGCTGGTATGAGATTAAAAGAAGCTGTGCAGGCAAACTGTCCGGCTGATGAAATTATGGATCTGGCTGCCGGATGCAGCGTGGCAGGAAAAGAAGCGGGATTTAAAATCGGATTCCAGGCAGCAACAAAACTCTGGATGGAGGGCATGAAAGGAACAGGGAGCTGATGGGTAATAAATGGTACATGACAGCAGAAGACATTGCCGCCGACCTGGGAATTGATGAAAAGGAGGCCGGGAGGCTGCTCCGGAACCTGAGCGAAAGGATTAAACGGAAGGGCGGATGTTATATAGCTGGCAGGGTTCCGGTGTCATATTACCAGAAGATGAAAGATACGGATTTCATGTCTCCGGACGGGATGGAGGCGGACTGCTGCCCTTTGAATCAAAAAAGGCTTCTGAGCCTGAAAGAGTTCTGTGTGTATGCCAGCTTTGGACAGAATACGGCCCGGCAGTTTGCAAAAAAAGCAGGGATTGAGAAAAGGATCGGGCATAAGGTGCTCTATGACAGGGTGCTTTTTGATGATTGGTGTGATAAAAATAAGTCAATGGAGATGTAGGCAGCAGTTTATAACAGTGGCAGGAAGAAAAAATACTGCTGTAGCATCCGGAAAGCTCCGTATTCGTATTTTGATGACATGGGCTATAAAAATTATAGGCATGAAGTATAAAACTGGCATAATAGCCTGATTATGGGGCATGGCGGGCAGATGGAATGAAGGATCGGCGCAAATATCTGAGGATTGTCCCCGGAAAGCTGCAACTGACCGGGGACGGCAATACAATTAATGTATGATTAGAATTTGTACTGCATCTGGTATTATACCCGGAAATGCAGTGCGGCACAATAGATTACAATAAAAAATGCAGCATGGATGTAGTGCTGCTGTCTGCCAGAGAGGGGGCTTGGATATGGATAACAGGTATGCAGAATGGATGATGAATCTGGATGCGGTTGTGGAATATTCGATAGGGGGAGGCATCAGGGTCAGAACCTTTATTTGTCCTGGAATGTGGGAAAAAAGTAACCGCAAGAGCAGAGGCATATGTAAGAAAAGCGATTCAGGCTTGTATGAATAAGCCGTTAACGGATGAGAAAATAGAATCATTTATTGAAAATGAAATTGGAGAACTGCTGGACTGCATAGATGATGTAAACCATGTTTATTTTAAGAACGGCATGAAGCTGGGGGTTTCGCTGATTCTGCAGCTTCTGGGAGCATGGGAGGATTCGGTAGCAGTCCGTAAATGAAAACTCAGGACAGCAGGGTGCAGCAGTTGTGGTATACTGCTGCACTGCCAGACAGAAAGGAGGGCTGGGAATGACTGAAAAGAGACTGCCGAAAGGCATCAGCATCCGCAAAGACGGGCGGTACCAGGCAAGGTACACGCTGAATGGAAAGCGTTATACGATCTACGGGAATACGCTGAAAGAGGTTGAAAAAAAGCTGCGTGATGCAAAATATGAAATAGACCACGGAATTTATGCGAAGCCGGACAGGATCACAGTGGATGCGTGGTATAAAATATGGCTGAAAGAATACCGGGAGAATGTAGTCCGGGAGACAACAGTTATCGGAAATAAAAAATGCTATTTGCATGTAAAGCCGGAAATCGGACAGATGAAGCTGCAGGCAGTGCGGCCGGAACATATACAAAGAGTTCTCAATAAAATGAAAAGTGAGGGATATTCCGGCAGTTACATTGAGAATACAAGGCAGACCATGAACATGATTTTTTATCAGGCGCTTATGAATGGGATTATTATCACAAATCCAGTTGAAAAGTCTGTTCTGCCAAAGGTTGAGACTGGGAAAAGCGATACGCACCGCAGGGCTCTGACAGAATGGGAACAGCAGACATTTTTAGAGTGTGCGGCAAAAAGAAAGCCTTTTTATGCGGATATTTTTTATGTTGGATTTTCCACCGGCATGAGGATAGGGGAAATAAACGCTCTGGAATGGCAGGACATTGATTTTGGCAAAATGGAGATTCATGTCAATGGAACCATGATAAAGGTTGCCGGAAAGGATTATTATAAAGGGCCGGTAAAGACGGGGAAAAGCAGGCGTACAGTGCCGATGCTGCCTGAGATTGCAAAGCGGCTGAGAAATCATAAGCTGGAACAGGCAAAACTCAGGATGATGCTTGGAGATAAATGGGATCCGGTTAAAGGGTTGGAGCACCTGGTGTTCACTACCATGTTCGGCAAACCTCTTATGACACTGTCTGTTGGGCGGTACATTAATTCTACGGTTAATGCAGTCAACAGGGAAGAAGAAAAGAGGGCAAAAAAAGAACACAGGAAACTGAAGATAATGGAGACATTCTGCCCTCACTCCATGCGTCATACATTTGCTACAAGGGCGCTGGAACGCGGGATTCCTCCGAAAGTAGTGCAAAGTTATCTGGGGCATTCAACGATTGATGTGACGATGAATATTTATACACATGTAACGGCTGAATTGGAAAGGGAGGAAATCAGGAAGATAGCAAATCAGTTCTGAGGATTGTGTGTGCAGATGACCGGAAGGCAGCAGTGGAATATGGACTGCTGCCTGATTTATGAAAAATGGTGTCAAGCGTGGTGTAAAATATAAAAACAGGACATGTGAATGCTTTGTAAATACTGAAAATACTGGCATTAGAATAATTTTGCATACTGTCCCACGAGGACAATATGCTGTTCATCGTAGATGAAGCGTCCGGTGTTGCTGATCCAATCATGGAAGCTGTGCTAGGCACATTGTCTGGTGAAAATAATAAGCTGCTGATGTGCGGGAATCCGACAAGGAACCATGGCACTTTTTTTGATGCGTTCAATGCAGACAGGGCACAGTACCAGTGCCATACGGTATCTTCCAGAAACAGCCCAAGGACGAATAAGGACAATATTGCTTCTCTGGACAGAAAATACGGCAAAGACAGCAATGTTGTCCGTGTACGTGTTGATGGCGAGTTTCCAGAGCAGGACGATGATGTGTTTATTATACTGTCTATCATTGAGCAATGCGGCAGTAAAATTTATGAGCTTCCAGACGATGCATTGCATCCCTTTATTGTATTTGGAGTAGATGTTGCAAGGTTTGGAGATGATGAAACAGCAATATATAGGAATGCAAGAGGAAAGCTGAAACTGGTAGAGAATTACAAAGGGCAGGATCTGATGTGGACAGTGGGGAATATTGTGAAACAATACAAAATTGCAATAGAGAAGTATACGGATTATAAGGGATATGTTTACGTTAACATTGATGATACAGGCCTTGGCGGTGGTGTAACCGACCGGTTAAGGGAGGTCAAACGTGAACAGAAGCTGCACAGGCTTGTTATTGTTCCAATAAATGCGGCGGAAAAGATTCCGGCTGATACAAAAGAGGGGAAAGACGCAGCGGAGTATTACAATGATATCACCACTCATATGTGGGCTGTTTTAAAGGATTTGCTGGAAAACAAGCAGACAGAAATAGAAGATAACAGTGAGACATTTGCGCAGCTTTCTACAAGAAAATATTTTATGGCATCAAACGGAAAGCTGCAGCTGGAGAGTAAAAAAGAAATGAAAAAGCGTGGAATGCCTTCTCCAGACCGTGCCGATGCAGCAGCATTATCTGTTTATCTCGGTAAAATTCAAAAGTACACACACAGTCCGATAAGTGATACTGCTGTAAAAAATCTTGGGAAATCAAGTTATTGGAGAAGGTAGGGTGAGACAAATGGCTGAAAACAAGGAAATTGGCCGCATCGGACAGAAGCGTTACGGCGGAACACTGTACGAAGAATTCTTGCATGAGCTGCGTGGTAGGCGTGGAGTAGAGACGTACCGGGAAATGTCTGAAAATGACGATGTGGTGGGCGCTATCTTATTTGCGATAGAAATGCTGGTCAGGCAGTGCAATTGGAATGTTGAGCCTGGTGGGGATACAGCAAAGGACAAAGAGGCTGCTGAATTTGTGGAAAGCTGTATGGAAGATATGCAGGATACGTGGATCGACACCATATCGGAAATCCTGTCTTTCCTCACTTACGGATGGAGTTTTCACGAAATTGTGTATAAAAGGCGCATGGGGCACACAAAAGATCCTCGCACAAGAAGCAAATTCAATGATGGGCTGGTCGGATGGAAAAAATTGCCAATCAGGGCGCAGGAGACGCTTTACCAGTGGGAATATGACAATGAAGATAATCTGCTGGGAATGACGCAGATGCCACCACCGGATTTCGGAACATTCACAATCCCGATGGAAAAGGCGCTGCTGTTTCGTACCAAAAGCCGCAAGAACAACCCAGAAGGAAGGAGCATTCTTAGAAATGCGTATCGGTCATGGTATTTTAAAAGAAGGATACAGGAAATTGAGGGCATTGGCATAGAGAGGGACTTAGCAGGGCTGCCGGTTATTTATGGGCCGGAAGGTTTTAATCTATGGGATGACATCATGCCGGATCATGTAGAGACACTGGCTAATTTGGAGAGGATGGTTCGAAACATCCGCCGGGACGAAATGGAGGGCGTTGTCCTTCCGTTTGGCTACAAGCTGGAGCTGCTCAGTTCTGGAGGTACCAGACAGTTTGACACCAATGCAATCATAAACCGCTATGATACCAGAATTGCAATGACGGTATTAGCGGATTTTATTTTCTTAGGGCATGACAAGACTGGCAGCTGGGCGTTGAGTTCTGACAAGACGGAATTGTTTGCTGTTGCCATAGGCGCATTTTTGGATATTATCTGTGAGACGTTCAACAGCCAGGGCATACCATCCCTGATTGACATAAACGGCAAATATTTTGCTGGAATTACGGAATATCCTAAAATGACGCATGGGGATATTGAAGATGCAGATATTACCAAGGTTGCAGCGTTTATTAAGGATATGACAGGAATTGGCGTCCTGGTACCGGATGACGGCTTGGAGGATTATATCCGGCAGGTAGGGCATCTTCCGGAAAGAACCTCAGATACCAGAGAGATTGACTGCACAAGACAGGATCAACAGGAACAAAACCAGCCGCCACAACCAGAGACAGCCGCAGGCACGGAACAAAGCGGTGAAGACGAGGAGATCCCGGAAGAAAAGGTGGAGGAGGCTAAAAAGCGGCTGGGAAGAGAGGCTAACGTATGGGATTCAGGATGATTGCCCCAAAGCGGGTAAAGAAGGTAAAGACAGAAAACAGCCGGGAGATCCTTCGGAGGCTTGAAGAATATCTGGAAAGCGCTGCTGTTGCTGGTGAGCCAGTGGAAATACTTTGTGGCTTTTGGCAGGATCAGCAGAATGCGCTTACCTATCAGGAAATAAGGCAGGCAGTCATAGATGGTGCGATAAGCCAGGAAACATTGCGTTTATGGATGCAGGATTATGCTGTACTGGTAGCAACCAGGCTTAGCAGCCTATGGATAAATGCAGTCATGGCAGGGTCAGCAGGACAGCCGATCCTTGATGGCCTTGCATTTGAGTTTCATACACAGACACCTGGCATACTAGGCTGGATCAGTGAACGCGGGGCAGAATTTGTGACCAACAGCACGCACGAACAAAAAGACGCCATAGCGGCGCTGCTGACAAAAAAGATGAAGGACGGGCACACGGTTGATGAGCTTTCCAGGCTGATCCGTCCCTGCATTGGCCTGACAGAAGGGGACGCAAAAGCAGCGGCGAGGCTCTATGACAGCATTATAGAGAACCTGAAAAAAGAGCATCCGCGCATGAACCCGGAAAGCATCCGCAGGAAAGCGCTGGATTCCACGGCGAAATATGCGGAGCGGAAACACCGGCAGAGGGCATTAACGATCGCCCAGACAGAAAGTGCTTTTGCATATAACCGGGGTGCCGATGAAGGGATCAGGCAGGCGCAGTCCCAGAATTTTATAGGGACTGTCAGGAAACGCTGGAATACATCTGGTGATGATGCGGTATGTAAAACCTGCGCTGCATTGGAAGGGACGGAAATAGAGATGGATGCGGATTTTAATTTTAAGGGCAGGACATTATTTGCAGGACAGCATATGCTGCCGCCAGCCCATCCAAGGTGCGCATGTGCAGTGGAATACATAGAGGTATCGCTGCCAGCGGGAAAGGAAGTGGGTGCATGAAAAAATTCTCAGACCTGATTGAAAAACCTGTCTGCAGCCAGAAGGAGAAAACGGATGATATTGTAAAAGGCCGGTTTAAGATTGCGAAGTCTGATGATGAAAAAATGCTTGCCTTTGGATGGGCGAGTGTTTCTATGCGCGTAGACGGGGAATTGATTGAAGACTGGCAGGGCGATATGATCGAACCAGGGGAACTGGAGGATGCAGCCTATGAATACGTAAGGCTGTATGGTGAGGGCGGGGAGATGCACGAGCGCGGCGGCGTAGCCGTGCTGGTAGAAAGCGTTGTGTTTACGGAAGAAAAAATGAAGGCGATCGGGATACCTGCCGGCACACTCCCGATCGGATGGTGGATTGGTTTTAAAGTGCTGGATAAAGATGTATGGGAAAAGGTGAAAGACGGCACCTACCCGATGTTCTCCATTGAGGGAGAGGCAGAGAGGGTAAAGGCCGAAGTCAGCACACATATGTCATAAATGACGGAAGGGAGGCAGGAAAGTGGCGGCAAAACTGAAAAACCTTAAAATCCGGAAAGTGGATTTTGTGGATGAAGGCGCGAATCCAGATGCGCACATCGGGATGATGAAACGAAAAGGTGCGGATGCCCATGTTCCGGAAGACAGGCGCAAAAAAGAATCCGGGAATGTCCTGAAAAAGCTGTTTGGCCTTATCGGCAAAGCGGCAGGCATTGACCAGGGGGAAATCGACAGTGTGGTGGATGAAATACAGAAAGGCGATTCTGTCAGCTTCCATGAGAAGATCAACGAAGTTAACAACCGGAAGATTGCCGATGAAATGTGGGACATTTGCTATGCGCTGCAGTCTTCCCTCTGTTCGATCCTGAATGATGAAGAGATGGACAGTTCCAGTGCAGCAGCGGCAATGCAGGAAAGCCTGGATGAATTTTATGCAGCTGTGCAGGGGTCAATAGCAAAATGGTCATGCGGCAAGGAAGCCAGCATTATTAGAAAAAGTGGAGAGGTATCGGAGTCAGACCTTGAGATGATGAAATCAATAGTAGCGAGACTGAATGAAACAATCGAAAAGGCTGGTAAGGCTGAATCAGAAGAAGAGCCTGAGGAAGACGAAGCGGGCGATCATGAAAACCAGAAAGGAGACGAAGAAGAAATGAAGATTGACAAGAGCAAACTGACCGATGCGGAGAGGGCTTTTTTGGAAAGCATTGAAAAGCGGTACGGCACAGATGGGGAAGCTGACCCGGAAAATGGAAGCGAGATGCCAACAGAACATCCAGCGTCAGGGCAGACGCCGGATGCGCCAGTTGAACCAACCGTAACAAAGTCTGTATCACAGCCGGCAGCCGGGACAGTGCCTGTACAGCAGGAAGACGAAGCAGACAATATTTACAAAGGGCTGCATCCTGCAGTCAGGGCAGAGCTGGAAGGATTGAAGAAATTCCGGGAGGCTGCAGAGGACAGGGAGCTTACAGAGGTTGCAAAGAGGTATGCAATTATCGGCAAGAAAGAGAGTGAACTGGTTCCGTTGCTTAAGAACCTTAAATCTGCAGGCGGCACCGCTTACCAGGATATGATTGCCGTATTGGATCAGGCAGTAGCGGCAGTTGAAAATTCCGGTGCGTTTTCTGAGATTGGCAAATCCGGGCATGGAAGCACAGAAGGGAGAGCATGGGCGGAGGCAGAGGCAAAGGCGGCAGAGCTTATGAAATCAAAGACAGGATTATCCAAGGCACAGGCGCTTGATGAAGTCCTTATGGCGAATCCTGAGCTGGCAGAAAAATGTGAGAAGGAGGATTAAAGCATGGCAACTTATTTTGGAAGCAGCATCAATGACAGCCCGACAATCGTACTGTCTGCCGGGGATAACCTGGAAAATGCACGCGGGATTGCCCTGGCAGTCAAAGACGGTGTGGCAGTGAAGCCGGAAGCAGGCGCGCATGTGATCGGGATTTCACTGATCGAAACGGATGAAATGGTAGAAAAGGGCATGGATATAGACATCCAGGTGAAGGATATCGGCAAATGGACGGCCGGGGAAGAAATTACTGCAGGCACAGAACTGGCCGCAGATGCAGAAGGCAGGGCAGTAGCGGCAAAGGCTGGTGATTTTATCCTGGGCGTGGCGCTTGGCAATGCATCAGAGGCTGGCACATGGATGAAAGTCCAGATTATTAAGGCAGGCTATAAGCCTGCGACAGCATAAGGAGGCATGGATCAATGGGTACAGGAAGAAAAGTGGGAAGCGCCGCTGAATTATCGGCGCGTATTGCGAAAGGGTGGAAGCCAAACCGCTATCTGACAAATATGAGTATGGCGTTTTTTGCAAACGCCGGGGACTATGTGGCAACGAGCATTTTCCCAATCTGCCCGGTAGATTTTTCCACCGGGTATTACTATATTTACAACAAGGGCGACCTGGCAAGGGACCATGTGCAGAGAAAACCGAAGTTTGGCAAGGTGCCGCCTGCACAGATGGGCCACACGGACGCGACATACCGATGCGAAGTAGACCAGATCATTGTTGGGATTGACCAGATTGGCGCACAGAATTACCAGCGTGCCAATGTGCCGCCTTCCATTGATCCACGGAGGGCGAAGAACCGTTTTGTTACAGACCAGCAGCTTCTCCATCTGGATATTACATTTGCCCATAGCTTTTTTAAGAGCGGCGTGTGGGAAAATGAGTTTACTGGCATAGCATCCGGTGGAACTACGGCAAGTGGCAGCCAGTTTATCAAATTCTCTGATGCCAATTCCGACCCGATTAAATTCTTTGATGCCCGCAAGCGGCAGATCAGGCTTGACGGAAGGAGGATGCCGAATAAGCTGACGCTTGGATATGACACTTATCTTGCGTTAAAAGAACATCCGGATTTACTGGAGCGCGTGAAATATACCGGCAGCACTGCAAATCCGGCCCAGGTAAATGAAAGGGTACTGGCTGAACTGTTCGGCGTGGATGAGATCAAGGTTTTATATGCTACTTACAATGCGGCAGAGGAAGGACAGGCGGACGATATGCAGTTTATCTGCGAGCCGGACGGGGCGCTTCTTTCCTACACGACGCCAAGCCCAAGGATTGACGAGCCGTCGGCTGGGTACATTTTTACGTGGGATATGCTTGGCAATGGGAACTACATGGCAACGGATGTCTTCGAAGGGGAAGGCGGCACACATGCTGAATTTATGGAAGGCTTGCTTTCTACGGACATGCGAAAGACCTGCGACGATCTTGCGTGCTATTTAAAAGGATGTGTGTAAGAGGAGGTACTGTATGCAGTATTTATGTTTAAAGCAGCTTACAGCGGCGGGAACCACATACTATCCGGGGGATACGGTTCCGGATGGCGTTATCCTTCCAGAGAGGGGCGTGGTACTGGTCGGCAGCAGGTATCTTGCGGAAGTTGATGAGGCAGCCCTGCAGGAAGGAGCCGTCATTTTTCCTAAAGATGGAATTCCTGTTGACGGGGAAATTTTTACGCAGAGACAGGTAGAGCAAATGATTGCAGAAGCAGTTGAAAATGCAGTAAAAGATACGGTCGCAGAGATGGAGCAGAAGCAGGCTGAGCTTCAGCAGTATGCGGCAGAACTGCAGGCAATCCCGTCGGATGCTTTGGGCAGTACGGTTACAATATCTGTCCAGATAGAAGGCAGCGGGGAGAACGTCCGGATGATGGCCTTGCAGGTGGAGCCAGGAGAGATCCAGCAGGCGTTTTCGATTATGCAGATGAATGTGGAAGATGGAGCAAAAGCAATCACAGAAATTGACAGCGAGCACGTGCTTATCTTATTACATGCGGCAGACAGTCGCACAACAATCAAAAATGCGGCCAAAAAACAGGCAGATAAATTATTCTCTGCCAACGGGGCTAAAAACGAACCCGGCAGCGGCAAAGAGACTACTGGCAATAACGCAGAGGGAGCTGATACCTAATGTCGAAAGGCGCATATACTTATAATCTGGAAAAACTGGGGGAGCCTGGGAAGGACCGCATGAGGTTTGAACTGGGCGATACAATGGTAGAGGGGCTTTCGGATACCACGGCGTTGACGGATGAAGAAATACAGGCGGCAATCCAAGCGCATCCGAAATCATGGAAACGGGCGAAGCTCATGCTGCTCGAAAGCATATGCCGCCGTTTTGCTTATGAGGTTGATACAAAGACCGGTCCTATGTGGCTGTATATGCAGGAACGGGCGAAGGCATGGCGCGAGGACTATGAAAAGCTGAAAAAAGAAGTGTCTGTGGAATCTTGCAGCATACCGCAGTCTGGAAACGGGGAGCGTCCAAAGCCTCCGTATTTTTATGCGGGTATGCAGCGGAACGAGAGGGCATGGGGCATATGAACAATACAAGGATGATGTATGTAAGGCCTGGAAACCTCTTTCAATATTTCATTATTGAAAGCTGCCAGCAGGTGGTAACAGGCACAGGCCGGGTGACAAACAGGCATTCTGGTGATGGGGCAAGGACGCTGAAAGGGTGCCTTGCGGAAGCGTCTGACGATGACAGGACAAACCACAGCCAGAAGGACCATATTGTCACCCATACGATTGTGCAGGCAGGGAGGCCGAAAGCAAAGCGCATGGATAAGCTGGTGCTTGGGGAACGTACCTTTTACATTGTTGATATTGACGATGCAGGGGCGCTTGGCATATCTACAATCTATTATGCTGAGGAAAGGCGGGATGTAAAGTGAAGCTATGGGTGGAGACGGATTCTGTCCATTCTGCCGGGAGGTCAGTAAGGGCAAAAGTTTCAGAAGCGGCGGCAGGTATCAGCAGACAGGCGGCTTCAAGGGGAGTCCGGGCAGTGAATGCTTTAAGGAATGCGGAACTTAATGTATTAAAAGGTCAGCGGAGCGGGAAACGCTACCGAAAGTATCCATATAAATCCATGTATACGGCATCCGCTCCAGGAGAGCCGCCGGCAAGGCGTACAGGAAATCTTCGTCTGCATTGGAACGGACAGGTTAAAAAGGGTGTATCATCCGGGAACGGCGTGGAAATTATTGCAGAACTGGAAAGCCAGGAGCCATATGCGGCAGCTTTGGAAAATGGCACATCCAAAATGGCGCCAAGGCCGTTCGTGGAAAAAATTAAAGAGGAGGCTGCGCCTGAAATCCAAAGGATTTACAGTGAGCCTTACACATAGGAGTTAAAAGCATGGGATTGATTACAGAAAAGCCAACAGCGGCATTTGACCTTACCCAGATTGGGCATGGGTGCCTGCTCTGGGCAAAGCATTTTTCATGGGAGGAAGGGAAAGCGGGATTTGTGACAACAGCAGCGGAAAACCAGTTGATTGTGCAGTATTATCCCGGTATTAGCAATGTTACAAACCATTTTATGATTCCGGTATCCGAGGCGGCAGAAGGGCAGTGGGAAGTCCGCTGGTCGGCTGACCTGTCATCGGTACAGGAATACAATGTAAAAACGGATGAAACAAACCAGGAAACAGAAGGAGGGGGATGCAGTTGATCTTGGAGGAACTGATTTATAAGAGGTTTTGCGGCTCCGGGCAGCTCGTAAAGAGCCTTGCATCATTTGGCGGCAAGCCTGCGGTTTTCAGCCCGGAACCACCGGACGATAATCAGGAAGGATGGGATGGAAATGTCCAGTATCCAAAAGTGATTTATAATTTCGATCTGCAGGCGAATGAAGAAAGGCACAGCGCCGGGACTCTGTCGGTATCTTTACTGTGTCGGAATACAATGGATGTTTTTCTGGAAAAGATGGAGCCGCTGGTGAGGGAATGCCTGCGGGATGTGATACTGAAACCAGAAAATGGAATCCCGTACTGTTTTGCGTGGGCAAGGACAGACGCATTTACTATAGATGAAAAGGAGAATCTGACCATCGGGAGCGAAGTGCGGTTTGACATTCTGGAATACCCTTCACAGGAAACGACGGACCCGGACCCAGTTCTGGCGGCGTGTAAATATATCAAAGAGATTTATCCAGACTGCCTTGTGATGGGCTATGATCAGATGGATGAGATTACGGAGGCGTCTGCAAGCCGTCCGGTGGTTTACTGCCGCCTGGTTTCGGTGGAAAAGGGCAGGGAAACAAATACAGTCGCATGGATGGACGGAAAGATTGCCGTCCATATTTTATGCCCGGACAGCAGCATACGGCTGAAAATCGCTGCGGGAATCACAAACAGGCTGTCGCTGGACGGTGAGATCATTATGCTGGACCATTCCCCAATGGGCGTAAAACGCCTGCAGACTAATTACAAGTCGGACTATCTCAAAGAAGGGCAGATTATTTTTACGGGGAATTTCGGGCTGCTGCGCTATAAGGCGAAAGGCCATACGCTGCGGCATACCCCATATGCGAAGTATTAGGAGGGACCTATTATGGCATCAACAGGAACAGCGGCGCCATCCGCAGAAAAAAAGACTGGAAAAAATGCAGCGGGTATAGATGTAAAGGAACCGTCTGCCGTGAAAAAGAATGCGTCGGTATACAAAGCGGAGGAACTGGCGGCAGGTGCGGAAGAAGCGTTCGGGACGACACAGGAATGCGTCTTGGCTGCTCTCAGACAGGCTGGGATTGCAGAATGCACGAAAGAAGAAGCAGAAAAAGCCGTCAGAGCATTCCGGGGAAGGAAGGTTGAGTAATGGCAGGTTATTTTAAGATTGGTGAGGAAAAGGTCAGGCCAGGGTCGTATTTTAACATCAGTACCAATGACAAGCTGGTGGAGATCATCAACGGGGTTACAGCAGTAATCTTCCGGTCTGATTTCGGGCCGCTTGGTGAAGTTACGGAACTGGAT
This sequence comes from Eubacteriaceae bacterium, assembly GCA_910574915.1. Taxonomy (GTDB): domain Bacteria; phylum Bacillota; class Clostridia; order Lachnospirales; family Lachnospiraceae; genus Eubacterium_J. Next base: position 23,042 of record CAJTCR010000035.1, read on the forward strand.
AAGGACGAAGGCTATGCGGAGATGTTTGGCACAGGCGGCACAACGGATGCGCTCAGGGAAGCGCTCAGCGGCGGCGCGCTGACGCTTCTGGCCTGCCGTCTTGGTAACGGCGGCTCATGTGCGAAAGTTTCACTGCAGGATACAGAAGGGCAGGACTGTGTGGAGCTTGGCACAAAATACCCGGGTTCCAGGCCGTTTACAGCAACGGTACGCGAGAAACTTACGGATGCATCGCTGAAAGAATGCGTGATTTATTCCGGCACAAAGGAAATCGAAATGGTGACATTTGCTGCCGGTGAAGGAGAAGCGGCTGCATTGGCGGAAGCAATCGCCGGGACGGACAATTTTGTTGCGAAAGTGGCGGACGGGAAAGAAAAGGCGCTCCTTGCAAACGTTTCGCAGGCAGAGCTGACAGGGGGCGCTGACCCGGATGTAACCGTTGATTCGTATTCGGAGGCGTTTACGATGCTGGAACCGTATACGTTCAATACCATCTGCGTGGATACAGAAGACACCGCCATACACATGATGCTGCAGTCGTACCTTAACCGGATCTTCCAGGATGGGTCTTTTGCACAGGCGGTTGTTGCAGAAACAAATAAGATTGACATTAAGACCAGGCAGAAGCGCGCAGCAGCCTATGACGATGAAAAAATGAATTATGTGCTGAACCCGAAACTGCGCGTGAAGGTGACGGACGCTGCAACCAATACGGTAAGTTTCCTTGTAATTGACGGGTACAAGACAGCGGCACGTATTGCAGGCATGATTGGGGCGGTGCCAAGCAACCAGTCCCTGACGCATACGGTGCTTGATGATGTTACAGAACTGTTAGAGGAACTGACGCCCGCACAGATTACAAAGTCAGAGAAGATGGGGTGCATTGTCTTAGCTAAAAATACGAAAAAGAAAATCTGGATTGACTACGCGATCAACACCATGATCAACCCAACGGAAGACAAGGATAAGGGGTGGAAGAAGATCCGCCGTGTAAAAACGCGTTTTGAAATGCTCCGACGTTGCAACCAGGTTACGGACGACCTTGTAGGGAAAGTAGACAATGATACGAACGGGCGCAAGACGATTGTAAGCAACCTGAACAGTGTAGGCGCTGATATGATAGGAGAAGGGAAGCTCACCGCATTTACGGCGTCTGAAAGCAAAAGGTTTGTTTCAGACGGGGATTCCTGCTGGTTTGACATCGATGTGGTAGATAAAGATTCCGCTGAACATATTTACTGCATGTATAAATTCCAGTTCAGCACGAATGTGTAAGGGATGCTTGCAGGCCCGGCAGCAAAGGGTATAAAGTTGAAAAAGGAGGCGAATAAGCCATGAGAAACCCGCAGGCAGCAAATGACGCCAGGCATGGGCGGACAGGGAAAGACGGGGCTTTTTATAACAGCGAAGGGACTATGATAGCCACAGTGGAACAGTTTACTTCAAATGTAAGCTGGAACAATGCAAAATATTCTGTCCTTGGGGACGCACAGGAGCACGAGACAGCGAATACATTTGCCGTGAGCCTTACGATGTCACAGGTGGTAGTGGAAGATGATGCGTTTTTTACGGAATTGATGGAAGCGATGGAAACGCAGATCATGCCGTACTGGTCATTCCAGGGTTCTTTGCTTGGGAGGAATGGATCGAAGGAACGCGTGTCTTATTATGAAGTTGTCCCATCCGGGCAGGTGGATATCCAGAATGTGGCAGTAGGGGATGTCATTAAGCGGCAATGGAATTTCTTTGTAAACAGGCCGCCAAAGCTGACCAGCCTTTTAACAGTGGACAGAGGCTGACCTAAATAAAAAGAACAAATGTGAAGCAGATACAGGGAAGGCGTTATGCCTTTCCTTTTTGAGTTAGTGAAAAAGGCAGGAGGAGCACAATGCAACAGGAAAAATTTAAGCCTGGAATCAGTATGAATCCAGCAGCGCAGGAGACAGACGGTACAGATGCAGATACTGAAAAAATGGAATTTACGAAAGAACAGACAGCAAACCAGATGCGTATGCATGAGGAGGATTTCCTCCAGGGCCTTATTGATGCGGCCTGCTACACGGCAGAAGAGAGAAAAGTAATTGAAATCGCAAGGAAAGACCCGTCAACTGGTGAAAGCAGGGTATATTTCAGATTTACTATCCGCCCGCTGGCAGAAGAGGAGTACGACCGGTGCAAAAAGAAACATACAAAGTATGTACGCAATAAGAGCATAGGCGTGAAAATGCCAGAGGACACGAATGCCGTAAAATACAGGGATGCGCTGATCTACCAGGCAACGGTGGAGGAAGACCGCGCAAAGTTGTGGGATAACAAGAAAGCATGGGAGGTCATGCGTGACAAGGGGCTGCAGATCATGAACGGGCTGGATGTGATTGAATATTCGCTGAAAGTCGGTGAAAAGGATGCTGTCATTGATGAAATCGACAAGCTCAGCGGTTACGGCTCTAATCTGGAGGAAGTAGTAAAAAACTGATCCGGGCAGGCGGGAAGACCTGCCTGCTCCACCATATTTTTCAAAAGCATGGGATCACGCCGGATGAATTTTACAGCAGGCCCAAAGGCGTGCAGTCCTTCATGCTTGCATCGACTTTAATAGCATTGGAGCCGCAGGAAGGAGATGGAGCGGATGGCGGAAACGGTCAGGATTGAAATACCGATTGAGGTATTTGACAATACAGACCCGGAGCTTGGCAATGCCATCCGGGGCATTGACAGGCTTGGGCAGGCTGCGGACAGGGCCGGAGAATCAGCCCAGCGGTCTGGACGGCGGGTGACGGAATTTGACCGGTCTTCGGAACGGACGCAGCGGACGCTTTCACAATGGATGAAAGAAAAATATGAAATCCTGCTGGAAGCAAAAGACCGGATTGCCCCAGTCCTTTCTGCTATCGGTGGCGGCATCCGAAACCTTGCAGGCAAAGCGTGGAGTGTTACCATGAAAGCGGCCGATTTTGTTACAAAACCGGTACAGGGGATCATAAATCTGCTGAAGAACCCCATTTTTCAAGTCGGAGCCGTCCTTGGAGTCAGTATCGGGATGAAAGATACAATAGAAACCTACAAAGACTTTGAGGCGGCAATGTCACAGGTACAGGCGGTAAGTGGGGCTACTGCTCCAGAACTTGAGCAGCTTACCGACAAAGCAAAGGAAATGGGCGCTACAACGAAGTTTACGGCTGAGGAATCAGCTACAGCTTTTAATTATATGGCAATGGCCGGCTGGAAGACACAGGATATGCTTAGCGGCATTGAAGGCATCTTAAACCTTGCGGCAGCATCCGGGGAAAGCCTTGGAACAACATCAGACATTGTGACGGACGCACTGACCGCTTTCGGGCTGCAGGCATCCGATGCCGGGCATTTTGCGGATGTATTGGCACAGGCATCTTCGAACGCGAACACGAATGTGAGTATGCTTGGGGAAAGTTTTAAATATGTTGCCCCGGTAGCAGGCGCCATGAAATATAACGTAGAAGATGTATCGCTGGCGCTGGGGCTGATGGCAAATGCAAGTGTTAAAGGCTCTATGGCTGGAACTTCTCTGAAAACTGCCCTGGTAAATATGGCGTCCCCGACAGACAAAATGGCTACGGCCATGAAAAAGTATGGCATCAGCCTGACAGACAGCGATGGAAAGATGAAGACTTTAAAAGGAGTTATGGATAACCTGCGCACAAGCCTTGGCGGGCTTGCGGAAGCAGAGCAGACAGCAGCCGCAAGCAGGATTTTTGGAAAAGAAGCTATGGCTGGTATGCTTTCCATCATTAATGCCAGTGAAAAGGATTATAACAAACTGACAAAGGCTGTGAACAATGCGGACGGTGCAGCAAAAAATATGTCGGAAACGATGCTGGATAACCTGCAAGGCTCCATTACCCTGTTACAGAGCGCTGTTGACGGCGTGAAAATATCAACCGGAGAGCGCCTGGCTCCATACGTGAGGGGGATTGCGGACTGGATGACGGAAATGATGCCGGAGATTGAATCCGGCCTGGGTGAACTGATGGATTTTGTTGACAGGAAAATAAACAGCCTTAAGGCAAAATTTGCAGAGATCAGAGCGACAGAGGAATGGCAGAATGCAGATATTTTCGGAAAAGTCAAAATAGCCTGGGATGAAATCATTGCGCAGCCATTCTCAGAATGGTGGGAAAGCGCCGGGAAAGCGAAGATTGCAGGCATGGCGGGCGGCGTAGGCGAAGGAATAGGTTCCGCATTGAAGACAGGGATATTAACGCTGCTGGGAATAGACGTATCAGGAACACTGGATGAGGGGGCAAGCATTGGGGCTTCTTTTGCAAAGGGATTTTCTGAGGGATTTGATTTTGAAACAATTAGCAGCAAGCTGATGGATGGTTTAAAAAATATGGTGTCCAATGCAGCGAAACTTTTGCCGGGAGGAGAAGCGGCAGACCTCTCTTCCTTATTGTCGGCTGGGATGTTAGCAAAAGTAGCAGGGCCGTTATTAAATGCGGGCATTGGTGGCGTAAGATTGGGCAGAAGCATCTTTGGCAGTCAAACATTGCCGCCGGAAGACGGTGAAACCACTGTCGTTCCAGGCATAGGAAGAAGGATTATCGGGAATGCGGACGCAGGCACTGGTCTTTTGGGAGTTGGTTCCAGCGTGGCGATGCGGCTTGGTGCGGGAAATCTTGCCAGTGGAGCTTCTCTGTCTACCGGTGCGCTTTCAGCGCTTGGCCTTGGAGCGGCCGCAGGCGGTGCAATCGGTGGGGTATCTGCCATCAGTGGCGGCATGGACGTTTATCGTGGTTTTACAGCAGATGATAAAGAAGAGGCAGCAGCGTATAAGGAATCCGGTGCATGGAAGTTGGGCGGCGTTGGCGCAGGAGCCGCAGCAGGAGCCGCAATCGGATCTGTAGTTCCGGTAGTTGGCACTGCTGTCGGAGGACTGATTGGTGCAGGCGTTGGCGGCATTGCCGGGTGGCTGAAAGGAAACAAAGTTAAAGATGATTACAAAGAGAAGTTAAAAGAACAGGAAGAGGCTGAGGCGAAAGCGCAGGAACTTGCTGCAAAAACCCAGCAGGTTTTTGAGTTGACAGGCGTTTCCATTGACAGCGCTGTTCTTGAAACACAGGAATTAAAAGATGCAATGGACGATGCAGGGGTTAGCGCGGAGCAGTTTGGCGCAATGTTCCAGGAAGCGGTTGGAAACAACCTGAAAAGCCATTTCGGCGATCTCAAACTCTCCCTAAAGGAAACACAGGACCTTGCAAAAAGCATTGTATTTGATAAACAGGAAAAGGGAGTGCAGAAATTTTCGGATGCGCTGGGCGCGTCGGAGAGCAGTCTGTCCGGGCTGAAAAACCGGATGCAGGAAATTGACCGGCTGAACTGGGAGGCAGAGCTTGGAATTAAGATGTCGAAGGGAGACATAAGCGATTTTAAGGACGCTATGGACGCGCTGGCAGAAGATGCACAGTCTTATTTGAAAGATAAGCATTATGAAGCAAATGTAGCTGTGAATATGCTTGCGGGAAAAGACAATGCGGACGGGATCAGTGACAGCCTGAAAGAGACTTATGCAGGGCTGCAGTCCCAGATTGACGAAGCCAGCGCTGAATTGCAGCGCGTAACTTCAAAAGCATTCAAAGACGGCGTGATTTCTACGGAAGATATGGTAAAAGTTAAGATTGGCGGCGTGAAGTATGAAATGGATGAAGCAGCGGCAGTTACGGCTTTACAGAACCAGATCGCGGAAATCACAAACAAAGTGGCAGGCGCACAGCAGGACGCAAAGCTGGAAGCGTTGAAAATCCGGTATAGCGGTGCGCAGCTTGATGCGGAGTCTTTTGCAAATCTGCAGCAGGAATTGCAGGCGGATGTGGAAAGTTTTACAGAAAGCTACAGCCAGGCGCTGGAAGTTGGCATTACAAACCTAAAACTCCAGCTTGGCGAAGGCGCGATTGATAAATCTACATACGAAGAACAGTTAAAGCAGCTTGCGGAGGGTTACGATGCACAAATTGATGAAATGCAGGTCAGGGTGGAATCCTTCCAGCTTGACACGATCGCTGAGTCTTATGGCAGTGCGTTGGATGGGATTTTGCCTGATATTGAAGGAACGACATCTGAAAAATTGTCTGAGGCAATGCAGAATGCGCTTGCAATAGAGCCGGAACCGGCGGAATGGAGCGCAGAGCAGATCGCATCCTGGTTCGGATTGGAGAGTTTAGGCGCTGAAACACAGGCAGCATTGTCTGAAATCTTGCAGCAGACAGCAGAAACCATCCCGCAGAAAATGAGCGAAGAAATCACATCTGCTATGAGTGCGGTAGATTATTCCGGCTTGGATTTAGCAGGGCCGTTCTCCAATGAGTACATCGCACAGATGCAGGCGGCAGATTTATCAGCCGGCGCAAACGCGTTGGCACAAAATGTGGAGACAGGCACAGCAGCATCCATGGGACTGCTTACTTTTGCTGAATCCGGAGCTGCGGTGACGAATGGGGTTGGCAGCGCCATACAGAGTGCGGATATGAGTCCAATAGCATCTGCAGTGGACACTTTAAAATCCAATACGGATGCAAAGGTAAATTCTGCATTTGGCGCAGGAGTCTCGACAACCATGCCAGTCAATGTGACGGCGGATTACAGGCTGCTCAACCCGGCAGCGACTGTAAATATCAGCGGGGCTGGTTCCGGGAATGCATCTTTGACGGCAACGATTTCTGGGCACGCAGCCGGCGGCTATGTGCAGGGCAGGCAGTTGTCCTGGCTGGCAGAAGAAGGGTATGGCGAGTTTGTTATCCCTACAAATCCAGGACGCAGGGCGCGTGCACTGGAATTGTACGAGCAGGCTGGTAAAGTGCTTGGAGTCAGCGCACATGCAGATGGCGGCTTTGTTGGAAATGGACAGCCAGCTTTTCATAATTATATGGTTTCTGGCGAAAACGCGCCATTGCAGGGTTCCTGTTCCATGGATTCATTTCTGGCGGGAAATGACTCATTACAAGAGGTTTATCAGGGAAATATCAATTATATCAATGACGCTGTTAAAAACGCCCCACGCGCCTATAACGAAACCAAAGAGACAAATAATGTTTTGAACGATATGTCTGTTACAGAATCAGGCCAGAATGATTATGTCCCTGTGTATATTGGATCAGGCAATAGCGCTGAAAGCAGCCAGGGAAGCACGACGATACAGGTCAGCGTACAAATGTCACCCGCGTTCAATATTTCCAGCCAGGAAACAGGAAAGCAAGGTACAGGGGATATTATGCAGGCAATCAGGAGGCATATGTCAGAAATTGCGGATGAAGTTGGCGGGGAGATTGCTGACAGGCTTAGTGAGGCGTTTGCGAATATGGCTCTGGAAGGAGTGTAATGGCAGTAAAGATAAAGCTGAAATCAGAAAACGGAAAAAAATTTTACTTTTCAGTCATGCCGGAAGAAATACACATGAAGTCGGCTGCGAAATACCAGACATTTGATGTTATCAGGGACGGTGCTGTAAAAGTGCCGAATGGCATGGAAGTTGATGAAATATCATGGGATGGTGAATTTTTTGGAAAACCGAAACGGAAAGAAAGCATCGTAAACACGGATTACTGGAAAAAGCCTGCGGACTGCATTGACATACTGCAAGAATGGATGGAAAAAGGAAAAGTCCTGACGCTGATTGTTTCAAAGACGTGGATTAACATGGACGTTACGATTGCGTCATTTGAAACAACAGCGTATGGGGCTTTTGGAAATGTGAAGTATTCCATTTCATTTGTCAGGGACCGCCCGCTGGAAGTGCGCACAACAAAAGAGGCAAAAATTGGAAAGAAAAAGAAAACAAAGAAAAGGCAGAATAAAAAGAAAACGGCAAAGTCCAAAGGTTCTGGGAATACTGCTTCTTATACAGTGAAGATTGGTGATACGCTGTGGGGTATTGCTGCGTCAAAACTTGGGAGCGGGGCAGACTGGAAAAAAATTTATGATAAAAACAAAGCGGTAATAGAAGCTGAGGCAAAGCGCCGCGGCAGGAGCAATTCTGACTGCGGCCATTGGATTTATCCAGGCACAGCGCTTGTAATACCGTAGGAGGCATTATGGTTGATATAAGCACACTGGAATATAAGGTGGTTGCCTTTGATGAAGGCGGGAAAAAGCACGACATTACGGATTTTATTGAAAATTTTGGCTGGGAAGAGAACGACCATGAGCTGGCGGTGCGCCTGTCATTTACAGCAAGAAACGATATTGTGTCGAAAAGCAGGCTGTCATCCACGATCAAACCAAACTGCCTGATCCTGGCATATGCCAAAAGCGGGAAAAAGCCGTTTGAAGAAGTGGTGCGCGGGAAGGTGGTAACATGGAGCCGCGTAAACAGGAACAGCGGATATACGTTTAAATGCACGGCATACGATGACTTGTACTGCCTGCAGAAAAGCCAGGATGATTTCTTTTTCCAGTCAGGAATCAGTACAAAATCAAGGATTAGCAAAGTGCTTGGCCAGTGGGGGATATCCCTTGGCAAATATGAGGGTCCGAACGCGTCCCACGGAAAGAAGAAATATCAGGCTATGTATATATCGGATATTGTCCTTGCTATTTTGGATGATGGGGTAAAAAAGGGCGGCAGCAAATGTATCATACGCCAGGAAAAAGGGCAGGTGCAGATTGTGAAGCGCGGCGGAAATAAGGATGTATATGTTTTTGAAACAGATAACACGACAGCCCTGACACATTCCCTTAGCACAGAAGATATGGTAACGCGCGTTAAGATCATGGGGAAGGAGAAGAAAGGTGGAAAAGAGAAAGTAATTGCTACCCTGAACGGGGATACAAAGTATGGCATCCGTCAAAGGATTTACAAGAGGGGGCACGATGAAAAACTTTCTGACGCAAAATCAGCGGCACAGGCGATCCTGGATGAAAATGGCAGATTGAAAAATGAAGCAAAGGTGCAGTCGCCTGATGTTCCATGTATCAGAAAAGGCGATCTAGTATGCATGAGGGCACAGCAGATCAAAGGTGATTTTTATGTGCTCAGCATACAGCATGATGCAGAGACGCGGAGCATGACAATGGATATTAAAAGAAGGAAATGAGAGGTAGCCGGAATGGCATTTGATTCAAGCGGAGGCGCGAGCAAATTGGCGAAAGTGCTGACACAGAGAATGAAAAAATGCAAAGAGTCTCCTTTAGTGCTTGATTTTGGAGAGATACTCCCGAATATGAGCCTGCTTACAAACACATTCCCTTTGGAGATACCAAAAGGACAATATACGATCTGCCGCAGCGTAAGCTGGAACCCGGCAATCCCTATGACAATGACGTGGTGGGCAGATGAAGCTCCAGGCGTCCAGGGATGGGAAGATGAGGACTGGAGTGAAAAAGCGTGGCAGGGAGGACCGGCAGATCTGCACAATCCCCCGGTCAGCGTTCCGCACATACATGGAAAAAAAGGGGAACACGACCACGGATCGTGCCCGACAGGGCAGCATTACCATGATGTATATCTTCCAGACAAAATGCGATGGATCAAGCCCGGAGACCGTGTGCTTGTGGCATGGGTGGAAGATGAGGCGGTCGTTATTGATATTGTTCTTAATTCCGAAATTTTAGGTTCCTGAGACAGGGGGGGATAAGAATGGCAGACCAGCTTTTCCCGGTATTTGAAGTTCCGGATATTGATGCAGGGGATGACGAATACGATGTGGAATACAGGCGGAGCGTGAAATGGGATCCCGTCATGGGGGATTTTGCCAGGGATAACGCGGGAAATATGATTCAATGTGAAGGCCGTGAGGCGTTTGCAACATGGTGTTTTAAAATGGTGCAGACAGAACGGTACGACCATAGCGCATATCTTGAGGAAATAACCGGGTATGACCTTGGCTCCGAACTTGAAGAGGCGGTGCAGGAAAGCGACCATGATATTACTGAGTCAATGATCATCCGGACAATTACAGATACATTGATGACGAATCCACGCACAGAATATGTAAATAATTTTGAATTTGAATGGGAAGGGGACGATGTGCATTTTTCGTTTGATGTGAAAGGAATCGAGTGGGACGAAACATTTAAGATAACATTTTAAAGAAAGGGTGGATGTAATGCAGCCAGAATTTATGCAGCCGGACTTTGTGGCAGATAACAGTCCGGAAGAAATACATGAGCGTATGATGGGAAACCTGCCTGCGGACATTGATGATATGCCAGGCGGCTTCCCATATGATTTTACCATGCCGGCAGCGATCCAGAAATCCGAGATCGTGCAGTTTTACATCGTGCGCGCAATCATGGCGGCATTCCCTCAGTTTGCATGGGATGACTGGCTGGATTACCAGGGAATGCAGGTAAATTTAACGAGGCATCCTGCGAAAAAGGCGCATTGTGTATTGAAAATACAGGGCGCTGCCGGCACCGAAATCGAAGCCGGGGCTGTGTTCTGCGTCCCGGCAACAAGGTTTACGCCGGCGATTGGATTTTCTTCGGATGATAGCTGCGTGATCGGGGAAGACGGAACAGCCCTCATACCGGTAACGGCGGTTGATGACGGCCCGGAATCAAATGTCAAAGCCGACTGCATTGTTATTATGGAAAACCCTCTGGATGAAATAACTGCAATCACAAATCCGGAATCGGCAATAGGCGGGGCGCGGCGTGAGTCGGACGATGATTTTTATGACCGGATAGCAGAGGAATATGCCAACAGTAGGACATTCCTTGGAAACGACAGGGATTACATACGATGGGCTAAGGAGGCAGGTGCCGGGGACTGTATCGTAGACCCGGCATTTGATGGACCGGGTACCGTGAAACTTGTGCTGATTGATGTGAATGGCCAGCCCGCAAATGAAGAACTGGTGCAGGCTGTATATGATTACATTGTTTCACCGGATGACCGATCGAGGAGGCTGCTGCCGACTGCCTGTGCGAAACTGTCATGTGTCCCGGCGACAACCCTGCGGGTAAATTATGAATGTACTGGGATGCTGTATGACAGGGATATTACGGATCCGGAACAGATTTCACGCTGTTTTGAAAAAGCAGTTATGGCAGTATATGCAGAAGCCAAGCAGGAAGGCATACTCCGGTATAATGATGTCCGACCGGTACTTCGAGGCATAGACGGTCTGGAAGACTTTGAAAGATTTTATATGAACGGGGCCATGGACAATATAGTGCTGGACGGTGAAGAATATCCATTGACCGGAAGCTGCGAGTTTAGTTAGGAGGCGCTTATGGGCAGGATAGACCTAGAGAATTTCCCTACGAGCAGTAGCGCATTGCGTATGCTTGATGATGTGTCAACTGGGTTTTATGAAAATTCATATGTGGGAAAATGGCTGTATCAGGTAATGGGGCTGGAGTATGACGATGCTTTCATACTGGCTCAGACGCTGCCGGAGCAGTTCTTTCCAGAGACAGCTACATGGGGGCTTAGGTATCATGAAGAAAAGTGGGGGCTTCCAATAAGGGAATCCCTTGAGGATGAGGAACGGCGCAGGCTGATTTACCAGAAGCGGGATTATCGCGCACCTATGACGCCGCATCGCATGGAATATTACCTTCAAAATGCAACGGGATTTGCAGCGCGTATATCAGATTGTCACGATCCTGGGGACGATGGATGGCATCCGGCGCATCCTAATATTTTCCGGGCGGTGTTTGAAGGAGAAGGAACTCTGGATGTAAAGAAAGCAAAAGAGCTGTTAAAAAAGATAAAACAGTCACATACAACGTTTTTTATTTATGACAAAGTGGCCGATGTCATGGACAACCGAAATTTGGAGCAGATGCTTCTCTGGAAACTGACAATGAGGACACAGGTTCCGTTCTGGGGCTGTTATATTTTTGACGGCGCATGGAACCTTGACGGCAGTGTGCAGCTTTGCCAGAAAAGAAGGTACGACCTGCGGCTTGGCCTGAAATATTATATGGGAATTTTTTACGAGCTTGCAGCGCTGCATACCAAATTGTTTGACGGTACATGGAACCTTGACGGATCTGTCTGCCTTGACGCTGCATACCGCAGTTTCCGTGTGAAAATCTATGGAAAGATTGAAAGCGCAAATAAATTAGGAAATCCATCAGTCAGGGAGACACTGGCATTTATCATGGATTTCTGGAGGCTTATCTATTTTGATGGCAGATGGAAACTGGACGGAAAAGCCTGTCTGGATGCGACCAGATGCAGAATGGAAGCTGCAGTCAAAACTCATATTGTTGTTAACGGTAATACAGAAGAAATCAGGGACGGGCTGGTTGAAATAAGAAGAAATCTATGGTTTTTAGATGGGAATGTGGCGATGGATGGATCCAGGATATTGAATGCGATGTACAGAAGGGAGGTGCTGTGACGTGGCAAGCAACGTGCTTATAACAAAAAAAGCAAGGGAAAAGCTGGTGAAGGCGAGAGCAGGTGCAATCGCACTGCCGCCGATTGTCGGCATGGCTTTTGGTGATGGAGGATGTGATGCAGATGGAAGCGTGATTGCTCCAGAGGAAGATCAGAGTGAATTAAGGCATGAGTTGTACCGCAAAGAAATTGACGGGTACACTTTTATAGAAGACACCGTATGCAGGTATGAATGCACTTTAACAGAATCAGAACTTGCTAATGAATATATAAGCGAGATTGGACTGTATGATGAAGACGGCGATCTGGTCTGCGTCAAGTCCTTTAAAAGAAAAGGCAAGGATGATGATCTGCAGATGACATATATACTGGATGATGTTTTCTGATAAACGGATTGAAAATAACGGTATTCGATATTTTATAACAATCAAAACATGGAATTAACATATTGTGTTAAATTAAGGAGGCAGCAATGAAAGATTATACAAATACGGCTCCTGTTTTTTCTGAAAGCATCCGTGTTACAGAAACATCTGATCCTGCACATGCGGACAACATAAACGCGGCGCCAGAACAGCTTTTGCAGAATACGCTTGTGAACCGCGCATATACAAAAAGCCTTGAGGAAGTTCTGGAAAAGCTGCTGACAAAAGGAATGATTTCTGTAAATTTTGTAACTGCGGATAGAAAACAGTTTGTAACTTCTGATGGTAAGGTATTCAGGGCAGCAAAGAGAATTCGGTTCAGATAGGAGAAAAGAATGGAACAATTATTTATGGAATTAGAAAAGATGGAGTCTGTTTCCTGTGGCGATGACTATATGCATATTATAACTGCTGATGGAGACAAGATTATTAAAATCAGTGACCTGGCAAAAGCAATTACAGATGGCGAATTTATAAAAGCAGGCGCAAATGGTAAAATCGGATTTATTACAGATAACCCGGATAAAGGCCTGCGTAATTCCATTTTCCGCGGAAAGTGTCTTGGGGATTCATTAACAGCAGAGCAGGCAGCGGCAATCAAAGCGGGAACGTTTCAAGATATGTTTGTTGGCGATTACTGGACAATCGGTGGGGTGAATTACCGCATTGCCCATCTTGATTACTGGCTGCGGTGCGGGGATGCAGAATGCACGAAGCACCATGCCGTCATAGTTCCTGACACCTGCCTGTATAATGCACAGATGCATAACACTGCATCCGGACAGTATGAAGCAGGCGCGGCAAATACGACGGAAGGCGGCTATATCGGCAGTGATATGTACAAGACGGGGCTTAACCAGGCAAAAGCTATAATAAATGAGGCATTTGGAGCGGAACATATCTTGTCTCACAGAGAACTTCTCGTGAATGCTGTCACAAACGGCAGGCCAAGTAACCATGCATGGTATGACAGTACCGTGGAACTGATGAATGAGTGTATGGTGTATGGCAGTTACATTTTTACTCCGGCGTGTGACGGAACATTTATTTCATACCGTTATACCATTGATAAGTCACAGCTTGCGTTGTTTGCGCTGCGTCCGGATCTGATCTGTAACCGTGTGAGCTGGTGGCTGCGTGACGTTGTTTCGGGCGCTCATTTTGCGGCTGTGCTCTGGAACGGCCTTGCGGACTGTTACCACGCTTCCTATTCTCTTGGTGTGCGCCCGGCTTTCGGTATCTGTTAATCTTTAATCTCCGCCCCTTGTGGGCGGAGATAGTGGAGGATGAAAAATGTCAGTGCCAAAAGGAAAGCGGAAAGAATCAAAGTTTGAAGCACAGCATCATTTCTATCGTTTGCGGGCAGATGTAACAAACCTGATGCTTCTTGATTTTGGATTTTCAGAAGAAAAATACCGGAAACACATAGAACGGTACCGGGAAACACACGCAAAGACAGGAAATGTGGATGAAGTCGTGGAGCGGTACCAGAAAAAATGCGACAGCTTCAAAAAGTGGTTTATAGACCGGGAATGCGATGCTGTTCTGGAAATACTGCGGCGCATAGGGTGTGAATTTACACTTGGAAATTCTATTTATCCATCGGAAACTCCGGCAAAAGTCATGGAATTTTGCGAGCGCAGGAAACACATAGATGAAGCAATCGCACAGTGCTATGTGCTGAAACAGGAACTGCAGTATATTATCAGTTCCCTTCCTGTAAACATCAACAGATACGAAAGGCTCGCCGTGGATATTGATAAACAGATTGCATTATACAAAGGCGTGCGGCAGTCTGACAACAGGCTTTTGAAAAAGAAGGCCGGCAAAGCGAAAAACGCCGGGGAGAAGCAGAAAGGAAAACCTGAAAATAGAAGAGGGCAGGAAAAAGAAACCTGACAGATAAAAAATAGTTAATATGGGGCAGCCTTTGTATGTGTGAACTGGTGGCTGCGTGACGTTGTTTCGGGCGCTAATTTTGCGAATGTGAACTGGAACGGCAATGCGGACTGTAACAACGCTTCCAATTCTAATGGTGTGCGCCCGGATTTCGAGGATGCTGGTAAGGCCTGAAAACAGGCAGGCATCCGGCCGAAAGGAAAGGCTGTCCCTGCCGGAAAGGCTAAATGACAGTATGGAAACGTAGAGCCGCCCGTGCCGGTTTGCCCTATGTGGCAAGATACGTCAAGCCAATATCCGGGGCTTAACCTGAAAAGGAGTACGGTAATTTTATGTATAACAGGATAACAGACATGAATGTTCTTTATGATGCGTTTTTGTCTTCGATGAAAGGAAGCGCATGGAAAGAGGAACCACAGAAATTTGAGATTGATTTCCTTTCAGAAATCACAAAGCTGAAACAGGAGCTTGAAACAAGGGAATACAGAACTCTGCCCGGTTCAGAATTTACATTGAACGAACGGGGGAAAGTCCGTCATATCCACGGTGGGCGGATGCGTGACCGTGTAGTCCGCCATGCCCTGTGCGATGCAGTTCTGGGTGAAGCGCTGAAACCATATCTCATTTACAACAACAGCGCAAGCCAGAAAGGGAAGGGGGTTGATTTTGCAAGGCGGATGTTTGAAAAAGATCTGCATAATTACTGGCTGAAACACCGTAGTAATGACGGTTATGCCGGCTTTGTGGATTTTTCAAAATTTTATGACAATATCCGTCATGATAAAGTAAAGGAAATGGTTTTACCCAGGGTGGATGAGTTTTCAGGATGGCTTTTCGGGCAGATTGTTGACACATTCAGAATAGATGTTTCCTATATGGATGATGAAGAATATGCAGAGTGCATGGACAAGAGGTTTGATTCTGTAAAGTACTATGAAAATATATCAGAGGAACTAAGAACCGGGCAGAAGTATATGGCAAAGTCGGCAGATATCGGTGATCAGGTGTCACAGGACATTGGCATCTTTTATCCGGTGCAGATTGATAATTATGCAAAGATAGTCCGGGGAGTTAAAATGTACGGACGGTACATGGATGATATATACATTATAGGGGAAACAAAGGAATATGTTGAATCTGTTATTCAGGGAATAGCAGAACAGGCAAACAGCCTGGGTATTTTTATAAACGAAAGAAAAACACGGATTGTGAAGCTGTCCCAGACATTTAAGTATTTGCAGGTAAAGTACAGTCTTTTGGAATCCGGAAAGGTTGCAAAACGGATTAATTCCAAATCCGTTACAAGGGAGCGAAGGAAACTGAAAGCATATAAACGTTTGTTTGATAAAGGAAAGATCGAATATGGAGCGATTGAGCAGGCGTATAAATCATGGATGGGATCGCACGTTCCCATCATGTCTAAAAACCAGGTAAAAAATATGAAACAGTTTTACAGGGAGTTATTTGGAAAGGAGCCGGAATGGAAAAAGCAAAAATAGTATTTCAAAATGGTATGGAGATTGAAGCCGAGGAAAACGGGAGCAACCTGATCACGGACAGCAAACCGGATTTTCCAGTTGATTTGTCATCAGTTCTGGTTATTGGAGCTTGTGGGGAACGTATTTTTAAAAATGCGGAAATCGTGGAGTGCGCTTCTGTAGATGGCCGTTACTGGTTTGCGTTCCGCGAAATTTCGGAAGCTGAAAGGGCGGCGAAACAGATGCAGGCTAATATTGAGTATATAGCAATGATGACGGATGTAGATCTGGAGGAGGTATAGAAATATGGAAAAAGAAAAGGCATACAGCAAAAATTATGAAAAGGTCAGGGGATATTATGATGGCGGATTCTGGAATGAAGCGCGTGTAAAGAATGCGGTTACAAAAGGATGGATTACCGAGGACGAATATACAGAGATTACAGGAAACCGTTATGACGCCTGACAAAAGGCATGACATAAATCCTGATATTTGAAAACGATTCATGGAATAGGGACGAAAATGAATTATCATATTAATACTGATGGAAAACGTATATTGATTGATGAAAATGAGTGCAGTTATTTAGCGGATGAATATATCTGCACTTGCGAAAACAGTAAATATTATATGGATGTTCCACCAGGCGGGCGCTGTTATAAAGGTGGTGGCTGCGAACAGTTTGAAGATGAGACGGATGGAATCGTAGCAGATGATTCCTGAGAGGATCAGAAAAAGGATACAGGAGGGTAAGCCGGAATGGATGAAGACAATTTTTTGGAATTGCTTGAAATTTATATGGATATGGCAGAAAAGCAGGATGAAATTATATACCGGCTTGGAAAAGTTACAAAAAGGCTGGCCGAAGATTTGAAACTTTTGAGGAATGACCAGCGGTATTCGGAAGAATTGGCAGGGAAGCCAGATGATAAATTGAGTCAGGACATGGCGATCATCAAGGAAGTCATGGATCAGTATAAGGAAGTAAAAGCAGAATTAGAGCCGTAAGGCTCTTTTTTTCTGTACTTTTTTTAAGAAGGGAGTGGGACAGAATGGATACACCAATTACAAGGGCAGAGCATGACGAATTCGTAGAACGGATAAAGGAAAGTCACAAAAGACTCGAAGATGAAGACAGACGTCAGAACCACAGAATTGATGAGCTGGAAGGGACTGTGCGTCAGATATCATCCCTGGCTACATCAACTGAAAAACTTGCAGTTAATATGCAGAATATGCTGAAAGTCCAGGAACAGCAGGGGGAACGCCTGGAACGTCTGGAAAGCAGGGACGGCGAGATGTGGCGCAAAGTTACGGGATATGCCATTACAGCGGTTATCAGCATTGTAGTTGGATTTGTTTTTGCACAGATTGGTATGTAGGAAAGGGGAAAATTATGTTTAAAAATAGTGTGTTTAAAGTATCCACAGATACAAAGCAGTGGATGCGTGCTGCAGGTATCCGCGCAGTTAAAACAACAGCAGAGGCGGCAGTCGCGCTGATTCCTGCAGCGGCAACTATCAGTCAGGTAGACTGGGGTGTGGTGGCAGGCACAGCACTGCTTTCCGGAATTTTGTCACTGTTAACATCGGTGGCAGGGATTCCAGAAGTAATGCAGAAGGAGGAGCCGTAATATGGGGGTAATGAGAAAAACAGTTCTGGCACACAAAAGCAATTTTGGCGGGACGCGTGCGCTTTCATCCATAAGGTATATTGTACTGCATTATACGGCAAATGATGGGGACAGCGACGAGTCGAACACAAAATATTTCCAGGCACCGGACAGAAATGCTTCCGCGCATTATTTTGTCGATGATGATAGCATCACGCAGTCTGTTCCTGACAATTTCATTGCCTGGTCGGTTGGTGGAAAGAAGTACACTGACTGTGAAAAGACAGGCGGCGGAAAGATGTATGGGATTGCCACGAATGCAAATAGTATCAGTATCGAAATGTGCGATACGAAAAAGGACGGAAAACTCCAGGCAACAGAGAAGACAATGAAAAATGCCGCAGCCTTGTGCATGGAGCTGATGGAAAAATATAATATAGACATAAGCCGGGTAATCCGCCATTTTGATGTGAACGGAAAACACTGCCCAGCCTATTTTATGGATGCCGCGGCCTGGGAAGAATTTAAAAACAGGCTTCATAAGCATAAATTTGAAACAGGCCGGACATATACAGCCACACAGTCCTGTTACCTGAGGAAAAGCGCAGGAACCGGAAAGAATACTGTGCCTTACTGCAGCCTGTCGGATGCGGTGCGCAAAAAATGCAGGAATGCACTCGGTCCTGCGGTATTCAGGAAAGGGAAAACATTCCGGCTTATGAAAGTATTATGCAGTGGGGAGGATGCCTGGGGACAGATGAAGTCCGGGTACTGGGTTCCGCTGGTGTATAAGGGAAAAGTCCGGGCAGAAATGAAATAATTATATTTGTTTTCAGGAAAGAATGTGATCAAACAAAGCTAAGTAAAATTTCAAAAGGCAGCCGGTTGCTCTATCGGGATTCGATAGAACATAACAATTCTCGCTATAAAATAACAAATGTCACTCAAAACCATGAAATAGTGTTATTTTATAAGAGAAGGAGCGGTGTATGATTAGAATTTTACTATCGACAAGACTTGGTGAACGTAAGTGGACACAGGCAGAGCTGGCAAGGGCAACGGGCATTCGTGCTAATACAATCAATGATTTGTACCATGAGCTGGCAGAAAGGGTAAATCTGGAACATCTTGACCTGATTTGTGAGGCCTTAAACTGCAGACTCGATGAATTGATTGTTTGTGAGCCTAATGATCCGCCTAAAATTGTACATACCAAGAATGGCTCTATAATTTCATCACGCAAGTAGTGCTGCAACACGCTTGACCACAAAAAGACGTTTTTGAATACAGACGTCTTTTTGTGGTTATATTTTATGAATGCATTTCATGTAAATTTAATTCTAAAGATTTTTCAAATATGGAAAGGTCCATATCATTATCAATGTACCCCTGCCGGATTGTGTTTATGTATTGTTTAGATGGTCTGCCAGGCGCCTGATTTTCATTCATGATGTATACCATCGCTTTTCTTCTTTTCCCGTTGATATATACCATAATATTCTTTTTGAAATAATAATGCGGGTATCCCTCATAAATATCTAACTGGACTTCGTCGCTTTTTTCAATTTCCCAGATAAGAGCTGGAATGGTAGAGTTTTGCTTTCGGATAATTGTAGCGTGTGCGTTTGTCTTACTGCCACGATAGACCAATTCCCAGTTATTTAACGTTCCTTTTGCGTAAACATTTGCTGATGGACAGCGGGAAGCCATTTGTGATAAATTGAGATTACTCCCATACGCTATGTACAGTTTTTTCATATTGTCTCCGTTTCTCCCCGTCATGCCGTTAGGTCAGCATATGATGCTTATATTTTTAGGCCATGTTGGCAGTTTTCTTTAATGGAGTCATTAGATGAAGCCGGCAGATTCGAAATTCATTACCATAAAGACCGAGCCGTTTTGTAAGAATATTTCTCATAATTGTAACTTTTTGTTTTGGTGTATATCCTTCCATTGATCGGAACAGGATCTTTTCATTTGATGTAATTGCCCATGCTGATACTGCAAGGCAAAATTGGATATAGGCCCTTACTTTGTCAGCATCAAGTGTACTGTTAAAAAGACGAAATTCAATAGTTCCTTTCGTGAAGAAAGCATGAAGATTAATACCATGATAACGTGTTGAATTGTAATGCTCACGGCTGATACCGTCTGAATAGTTATCATTTGCAGGGCTGTACCAGATTTTTTCTATTGTATTGATTGTTAAATTTTCACTGTTTTTTAATTCATGAAGTATTTTGGAATTTAGTTTTTGACACCATTTTACGCTTCTTGAGTTTATTTCAAGTGCTTCGTAAATTAAATCCTGTCTGGAAATCATGAAATCTACCATCTTTTTTAATGATGATGGAGTGTGGTTTGAACCATCCACATGAATATGAATGCCACAACTGCTATTTGTTATAGCCCCGGCCTTTTTGAATGAACGGATAATTTTTTGAAGAAGTTCAATATCAGAGTAATGCAAAGGCGGAGTGATGAATTCTACAGCATATTTATCAGTGGCAGGGCCTGATTTTGTTTCGCCAACGATAGACCCGTCACGCTGGATTTTCCAGGTTCTGCCTTTTGCATCTTTGATATTTCTTGTATAGTAAGGATGTCCTGTGGCAGGTGATGCAGTGCTGCTTAATACTTCTGCAACTATTTCTGTAGCTTCGGTTCTTGTGATTCCTGTAAATTCTACTTCTACACCAAATAATTGATTTTTTAACATTTTTATTCCTCCATATTCTAATAATTTAGAACTTTGTTCTGCTTTCTTGTTGTTAATATATTACCATATGCATGGTGAATGTCAATAGTTATTAGAAAAAAATTTCAACTTTATAGAACTTTTTATTGACAGTTTGGATAAAATTTGATAAGATAGAAAAGGGTGATAATGATGATTACTTATAAACCGTTATGGAAGACTTTAATAGATAAAGATATGAAAAAGATGGATCTGGTTTCTGATGGTACTTTAAGCAGGGGTACATTGGCAAAAATGGGCAAAAATGAGAAAGTAAGCCTTGATGTGGTAGAGCGGATATGCAGGCGGCTGCATTGCAGGGTGGAAGAGGTAATTGTTTATAATGAGGATTTCAAATAATATATCATAGATTGTTTGAGAAGCAGTGGATAAGATTTGAGCTGCAGTGTGAGACAGAGGATGTTATTGGAATTAATCCGTGAGATGTTTTTGAGATTTAAAACTTTATGGAAAGAGTGGATTAGGTGGAATATGTGTATGAGACATGAAATTTTAACATATTTTTGTACTGCATGGATGAGAAAGCCGCCGAGGACGATTGAGTTCGAATAGTAAACAGAGAGCCGGGAAGCCGCATAAACAGCGGACTTTCCGGCTTTTGATGTGGGGCGTGATACCTTTTTGATACCTGAATTAGTAAATAGTGAAAAGTGAAATGGCTATTTAGTGTTTAGGAATTAAATCTTCCAGCGATGCCCATGTGCAATTATCACTATTTAATGGATGAGAGTTAAAATAGAAATTTGCGATTAGCGAGTGCAATGTGTTTTCGTATAAACTATTGTAATATTTTGTAACAGAAGTAATTAATTCGAGAACATCGTTAAAATAAGACTGGATAATCTGCGGGGTTAAAAATATTAAATTTCCTTCTATCATTGATGCGATTTTTGTGTAAGTTTGAGTGTTTCTAAATTTTTTATCTATCAAACCATTATTGTGTACAATAGTATTTCTGATTTCAACAATATCAAGAAGATTATTCCAACAATCAGAAGATATTAAATTTCGTAGGTCTATATCTAATGCTTTTTTATAATGGTTATTTGCCTTTCCTATGTTCATAAAATCGTTACCCGTGCTTTTTTTGATGATACTATCAAAATATTTATTTTTGGTATTTTGAAAAGTAAGATAAACAAGGCAAACAAAAAACTCTCGTAGAGAAACTTCAATAATTGAGGTTATTTCAATTAATTCTAATTGATAAATATCATAACTCAATAATTTTAAATCTTTTTCTGATGATGATTCTTTTAATTTTTCAAGACCGCTTTGATGAAAATGGCGTATACGTATTAAACGACTTATTTGAAAAAAAGCATTGTCAGAAGCAGATTTTTTGCCACAAGAAGTACAATAATTTAAGGAATCTCCCAAAGAAATAGTTCCCTCTAAAATCCAGATGTTCATGTTTCCGCAATAAGGACAGCATATTTGAACAAGTTTTACTTTATGACGACGCATATTAGTAAAAAACTTCTCTTTACATAAAGGAGATTTATTTTTACTTATACAATAATTTGAGTAAAATGAATAATAATAACTCTTCATATATTCTATATGAGATTCAGAAAATCCTGAAATAAATGAATTATCTATTAAATGATATATCTCAGTATGGTTTTTTGACATAAAATTTCCCCTCTCCTTTTAAGAAGATGTTCTCCATTTGTAACTATTATTTTTCTTATCATTCCCCTTTTCGTCAACACTACTGCTCGTAGCAGGCCAGTTGATTTTCCACTCAAAATACTCGTTCTCTGAAATCTCCCCACTCTTCAACTGCTCTTTCCGCAAACACCATTCACGCATGAAATCATTGACTAATCCGTACTCTAGCCACATACCCACTGGGGCATGAGCAGGCCAGTCATCATTGTCATAGTAACGCACCGACTTATCATCAGAAGCGTTGCATTTGCCGGGATTGCGGACAAGCTGAAATAAATGGATTGTGCTGCGGTCATCTTCATCAAGCCAAAGGAATGTAAGCATAATATCCTCGGCGCAACCGGGAGTGACGCCAATAAAATGGATATAATTGACGTTCAGTATCTTTGCCATTTCCATTAAAGTGTTGTTTTTGGGAACACGATAGCCGGATTCATACTGTGCGATACGAACATCAGCATTGCGTTCCTCATATCCCAATTTCAAGCCTAGTTCACGCTGTGTCAAGCCCCGGAACGTGCGTATTCTCTTTATCCGTTCTCCTAATACCATAGTCATGTTTCCTTTCTGAAAATTAGAATGATTGTTTTGAAATTATCATGTTACATCTGCTCCATAACTCGTCTTTATATGCAAATACATCTTTATCAATCTTTCTTTCAACAAAGCCGACTTTTTCATAACATTGCTTTGCTAATACGTTTTCACTGAAAACATTTAGTTGAACCGCTTTTGCGCCAGTTATCTGAAAAGCGTATTGCAGAGCTAGATTCAGCATTTCTTTTCCGTAACCTTTTCCACGTTTTGTCTTATCAACAATTACAAATTTAAGAAAACCGATATTGTCTGCTGTATTGACAGAATAACAGAAGAAGCCTACTGCCTGTCCGCTGTTTTCAGTTGCTACATAAGCACTGTCTGTCCAGTCCGTTGCATTTTTCTCTAATAAATCATGGAAAGATTTTTGTGTCATGGGGTATGGCAGAAGATTTGCACACCAAAAAGCATGAGTTCTTTCGTCATCAATCCATTTTGATACATATTCGTAATCTTTGCTTGGTATATATGGTCGGATTCTCATAAATGGAATGTCCTTTCTTTAATTATAGGTGGTACACCATAATATATTCTTCTTCATTCTCCCTTACAATTTCAAAACCAATCTTTAAATACATCTTTGCCGCATAATTGGCTTTTTGAACAGAAAGAGAAACCCGACTGTACCCATGTGATTTAAGCAGAGTAAGAATTTCTTTCATTATAGCCGTTCCAATGCCAAAGCCCCGGTATTCTTTATAAAGAGAGATTGCCAAAGAGGGCGTTTCATCATCTATATGTCCGTAATCGTTCATAATGCGAACCCAAACAGCCCCAACAATCTTACCGCCAACCTCTGCCACTAATCCCCAATCATCTTTGGAGTCTCCGAAATGCTTAACATAAATCTGTAATTCGGGAGATGAAATAATACTTTTGGTTGGAGGTTCGATACCCTCTGGAACAAAAATTGCTTCATATAGAAAATTATCCAGTAACGGATATTCCTGTTTTTGTATTTCCCGTATTGTATAGTCCATAGCTGACCTCTCAATTTTGTATTCTCCATATATTTTAGCATAATTGAGATAATACAGCAACAAAAACTTATCAGAAATGCTAAATTTAATAAAAAAGATAAGTTTAACAAATAAGTTATTGACAATAACAGAAATGTTAAGTATAATTCAAATACAGAACTTAACAAAAACGCTAAACAAAAAGGAGGATATTGAATGAGGAATGAACTATTTGTAACTGCCGGGGAGGTAGCGCAGGAGTTAGGCGTTTCCAAACCATTTGCTTACAAATTAGTACGACAGATGAATGAGGAACTGGAAGAAAAAGGTTTTATCACAATCGCCGGACGTGTCAGCAGAAAATATTATGAAGAAAAATTCTACGGCATGGCGCAGGCGGCGAACTAAGGAGGGCAGATTATGGCGGCATATAAAGATGAACAGCGTGGAACGTGGTATGTATCGTTTCATTATTATGACTGGACGGGGAAGAATTGCCGAAAAGTCAAGAGAGGTTTCAAGACCAAAAGAGAAGCTACGGCGTGGGAACACCATTTCCGTATGAAAGAAGCGGCTGACTTGGATATGACTTTCGGTGAATTTGTGCAGGCATACACAAGGGATATGAAACCTAAGTTAAAACACAATACTTGGCTGACAAAGGAGCATATCTTACGCACAAAATTGCTACCGTACTTTGAGAACAAGAAAATGTGCGATATTCGTGCAAAAGATATTATCCAGTGGCAGAATGAGCAGATTTCCTATCGTGATGAAAAAGGGAAGCCCTATGCGCCGACTTATCTGAAAACTCTGCAATCTGAATTGAGCGCATTATTTAATCATGCGGTGCGGTTCTACGAATTAAAGAGCAATCCCGTTGTCAAAGCCGGACCGCTTGGGAAAGGGAAAGCAGAGGAAATGCTTTTTTGGACGAAAGAGGAATATCTGAAATTCATTGAAGCAGTAAAAGACAAGCCATATTCCTATCAAGCATTTCAAATTTTATATTGGTGTGGCTTGCGTGTTGGTGAACTTTTAGCACTCACACCGCAGGATATAGATTTTGATAACAAGGTCATTCGGATAACAAAATCTTATCAGCGGTTAGAGGGAAAAGATGTGATAACAGACCCCAAAACACCGAAAAGCAAGCGAAATGTCAGTATGCCGGATTTTTTGTGTGAGGAATTAAAAGAGTATATCGGCAGGCTGTACGGGTTTCTCCCGACTGACCGTATCTTTCATCTGACAAAAAGTTTCCTGCACCATGAAATGACGAGAGGGGCAGGAAAAGCAGGGGTAAAGCGCATTAGAATCCACGATTTAAGGCATTCGCACGTTTCGTTGTTAATCAGCATGGGATTTTCAGCGGTATCAATCGGGAACAGGGTAGGGCATGAAAGCGTGGATATTACGTTTCGATACGCCCATATGTTCCCGACAGAACAGATACAAATGGCAGAGTTGCTGAACGCAGAGTTTAAGGAGGGTACAAAAGAATGAGCGGCACACACAAATATCCAACAATCAGTTTTCGCATTTCTCCCAGAGAACGGGAAGAAATTGAAGCAAAGATTTTTGCAAGCGGCATGAAAAAGAAAGATTATTTTGTTCGTTCCTGTATTTACAATCATGTATGCGTGGTGGGGAAGAAAGAAACGGTATATCAGATTGTGGAAAAATTGCAGGAAATGCAGAGCCGTATGGAAGAACTGGCAGAGCAGATAAAAGGCGAAAAGCCGGAGGTCACTACCGAAGAAATCAGAGAATTGCAGACGACATATGAGGATATGTTGAAAGCAATCCTTTGGGTATTGGACGGAGCAAAATATCTGTGGCAGGGAAGCACCAACGGAGAAGAAAAAAGCCCCGACAGCGGCAACTGTTAGGGCTGTGATAACTGGAAAACCTCTGTTATCAATATTCACAATACAAGTATAGCAGAGGGTTCTTCCAGTGGCAACGATTTTTCAGAAATGGAGGGCATTTATGGAAGAAACAAAAATCGAATTACAGTTGATTAAATTGTCGGAGATACAGTCGCAGGAAGTTTCTTGGCTGTGGTTTCCGTTTATCCCCTATGGCAAGCTGACTATTGTTCAAGGCGATCCGGGTGACGGAAAGACAACATTTATTCTGAACATAGTGGCGAAACTGTCTAAGGGAGAAAGTTTAGACAGTGGAATGAATTTTACAAAGCCTTTGAATGTCATCTATCAGAGTGCGGAGGACGGTCTTGCCGATACGGTAAAGCCCCGGTTAGAACAGGCAGAGGCAGACTGTGAGAAAATCTCGGTCATTGATGAAAAGATAAAATCCCTTTCTATGATAGATGAACGCTTGGAAGAAGCTGTTATAAAGACAGGCGCAAGGCTGCTGATTTTAGACCCGATACAAGCCTATTTGGGCGGCGGTATGGATAATGAACAAATCCAGCAAGCTGGATTGGCAAACGAAGCAAGGGATATGACGAAGAAATTAGCGGCACTGGCAGAGAAATACCAGTGTGCGATTGTTCTTGTCGGGCATATGAACAAGGCGGCAGGAAATAAGGCGGCGTATCGGGGAATGGGTTCGATTGATTTCTTTGCAGTTGCTAGAAGCGTCCTCTTAGTCGGCAGGGTTGAGGGGGAAGAAAATATAAGGGCTGTGGTGCAGATTAAAAACAACCTTGCGGCGTTCGGACACCCGAAAGCATTTGCACTGTCGGAGGACGGTTTTCAGTGGCTGGGGGATTATGAGATTACCGCTGATGAAGTCTTGGGCGGCATTGCTCCTAAAGCAAATAAAATGGAACAGGCGAAACGATTACTCCGGGAACTGGCAGAAACAAACAACGCCATGCAGAGCAATGAGATTTTTAATCTTGCGGAGGAACAGGGCATATCAAAACGGACACTGGAAAATGCGAAGAAAGAGTTAGGTATTCGGGCGAAGCGGATAAACAATACATGGTATTGGGAACTGGATAAAATCAGACAGTGACGGACAGGCAAGGTAACAGCGCAACAATGCAGGGTATTAGAATTTTGCAGTCTTAGAATTGCGCTCTTGAAGATTGCAAGGTTGCAAAAATTATAGACATTGCAATGTTGCGCTGTTGAGAGAAAGCAGGGAAGCGGCGGTATCAAGGCGGCGAAAAGCCGTAACGTCCGTTAGGACGGTATGCTGTCCAACGGACAGCTTGCCCCCGGCAGGGCGCAAAGGCACTTTTGATAGAGCGTAGCCTGTCGAAAATGCTTTTGCGTTTACTTTCGCAGAAAGTAACAAAGGCTATGCGCCGTATCCGGCGCTCATTACCCGCTAGGGAGAAAGGGAAATATATTGAAACGGACAATCAGCGTTATGACAGGGAAAGGCTCTGTCAACCATAACAGCAGAAAATTCCATGCAAAGAACACTGACCCAGAGCGGAGTTGTCTGAATGTGGAATACTGCAACAAAAATATCAAAGACGTATACCACGAATTATTTGATGAAGCACTCGCCCGGTACAATGAGAAGCAGACAAGAAATGACCGCAGGATTGATAATTATTATGAAAAAATCTGTTCCGGCAAACAGGAGAAGCCATTCCATGAGATTATTTTGCAGATAGGCAACAAGGATGATATGGGGGCAAAGACAGAGGACGGACAGCTTGCGGCAAAAATACTTGATGAATATATGCAGGATTTTCAGCGGCGCAATCCCACACTAAGGGTATTTTCGGCGCATCTCCACATGGATGAAGCCACGCCGCATCTGCATATAGATTTCATACCCTATACGACTGGAAGCAAGAGAGGGCTTGAAACAAGGGTGTCATTAAAAAAGGCACTGGCAGAACTCGGCTTTAAAGGCGGCACAAGGAGCGAAACGGAACGTAACCAGTGGGTAGCGGCAGAGAAAGAGCGGCTTGCGGAGATTATGCTAAAGCATGATATTGAGTGGGAGAAGAAAGGAACGCATGAGAAGCATTTATCTGTACTCGATTTTGAGAAGCAGGAGCGACAAAAAGAGGTTGCGGAACTGGAACAGACAATCTCCGGTAGTAAAGAGGAATTATCTGACATTCTTCATCAGCAGATAACGGCAGGACAGGAAACGGAACAGATACGGAAAGAGGGCGAGGCGATCCGGCAGGAAGTGTCGGAACTTTCCGCTACAAATCTTTTGCTAAAGGAGCAGACGGAAACGCTAACAGAGGAAAAGGAAAAGCTGTTATCCGAAAATGAAAAGTTGGAAAAACAGCAGAAAAAGTTACAGCAGGAACTTAATAAAATGGTTCAGTCAAAGAAAATTATGGAGCGCAATATACACGCCTATGATGAAGATGTGAAATGGCAGTTGGCAGAGCCGGGGGCATTGATGAGCGCAAAGAATTATCGGGATAAAAAGGCACTTCCGCTTGTGGAGAAATTGAAAGAGGTGATAAAAAATCTGACTATCAAATGCGTACAGCTTACGGAGCAGGGCAAGAAGCTGACCGCTAAAGTGGACGGACAACAGAAACAGATTAGCCGCTTGACAGATAAGGTCATGGAGCAGAACGATACCATAAACCGATTGCAAGAGAAAGCGTCTGATTTAGAGCGTTTGGAGCGTCATATAGGCAGGGAACAGGTACAGTCGATAGTAGAACGGGCAAAAGCATTAGAACAGGCAGAAAGGGTAACTAAACGCCCGAAACGTACCTTTGAGATGAGCCGATAGGAAAGGGGGATTGATAGGATATGACGGATATGGAAAAGAAAGTGATGATATGGCTGTGCGCTAAAATTGTGGCAGAAACAGACCTTTACGAAACGGATAAGGAAGTGCAAAATCTGATAGACTGGGTATGCCTGTCAGAGCAGATAAAAGAAAACAATAATACAATTCGCAGTCTGACCGGGGAATATAAGAAGATAGAGCCGGATTGTCGAGAGGGAGTACGGGCGCAGTTGGAGCGCATGAAAGAACTTTGTAAAGAGCGTAATAATCTGTATGAGAAGCAGAATGACTTGAAGGGGCAGAAACAGAAGATTGAGAAGTCGTTGGAGCGATAAGAAATGTGGGGCGTGGCGGTTGCTATGCCCTGTATTTTATAATGGCAAACAGAGAGTGGAAGTAGTATAATCAAATGGAGAAATCAGGAGTGAGGAAATGATATGAATAAGAAAACAGAACAATCAAGAATAGCATACAATAAAATAGCATCTGAATATGATGCGTCAAGGGAAGGACAATATACAAAATTTCATATTATGGAACTATCTAACACTATAGATTTGCATGAGGATAATGTTGTCCTTGATGTTGCATGTGGAAATGGAACTTTGTTACGAGAATTATCGAAAAAAGCAAATATCCAAGCAAATGGAATAGATATATCTGAGAACATGATTTGTTCTGCAAAGATACGATACCCCAATATGAGTTTTGAGGTCAAACCATGCTATCCGCTTGAATGGAGTAATGAAAGTATTGATATTATAACTGTATGTTGTGCGTTTCATCATTTTGACAATCCGCAAGGTTTTGTAGGTGAATGTAAAAGGGTTTTGAAGAAAAACGGTACAGTGTATATAGCTGATCCTAATTTTGGAGCAGTAGTCAGATTTATAGCAAATAAATTTTGGTTTCCCTTTTCAAAAAGTGGAGATGTAAGAATATACAGCAAAAAAGAGTTAGAGGAAATCTTTTACAACTGTGGATTTAAAACAGTGCAGGTTTATAGAAAAGGGGAAGGGGTGTTTCTTAAAGCTGAAAAATGAGCATCAAATTTTCGTCTGTAAGAAAGGCAGAATATTTTTCCTTAGTAATGATTTGAACATGGTGCTAGCACCATGTAAGCTAATTCAGATAAGGAAAATGTGACAATGTGGCAGTTCACACTATTAAGCGAATTGCCACATTTTTATAGCAAAATAAGTGGTTATGTGGTAATATATAGGGACAAAGATAAAAACACAACGCAAGGTAATCTTGCAGAGCTGGTAGGTAGTCCAGTCGCACCGATTTGGTGTAAGTAGCCCTCCCTCCTTAGGGTCGTCCATTCTTTGTTCATTACAATTATTTTAAGGAGGAATTGTCATGGACAAAGTATCGGGAAAGCTGACAGTATTTTTCGAAGAACCCTTTTGGGTGGGAGTGTTTGAACGTGTATCAGATGGAAAGCTATCTGTATGTAAGGTTACGTTTGGTGCAGAACCCAAAGACTATGAGGTATATGACTTCGTTCTGAAAAATTACTATCGGTTAAGATTTAGTTCGGCTGTGGCAACTGTTGTAAAAGAAGCTGGTCGTAATCCTAAACGAGTACAACGTGAAGTGCGGAAACAGGTACAGAATACCGGGATAGGAACAAAATCACAACAGGCTTTGAAATTACAGCAGGAGCAGTTGAAAACTGAACGTAAAAATGTGAGCCGGGAACAACGAGAGGCAGAAAGACAGCGTCAGTTTGAACTGAAACAGCAAAAAAGGAAAGAAAAGCATAGGGGCAGATAGTATTGCTCCTGATTTTTCTTTTGGTGTAGTATTTATATGGTGTTAGCACTGTGTTTGTGTAGAGGTTGAGTTAATCATGGAGTATAGAAATTTACAAACGTTAATTGATATTAAAATTGCAAATTTTATAAATGAATATGAAAATACAAATCAGTTATTTAAAAATTCTGATGTAAAGAATGGATTACTACATCCAGGCGAATATGGAATATATAAAGAATTGTTAATTGATAAGCTTTTATCTTTTGCTTTACCTAAAAAATTCTCTTATGGAACAGGATTTATTATTAATACAAATGGGAAAATAACATCTCAGTGTGACATAATTTTATATGATGAAGGTAATGCCCCTTTTTTGGAAATAGACAATACTAACAGATTTTTTCCACAAGAAGTAGTTTATGGAATCGGAGAAGTTAAGTCGAAATTAACCAAAAAACAATTACTTAGAAGCACTGATAAAATTATCCAATAATAAAAAGATTAGGCAACCATTTTATAATATAGATGGAAATGAAATAAATCCTGAGAAAGACCCGTATCAAGCGATTTTTACTTTTTTGATTTGTGATGAAATAACAGATTGGAATCCTAATATTGCTTTAGAGATTAAGGAAGAATATATAAAAAATGATATTGAGATGCCATACTGGTTTAATATTATCCTTAGTTTGAAAAATGGTGTAATCGCTTATCATGTACAGCGAGCGGTAAAATTATTTGAATCTATAGGTAGTCCTTTGGATAAGAGTTTTAGTACAAATGAAGGAGTTCGTACGATTGCCATTCCTTGCTTTGGAAAAAGAGAAGGTATTTTTCTTCCATTAGATTTTTATACATTAGTTCAAAATAGTGATGTAACTTATGTAAAAGAATTTTTGGTATTAGTAAATGAAGTTTTGATACACTTGAAATCTTATTATCCTGATCCGATTTACTATTTGTATGGAAAGGATAATTAAGAAAAAGGAGAAAGTTCGTGATACCCGTATGATACCTGTTTGCTCTGAAACTGTAAATACGGCGTAAAATATGAATATTATAGCTATGAAAACCTTTAAAAAGCAACCAAATATTTAACAAATATGTTATAGCTGTAGGGAGTTCGAGTAACGGATAAAATCCCGGAAATGCTGATAAAATGGGCGTTTCCGGGATTGCTTTATGCTTGTTGGCTCTAAAATGGCTCTAATTATTTGATGAATAGTAAACGGTAGATAGTGCGTACCTATACAAAACTGGAGCAAACCTGTAAGATAGAAACAGATTTGCTCCAGTCTTATTTCAATTCATTCTTACCAGTCTTCCGGCAGTTCTCCGGCAGGCTTGGTGACCAGGGGAGCAGGTCATCCAGAAAACTGCGGTCTGTATCATCCAGA
>CAJTCR010000036.1 GCA_910574915.1 Eubacteriaceae bacterium
TAAAGAAACTATCTTTTCACATGATTTTTTAGAGTTGTCTAAAAACGCTTTTATTGAAAAACGTAAAAAAAACCGACAGCAACTTTGTCAATTCAGCTAAAGTTGGTGCGAATGGTGCTTTTCCCTGACCCGGATTTTCCAACTATCGCCGCAAATTCCCCCTGCTTTATTTCCAAATTGATATGGTCTACCGCTTTGACCTGATTTTCGCCGCTGCCGTAATATTTACATAGGTCTTTTGTCTGCAAGATCGCACTGCTCATAAATTTATTGTCCTTTCTTTTTGATCATCTCTCTATGCTTCTATATACATGCTACCATATCATCCTTACGCCCCGCTTTCAAAAAAATAAATAATGCTTACAGTTTTGTAAGCATTATTTACAGTATGCCGCGACCAGTCAGCTGATCGGCAGCTGTACGATAAACCTGCTGCCTGCAGGTTTTTTATTTTTATCATATTTTGTATGCACGCTTATTACCCCGTGGTGGCTGCCCACAATCTTTCGTGCCAGATACAGTCCCACGCCAGAGCCGTTTTCCCTGCGTACCTGCATGCTGCCTCCGCGGTAAAACCGTTTGAATACCTTATGCCGCTCCTGCTTTGGGATACCGATTCCCTGATCTATGATTTCTATGCGCACAAAACTATAAAACTGCTGCACTGCAATGCAGATTTCACTGCCCGCCGGACTGTATTTGACCGCATTATCCAATATATTGATAAATACCTCACACATCCATTGTGCATCATGCCCAATCAACAGCTGCTCTATTTCCGGCGCATAATCAAATACCAGCTCCTGCTGCTTATCAGAGGCTTTTGGATAAATCCTGTTTACCGCTTTCACGATAGTATCCAGGATCAGTCCCTGCCTGCATTTAATCTGGATCATGCCCGCCTCCATCCGCGAAATCTGTATCAGAGAATCCAGAAGCGACTTTAGTCCCTCCAGCTCATTCCTGCACCTTAGATCAAATTCTTCCCTTTCATCCTCGCTTAAATCCTGCTGCGCCAATACAGAAAAACATGTATCCAGCGCTGCAACCGGCGTCTTCAGCTGATGCGAAATATCAGTGACAAGCCTTTTTGTCTCTTCTTTTTCCATATAAGACTGTTCACGCATCAGTGTTAAATAATCTGCCAGCATCACTAACTGATCATTGACACGCATCAGAGCATCCTCCAGCCCTTTCGCTGTATCTGGTACCTGCAGCATATCCCAGACAGGCTCATTATTTTCCCGAAAACTAATCAGACACCGCTCCAGCTCCATAAAATACCGCTCCTGTATTTTGTACCAGCGTCTTTCCTGCATCCAGAAAAATCCTATCACCGCAATGATCAGACTCACAGAACACACCGCGGCTGCTGCACATTGCCTTACCAAGCTTATATAATATCCGTTACGAAAATTCTTGTCATAACCATACTGCTCTAAGATCTCTGGCAGCTTTTCAGATTCCATCTGCCTGTCTCCGAAATTTTCAGTCCGTATCAGCCCTATGATCAGATCCAGCTTAGGCTGCTCATCAGACTCCGCAACCTGTTCTAATATAGCGATCTTGTCCCTGTAATTCCAGTAACAGCATAAGTCAAAACATACATTCACGGCTAAAATGATCCCGGACAATGCCGCAGTCCAGACTGCCATATATTTATATTTTTTCATACTGCATTTCTCTTTACCATGCTTTTACAATTACTTCACATCGACATCCCACACATAGCCAAGCCCGCGCACATTTTTTATATACACTGGCTTCGCAGGCTCTTTTTCTATTTTTTCCCGCAGCCTGCGGATATTCACTGCCAGCGTATTTTCATCTACAAACTCGCCTTCCATGTCAAATACATGCTCTAAAATCTGGCGCTTGGACAAAATCTGCTTTGGGTGGTTCAAAAACAATCCAAGCAGCCTCCACTCATTTTTAGACAGCGATACTTCCAGATCATCGATGCTCAGCTTCATTTCACCCTGATTAAAACGCAGCGCGCCGCTGTACAGTATGCCTGCTGCGCCCTCCTTTGCACTGCGCTTAAAAAATGCTTCGATTTTTAACAGCAGCACCGACAGGCTGAACGGCTTTGTAATATAATCATCTGCCCCAGCCTCATAGCCCAGCACCTGATCCATCTCCTGATTTAATGCAGTCAGGCAGATAATATAAGCATCCAGGTGCCCCCTCAGCCATTCTATAAAATCCAGCCCGCTGCCGTCCGGCAGGTTAATATCGCAGATCACCAGATCCGGCTTAAACTGCAGCAGCCTCTCTTTTGCTTCCTGCATTGTATAACAGGCACATGTCTGATGCCCCGCCTTATCAAGTGAAAAGGATATGCCGCGGTTTACGCTCTGTTCGTCTTCTAAAATGAATATTCTGCCCATAATTGTCCCCTGTTAATCAAAAATCAAGCTTTTCCCTTACCTCATATGATAAAGCCCCGCATAAACTCCGTTTTTCTGCAGCAGCTCTTCGTGCGTTCCCTGTTCCTCAATCCCGTTTTCTGTCAGCACAAGTATGTTCTGCGCATTTCGGATCGTCGTAAGCCTGTGGGCGATAACAAATGTTGTCCTGTTCGCTGCCAGCTTTTCCAACGACTCCTGCACGACCTTTTCACTTTCATTATCCAGCGCAGAAGTAGCTTCATCAAAAATCAGTATCGGTGGATTTTTCAAAAATACCCTTGCAATCGAAAGCCTCTGCTTCTGCCCTCCAGACAGCTTTATGCCACGCTGCCCGATATCAGTGTCATACCCCTGCGGCAGCTCCATAATAAACTCATGCGCATTTGCATTTTTTGCCGCCTCAATCACTGCGTCTGCATCCGCTCCCGGCCTGCCGTAAGCAATGTTATCGTACACAGTTCCTGCAAACAGATAAACATCCTGCTGCACAATCCCGATATTGTCACGCAGGCTTTTCAAATGCAGCCTGCGCACATCCTGTCCGTCTACAAGCACCCGTCCGGCAGATACCTCATAAAACCGTGGAATCAGGCTGCACAGCGTGCTTTTTCCAATGCCCGAAGGCCCGACCAGCGCCACATATTCTCCTGCCGGGACATATAAGTCAATATGCTCCAGCACAGTGCCGTTTTCTTTCGAATACTGGAACGATACATCCTCGAAAGAAATATTGCCCTGCACATTTTCCAGATTTACCGCATCCGGCGCATCCTCTATATCTGGCATAATATCCAGCATCTGGATAAAACGCTCATAGCCCGAATATCCGTTTTGAAACTGCTCTGTAAAATCGATCAATGTCTTGACCGGATCTGTAAATACATTGATATACAGTAAAAACGTAACAAAATCCGTTACATTCACAATTCCGCGCGTAACCATCAGCCCGCCGCAAACAATTACCAGCACGTTGATCATTGCCGTAAATGCCGTCAGCCCGGAATGATACAGCCCCATATAATGATAGCTGTTTTTCTTAGCTGCCAAAAACCCGTCGTTTCCCATCTGAAACTTATGATTTTCCATATCTTCATTTGCAAACGATTTCACTGCGCGTATTCCCGAGAGATTATCCTCGATCTGGCTGTTAATCTCCGCTATTTTTTCCCGGTTCTTTTTAAATGCCAGCTTCATGCGCTTATTGCATACATACGCAAAAATAAGCATAAACGGCACCAGCGCAAACGCTGCCGTTACCAGATATGGATTTATCGAAAATAAAATAATAAACGCTCCAATAATTTTTATCAGCGATATCGCCACATTTTCCGGCCCATGGTGCAGCAGCTCCGTAATGTCAAATAAGTCGCTCGTCACACGCGACATCAGTTGCCCGACCTTCTGCTCATCATAAAATGAAAAAGACATCTTCTGGTAATGGTCAAAAATCTGCGCCCGCATATCATACTCGATCTTTGCTCCCATCACATGTCCATAGTTTGAAATATAATAATTACTGTACCACTGCACCAGCACAAGCGCCAGCATAAACAATCCCAGCTTTATGATCATCTCCTGCGCCCTGCCTGCCTCCATATCCACGATCGTGGATGTCACATACCGCACTACCAGCGGAATGACCAGTGCCGCCACGGCAGATACAAACGCAAAAAACATATCTGTCCAAAACACTTTTAAATACGGCCTGTAATACCCGGCAAGACGGCGCAGGACGCTCCTTCTGGCTGGTGGTGCGGCTTTTTGATTATGCGTAATCATATATAAAACAATCCTTTCTTTGATCTATTGTTTTTTATAAAATACATATTTTCCAACAAATTTTTTTCCTTTTTTGTAGTTGATATTAATTCACTTAAAACCTGATGTACTTTCTTAGAAGATAGAATCCTCTGGATAATGTCTAAAAGTTCTCTCTCATCATGCGCAATAATCGTATTCACATTTTCAATTATTTTCCTCACTTCCATTTAACATAGAATAACATGCTGATACTATATATTCAAGCATTCAATTCATATTGTCTTTAAATTTTCAATACTGAACAAGATGCAGCCTTTCCTTTGTCAGCCTTCCCATACGAAGCAGTGCAGGCAAATTTTGCCCAAACTGCTTCTTTCACCAGTTCGCCTTCTTGAAAGATATTTTCTTATATGTTTTCCTATTACATCCGCTGCTTTTCCCTGCATTCTAAAATTTTCCGGGAGCAGTTCATCCATATTATTCAAAAGAATTACATTCCAGTAGGAATATTCCAGCTCACATCACCGACATCCGTACTGCCCATGCTCATCTGTCCGTTTCCATTCGATCATCCACTTTCGTTCCAGTCATCAGGGCGGCTCCTTTTGCAATATCGGTAACACGTGATAACATCTGTTCCAAGCTTGCGGTTTTTTGTGCGCGCAAGGCATACAGAAGCTCCACTTCTGCCATGCTGGGGATCAGAAGATGCATGTGCGCTTTTGCCGGTGCACTAAAAAGCCGCTTTGACATTTGCAAGAGACTGGTTCCAGATTCCGCTCTACCAATATGGATGCCAGGTAAAAGCAAAATCGACACCCGAAAAGCAGCCTGTGCGGAGCATAAAGGCTTTTCCTGCACCGCTTTCTTCTGCAGGACAGCCGAAAAAAACAATCGTGCAGTTTCGTTCTCTTCGCATATGTCTTCAAAGCACATGCGGCTTCCAATGCACCTGCACCAAGCAGATTATGCCCACATCCATGATTTCTTAAATAAAAACCAGCCTGAAGCATTCGTTGCGTGATAATCAGCTCCTTGAAGGATTTTCCGGTATGTTTCTTAATGTAAGCACTCAGATAATTAGGATGGAATCCGAACAGCTCTGCAACTGAATTTAAAGTGACTGTCTGATAGTTCGATTCCATATACCGCAGAATCAGCAGGAGAATTTCACTGCTTTCACTGTCGGAAAAAACAGACTGCGGCTCTTTTTGATACATGCGCAGTAGCTGTGAAAACAGTATAATCATATAGGCATCCATAACTTCATCACTGCAGATTCTGGAATCATAATATTCACAGAGAAGCTGCTGTATGATGGAATGAATGTCAATCTCAGGATGACTGTAAAAAATCAGATACTGCTGTTTATGCTGGCTTTCTAAGAGTGCCTCTACGAGAAAGCGTGAAACCAGCCCCTGTGTAGAAAGCCTGGAAAGAAAGCTCGCCGTGAAGTAATTTTTACGCATATCAATGGTAATAATAATATCCTGCTCTGAAAGCGGCAGGATTTCATGAACCGTATTGAAATCCAGAATGCAGACATCACCTTTGTGCAGCGTAATTTCCCTTCCATTGATAATCTGTGTCATTTTCCCTCTGTAAATATATTTTAATTCTATGACAGAATGGATATGCTTTTCAATCGGCGTAAAACGGGATTCCTGATTGAGACAGATGTTGTGCTGGTTCATAATGGAATCAAATTTGAATATATATAACTCCTGGCCATCTGCTGCCGTTTTTTCAATTCGGCTGTAACGGCTGCTCAAGCGGTTTGGATGTGCACGGTGGTACCGTTCGCTCTGGGTCAGTTCCGTCAGTTTGCTTTCTAACTGTTTGAGATTCATACGTCATCCTCCTTTACATTTTGTGCCATTATACTATCAGGGATTTGATGCGTCAATGAAACCGTCATAATAGATTAAGTTTGGTAAGTTAAGATATTTGGTTACAATATTGCGGGTATTGGCAAGTTTGAATATCATATAGGCATATGAACCGGTTCGAAAATAATAAATGAAATACAAGGAGGAAGGTTTTATGGCTGTGAACATATACTCACCAGCAGACGGAAAATATGTCCGCCTGGAAGATGTCCATGATTCAACATTCAGCAGCGGGGTAATGGGGGCTTGTTTTGGTATCGAACCGGAAAAAGGAGTTGTTTATGCACCAGCAGACGGTAAAATCTCAATGGTATTCCCAACAGGCCATGCCATTGGATTTACAACTGATAACGGCCTGGAAATTCTGGTTCATATTGGAATCAATACGGTTGAATTGGATGGGAAAGGCTTTCAGGTTTTAAAAAAGGAAGATGACAAAGTAAAAGCTCACGAAGCAGTGATACAGTTCGACATGGACGCAATCAAAACCGCAGGATATGAAACAACCGTAATAACGGTTTTCACGAACGGCGACGATTATGAAATCACACATCAAATGGCTGCTGATGTAACGCGAAACTCGGTTACCGCAAAAGCAGAAAACACATCGCCGGCGGTATGATTAAAGGCATCATTTCACTGATTACCACATTTGGTGTTTCAGATAAATCGGACATTATCACTGTTTTAAATGCAGTCGGAGATGCTCCATTCTACTTTATGCCGTTTATCATCGGCTATGCAGCTGCCAAGCGTTTTAAAATTAAGGAAATATTCAGCATCATGATTGCAGGCATACTGATGTACTCAACTTTCCTATCACCTGCAGAGGGAATCACAGGTTACCAGTTTGGTCCAATCTCTATTCCCGCTTATAATTACAAAGGCTCCATCTTCCCTGTAATCTTGTCGGTATGGATATTCTCAATCGTATTCCATTTTATCGATAAGCATATGCCTAAAAACCTGCGGATTGTTTTTTCCGGCGCATTTTCATTTTTGATTACCGCGCCGCTCTTCCTTGGATTTGCAGCTCCTTTGGGCAACTGGGCTGCCATCGGGATGACAAGTACATTTTCATGGCTGTTTGCAAATACAGGACCTTTGGCTGGTGCACTGTTCTGTGGAATCATTCCTTTTACAATCATTTTCGGCATCAAAGGATGGTCTGCAATTGAACTTCAAAACCTGGCAACCCTTGGACATGATTTCATGCTTCCAAATTTCTTTTACTCAAACCTGACGGTTTCTGGTGCTGTACTTGCTTATGCGTTAAAAATGAAACCAGGCGAACAGAAATCGGCTGCTGTTTCAACTGGGCTTGTATGTATTTTAGGCATTACAGAACCAGCTTTATATGGTATCGCCCTGCCTGAAAAGAAGCCTCTGTATGCCGCTATGGCTGGCGGCGCGATTGCCGGTGCAGCCGCAATATTGTTGGGTGTTGTCACCTATTCGTTTTCCATGCCTGGCATTACAAGCATCGCCACTTATATGGATGAAGGAAACAACTTTCTAAAGCTGCTGGTTGTCATGGTTATTGCATGGATTTCCGGGTTTGCTATTTCATTTGTATTAAACAAGAAACAACAATAGATTAGGAGGATTATAATATGAGGACAGGATTTCCCGAAAACTTTTTATGGGGCGGCGCAATTGCAGCCTCCCAAGCAGATGGTGCCTATGACCAGGGCGGAAAAGGGCTGGATACCCAGGATTTGAGATACTTTGATGCAGCATGGACCAAAGAAGAACGTGCCATGTTCAAAAACCGCCGCATGAATGATGAAAAATTTCAGAAAGCCTTAACAGATAAAGACGTAGTTCATTATCCATTCCGATGGGGAATTGACTTTTACCACACCTATAAAGATGACATAAAACTGTTTCATGAGCTGGGCATTAAAGTACTAAGAACTTCTATCAACTGGGCAAGAATCTATCCAAATGGTGATGATGCAATGCCAAATGAAGAAGGCATCCGGTTTTACATAGATTTGTTTGACGAATGCCATAAATACGGCATCAAAGTATTTGCAACGATTCTTCATTACAATATTCCTGCCAGTCTGCTTCTTAAATATGGAGGATGGAAGAACCGCAAAACAATTGATTTCTTTGTAAAATATGCCACGACACTATTTGAAAGACTGGGAAACCGTGTAGACTACTGGCTGCCGTTCAACGAATTCAACGCTGGCCGCTTCAATCCATTTAATGGCGTCTGTCTGGTTGAGGACCAGGAAGAAGATTATGTCAATGCAATATTCCAGTGCCTGCACCATCAGTTTATTGCAAATGCACTGACGATCCAGGCAGGCCATAAGATACTGCCTGGATCCATGATTGGTGGAATGATTGCACGTTTTACCACATATCCGGCAACATGTCATCCAAATGATGTCATGCAGATGATTCTGGACGACCAGTATGCGAACTGGTTCTATCTTGATGTAATGGCCAGGGGAAAGTATCCTGCCTACATGGAACGGTATTTTGAAAAAGAGAATATTCAGATACACAAAGAACCAATGGATGATGAGATATTAAGAACCGGCACCATCGATTTCACCGCATTTTCGTATTACTTCTCACAGGTTTCAACAACGCAGCAGGGATGGGAAAAGACAAGCGGCAATCTTATTATGGCCAACAAAAATCCGTATCTGGAATCAAGCGAATGGGGTTGGCAGAAAGACCCTGCAGGACTTCGTATCACGTTAAACCAGGTTTATGACCGCTACCAGCTTCCGGTTTTTATTGCCGAAAATGGATTAGGCGCAAAAGACGTGCTGGAAAGTGACGGCTCTGTCCACGATCCTTATCGTATCGATTATATCAAATCACATATAGAACAGATGAAAGAAGCTGTCCTTGACGGCGTGGACCTGATTGGATATACGATGTGGGGATTTATCGATATTGTATCCTGTGGCCCGATGGAAATGAGCAAACGATATGGTGTTATGTGCCATGCGACATGATTACCGTATCACACTCAATTTCATACTCAGAGTCAGCCACTTCTACCGGTCTTCTGCGGCCGGATTCATCCGGCTCGCCAAGTTCCATTTTAATAAACGGATGCCGTTTATCCAGCCGTTTTCATCTGCCAGAATCTCTTTCGGATTCTGGATCAAGTCAAAAATAATGCCTTCTTCCTTTGCATGATGCACTTCCTCCACCCTTGCCGGAAGCTCCGCTTCGCTCCTTCGGTATACACTATGCAGCCCAAAATATACCTTTACGTCCGGCAGTAAGACCATTCATCAGAACTGCCTGCCATATTTTGCACAATCTCTTACCCAGGCTGTTTTGTTTTATCCTTTCCACCACCTTAAAAATATTATTAGTTGCTCTCCAGAAATCCTTGTGGTAATTTAGTGTCAAGCTGCTGAAATCTGCTAGGTAAATCAAAAAATCTGCTTATCCCACACGCATTTTACAATTTCAGCATTTAAAAATATTAGGGCTAAAAATCAGCATAAGACCTTAATTTTACGACATTCCGCTGATTCTAACCTCACATATTATTGAAAAAAAGAGCATTTTTCAATAATCATACATTCCGAAAATTCTCAAACGTCTTATACAAATCCAACTGTCCCCACCCCGATTGAGTCAAGTTAATGTCACAAAAAATTTTAAGTTTTTTTCGGCGAAAATCGCTGCAGGGCGCATAACTTCGTTGGGGTTGAGGTAAATTAATGCTAAATCGGCGAAAAATTGGTGGTAAATTAATGTCACAAACAGTTGTTCCTCTATTTCATATGCAACTTATACTTTTCCCATCTGCACGAAAAAAATATATTTGATTTCAATTAATCAACAGAATATATCAACTTTTAATCAATATATCAACTATTTAAATTCTTTATAATTGATATATTATTCTATTTTAATTGATAGACCACATGTCTGCCCTGTCTCACTTTGACAATCAACCCTCTGTCAATCAAACGGTTCAAAGCAACTGAGGCACCCTGCTTTGTCGTGATTGTATCAATTATATCAACTACCTGCTGAGTTGTTATCATACCATTCATTACAATAAATTGATATATTAATTGATCTGTTTTATTTAAATCAACTGGATCTTCTGATACATCTTCCATGTTCAACTGCTCCGGCTTGATCTCATACTCCATATTTATTCGATATGTTGTCCAGCGTCCCCGCCGTTCAGCAGCCAGCATTTTTTTATCAGCCAGACGAAAAAGCATCCTGCCTATATCTGTTGAATGTAATCCTAAAACCGACTGTAATCTTGTATTTGATACTTTTTCCTCAAGAAAAGCTGTTGCAAGAATAATCTGTTCTTCTGATTTTAAATGCCGGTAAGCCATTCCAAACGTATCATGCAAAAAATCCGTACATTCTGCCGGCATAAGGGATACCATCCATAATTTAAGATTAACCTGATGTAATTCCTGGTCATCATACAAATCAGGCTGCCGCCATTTTTCATCACCCCATGCTTTCAATATAGCAGGAAATCCAGAGCCAATATTATCGCCTAAGCCTATCATTCTAAACATGTTCTGGATTTTAGGATTTCTTGCAACTGAATGTCCTCCTTCATATATTGCCTGTACTGGCAGTTTCAGACTGCCTGGATTAGAGAATGTAAATCCATCATCTGACTTCACCACTTTCAAAACGCCTATACTATGATAATCAGCATGAATAATCATATTAACTGCTGCCTCGCGTATTGCCTTATGAACAGACGTATCATCAACTCTTACCATTCCCTGCAGTTTAAAAGGCCTTTTCAACTCGCTTACAAGTTTGGGCAGAATCCTTTTCAGGAAATTATAAAGATTGTTTTCCCATGATCCATCATAAGTAAGACGGTCACTCCATCTGCTGCCTTCAGCCAGATTTGTCTGATCCAGATAATCCATACGGATATTATCAAATCTCTCCCTGACAGATAAACCCTTTCCAAACATAAGCAGTCCGGCAACTGTCAACCCTTCTCTCTTTGTAGCCCTGTCAACTGCATACGCTCCAAGATTGCGTAAAAATTCTTTATCATCAATCCCATTCCAGACATGCTCCGGATTATGATGCTCATACTCAACACGGTATGCTTTTAATGTACTGCTGTCAATATCTTCCATAGTAAAACCGTAGAGAAGACTGCCATCAATTCCGGAATCAGAAGCATCCCTCAGCATAGATTTCACTTCCTCCTCCGTACAGTGATAATCTCCTTCATGATTCCGCTTATAGCTTCCTTTCAAGAGATTATCGTTTATATATACTGGCTTATGCCTGTAATCTGCCTGTGGAACCTCTATCCATATGACATTAGCACCTCTGATCTGACAAATGCCTACATTGTCATCCAACAAAATATTTGAACTGACCTTACTACTGTTAATAGTATCCCAAAACTCTTTCAGTCTGGCTTTTGGATTTTTTATGTCTGTAAAGGAAAATCTTTTCTCATAATCTGTTTCTGCCATGTTTTCTGCAACTCCTAAAAGAATAATGCCTCCGCATGTGTTGGCAAATGCAGAATACGTTTCCCATACTGATTTTGATATTTCATTTCTGGATTCTTTGCATTCTAATGATATTCTTTCACCATATTTCAATAATTCCAATATATCTTTACTTGTAATCATATTCACCACCCTCATTCATCAGATTTGCAATAGAAAATCATGATCAATTCCTGCAGTACTTTTCAAATAATCTATATTTTATCTCTCTCTAGAGCGTGTTTGAAAAATGCTTTCTGCCAGATGTATTTCACAATTTGTGGGAGATTTGCGCCAAATGAAGGGCGCATAGCGGGTTATGTAACCTGAATTTGGTGCAAATATCACGCAAAGTGGGGAATGCAGATGGCAGGAATGATTTTTAAAACACGCTCTAGCAAGACATAATATATAATAGCAGCATCTTTTCAGAATTTCATTTTTTCTTCGGCATTTGTATGCAATAATCACCTTTACTTTCTAAAAAATTTCGATAATCAATCTCAGCATAAAGCCAATCTGTCATCGCCGGCGGCACCCACATCTGTGGATATATTTTATAATTTTCCGCATAACACTCTGCTCTTCGCACAAACCATTCACTATCATAATTTTTACCCAAATCTATCATTGACTTAATTACATCTAACATTTCCTTATCATCATATGACATATGAATATCAGATAAATTCTCGCAATGTACTGCGATACGTTCTAAATTTTTCTTCGTCCTTCCCTGCTTGTCTTTTAAAAGTCCCTTTTCATATTCATTACATTTCCTGCACTTTGAAAAATCCATGCATTCTTTTGCTAATATTTTTTCTTCAAATACAGGAATATGTGCAACAACAGAAAGCCCATCCAGCATGGATTCCGCATTTGGCTGCCCCTTTTCCATATCAGGGCTGACATCACAGATCAGCAGTGCCTGCTCTCTGTCTCCTAATGCACCCCTATCCTTGTATTCGGAAGTCTGCATATAAATGCCAGGCTTTAAACCACTATAAACTGTATTTGCCATTAAATAAGGGTTTCTGGTGATTTTCCTATTATCCCATGAATCCTGCCCTATAAAACAGCTTCCCCCTCTGCCACCTGTTCCAACTGCATTACAAAAAACTGTTTTCAATCCTGCTGACAAATAAAATCCCTGGCCAAATACATAATAATCTACTGCACGCGTAGTACAGGCCGGAACAAGAATAATAGGCGTCCGCAGATACTTGTTTACTCTTTGATACATCGCAGTAAACATTCCAAAATTTTTTATATCTTTTAGCATATTTTCTTCGTACTTTTTATATTCATCAGAATACAGATGATTTTTACCCTGGACATCTTTATTCCGATAACTTTCATATGCACAAATCGATTCTTTCAAAAAACTGGGGTAATTACTAATGGACGCAAGAGCAAATAACTCTGCACAAATTACCTCAATTACATCATCTCTCGCGTCAAAGAAATAAGGCATAAGCTCTCTTTCATTTTTTTCAGACAAATCCCTGGCGTATTGATGCATAACTGGCGAAAATCCATTTTCAATCCAGTAAGCTGGTGTTGGATTGATATCTTCATGCAGTGTAACCGCCGGATATTTTTTAAATTTCTTCATAATTACTTCTGCTTCATTATCTTTATTTTTGGTAATCACTGGAAGCGGAGCTGAATGCCAGTAGATTCTTTCATTTAATTTGTATTTATCTGCAATATGAAGATTTGAAAAATTATATCCAACCGGTATTCGGTATGTCCCCGCCCAGATTGAGAACTTATATCCTTTTTGCTCATCATCCAATACTTCCCTCATCCACTCAACACATTCCTGTAAAGAATAATTCAGCTTTTGTTTTATTATTGTGA
The DNA here is from genome assembly GCA_910574915.1 of Eubacteriaceae bacterium. Taxonomy (GTDB): domain Bacteria; phylum Bacillota; class Clostridia; order Lachnospirales; family Lachnospiraceae; genus Eubacterium_J. The sequence goes on from CAJTCR010000036.1 coordinate 13,417, forward strand.
ATAAATCTCCGTTTTTTCCGCACCCATAACAATAAAAAGTGTTTTTATCAGATCTAATATGCATAGAAGGATTTGTTTCACTATGGAAAATACAAGAACAAATAAAATCATTCCCTGTCCTCTTTGTCATTATACCCAGTTTATCACAAACATCTTTTATTAAAATGTTGTTCTTAATATACGAATAATATTTGTTTTTTATTTTCCCATTTATTTCTCCCTTCTGAAAAAACTTTATGATATGACAGCGCATAGTAATCGTACTTTAATTTTCAAAAAATCATTTGTAAATACTTTTATTCTTTTTTCTTGCAATCAGAAAACTCTCTCCAATAACATTTATCCAAGTTACATTCAAAATATGTATTGTTCATTCTAATAACTCATTTTTTTGCTGAAAATAAATGCTTTACACTTATTTCTTGAATTTGAGGACATAAAATTTTTACCTATTATTCCAAAAGATCATTTTTATCCTAATTATATCTTTTTATAATTATAACTTCAACAAAATAATTTTGCATATATCTTTTATCTTTGTTGTCTTCTGTGAAAATCAAATCAGCGGAATACCTAATTTTACAAGTATTCCGCTGATTTGCTCTGTACCTATACACTTTTTCTAAATAACTTCACACATTCCGAAAATTCTCAAACGTCTTATACAAATCCAACTGTCCCCACCCCGATTGAGTCAAGTTAATGTCACAAAAATTTTCAACTTTTTTTCGGAAAAAATCGCTGTGAGCCGCATAACTTCGTTAAGGTTGAGGTAAATTAATGCTAAATCATCAAAAAATTGGTGATAAATTAATGTCTCAAACAGTTGTTCTGTAAAAATACTATTCCCGTCCCTATTTTTGTATCCAGACTATGTATCATCATCCTTTATAATTAAATGGCAAAATAAATCTTCACAATAAATACATTCTCTAAACAAAGGCATTTATTGTGAAGAAATTTATACAGACAAAACGCAGGGTTCTTCATAAAAAGAAATCTTATAGTCATGTGTAACAAACTTTAATCCATCTGCCTTTGCCGTGCAATCATTGTCCTGTCAAATGGGTCATTATGATCCTGATTATGGCAGACCAGCGTTTCCAACGCCATTACATGCCTGTCCCAGAACAGCAGCATCCGTTTTCTCATAATAATGTAATAAATTCATCCGGACTGCAAACCTTTGTTTTAGCCATCTTAAAATCTTTCAAATTACACGTCACCAAACAGTCTGCATTTACCATTCTCGCACATTCATCCTGCAGGCAATCCTCAAAATCTTTAAACTGTACATTTTCTATCGCCTCTAAAACCTGAGCGTGTGAAGCCCCTGCAACTGTCAGCAGCTTGCAAATATCTTTTAACCACATTCGCTTCCCCTCATCTGGAATACGAAGCGAATACCATATAATAGACAACGAATGAAAAGCTATATATCCATCAACTTTTCCTTGAGAACACAAATCCATAACCGCTTTTGAAGAATCTCGAAACCGATCTTCACGGTCTGTAATATAGTTTAATATAACGTTAGTGTCAATTAATGCAACCATATTTTTCTTCCATAGCCTCCCTTCTGATTTGTTCACAGTCATAATCTTTTGGGAATGGATACTTCTTTTTCAGTTCCTCCATGTGTAAAAACGCCTGTCTTTTTTCTAAAATTAAATTTTTATTCTCAGATATTTTCTCTGTTTTCCCTGCCACTACATTAAATCTCCGAATCATGTCTATAAAGAATTTAACACTGTCATCATCCGGTAAAGAATCAATCACAGCATATGCTTCCTGCTTCAAAGTCATTTATTCCACCTCCATTTTTTCTTAGAGTCCATATTTCGATCATTTCAATTCAACAATCACGCAATTTCAACATCTATCATAATATATTCTCTGATTCAAATAATAATTTCTCTCTATACACTCATCTTACTATATCCTTTGCAGCCATAGTTTTAATGCTTGTCTCATCTCTGCTTCTTTATTTGCATCAATATAAATAACACCAGATAAATCACTTGCTAGGTCTGGTCTGTTTTTACAAACAAATACAACCTTTTGCTTATTCAATTTTCCCATAAATAAACCATATTCAAATAAAACATTATCACGGACAGAACCTTTTACTTCATCTCTGCACCAAACCTCATCATCACGATTAAATATGAAAACCGCTCCGTCAACACTGCCTGCTGTTTCCAATAAACTATCCAAAATACTATTTCCAGCCACAAACACTCCGTTATTAGGAGAATTCCATGTCAAAGTTTTACAACCCAGATTGGAAACTATTGCAGCTGCTTCATCCATTGTATCTACAGCTTCTTTTGAGCTCCCAAAAAATATTACCTTCTCTTTCTTTTCTTCTGCCATTGTCTTCTTTTCCTTACCTATATTCTTAATTAATTCTAAAGATACTACATTACTTTCGTCTAAATTAACATCTTCCATATCGTCTTCACCAAACGCAAGAATGCCGTCTTTCAATAATTCATACACTATGTGCCCTGCCTTTTTATCCATCACTTCAAGGTTATAATTTTTTCCACAAGACCCACACCTGCATCTCCCCTTTTTTATTATTTTTACATATTCTATACAACTCTCTTGACATTGAGAACAGTTAAACCTATACCTATATTTCAAAACCCCCTCCCGAAAAAGAAAATCTCTAAAAGCTTCAAATTCCTTATTGCCAAGACCTAATTTTTCCTGTAACCATTTCGGCTCTATTGCGGTTAAATTATTCACCGATTGCAGCTTTACAATCTCCTTGAGCTGATTTATCTTTTGCATAATCATACTGTTTCAATATCTCCCATATTTTTTCGTAATCCTCTAAATAGTAATCTTCTGGATCTAGTATTCCAATTTCAATATATTCTTCTTTGGTCGCATCGTAGCTTATTCTAAATTTTCTATTTCTATTACGAAAACTAATATTAATTGTATCTACCTGATCTGAATCTTCCATGGCTGTCAAAAGCATTAAAAATGGCTTAGCACAAAAAACAGGATTAATGTTATTCTCAGATTTAATAATTGTTATTGAATTATCTAAATCACTAAATTTTACACTATTTATGACAGCTGATAAATTCATCTGATCTATTACATTATAATTTCTTTCAAAAAAATAATCAGATACCACAGCTCTTATGACCATATTTTTCATTTCTTGTGCTATATTCATGATTCTTCCACTAAACGTCGTTTTTCCATCCTTTTGCGTACTATTTTCAAATGGAATTTGATTCATAATTTTTTCCTCCACATCTGAAAAAAAATCCTTCATTAAATCTACCTCTCCACATGATGGAATCGCACCCAGCAGTTCACCCGTAAGGCTTTCATTCATATTAGCCAATATTTTTTTATACCCTAACTGTATATTCTTCACTTTAATACCTATAGATTTTTTTAACCATTCTACAATCTTATTCATTAAAGTATTATTCTTATATTCATCTTCATTTTCTACATTCTGCCTTCTCCATGCCTTTATTAATAATAAATTTTTTTTCAAATCTACTTCCACAGGAATATATGTACACCACTCATGATCTTTACTAATTTTTTTTGTAACCCTTATATAACATTGAAAAAGAATACATATAGATTCCACTTCTCCGCGCTTATCATCAACTGTCTTTACAGATGCAACTTTCCAATCATCACTACTTGAAACATCTGTCTTCAATATCTTACACATGTTTAAAGAATCCCATAAAAAATCCTTCTTTAATGCTTTTAACCATAACTCATCATCAGTTATTTTTCTTTTATTTGCTATTTCAAAAACTCGAACCAGTTTCCTTTTCCCATACATTAAATGATTATAACAGAACTCTTCAAATTCTTCTTCCATTATATCTATCCCAACTGCATTCGAAACAAAATATTTGAATTCTTGTCCTAAATCTTTCTTTTCAATACCTCTGCTTCTCAAAAATCTTCTTATAGCATCTTCGCCTATATTATCTATTAAGGATTCCCTAATCTGCAACTGTGATACCCTCCACTCATTATGATATTAATGCAGCTTTTATCTATACTTAATATTCGTATTTTTCATATTTTAATGATCACACCCAGTATATCATATGGAAAATTCAATTACAAGACAACACATAAAACCATCTAATAGCGGTAAAATATACTCTGTAAAATAATAAAATCAGCAGAACGCCTTGCTTTTACAGGCATTCCGCTGATAGCAGCTCACATATTATTGAAGAAAAGAGCATTTTTCAATAATCACACATTCCGAAAATTCTCAAACGTCTTATACAAATCCAACTGACCCCATCCCCATTCCCGATTCGGATACTCCCTAGACGCCTCCCTCACCGCCCCTCGGATAAAATAGTTTTTAATATTCGCCGTAGTCGCCGAGATGTCGTTGCGTCTGACGCCGGTCCATTCAAGCATAAGCGCGCCGGCGCCGGCGGTAATGGCGGCGCCGATGCTGGTGCCGCTGCGGGTTTCAAATTTGCCTTCTCCGACCGGGCCGTAGACGTCTACGGCTGGTGCCGCTATGTCTGGTTTGATTTCTCTTGTCGCTGTGTAGCCGCGGCCGGATTCGAAAAAGACGCTTCCGTCCAGGCCGTTGTAGCCGGCGACGGTGATTGGTTCTTCGGCATCTGACGGTACGGTGATCGTTGTGTCCGGGTTGGAGCGGATAAAGAATACGTCTCCAGACAGCATATCTTCCATTGGGAGCCAGACGTGGTAGATGCCGTCCGCGAAATTGCGCACGGATACATTCAACACCCAGACGCCTGAGATCGGCATTGTAAAACGGACATAGATCAGTTCGTTTCTGTTGGCAGCGCCGGTCAGCAGGTAGTCCACCGTCACCTGCGTTCCTTCGAATAAAAAGCGATACTCCGTATGGCTGCCCGGAGCCGTTGGCAGGGCACGAAAGCGCTCTCCGGTAGGAGATATCACAGTTACCTCATACAGCTCGGGCGCCTCTGCCCAGATCTCGGCGATAAACCCCTTTACGCCTTCTGATACACTGATCTCTACGCGCTCCTGCGCGTTCTGTCCGCTGATTCCGCCCTGAAAATGATGCCTTTTGTCTGCTTCGTTTCCGCACGCAACTGCTACGCAGCGCTGCCTGCGCATGGATACTTCGTTCAGGGTGTGCGCAAGGGGGCTTGCACCTCCGCGGTTGCCCATATTGGTTCCAAGGGCGATGCAGATGGACAGCGGCTTGCGCAGCTCGGTTGCAAGCATATTCAGATAGCGGATGCCTGCCATAATGTCGTTTTCCTGAAAAACGGGTGTTTCGTCCGGGATAAAATAAAAGTCCTTGAGATATTGCTTTGCTCGCTTTAACTGTACAAACGCAATGTCGCATTCCGGCGCTGCGCCACTGAACTGGTTTTGTATATCCTCTGAGCCTGCTGCCAGTGCCGCCAGAAAGGTTCCGTGACCGTCTGCGTATGGTATTTTTGCCGTCATGGAATCGTGGTTTGCCATAAGCTCCTCATTAATCTGTTTTCTCGTATATTCCGTGCCGTACAAAAATCCTCTCGGCGGCATACCGCTACGTTCTTCCTGGTTCCAGATCCGTTCGACGCGCGTCGTACCGTCTGTGTTGCAAAACAGCGGGTTTGTATAGTCAAAGTCAGTGTCAATAAATCCAAGCAGCACACCCCTCCCTGTCAGCGCCAGGTTCGGCTGATCCCGCACTTTTAAAATGCCGCTTTGCCCCAATGCTACATTGTTCAGCAGTCCAAAGCATTTGGGGATGACGCCATAAGAAAACTCCCCCGTCTTCATCTCCCTGCCCCGCATATGGTCGTAAACCGCCACATAGTCCTCATCCAGCTCCTGTACGCAGTAGTCTCCGGCAGGTATGTCTTCCATATATTCTTTTGTTGCAAGAAAATCAAAATAATCATTTGAGTAAACGGCTTCTTCGCAATCCGTCATAATCTTCTCCTGAAACGAATCCTTCTATTCCATCATATGAAAAAAGCTCCAAAAGGTACGTGCCAAATGCTGTGCTTTTTATACAGCATTTACGTTTCCCTTTTAGAGCTTCCTGTTTTTATTATAGGTATAAATGGTTTTCCCTGTCATTCACGATTTATTCAGAAAAAACTAAACTCGCATAATGCAATCGAACTTCTCTGAGCATCGCTTCTGTCGGTTCCACTTTTACTTCCTGCAGCATCCCCTGGCTTGCAAAAATCATACTGTAAATCGTATGTTCCTGATTTCCAGAAGAATAATCACGTACTTGCAACTGCGGATTGGAATGAAATGAATCCAGCCTGTGCGAGCCGACCGGCGCCATACACTGCATTTCACTCAGTGCATAAGTTGCCAGCTTTTTCCGCTTGCTTTTGTTTTTTACTACAGAGATATCCAGTTCATCTGCTGCAAGCAGGTATTCGTATTCCCGATAACGGTTTTTTAAAGTCGAAAAGCTGATTGGAATCATAAAAATACCAAGCATCAAAAAGAGCGTCTGAAACATTGCACCATATACTAATAATATCAGTGTAATAATCATCAGGAAGACTCCAAGCTTCTTTCCCTGAACATCCTTTTCATCGCGGACAATTACCTCTGCATATGACTCTGACATATGTTCCTCCTTTTTTATCCTTACGTTTGCTCTATCAGCCTGCGCCTCTGGCATGTTCCGGCAGTCCGTGCGTGCCGCGCATCGTAATCAAAGGCCCGCCTTTTCCCTCTACGTAATCACCGGTAATCGTTACGATACCGATATTGTCGTCCTTTGGGATCTCGTACATAATATCCAGCATAAATTCTTCTAAGATCGCGCGCAGTGCCCTGGCACCGACTTTCTTTTCCTTTGCCTTTTTTGCGATGGCGTGCAAAGCTTCCTCGTCAAATTCCAAACGCACCTCGTCAAAGTCGAGCAGCTTTTGGTACTGCTTAATAATCGCGTTTTTCGGCTCTGCAAGAATCTTTACAAGCATATCCTCTGTCAGTGCTTCGAGCGAAAATAAGATCGGCAGCCTTCCGATAAATTCCGGGATCATGCCGAATTTGCGGATATCTTCTACGGTAACCTGTGACAGCAGGTTTTCTTCCTTGTCGTATTTGTCTTTTAGATCCGCCTTGAAGCCAATCGACGCGGCTTTGTTTAACCGTTCTTTGATAATTTCATCCAAGTCCGGGAAAGCGCCGCCGCAGATAAATAAAATATCCTTGGTGTTGACCGTCGTCATCGGCACCATTGCGTTTTTGCTGCTTGCGCCGACCGGAACTTCGACCTCCGCGCCTTCTAACAGCTTTAGCATTCCCTGCTGTACGGATTCCCCGCTTACGTCGCGCTGGTGCGTATTTCTTTTTTTTGCAATTTTATCGATCTCATCTATAAAAATAATTCCATGCTCCGCGCGGTCTACATCGTTGTCGGCTGCGGCAAGCAGCTTAGATACCACGCTTTCAATATCATCCCCGATGTAGCCTGCCTCTGTCAGGGAAGTCGCATCGGTAATGGCAAGCGGCACATCCAACAGCTTCGCAAGCGTCTTGACTAAATACGTCTTGCCGGAACCCGTCGGGCCCACCATCAGCATATTGGATTTTTCTATCTCGATCTCATCCTGCTGCCCGGTGCTGATCCGCTTATAATGGTTATAAACGGCGACGGACATCACCTTTTTGGCGTGTTCCTGCCCGACAACATAGTCATCCAGCTTTGCCTTTATTTTATGCGGCGCCGGAATTGCGCTGATATCAAATACTGGCTCTGCCTTTTTTTCTTTTGGCTTTTTCTTCTTGATCTTTTGCGTATTCGGCATCATATTCTGCAAATCCGACAGATTAATCATACTGATATTCGGCATTTTGCCGCCCATATTCTGCATCGGGCCTAAAATATCATCCAGCCGAAACCCCGACTGGTTCATACCGTCAAACGTACGCTGCATACAGTCCTGGCAGATACAGATATTGTTCGGTATTTTGATCATCTTGCCTGCGACACTCTCTGGACGATGGCAGATATAGCAGACTTCCTCATAATCATCATTTTTCTCTTCCTTGGATTGCCCAAGATCCACTTCTCTAAAATCATGTTCTGACATTATCTATCCAACTCCAATCCATTTTTTCTTCCGGCTTTTCCTGTCCTTGCATGTGACGCTCCTGTTCTTTCAAAAGCCCGATTACACTATTATAAAAAAGTCCTTCGCATTTGGCAACCAATACAGGAAAATTTAATAATTAATTTATAACTCCCTCATACATATCCTCTTCCTCCTGCACGCTCAGCGTCTCTTTGCGGCGCCGGTCTAACACACGCAGAAATCTGCCGGCTTCCTCCCATGCCTTTTTGGATTCCTGGAGCATCAGTTCTCCCATCTGGAACACATGGAACATGCCTTCGTAGACGCTCAGCCTTACTTTTCCCCCTGCTTCTTTTGCCTTTTTAGCAAGAGACGTCGAATCGCTCAGCAGCATTTCTATCGAGCCTACCTGAATCAGCATCGGCGGAAATCCTTCATATGAGCCAAACAACGGGGAAATATACGGATTTGCAGGATCTTCTTCCCCGACATAATCCCGGTTAAAGATCATGCTTTCTTTTGTATTGCCAAACAGCGGATCAAGTGTATAGTTCGTCTCATAAGACTCTCCGCTTGCCGTCAGGTCTGTCCAGGGAGACATCAAAATCAGCCCTTCCGGCAGCTCCATTCCGTGGTCTTTTAAATACAGGCACAGTGCCAGCGCCAAGCCGCCGCCCGCGGAGTCTCCTGCCACAACGATCTTTCCAGGCTGGCATCCTGACTGCAACAGCCACTGCCAGGCATCCAGCGCATCATTAAGCGCCGCAGGATAAGGATTTTCGGGCGCCACCCGGTAGTCCGGCGTAAATACGTTGATCCCGCCGCCGATCTCATTGTACAGCCCTGCAAACGAACGGTATTTATTTCGCATCGCCCCGATATAGCCGCCGCCGTGAAGCTGGAGCACGACCCGGTCGATATTCGGGTTCTGCGCCAGGCTCAAAAGCTCTGCCTTGCACTGCTTAAGGTCAATCTGCGTCAGATGAAAACATGCCGGGCACTTCCACGGCGGTTCCACCAGATTTTTACGGATTTCCCCGTTTTGCAGCTTTGGGCCGATCAGCCGGTCTGCTGTCATCCGCGCAATCATATCGCGCACAAACGCGGCAAACATGCTGCTTTTCTTTTCTTCCTTTGTTCGTTCTTTGATCTCCTCTGCCGATTTTGCTACTGCATCACCCGGCAATTCTTTTTGCAACCCCTGCTTTTTTACGTCTAAAGACATTTTTTATTCCTTCCTAACACTTACATTACATGAAATCTGCGCTTTAATTCATTTCGCGCACGCCTTCCCCCGATAATAAACGTAGCCAAAAACATCACACTGGAAAGCCCCAACGCAATATAGCTCATAAGCGGATGACGGATCACGCCGCAAACGCTTAGTATGACACAGATGCCGCTGCACACAATCATAACGATCTGAAACAGCAGGTAGCTCTGCCAGTTGCGGATATTAATAAACATCACCACAATAATCATAAGATCCATCGCAAGCAGCGTAAGCGGGATCGCATAATCCAAAGACCAGTGCTTAAATCCGAGCACATAGTCGATCACGACCAGGTCGGCTGCGCCACATGCTACGCCGATCACGACCTTACTGCGGTATCCGGCATGTTCGTTCACAATAATATAAAACAAAAACAGCATCAGATACGCCAGCACGCCAACAACAATCACACTCCACATCCTGTCGCTGTCCATCGTATAATTTAAGATCACCGCCAAAGCGCCAAGCACAATCGCCAAAAACAAGGCTATCCTGGAAACAAGCTCCAGCTTGCGTCCTTTCAGGCGGATATTCGGATACCGCTCCGCCTGCGCATCTGTGTCTTCCAATTCCACGACACACCGGCAGAGCGGACAGACATCGGTCTTATCTGTAATCGCAACACCGCAATGCAGACATTTATTCATAATACACCCCATTGCTTTCTATTGTGACATCCAGTCCTTCTGCCGCCAGCGTTCGAAAAAAGATCTTCTGCACAACCGGCTTTTCCAGTACCGAGCTGAATGTAAATGCCAGCGTTTCCTGATAAGAGCAGATCGTGCCTTTTAAAAGCTGGCCTTTGCTCATCGCAAGAAACGAATGAAACATCTCGATATAAGGCTCGTAGGCTTCCCGTACCTTTACATTTCCGATATTCGTAACGGTCGTCGTATTTGCCAGCGCTGTTTTTGTATAGACAGAACGGATCGCCAGGTTTTTAATTACAAGCGGTACGGCGCGCATTGCCAGATTTTTTTCATTGGACACATTATAAGAAAAAATATCTTCCAGATTTTCCTTTTTGATCTGGCTGCGCAGGCTTTCCTTTACAATCAGCAGCACTTCCTCAAACGTATAGTTCTCCTTTTCCGGCATAAACTCCGCCGATACCACAACGAAAAAATTTTTTGTCGTCACCGAGTCAAAATACGGACGCAGGTTGACCGGTACGGCTGCACGTATCGGACGCTTCGCCTGCGCCCCATGCAGGTACCCCTGATAAATGCTCCATACGACAAGCGCTACAAGATATTCGTTAATACTCATCTCATGCCGCCTGCATACTTCTTTTAACTGCGAAATCTGCAAATATCCATGCATGACACCAAACTCCTGCGCACGAAGCCTTGGCGCCTTCATAATAAACGCACGGCTGGATCGGTAATTTCTGGCATGGCTCTTTTTATAATTCTGCAAAAAGCTGTCCTCCCTGTTTAAGGACGTCTCTATGCTCAGCCGGTCTCCCTCCTGTTCCCGCAGCTTTGGATGTGACAGCCGCAAATACTGATACGTAAGCTCCTTTAAAAAATTAAGCCCGCCCATTCCGTCCGTCAGTACATGGAATACTTCCAGATTAATCCTGCACATATAGTACGTCACACGAAACAAATAGCTGTTGTTGCGGTGCTGTATAATATAACGGCACGGATATGTATCTTCTTCTAACACTTCCGGCGCCGGTTTTCCATTTTCCTCAAAATAATACCAAAAAAAGCCCTGCCGCAGACGCACATTAAATCCGTCAAACTTCGGCAGCACCATATCCAATGCTCTTTGCAGCGTATCGCCGATTACCGGCTCCTTTAATACGACACTAATCCGGTATACATTTGTCATATCATCTCCGGCAATCACCGGAAATAAATGGGCGGTATTGTCCAGCTTGTCCCACTTCGGTTCACGGGCACGCCTGGACGCTTTTCTTTTTTGCTTTTTTCCCGGCTGGGTTTGATTCTTCTTATTCATAGCGTTCCCTGCATCACTTCGCTTCGTTTTGTCCTGCTTCCATACATAATCATTTGCCATAAAAGCAAAGATTATGCAACAGAATCCAGCACATAGAAAACACGCCTGCGGCGAAGTGCTGGATTCTTCCTCTAAGATTATGATGGATTTTGCCGATCAGCAGATCTCCTGTATCCATCCCTGCGGCGCTTCAATATGCCCCATCTGAATGCCGGTAAGCGTATCATACAGCTTCTGCGTTACAGGCCCCATTTTTTCCATGCCGCTAGGCAGACAGATTTCTTTTCCGTGGTCTACAATCTTTCCAACCGGAGAAATAACGGCTGCCGTCCCGCACAAGCCGCATTCTGCAAAATCCTTTACTTCTTCCAGTGCCACCTTTCTTTGCTCTACTTTCATATTCAGGTATTTTTCCGCAACTACCATCAGCGAACGTCTTGTAATCGACGGCAAAATGCTGTCAGACAGCGGCGTAACGACCGTATTGTCCTTTGTTACAAATAAGAAATTCGCTCCTCCTGTCTCTTCCACATACGTCCGGGTCGCCGCATCCAGATACATATTTTCATCGTATCCTTCTTCATGCGCCGTTACAATCGGATACAGGCTCATCGCATAATTTAAGCCAGCCTTGATGTTTCCGGTGCCATGCGGCGCTGCACGGTCAAAATCACTTACCCGGATCGTCAGCGGCTTTACACCGCCCTGGAAATACGGGCCGACCGGAGTCGTAAAAATACGGAACTGGTATTCGTCCGCAGGCTTTACGCCGATTACCGCATTGCTGCCAAACATATACGGACGGATATACAAAGTCGCTCCAGAGCCATACGGAGGTACATACGCCGCGTTTGCCCTTACCGTCTGCGCCACCGCATCTACAAACCGATCCTGCGCAAATACCGGCATCATCAGCCGTTTGCAGGAATCTTCCATACGCGCGGCATTCAGGTCTGGGCGAAATGTCACGATCCTGCCATCCTTTGTCGTATATGCTTTTAACCCTTCAAAACAGGTCTGCGCATATTGCAGAACACACGCGCATTCACTAATTGTAATCTGGTCATCTTCAATCAGCCTTCCTTCTTCCCATGCCCCGTTTTTGTAGTTTGCCACATATCTTTTATCTGTTTTTCGATAGCTGAACCCTATGTTTTCCCAGTCGATGTTCTTTTTTTCCATTTTTATCAAACCTTCCTTAAAATATGATATCCAGTCCCCCAGGAGCTGGTTTGTCTGTTCTTTTCTCGTTTTAGTTTACCCCCATGCGCTACTGCTGTCAAGAACAGAGCAGTACTTTATTTTATGAAAAAGCAAAATCTATACTATCAGTCCACAAATAATGCTTGCAGTATCTATCAGATCGTATATAATTTTAGTATCTATTTATATAGAAATTGCTTCTTATAGTGTATATAACTATTGGAACAGTTTTTAGGACAGGGTCTGGTACTACAGTGGGCAAGTTTGAGTTGCATTGTTGAATTTTTACAGGTAGGGACGCTGGGAGAGAAGATTAGCATCCCCTCTCCCGGCTGCTTTCGTAAGTGTTGCTATAAAGTGTTGCTGTAGCAAGCTCGCTATAGTTTGTTTTAGGTCAAAACAACTGGGATTGTGTGATAACATATAGTTGAATTGTTCGCTTTCGTACAGCGATGGCGGAAATAACGGGTGCTGTATTCAATGTTATTTCTGCAATACTGTGCTAATAAAATACAGGAGGATAAAAATGGAAGAACTGGATTATCAGAAAATCGGCAGAAAAATACGCGCCGCACGTCTGGAAAAAGGCTGGTCGCAGGACAGGCTCTCAGAAAAATGCAATATCAGCCTTTCGTTTATGGGACACATTGAACGCGGAACACGGATTATGAGCATGGACACCTTCGTTGCACTATGCAACGAACTGGAAATCAGTGCCGACTATCTGCTATGGGATATTATCCGCCCGTCTGATCCTATTCTTTTAAATATTTTAAACGGGGTCAAGACAAAAGATGCTGCCACTTACTCGCATTATGTGCAGATTATCAAAGCGATCGCTGAGATTATGAGTGCGGGATAGCAGGGCATACGCCCGCGGTTTCCGTCCGTACGCAGGCTTTTTCTGCCCCGTACTAGAGCGTGTTTGAAAAATCATTCCTGCCATCTGCATTCCCCACTTTGCGTGATATTTTCGCCAAATTCAGGTTACATAGCCCGCTATGCGCCCTTCATTTGGCGCAAATCTCCCACAAATTGTGAAATACATCTGACAGAAAGCATTTTTCAAACACGCTCTAAACGAAACCTCCAGACATTTTTACAAATACTCTTCCCGGTTGCAGATCTTTAGATTTTCCAGCACCAGTTTAATATCCGGTGTATTGCCTTTATCACAAATCAGTGTTGCATCTTCTGTATCGACAATAATCAGATTTTCCAGCCCGACTGCTGCAATTAGTTTTTTTCCACCCTGGATAATATTATTTTTGCTGTTGATCGTAATAATATTTCCAGTCACGACATTGCCGCTTTCATTGGACTTTTGAATCCGCTCAACTGCAAGCCAGGAACCGACATCATCCCAGCCAAACACGCCCGGCAGGATAAAAATATTCTCTGCCTTTTCCATAACGCCATAATCAATCGATACTGACTCCAGCTCAGGAAACACCTTTTCCAGCACCATCTCCTGCTTGTCCGTCCCGATTGCCTCTGCAATATTGAGAAGCCCTTGGTGCAGATCCGGCAGCATACTCTTCATATTATCCAGAATCGTAGACACTTTCCAGATAAACATCCCGCTGTTCCACAAATATTCTTCTGATTCCAGATATTCCTTTGCCGTCTCCATATCCGGCTTTTCCACAAAACGGTCTACGGCATACGCATTTCCATCTGCCTGCTGCGGCAAAAATTTAATATAGCCGTATCCTGTCTCTGGATAATCCGGCGTAATCCCGATTGTCACAAGGTTCTTTCCTTTTTCCGCAATCGAGCACCCGTCTTTGAGTGCGTTTAAAAACATCTGGTTATATTTAATCAGATGATCCGACGGCAGCACCATCATCACTGCATCCTCATATTTTTTCGCTATATGCACGGCACCAAGCCCAATACAAGGCGCCGTATTTCTTCCGACCGGCTCACACAAAATATTCTCCGGCGGTATCCCCGGAAGCTGCTCCATTACCAGTCCCCGGTACGCCCGGTTCGTGGAAATATAAATATCCTCCAGATCAATCAACGGACGGATTCGCTCTACCGTAAGTTGGATCATCGTCCTGCCGTCATCGGTCAGTGATAAAAACTGTTTCGGCAGGCTCTTGCGGCTCTTTGGCCAAAAGCGCTCCCCGCGCCCGCCTGCCATAATCAATGCTGTTTTCTTCATAGCTTCCAACCTCTCTTTATCTTTTTGCATCTTTTCCAGAAAAACCACAAATATATTGACCATAAGCATTATTTTTGACACAAAAATAAACTGCAATTACAGCCTGCACTTTGCCGCAAGGCACCATGCAGACTGCCGCACTATTTAAACGCCCAAAACTTATTAATCAAAAAATTCACAGGAACACTCACAACCAAATTAATCAAAGGTGCCACAAATTCAGAAATATGCAGCACCTGCACCCACAGCACAAGCAGCGCCGTACACAAAAACAGCCCTGTAAACGAATAGGACACATACGTCTTTAACAGCGCCTTCCACATCGAGCGCTGCTGCCCTTCTTTTAACACAAACACCGTCTTCTGGTTCCAATAAAACGACCACAGCACGCTAAGGACAAACGCAACACCCTGCGCCGCCAGATAATCTGCATGTGGCAGCATCCCTGCTTTCTTTAGCCCAAACAATGTCACCATATACAAAACATAGGAAATCACCGTGTTGCTCACACCAACGATCCCAAATTTAACAAACTGCATAAACCCGGAAACTGTCTCCTGCGTCAGCTCCCTGCCCAGCATCTTATAAAAAACTGTTAAAACAACAAAGACTGTCCGGGCAATCCAGTCCCATATGCTTTTTCCGATCTGCTGCATTTTTTATCCCTTTGATCTTTCTGTGAACGATGTACGAATATAACAATCCATATCGTAACATAAAATTGTTGTTATGACAAGTTTGCATTTTTTGCCATTGTTCAGGATTTCTGCACGGATTAGAGATCTGTATAATATTTAATTACATACTGCCTGGCATCTTTTCTATTTAACCCACATTCCTGTTGCAGCTTCTCTTCCGCTACTGCCTGTGGTGCGCCAAAATCCAGGCAGGTTTTTACAATTCCTTCTATTTTGCCCTCGATTCTGCCTTCATTCCTGCCCTCGATTCTGCCTTCATTCCTGCCCTCAATTCTGCCTTCATTCCTGCCTTTATTTTCTAATTCCTGTAATGCTGTACACATATTCATTCCACCGCCTTTCCTTTGCAGCGCCTTATTTATCAGGCTCTCTGATTCTGCCGCTGCCCCGATCACCAGCCCAAGCTCTGCACTGATTTCCCTGCTGCCATATACTTCCTGAATATTTTGATAATCTCTGCGGTAAATACTGCGTAAAATCTCAAAAAAATCATATACATCCTGATTTTGAAAGCTGCACTTGTCACTTTCCAGTACCTGCACAAAATGCATTTTATAATTATTGACAAACTCTGTGAGCTGCTCTGGAATGCTCTGCATATCCAGCATATCCATTAACGTAAGTGGCCCGTCCCATGCATTTTCTCCATAGTATACACATAAAGTTACTACTGGACGCAGACGATTCTCTTTCCGAAAGCCGCTGAGAAATTCATCCCTGTTGTCCCAGGCTTTCGCTTTCTTATTTTCTTTCACTATTTGTGCATATTCTTTTAAATAGATCAGTGTATCTCCTGTCATATTCCGAAGCGGCATTGCATAATGTACTTTCATCTGGTTTTCTAATCCAAAGATTACAAAGTCCACGCCGTACGCACTCTTTTTTACAACATCCAGCAGCCGTCCAAGTGTTTCTGCATAGCTGTCTAATTTTATAATTGAGGAGATATCTGTATCTGATTCTTGTAGCAGTTCTGGCTTCAATACTTTTTCCCCGCCGAATAATGCGCCGTTAAATAAATCTGCAAATCGGTCATTATCACGCCAGAAGTCTTTCAGGATAATATCTGGTTTTACTTTATTTTTTGCTGCCACATTTTTGCCTTCTTTCGTAATGAGGGTTCTTTTTCTATCAGTATAGCCTGTGGGCAGATGGAAGTCAATTATTTGCATATATAAAAACCAAATTTATTTTTTTACAATTTCAAAAGAATGCACGTTTAAAATTGTTCCCGTATAATTATAAACTTTATATTCCAAGCCATCACAATCCTGATCTATTGCAACACGTACAACTGCCTGCTGCTTTTCTTTGTCAAGCACCACACTTCCAAGAACATCATTTCCAGCATCTATAGAGACAATAAATTCCGCTGTTTGATCCATGCAGTCCAATATTTCGTAATTGAGGATAAACTCATAATTTCCAGACTTTATTGTTTCATACGGCCCCCATATGACAAATCCCTCTGTTGTGCCATCGCTGACAAAGCTTCCACTTACATCATCAATGGCTCCGCCTGCAACAGAAAATCCTGTGCTTGTAGGATAGTCTAATCCGTACTCACCGGAAATTCCAGATTTAAGATCAAATCTGTTTACATCGGCAGCATAGATTTCATATTGATCTATTTGTTCTTGTAAAACATACTTGTTTCTAATATATTCTGGAATCATCCCGTAATACTCTTGTGTTGTAATCATCACATTTTTTCCTGGAACATCAGCAGCATCATCCAAATATGTATAGTCGCCCCAGTGCTGCATACTACTATATGAATTTTCATTGATATTTTTATAAATTCTATCTTTGTCAATAACTCTAAGATTCCTGCTGTCAATGTTCAAATTGTCTCCAACTACGTAAACCACAGGCGCTTCTAATTCAGCAGCTTTTTCTGCTACAGAAGCCAATATATCATAATTATTTTTAGTTTTATACAATACACTGTCATCATATATATTCAGAACAGCGTACACCATAAAGACCAGTACGAATCCCCATTTTTTCAGAATCAGCTTGTCATCAAGCGCATCTGCAAAAGCGCCTGCCATAATTACCAAAAGCAAAAACACAGGAATCAAATACCTCGATTCAAAGATTTCAGCTCCATATGTTGTATACAAGACAGTGAACATTAATATATTAAATCCAGCCACACAAACTAACATTCCATTTTTGCTTTCGCGATTCTTTCGTACTTGACTTATTGCAAACACAAATCCAATGACACACAATAGAAATACAAAAAATCCCATCAAATAGATAATGCCTTCTATTTGCAGTGCATTTTGATCAGAATGATGCGGAAGCGCTGAAATAAGATCCATAAATCCTAAAACAATAGAACCGATATTTTTCCAAAAATCTGTAAGTCCAACTAATACCATATTGCTGTCTTTGCTTATAAAATTCAATTTATATACAGCAATCCATTTTCCAAATGCAACTAACA
Source organism: Eubacteriaceae bacterium (assembly GCA_910574915.1). Classification (GTDB taxonomy): domain Bacteria; phylum Bacillota; class Clostridia; order Lachnospirales; family Lachnospiraceae; genus Eubacterium_J. Next base: position 31,247 of record CAJTCR010000036.1, read on the forward strand.
TGCCGCCTAATACAAGCAACAGCACCTTAATATTCCATACTTCTTTATAGGTATTATTTATAAACATCCTGATAATATAATAAGCAATTAGCGGCAGGATAATCGTAACAAGCAGATACCAACCGCCTGAAATTCCAGATACAACCAATAAAATTCCAGAAACAATGATCCATGCAAGCCGAAACTTATGCTCTTCAAGATCCATCACTACTTTTATAAGCATCAAAATAATGATGGATCTTAAGACATACCAATTTCCTGATGAAAACATAGATGAAACATACCCAAGATCATTCGCATTATTAAAAGATGGTGAAATATATACACAGGCTACCATGTTAAGACAAACTATTTTAGAAAGGAAAGATCGTTCAAAAGCGCATAAAATTAAATAAAAAATAGATAGAAAAACAGCAGAGATTATAATATTAGCGATTCCATATGAAATAAATATATCACCTGTTATGTAAAAAATAACAGCCGCAAGAGGAACTGGGCTATCAAAAAACAAGGTTGTCTGCTCTATCCAATAATCGATAAAAATTGTACGTTGCTTCCCCATTTCCATAGCTTTTAAATAATAGCTTGACGCATCATAACCTATATGATACTTTAATTGAGTCAGATTAAAAATAATTAAATATACGACCTGAAGAAAAAACATAGAAATAAATCCCATTTTTAAAAGCCAATAAAAATCATATTGTTTTAAATTCTTTCTCATTTTTTCTGCACCTTTCTCTTTCTTTCCACACTATACTCTTGATTTATCTTCTACTGCTGTAATCCGAACTCACCTGATCAAAACTCTGTACAGAATTGTTATCGATACATAATCCATAATATAATTATCGCTAATCCTACAATCATCCCTAACAGTCCCTTATTTTTAAAAAGAACAGATACCGGATCTCCATCTGAACCTTTCTCTAAAATCAAAGTATATTCCATACAAATGGCATATACCAAAACAGTTGTCCATATCATCTGCGGATACATAGATGAGACCTCTTCTGAGACACACCACAAAGCATAGAACACGATTGTAATCGCCAAAGACATATACATATTTTTATCCAGGAATTTTTCATTATATAATTCCAATACTTTTCTTGAATGACCGATTTCTGTAATTCTTGACTCTCCGCGCCTTTTTCCAAGTCCCAGAAACAACGCGCCAAAAAGTACCGTAAAATACATCCATTCGGATACTTTAACTTCTGCAAGCTGCGCTCCATAATATACTCTTAATAAATAGCCTGTTGCCAGAATCAATACATCAATGATCGGAATATTTTTTGCAAATTTGCTGTAAAATATATTGATAAGTAAATAGCCTCCAACAATGGCTATCGCTAACATATCCAAATGAGAGCAATAAAGAAGCACTATTGTTAATATAAAAAGCATTGTCAGCCCAACCTTCGCTTCGTGGATACTAATGTCCCCTGCCGCCAATGGTCGCTTACATTTTTCAGGATGTACTCTGTCTTTTTCTACATCATGGATATCATTGATCACATATACTATTGATGAAGCCAACGAAAAAACTATACTACCAGCGAAAACGACTATTGTATGTGCTGTGTATAATCTTCCGCTAAAAAATAAGGGAAAGAAAATCAAAGTATTTTTGATATAATGCTTTATTCTAAATAACTTTGTCCACGCTTTCATTTTATCCATAATTGCAACAATCCTTCCTGATTTCTTTCATTCATATTTATATAATCGGGTAGAAGATCCCCCTTACAGAGTATCAACCCCCACAGATTCCGAACGTGCAGATTTCCCGCATCCCCCGGATGCTGGTGCAATACTGCTATGAAACGCGGAATGCGCTTTTCAAATGGCTGAACAGACGAAGGCAAAGAAGAAGCTACACCTGAGAAGAGTTCAATGATTGTACATCTTATATTGCTAAAATAAACATTTATTACTTCTTAGCCCTAACAACTCCCCTACGTATATACGGCTTACAATATCCCCAAGAATAATACAGCGTCATAAAACCATCCGAATGCGATATTTTATAATTGCTGTCTCTTAATATTTTGCAAATATTCCGAAAATCATTCTGTCTATGATATGCACAGACAGCCAATTTGTTTTTTTGCTTTAATGTGTTCTGCCCCCCCCCCCCTAAAACAGAAACCTCCATTCCCTCTATATCCATTTTAATAAAATCAAATACTCCATACCTGTTGCTTAACTCATCTAACGTCATACTGTCACTCTTTGTGTGTCCAGAAACTTTTTTATGAATGATCTCTATATTTTTACAATTCCTGAATGTCATTTTTAAGGCTTCCACCCACTCTTTATCACATTCAACTAAAACAGCCTTTGCTATTTTATCTAAATTCTGAAATACAAAATTTCCTTCTGCTGCTCCTAAATCCAGTACACAATCACCTTTATTGAGATCAACAAAAGCCGAGGTATATTTATGAGGAGAATTTTCATCCTGTTCCGCACAAATTCCCCTATAATAGTCCATAACTTCTTTTTTGCTCATACCACGTTTAAAATATAGCGGACGCTGATTTTCTATGACATAGTACATTCCAGACTTTCGATTATATTGCACATCTACTTTCCTGTTTTTATACTGATTGTAAAAATCATAATTAAAAATATTTAATTCCTTCTCTTTTCTGATTGTTTTTACAATATCTCTTATTTCAGGATCGCATGTATCTGCATACTTTTTTAAAATCCTGTTCTTAAAATAGTTCCTCCTTAATTCTGTCAAAAATTTATAGAGTTTCTGCATATAACCCCTCCCTCATAAGGCTGTATCTTGCACATACTTTACATATATAACACATCTTGCCGCACTATGATATTTACTGTAAGCATTAATTATTTTCAGCATTCAAAATTGAAAATAAATGAAACTCGAAGAATCAAATGTAGCCCCATAAACGCCAAATATCACAATCCAGAAAAAGTCTACCACTCCAGACAATGCAATGCCAATGAATGCCATACGAAAATCTTTATAATCAAGACCATATGTATATAACGTCCCATCACTTAAGATCCACGGATTCCAAACAAACATATGACGAATAATACCTAATGCATCCGCAATACTGTCTGCCCTGAAAAAAATCCAGGCAAACTCAATCAGCAAAAAAGTGCTGACTGCCTGCTTTTTCAACAGTTGAATGCCCAATACTTCCGAAGCTCCAACTGCAATGTCCGAATATCCAGCAAAATCACAATAAATCTGAAATGCAAAAAACCCGTTGCAATTATCAATACAAATCCACTATAATTCTCCCAGTTTCCATATACTGTATTGACGTATAAAGAATCCTTTGGTTCTTCAATAAACAAAAAATTTTTACAACCTTTTTCATAATGTACTATCTCCTGATTTCAAGATTATTCCCTTCCAAGTAAAAAGAATCAATTACCCTTTTCAGTACCTTATCGTACACCAAAAACTGCACTCCGCCCACATACGGATATGCTTGTTTTCCTATCGTAATGCCATTACTGCACACATAATAATACTCGTCACCCATCTTCCCTTCGATCTCCTGCATATCCTCTGCCTGCGCCAGATTACTTCCGATCCAGTTTTTCCCTGAACTAGCAGGATAATCCATTCCCAATTCTTCCAATATGTTCTTAATATGTTCCAAGCTTCCATTTTCGCATATCCACGGCTGCTGAACGGCAAACAGACAATAATCTCCCCGTTTTACTATATTTTCATAATCACTCAACTGCATTTGCTTCTTTAATTCTATAGCATTCATTTCCGCCCGGTATACCTGTACCGTTTCTTCCCATTGCCTAAAAGCAGGATCTTCCCGTTTATCATCAATCTCATACATTCCCGCTAAATCCGCACCCAGCTTTTCCGTAAATTCTTCTGCCAGATCCGCCGTCAAATGATGCATTCCTGTCATCTCAAGACTGTAATTTTTACAAAAAATTCCATGATTTTCTGCCGCGTGTTTAAAAATTCCATTTACATATCCCTGACTTTCTGGCGGTGAACCATCTGGAACAGCGATCAGTATCAAATCTACACCATTTTTATTTGCTAATTCTGCCATCCTATCTATCCATTCCAGGTTTTCAGGCAACGGCTCTATGTAATACTGCTCCATATTTTCCCGCATATCATAGGGATAATGATATTGCGTTATATGAATATCTCCTTCTGGCGCCACATACGAAAACCCTTTGTATGGGTTATTTCCTCGCCAAAATAAATATTTAAAATTATCCTCTTTTAAGTTGTACCAGTCACTATGCCATTTTCGAATTGAAAAAATATAATCCCACCTTTCCTTATTCTCATTATTACTGCAAATTGCCTCCAGCCTGTTTAACGATGGAAACAAATAATCAAGATTCAAATGCCTCATTGGTTCTCTTGTCTCTGTCAACCCTACCCCAAAAGAAATATCAACGATTACCGCTTTCGGTTTTTGCTTTTTTAACGCTTCTTTTAAATAATAGTAGGTAATGGAATATGACTGTTCATTACAGCAAAAATCGTAAGCAGCCATACCATAATTTTTCCACAATACAGCCGGATTCACTGCGGAATACATTCTGCTAGAACCCAAAAAAATAAAATCCAGAGAGTTTTCTGTTTCTGAATAAAAGCCATTGATTTTCCTGGTAACATCGGAAAACCCGTCCATCATTTTCGTTTTCATAACTTCTGATAAAACGCTAATCCATAGTATGCAGCTAATTATAAATAGAACAGCCCTATGTATTTTTGACCTATTGATCTTCTTTTTTATATTCCTATCCATACACTTTCTCCTAAAATGCCTGATAAATAAATTCCTGAGCCTCATATCCAGGCCCATAAACCCCAAAAAGAATTACCGCCGTAATCAGTCCCATATAAACAGACCATCTTACAAAAATGGACTGCGCATCCATCACTTTGCATATCTGTATCTTTTTTTCCCGTAAAATATCCACAAACATCAGTATCAGCAGCCCTGCTGCCAGTACAATCCAATCCTTTCCGACCATTCCTCCAACATTGAATGCATTTGCGGAAAAAAGAATCCCAATATTATAAGTACTGAACATACTTTGTAGGATCTTTAAAGCCGCTTTCAAATCGGAAGCATAAAAGAACACCCACGCAAAGGCAACCATCAGAAACATTTTTAACCTTCTTAAAAACCTGCTTTCCCACCCGCCTGTCCTGATCTTCTTTATTTTCAAAAAATATTTTCCCACATTCTTTTTCAAATCAGCGTATATATAATACACTGTATGTAAAAGTCCCCAGACAATAAAATTCCAGCCAGTGCCATGCCATATGCCGCTTACCAAAAAAACGACTCCTAAATTCATATGTTTCCATACCAATCCTTTTCTGCTGCCGCCCAAAGTAAAATAAAGATAATCTCTCAGCCAAAAAGAAAGCGACCGATGCCATCTGCTCCAAAAATCAGATATCGTTTCTGCAAAATAGGGACGCATAAAATTTTGCAGAATATCAAATCCCAAAATTCTTGCCGTACCAACAGCCATGTCTGAATAAGCAGAAAAATCACAGTATATTTGCAGCGTATATAGAATTGCACCTACAACTAATTCAAACCCTGTATATTTCACAGGATTTGACAAAAGTTCATTTGCTAAAACAGCCAGACGGTCAGCCAAAATTACTTTTACTGCTCCGCCCCATAAAAACAACTGCATTCCATGACAGACCCGTTCATAATCAAACCGATGGATGTTGCGAAACTGCTCAAACATATGGCCTGCACGTTCCACAGGTCCTGAAACCGCATATGGAAAAAAAGACAGAAATAAAGCATGAATGATAAAATTTCGTTCAAACGATACTTTTTCTCTATACACGTCGATCAGATACCCAATCGCTTGCAGTATATAAAAAGAAACGCCCAAAGGAACGACTATTTTATTCCAATCCACGCCAACGAAGATTTTCCAGCCTTTGAAACAGCCGGAGAAAAACAAAAAATATTTACTTGCTGCCAATATACCAATTTCAAGTATCACTGACACAATTAAAATTCTTTTTTTATAAGAGGCACTTTTATCAATAAAGTATGCCATCAGATAGGTAATAACTGTCACAAGAAAAAGTATAACTACATGAATTCCCCCCCCCTTGCATAAAAGACATAGCTTGCCGTCAAAAGAACTATATTTTTTATTTTATCAGGAACCATAAAATAGAATAAACAAATAAATGATAGAAAAAACATAAAATCTAATGAATTTAATTGCATTTTCTCTCTATCTCCTTTAAACTTTACAACAGAATTATTTATATAATAAAATGATTGACCACGGAAAACTTCTGTAACCTTTTAACCCCCCCCCCGCAAAATTTTTCCATATATTTCAAAAATCCGTAATATGTCCAATGATTTACATGATCTGTAGGATTCCCCATTCGTTTTATATTTTTCAAAGTCAATAAATTGCCCAGGCAAAACCACGGTTCATTTGGTACAGATATTAATACTGCATTTTTAGCTACCCGAAGCAGTTCTTGTACTGCCTGATTTGGCTTATCCAGATGCTCCAGCACTTCTGTACATACAACAAGATCAAACATTTTATCCGCAAACGGCATTTTATATATATCTCCCTGCTGAAAACAAATCTCTTTATTTAAAGCCCCTGCCATTCGTATGGCATCAGCAGACGCATCTATTCCTATAACCTTTGCATAAGGAACATCATTAGAAATCAAACATGACAAAAACCCTTCTCCGCATCCTGCATCTAAAATCAAAGATTCACTGCCTGCATTACGAACTGCTTCCCTCGCTATGCTGGTAATCTTTTGATTAAACTTTCCAACCATGAACTTTTTCAGCACATTTGTTGACATATACTTCTCATAATTTCCTGAATGATACTCCATTTTTTCTTCCTCTGTCCCTGTTTAAAAACACTACCCTTTTCCCTAAAAAATAGTTTGCAAAAATAACTATCCCTGCCATAAAAAACTTTGCTGTATTTTTTCCTATGCACATGTATTCCACCAATAGAATCACACCCACAAAATCAATTATTCCTGTCAATCCTCTGGTTAATACATAGGCTCCTATTTCACGCAGCAGCATCTTCCAATTTTCACAAATACTTTTAAATACAAACCTTTTATTTACAAGATAAGCATATACTTTTCCTGTCAGAATTGCTGCCAGGTTCGCAGACCGATAATCTATGATCCATTTTAACCCCATATAAACCAGAATGTTCACAGCCGTTGTCGTTGCTCCCCAAAAACAATATACAAACACTTCCTTTTGACCTATTCGCCTAAAAATCTCTTTTACCTGTATACTATCCCGCATAACATTTTACCGTTTTTCTTTCACATGGTTCTCTACATATCTACTGTGGTATGACAAATCAACGAGCATATTCCCAATCAATCCAATCGATGCAAACTGTACTCCTAATAAAATCAACATAACTCCTAATAGCAGCAACGGACGTGTTCCAATTACCCCCCCCCCACATCCATTTCAGCGTTAACGCTGCACAAAAAATAAAGCCTGTACCAAACGACGCAATCCCAATTCTGCCGAAAAAATACATTGGTTTATCATAATATTTTGAAATAAATAATACCGAGATAAAATCAAAAAATCCCCGCAGGTATCGTTCCATTCCATATTTGGATTTACCGAATTTTCTTTTCTGATGATGGACTTGGATCTCTGCGATTTTATATCCATTCCTGTCCACTAAAACCGGAATATATCTATGAAGTTCTCCGTAGATATCCAAACTGTCTACTACTTCTTTTCGATATGCTTTAAATCCGCAGTTAAAATCGTGCAGTTCGATTCCAGATAATTTCGAAGTAACTTTGTTAAACAACTTGGATGGAATACGTTTTTCCAGAGGATCAAGCCTGTTCACTTTCCATCCGCTTACAAAATCAAATCCTTCATCTAATTTGCATATAAACCGCTGAATTTCAGCCGGATCATCCTGTAAATCAGCATCCATCGTAATAACAATATCTCCTGTTACATTTCTAAATGCCGTATTTAGTGCTACTGCTTTTCCAAAATTTTTCCTTAGTAATATCATATGTACCCTGCTGTCACGATTGCAAAGATCTCGCATAACCAAAGGAGATGCATCCGTAGAACCATCATCGGTAAAAATAAGCTCATATTCTGAAATCAAATCTGCATCCATACAAATATTTACATTTTTTAAGATTTTTTTATATAATTCATGCAGCGAATTTTCTTCATTATAGGATGGTATCACAACTGATAATTTTCTCTCCATGTTTGCCCTCACTAATATCCCTGCAGTTTTTTATTTTCATTCCATAAATATACCGTAATATCTCCAAACTGCTTTTTTTCTTCATACTGCCCAAATGTCTGCAAAATTGTGTTCTCATTAATTGCATACTGCATATCTGATTCTGGATCAACAATCAGAAAATTTCCCTCCTGCTGTTCCCATTCTTTCTTTGTCATCCACCGATAGGCAACCAATTTCGTATCTTCTGTAACCTCTACAATGTTATGGCAGATCACTGGCTCAATTTCCAGTTCACCCTTCGACGCATACATCACAGACGCAGCATCCCAATAAGAAGCAAATCCCTTTTGATATCCGTGGTCTTTTAAATATTCAGCCGCCTGACGTCTTCCCATATTATCCGGCTGCCGAACAGTAAATGCCGGAAACATAAGCAGGAATAGTAAGAAAGAACATACAACAACTATATTGCACTTTATCTCTTCTTTTTCTTTCTTCTCCTTCTCATTATGCATCCACGCCAGGATGCCCGCTAAAGTAAAACCGAGTAAAAACGGCTGAATTAAATTCACATCAGGCGAGTACGCTGGCACTGTAGAAAACACATATGCCGTTATATTGACTGCTGCCACTGCCAGAAATAAATAAACAATCTCTCTATCCCGTTTCTCTTTTTGCTTGATATACTGAACGATTTCATATGCCAGCTTTAATAATATTACAAATCCTACACCAGCTCTGCATGTACTGACAGAAAACACCTTTTCTTCCCAAAAATTAATGCCAAAAATCTCCAAGATATTGCAGGTTCCCATGACAACTTGATTCCAGATATCCTCTCTCGAAGCAAAAACCGTATCAATTGCACCTAATTTCTCTCCGCGAATGCCTATCCATAATTTCTGAAAAACTGCATACAAAATAACGGATGATACTCCATAATACAGCAACCCCGACAATCTGTGTTTCTTTTTATTCTCATACGAAACTACGATACCAACAAGCAAAATCGGAATACATGCAGTATACAAAAACATAGAATTTGTCACAGACAATAATCCCAAAACAAATGTCCATCCAGCTTTTACCCAGACTCCTGTTACAATTCCAGATAAATAATAAGTAAAAAAAATTGCCAAGATCGCAGCCGCATAACTCAGCACATGCGTACCTGCATTCAGCAAAGTTACTGATCTTGGTATCAGCAATATCAGAAATACAACGATCGAATACACATACGCCTTTTTTACGGTCCATTTTCTGGCATAAAGGAAAACAATCCATACACCTGAGAAAACCATCAATGCATAATTGATTCCGGCCACCATATAAACCAATGTCTCAGAATAACCAAACGTATATACGGCACATGCTAATTCTATCGTTGGCAGCAAAAATACCCCTGTTGTCAAATGCCAACCCTTTAGAAATGGATCTCCACTAAACATATCTTGTCCTGCAAAAATAACGCTTAATTCATCTGAATGAATAACCCTGCCTGTTCCTAAACGCCAGCCATATACTAAAAATACGGTCAATAAAAACAGGATAACATATACCATTTTAGGCTGTACTTTCTTTTTCATCTTTTCTCCATCTTGGAAATGAAATCTATCATTCATATTATTCCCTTAAAATAGGCTATCGTATTTGCAAGACCTTCTTTCAAAGAAATTTTTGGTTTCCACCCGTTCAGTTCCTTTTGGGCTAATGATATATCCGGTTTTCGCTGCATAGGATCATCTTCTGGCAAATTTAAATATATGATTTTAGATTTAGAAGGTATTAGTTGCAATACAATGTCTGCTAAGTCTTTAATCATAAATTCTTCTGGATTCCCTAAATTTACTGGACCTAAAAACTCGTCTCGACTTTCCATCATACGTATAATTCCTTCCACCAAATCATCTATATAGCAAAAACTTCTGGTCTGTTTTCCATCTCCATATAAAGTAATATCTTCTCCCTTTAATGCCTGTGTAATCAAATTTGATACAACACGACCATCATCTGGATTCATCATTGGTCCATATGTATTAAAAATTCGTATAATTTTTATTTTTGTACCAAATTCACGATGATAGCCAAAACAAAGTGTTTCCGCACAGCGTTTACCTTCATCATAGCAGGCGCGTATCCCAATCGGATTTACATTTCCCCAATACCCTTCTGTCTGCGGATGCACAAATGGATTTCCATATACCTCACTCGTTGAAAACTGCATAATTTTTGCTTGATTTCTTTCTGCTAATTCTAGCATGTTAATTATTCCTATCACACATGTCTTGATCGTATATGTTGGAGACTTTTGGTAATGAGGCGGACTCGCTGGACAAGCAAGATTATAAATTTCATCTAACCCATTTATTTCCATAGGATTTACAATATTTTGATTTCGAAACTGAAAATTTTTTTCATAAATCAAAGTTTTAATATTCTCTATTCGTCCGGTATTTAAATTATCAACGCAAATAACTTCATTCCCATCTTTCAACAATCGTCTGCACAAATTGGAACCAACGAAACCCGCTCCACCAGTTACTAAAATCTTTTTCATTAATATCTCTCCTCAGAATATAAATTAATACTTCATGATTTTTCATTGCAAACGCCAATCTGATAATACTCAAATCCATTTTTACTTAATATTGATTGATCATACTGATTTCGTCCATCAAATATAACTGGCTGTTTTAATCTTTTTTTTATTTCTCCAAAATCAGGCTGGCGAAATTCTCTCCATTCAGTAACAAGAATCATTGCATCTGCATTTGATAATACTGTATATTTACTATCAAAATATTCAACATTAGAATTGTTTTTAAGGTAACAAGCCTTTGCCTCTTCCATAGCTTTCGGATCATATGCCTTAATCCTGGCACCTCGTTTTGTAAGATCATTAATAATGATAATAGATGCTGCCTGACGCATATCATCTGTATCAGGTTTAAACGACAGCCCCCATACAGCAAAAACCTTTCCCGATAAATCTTTTCCAAAACGTTTAACAATCTTATTCGGTATCAAATGTTTCTGTGAAAAATTTACTTCTTCCACAGCATTTAATATTTTTGTTTCATATCCAGATTTACTGCTTGTTCGAATCAGAGCCTGCACATCTTTTGGAAAGCAACTTCCCCCATAACCACATCCTGGATAAATAAAAGAATATCCAATACGCCTATCACTGCCCACACCTAAGCGCACTTTGTTTACATCAGCACCTACTTTTTCACAAATATTGGCAATTTCATTCATGAACGATATTTTTGTTGCAAGCATTGCATTTGCCGTATACTTTGTCATCTCTGCACTTGCAATATCCATAAAAATAATATTTTCATTAGTTTTTACAAATGGAAGATACAGTTCTTTCATTACTTTAGCCGCAGCCTCATTATCTGTTCCTATTACTATTCGATCTGGCATACGACAATCTGCGATTGCAGTTCCTTCTTTCAAAAATTCAGGATTTGATATCACATCAAAGGTCAGCTTTTTTTCTCGTTTATCTAACTGTTCCTGGACTTTTTTTCGCACTTTCTGCGCAGTGCCAACCGGAACGGTAGATTTATCTATAATGTAAACATGTCGTTCCATGTATCTGCCAATACGCTCTGCAACTTCTAATACATAATGCAGATCTGCACTTCCATCTTCTCCCATCGGTGTCCCTACTGCTATAAAACAAATATTAGCATCATTCAAAGCCTCCTCAATTCTATTTGAAAATTTTAATCTGCCTGCTTTATAATTACAGGACACCATGTTTTCTAACCCCGGCTCATAGATTGGAACTATACATTTTCTCAGGCTTTCTATCTTTTTTTCATCTACATCTACACACCATACATCATTTCCCATATCCGCAAGGCATGTTCCTGTTACCAATCCCACATAACCAGTTCCCACAACCATTATCTTCATTTTCTGATTCCTCTTCTTAACTTAACAAACTGTATACTAATGCAAATTTATTCTTCCATTTAAAATGTTTTTAAAAATTCTTGTAAAATATTTAGCATAATTAATCCCTTTTTAGCATTTATACTATTTATTGCTTCCAATGATTTCTGTCTACAATCTTTTTCCTGAAAACACTTTTTATTGTTCCCCAGCCATATGCCCATAATGTGATCCAGCAAGCTGCTATATGAAATAACCATGCACGCAAATCCTGTTTTCTTCTAAAACCAATGATTGCCTGTAATAATAAGGGAATTACCGTTATGCACGATAAACAGAACATAACGATCTTACCTTTTTTTACTTTATTCCAAGGATATTTTCGCTGTTTTATATAATTAAAGTAATAATAATCCGAAATTCTACGAATTTGCTTTCGATAAAATGACTGGAAATTGTCACAATACAAATGTATGATTCCTGTCTTTACTTTTGCAATCCGCAGTTGTGGATTTTCTAATAATATTTCCCACAAAATATCTATATCAAACAGGTATTCCCCTCCCCCTAATTTTTTGATTAAAAATTTTCTTCTTATAAAAAAACCATTTGCCCCTATCGTTGGAATCATATTCACATGAAAGCAAACTGATAAATAATCTCCACAATCCATTTCTTCACGATCAACCTCTGTCCATTTATTTGTTATTCTGCAATACCGATCATAATTTCCTGTAAACATACATAACGGATCCCCCATTCCGATCAAAGCACAATATCTATTTATTACATTATCTTTCTTTCGATATGTATATGCAATCGGCTCGCTTGCAACAATCTTTTCATCTTGAAACGGTTTTATCATACGCTCCATCCATCTCGTATCTGGTATAATATTATCAGAGTCTAACAAACATATAATCTCTCCTCTTGCTTTCTTTACTCCGACAGATTTTCCAGCCTCACCTGTACGTAATGGATTTTCAAAGACAGATATTTTAAAATCTGACTCCTTCCTATATTGCGTTATTTTTTCTAATGTTCCATCCGTTGATCCTCCATCAACAAAAATAAGTTCTATATATTTGTGTGGATATACTTGTTTATCGACCGCATCCAAATACATTTCTAAAGTACGCATAGAATTTAGCGTTGGTGTTACAATTGAGATCTTTTTGTATTTCATAATTTTTTCTCCACTACTTAAATACATGCAAACATAATTACTCAATAGCACTGATATTATAGTTTTTAAGTACAATCTGATCGGTTCCTGTATTTCTAATAACTATTTCCACATTTTCTGCCATTTCTTCTAACTCAAACTGAATTTTTATTTTATCCGAATTTTCAGAATTGACAGACAAATAATCAATTGTGTTTTTACCATTTTGGGTTGTTATATGAATATCTGCAAGGCTAAGGTTATGTCCATCAATAGTTACAAGATATTTCCCATTTAAAAGATCTACATAAGGCCCATAACAAAAATCACCTTCTTTTAGTAAAATATTGTTTTCTCCAAAAATAGCCTCTTCTGATACATGTATATCCTTCATATCATATCTATAATTTAAATTAACTTTATCCCTCACACCATCCACTAAACCTATCGTATAATAATAGAATTTTAAATTATCTTTTCGAATATCTGATATTAGAACTTCAAACAAATCTATTTCTTCTGTAACATTTATTTGATAGATATAATGTTCTGGACTATTTTGAATTAACATTGCATTTTCAAAAGCAACACCTCCGCCATACAAAAAACGTATATCTGCAAGATTTAATCCTTTTCCAATTATATCTATTTGATAATTTCCAGGCTGCAATGTTACATATGGTCCATACAATAACCCCTCTGCACCCTTTATCTTAATTCCCTGCTTAATCGTATAAATCATTTTATTAGGATTATGAAAGGAACTTTGTATTTCATTCTGATAAAATACCTCCTGTACTGCCCCTTTATAAGACGCATTTATCTTTAGATTCCCAGAATATTCAACCTGTACACCATATGCTACCTTTTTTCTTCCATTATTAATCCTTTCTGCCTGAATTATTTCTCCATTCATCTCAAAAATCATTTTAGAATTTTTAATATTTTCTCCTTCTGCTGCAAAAATATAATACCCTGGTGTAAGAGATAACTGCTGCTCTGAATTTAGTGATAAGGGTATACTATTTTCTATACGTTCCAAACAAATCTTTCTGATCTGCATCAGACTTTCACTCTTATTGTTTAGTTTTAACTCAAGATTATCGTATAATTTGTCAGTAGAAATTTCATAGATAACCATACCTTCTTTAACTTCTTCTAAGGTTACTTTTACATCTTGCATTGCAACCAGTTCTGGCAATTTTTCTCCAAAATCCCCACTTACAGAAATTTTAGTCTTTCCTACTGTTAAATATAATTGATCCAGTATCAGACTATCCCCTGATTCCAAACAAAAACTTTGGTTTTTTATTTCTAGATGGTCATTTTTATTTTTATAAACTGATTCGTTTGTATCAATCAATAATGGAATTGTTCTAATATCATAATCATATAGATATATATTTGCACCATTCAAAGGATATTTTTTAATGGAATATCCATATGTTTTCTGCAAATTAGTCATCGTAACACCAAATGACTGATACTCACTGTCTTCTATGAAATAATTAAAATATTTATTCCCACTACGATAACAGTCCCATATATTTAAATATGGTTCCATAGTTTCATCTTTCCATTCTACTGCCTGTATTTCTGTATGAAAATCTGTCAAACAACTTGTTACTCCAGCTACCCAAAATGATCCTACTCCATAAGAAAGATTATCTATTTTTTCTACCTGTTCCGCCAAAATATCTCTATCATTTTTTTCTCTAACAAATGCAACTGGATTAATTAATGAGAAAATACATACTATAAAAAACATAGATAGAAGATTTACCTTGTATTTTCGAATCCCTACATCAAACTGTTGCAAATGAACGATTTCATATAGCTTTCTACAAGAAACAATAATAAAAATATAGTATAAATAAGAGGCATAACGGATCCCAAGTGCAGAATCACGAATCCCACCAAACAAATATGCAACAACAACAACCAAAGCACTTATAGACAATATTGCATCTACTATATTTACATTTTCTAATTTTTTTAAATGTATCTCTCTGACTCTGGATACAATACATCCTATTGAAAATCCAACTAATACTAATCGTATAAAATAAATAATAGTAGTATATTGTAAAATATTGCTATTAATTATATCTATATTAAGCATAGACAGTAAGCCGGTAATACCAAATATTAAATTCTGTTCTATATCCTCAATAGGTACAAATCTGCTGGCACCATATCCCTGATAATGCACATTTGAAAAAAACACCCTACCTGCTATTAAAAATGCCATCACTGCAACGATAAGCCATTTCAAATATTTCGTTATATAGCCTTTTTGCCAAAAATAAATAATCCAGTATAATACAAAAGGTATCCAACAGTAAACAATTACCAGTATATCCCTTTCGCATATTCCAAAAATTGAAAAACCAATTAGAAAAAATATATCCCTCTTTTTTAATCTGCTTATATCATTTCCCTTCATTAATATAAAAGCCAAACAAATCAAAGGCACCATCAAAGTCCACACATGAAATTTTAATGGATGGATACTTGCATCTCCAAAATTACCTGGCATACAGAAAAAAATAAAAAAAGGCAGCATCCACCAATGCATCTTTTTCTCATTGTACAATGCCAGATATAACGCCAGAGAAATACAGACACAATATTTAAAAGCAAAAAACAATTGCAAAAATAATTCAGTAGGTCCAAAAATTATATATAACAATTTATTTATCCACGAAAGAGGCTGTATCCATTGATTCCATGTGCATCCCATATCTATATGGTCCCTTAAATCTGACGCAGTCGCTACATCATCTGAATGAATTGGTATTTCCATATTAATCAATTGGCTATAAAAATAGACAGACAAAAGAAAGCCAACGATAATAATTTCAATGACTTTAATTGCTTTGTCTCTTTTTCTTATCTGACTCATTTTCATCATTTCTCCTGACTTCATATTTGCAGCATAGTTTGATTATCCAGACATTACCTGTATTACTTTTTGTACAATCTTATTTGCAAAAATAGCACAATAAAGCTTTTTTGATAATTTCCATATTTGTATTCCTACTCTCTTAGTCATACATCTTTTTACAAAAGGAAAATTTTGCGATTGAAATAAAGATTTTTTATGATAACCCATCCATACATTACAAAGTGGACATTTCGTATTCTGCTCCCACGGATGCCCTATTAAATCTACATAATGAACAATTCTAATATCACGCTTTGCCTTGTCAATCTCTTGCTGACTATAATATTGCCAAGGCTTCAAATGATACATTTTATAAATCTCCTTGGCAGAAAGTTCATATACAAAAGCCAAAAAATTAAATTTTAAATCAACAACCCCTATTTCTTCTGAAATTGATAAATTAAGTAAATCCTGATCTGCAAACCGAAAAGATTTATGGTTTCGTTCCATATATCTAATGATCTTTTTTTCACAGTTATGTTCTCTATATTGTTTCAGCCTGAAATAAAGTACCCCCGTATTAATATATTGTTGACCACTGTAGCCATAATTTTCTTTAGCTATTCTCGCCGCAACATCCTTTACGCCAATTACAGATATATTCTCTGAAAATTGTTCGGCTAATTCCTGATATTCCATTAAGTTTCCCAAAACAATTGTATCAGCATCTATATACAAAACAGACTGTACTTCATCAGGTAACATATCTCCTAAAAAAAGTTTAAAATATGGTGTATATGTATTTTTATATTTTGATACACCCTTGCTTTCAAGTTTTTTTATCAAATATCCTGTTTCATAAAAACAAATTTCCCTATAATAAATCGCGGCAATTTCCTGTAATTTTCTCTGATTTTCCTCTTTAATTTTACCCCCCCCCACACATCATTTATAATATAAAATCTCAAATCCTCTACATCCTTATTATTTTCACAACAGGAAGTCAATGAAACTCCCACCAGCATGGCATACAGGTCATTACAAAGATACACGATATTTAAACGATTACTCACTTTTCCCTCCGCATTATCCTATATCTCAATGTTTATCTGTTTTATTACGATCTAATTCCCTTCTGTGTTCCTTTTATCCATGCAGAAGCAATATCTGTTCTTCCATTTTTAACTGCCATAAACCAATAATAAAACGTAAATACATGAATAAAAAGCAAATAATAAACTATCAAATGATACCATTTTGCATATTTTTTCATAAATACAGATCTATTTCTTGCAAAATAAAATGCCCTGACAGGACTTTCTACTCCAAGATGCCGTAGTACATTTTGTTGTCCATTACTTACATAACTTAAATGCAGTGTTCTGGCATCTGTCACAATATACTCTTGAAATCCTGCCTGCAAAATTCTATATCCAAGATCAGCTTCTTCATACATAATAAAATACATTGGATCAAATCCTCCTACTGCATTTATCGCTTTTCTGCTAACCATCATAATATTGGGAGAATAACATGTTTTATATCTTTTTTTCAAATTCACTTCATTTAATTTTTTGCCAGAATACAATGTTTTTGGTCTAGAAGAAAAAAAATGATAATCACCGCTTGCAAGCCAAATTTTATTGCCTGCATATTTATTTATGGAAATCGGACCTACTAATCCAATATTTTCATCCTTTTCCATCTCTCTCACCAGTATTTCAATCATATTTGGAAATACTATATTATCATTATCTACAAAAAGTAAATATTCTCCCTTTGCCCGTTTTATGCCCATATTTCTCCCACCCGCAGCCATTAAATTTTTTTTCAAGGAAATCATGCTGATTCTTTTCTCACTGGCATATTTTTTATTCACAATTTCAACTGTATGATCTGTAGAATTATTATCTACAACAATGATTTCCAAATTTGTATATGTACTCTTTAAAATAGAGTCTATGCAGTCGCAAAGCACTTCTATACGATTAAATGTAGGCATAATCACAGATACTAACTTCATTCCCATTCCTCCCTCGTACAATCTTATTCCTTATATTGCAGTTTTATATATTACACTGTCTTACGAGTAAAAAATTTGTGGCACTATAAAGCCATCAAAACTCAGTGCTTTTTGACTCTCCATGCGCACATCCTCTTTTGCAGAGTTTACAGATTCTTGGAACAGCTTTTTGACTTCCAAATAATTATTTTAATGGAGAACTTTTTACTCTTAATTATATTTATGTTTATATCCCAAATCAAATTTGTCCTGTATACCTGTAATAAGCTCAGGATTCCAATCCAATATTGCCGCTTTTAGATATTCCTTCACTTTTAACAAGTTGCTCATCTGTTTTCTCTCTGGAAAAATCCCGTTTGCCTGTAAAAGCATATAAGCAAAATCTTCATAATATCCTTTATGCACAGCATCAATAATTGGCAATACACGTTCTTTTGTACAGAGCACTCTTTTCTTTATCTTGCAACTAAACTGCTGTCCATGCCTTTCCATTTCCCAAAAATCTTTATACTTGTAGATAAATTTTTTTAAATACGCTGTCTCCCATACCCCCCCCCTTGCAGAAATCCTGTATGCTTTGCCTGGCTTGTATTCCAATAATTGTTCAGACGCTGAAAAAACATCCTCTGTTTTCGGATCTTGGATTAATCTTAAATTTCCGCAATTATATTTTTTGGCATATGCAATCGCATTTAGTATCTTTTGATTATCCACTTTATCAATCAAAAAATGATCGTCCTGCATGATAAGTACATAAGGTGTTTTCCATTCTATATCCCGCATTCTTATCAGATTTTCTTTATGCGGAGAAAGAATCACTTTATCATAATGCATCCTATGCCTGCCTATCTTTCTGTCTATATTCAAATAAACAGGAAACGGACAGTCCTTCCAATACTTTTGAAATAACAATTCAAAATTTTCCAAAACATCTTTATAAGCAAAACAACTTGTTACCAATACCGTACAATCCATATTTTTTTCTTCTATCGGTTTCTTTTGCATCATATAAGGTGAAGCCACTCCTTTTCTCTGTTTATTTTATATCATCTTAAAACTGACTCCTGCTGATCCCGTCTAAAAACAGCTCGATCTTTTTCGTATTTTCTTCCCACAAAAACTGACACGAAAAAGCATACGCAAGTTCCCTTTTCTGTTCATACAGCTCTTTATCCAGCAAAACCCGTTCCATTTCCTCCGCCAATGCCTTTACATGATTTTTTCTGCATAAATACCCGGCATTTCCTCCGTCTACAGCGTCCCTCACTCCAGGCGAATCAAATACCACACTGGGCGTACCTACCACGCCGGCTTCTGTAACAGGGATTCCCCAGCCTTCCCGTACGGACGGAAACACCAGTGCTTTTGCACGGCTTAGCAGCTCTAGTTTTTCCTGCTCAGATACATATCCCCAGATTATAATCTCAGATGCAGAGCCTCTTTTTCCAAGCTTTATGCCATATTTGCCGCAGACAGGAAGCAACTGTTTTTTTATGTATTCCTGATCTGTCTTGCCTAAGATCCAAAGCTTTGCTTTGATGCCTTTTTGCTTTAGTAAGCCAATACTTTCGACAGCAGCGTCTATCCCTTTATATGCCGCATATCTGCCAACATAGATAAAAGCAGGTACCTGTTCTTTATCCAGCCACTGATCCTTCTGCCAGGGGATAAAAGAAATGCCATTTGGAATGATCGTTATTTTCGCTGCATCGTATCCCAATTCGATCAGCTCTGCTTTGGTAGATGCTGAAACGGTAATTACGATATCTCTTTTGTTCAGCTTTAGTAATGTGTTTTCCAAATATCTGCCAATTTTACCCCACGGAAACTTTAAATTGATCTCCCAGATTTCCCTTGTTAACTGGTGAATATAAAAAATTCTTTTTTTCTGCGGCACCCATAACGGTGTAAAAAAACGGTGCGTGTTGCACTGGTCGATGACGAAGTCAATATTTTTTCTGTTTCTTTGATAATAGAAAAAAGCATACCAAATCACACTTACAGGATTGCCCTTTCGGATATATTGTACTCCGTCTATCATCTCACTTTCTTTTTCTCTGCCATACCTTGCGGCTATATGTATCACCCTGTAAGAAGAGCGGTCTATACGTCTTAGCATCTCATGTGTATGCACTTCCGCGCCTCCTGCTGTCGGTGACTTAATATCTCTCCATGACAACGCCATAATCGTAATCCGGCTGTCACGCTTAAGCAAATCATGATACTTCATGTGTTCAAGCTCCTAAACTTCTGCCTGTTTTTTCGCTTGCAGCAGCCATATCATATTTATGATAAATACTCCGGTCAGAATCATTCCCGACATTATCATGATCTGTTCGACTGTTCTGTGCAGCAATGCGCTGAACCCAAAAATGCTTCCTGCCCCAATCGTTATGGATATTCCAAATACCTTTGCCTTTCCAACCGCAAGCACATAGTTCATTAAAATTGTGACAAGGGTAAGCGGCACAATAAACATACAGACATAAGGCAAATATAAAACTGCTTTTTGGTACCGTGCTCCAAACAATATTCCAATTACATATTTTCCAAGCAGGCTCATCACCAAAGCTGCTGCTGCGGATGCTGCGCCACCATAAAATAGAGCTTTTTGAAATAACAAAAAAGTATCCTCTCCTCTTTGATGCCTGTCCACCGCCATCGGAAACAAAGCAGCTACAATCGCTGTGGATACATACATGGAAATCTTGCCGATCACAGACGCCGATGCATATACTCCTGTAACTGCATCCGTAAAATACATTTTTACCAGCAGGACATCTCCGTTCGTAACCGCTATCACACACCCCTGCGTCACGATCGCTGAGGCTGCATATTTCCACAATTCCCCAAGATCCGCAAGCTTTCTGCCCTGACAGCATACTGCATTTTTTATAACGCCTTTTATCTGCATAGCTCCATAGAGAACTGCCGAAGCTGTCCCAAGGCAAACAGCAGCAAGCACTCCATAAACACGCCATCCAATCCAAAGAAAACATGCACTTAACACCAGCTTGCCAGCCGCGGACAAAATCGTCTGTATTCCATATGGAAAAAACTTTTTCATCCCCTGCAACGTTCCAGAAGTGATTGAAAAAAACAGATTGATAACAGCAATGATAAATGCCCCGATCACATACCCTGACGATTCCATGCCAAATAAATTCGTCACTTGTTGTATCCCTACGATTCCTGCAAAAAACAAAACCGCACTTATCATCATTACAAAACGAAGCAGCAAATGGAATACGCATACCATTCCTTCTGTATTTTCTTGTGCTGCAAAAATTGCTGTATAACGGGCAGATACCATAGAGATCATTGTCGTAGGAATGGTCAAAATGCCAACCAGCCCTAAAACAGTGTTTACAATACCATAATCTTCTACCTCCATCCGATTTCCGGCTATAATTTGAAATAAATAATTACATCCATTTGCTCCCATCAGAAGGACAAACAAAATCATGCTGTTTTTTTCAAATTCCTGTAGTTTTTTCATTCAAAATAAATCTCTTTCTCTTCATGGATGCATACAATGCCATCGTATCTTTCACTACCAGCCAGATATCCCTGATACGGATGCGTCCCCAATGGTTTTCTCTCTGAAAGTTTAATACAACTGGCATTTCTGCGATTCTGCCGCCATTTCGGGAGATCTTTGCCAATATTTCTATGTCATAAGCAAATCCGGTGCTTTGCACATCTGCAATGATCTTTTTCAAACAATCTGCTTGAAACAGCTTGATTCCTGTCTGTGTATCCTTTACGGGCAAACGAAATAAAATCATCAAAACAAAATAATAGCCAATGCTCATGACTTTTCTTCTCTTTGGATAATTTACTTTTGAATCTTTATGTAGCTTAGAGCCAATCACTGCCTGTGTATCCAGCCTATCCATCTTTTTCAGAAAGGCTTCCAGATGAGCCGGTGACAAATCCAGGTCAGCATCCAGAAAAGCAATATATTGTCCCCTTGCCCTTAATACACCTTCTTTCACAGCTTTGCCTTTGCCTCCGTTTGGCTTATAGCTCGCCAATACAATGCGATGATCCTGCTTGATTGCACGCTTTATTTCTTCCTCTGTATGATCCTCGCTGCCGTCGTTGACTGCTATAATTTCAAAATTTCGGTGAAATCCGCTGACTGTCTTTACCGTTTTCATTAAGTTGCTGTAAATATAAGCACCTTCGTTATAAGCCGGCATAATAATGGACAGGCTTTGATCAAAAATATCCATACCGATCCCCTCGCATTTGTACTTTTGTAAAATAGCTGTATCAGGATTGTCTTAAATACCGAAATTAATTATTGCATGTATTTTTATGTGAATATATGCACTGAAAGAAGTAATTGTAGATAGGAAAATATTTCTGAAATTCTCTTTTACCGATCGGGTAGGAGGCTACCCATTAGTTGAGTAGCCGACCTCCCACACCACTGTACGTACCGTTCGGTATACAGCGGTTCAATAGTTTTCACGATACTTTTAGATAATAGTCAAGCATGGAGATATAGCCCAGCTTGGCTATTATTTTATTGGTAAGGGCAACGCTTAATATCTGTGCTGT
>CAJTCR010000037.1 GCA_910574915.1 Eubacteriaceae bacterium
GATAGGACAGGAGTGGAAGTGCAGCAATGCATGGAGCGGACTGCCACTAATCGGCCGAAGGCTTGGCCAGAGAGCAAGCCAAAGGGAAGAGAAGAAGGTTTGGGAGAGATCGGTTGGAATTCTGTATGAAGTTTTGAGGGTGCAGCAGGAAAAGAAAGAAGTAGTCCTCGATAGCTCAATGGTAGAGCACACGGCTGTTAACCGTGGGGTTGTTGGTTCGAGCCCAACTCGGGGAGTTAAGAATGACTCGTGACTATGAAAAGTATGTTTGCGGGTCTTGATTATTATATGGCCCCATGGTCAAGCGGTTAAGACATCGCCCTTTCACGGCGGTAACACGAGTTCGATTCTCGTTGGGGTCATTTATGGCGACATAGCCAAGGGGTAAGGCACGGGTCTGCAACACCCTTATCATCGGTTCAAATCCGATTGTCGCCTCTTTGAACTCTAAGGTATATTTACCTTAGAGTTTTTTTGAATATATAAAAGGATACAGAAAGGGAATGAAAAGTAATTATGAATATACAGATTATTACAGCTCCGTTGATTGGAGGGCTGATCGGGTTAATTACGAATAGTCTGGCTATTAAGATGCTGTTTCGGCCTTATCAAGAAAAAAGGATTGCAGGAATTCATATTCCGTTTACGCCAGGCTTGATTCCGAAAGAAAAACCGAGAATTGCACATGCGATTGCACAGGTAATTTCCAGTTATATTTTGGACGAAAAGACGATTTTGTCTGCGTTGGCATCGGATTCTATGAAAGAGGCATATGAACAAAAGTATGACGAGAAGTTTGCGGAATGGAAAACAATGGATGTGACATTTGCAGAAGTTTTGCAAACATATGGATGGGCAGACACGGTTGATAAAACAGAATCGAAAATTGCGGATGCGGTCAGCAGCTATTTAATTGAAAAATGCAGGAAGGAAGAGCTGGCTCGAAAATGGATTGAAATTGCATTTGAAAGTTTGAAAGACCATATTCATTCGATTGTGTATAAAATGGGCAAAAAGGCGCTGCAAGCGGCGCGGGATGCGATGATTGCACAGGCTGAAGAGATGATTGAGGAACGTGGAAAAGAGTTTATCACCCAATATGTGGACGAGATCTATGCGGACTGCCTGAATCAGCCTGTATGGAAAGCTGCTGTGCTTGCAGAAGAAAAAGTGCCGGATTTAAAACAAAAGATATGGGAGCAGTATACCGGGCTTGTGCAGAAGAAATTTGGTAAATTTGTGGCGACCTTGGATGTGCAGAGTATTATTGAACAGAAAATCAATGATTATGATTTGCAGGAATTGGAAAATATGATTATGGAAATTTCTAAAAAGGAATTAAACGCCCTTGTGTGGCTGGGCGGGCTGCTTGGCGTGATTATGGGATTTGTGAATTTATTGTTTTATTGACAAAAATCTGCTTGACGCAGAGCAAGATGAATGATATACTAGTTCAAGAATTTAGAGATAACTGGTTAAGGCGCAGTAGCCAAGTGGTAAGGCGTGGGTCTGCAACACCCTGATTCACCGGTTCAAATCCGGTCTGCGCCTCTGATAGACTCCGAAAACGATGTTTTTCGGAGTTTTTGTTTTGTAAGTTAGATATTTGTTTAGTAGATGTTTGAATGGACAGAAAGGATATGGAATGCCAAGAATATTAGTCGTAGAAGACGATTATGAGTTAAACCATACGATTTGTTATGCATTACAGCAAAACCATTATGAGACAAAATCTGCGTATTCTATCGCTGAGGCGAAAGAATGCTGTCAAAGCAGCTTTGCGATTGTTTTGTTAGACGTGAATCTGCCGGATGGGGAAGGATTTTTGCTATGTGAATGGATGAAAAGAAAAGGCAGGACACCTGTCTTATTTTTAACTGCAAGAGATCTGGAGGAGGATGCTTTAAAAGGGTATGACGCGGGTGCAGACGATTATATTGTAAAGCCTTTTTCGATAAAGATATTGCTGAAAAAAATGGCAGTTATTTTAAGCAGGCAAACGGAGAATGATTCGCAAAGGATGATTTTTGATGACGGATATCTGTATATTGACCTGGAAAATGCCAGAGTACGAATCGAACAGCAGGAATGTGCTGTGACACCAACTGAACTGCGTCTGTTAAAGCAGTTTATCATGCATAAAGGACAGCTTTTGACATATGACGTCCTTTTGGAACGGCTGTGGGACAGCGGGGGAAGGTTTGTAGATAAGCACGCCTTAGCAGTTAATGTCAATCGGCTTAGAGGGAAAATTGAGGACGAGCATCATAGCTATATTACAAATATCTATGGGATGGGATATCAATGGATTGGAACATCATTTGTTTGATTGCTGCTGTATGTGCGGCGGCAGCAGCAATATGGAAAATGCAGCGATTTAAAAAAGAGGTCTACGAATTTGAAAGGCAGGTTGAACAGGCTCTTGATCGTATTCTTTTGGGACAGGAAATGATGGAGGCGGCGTCAACAGGGACGAGTGACTTGCAGGATACGCTTTGGGGAAAATGCAGTGAGAAGATCGCCAGAGTCGGACAGATCTGTCAGAAAAAAGAAAGAAAAAGCAGACGGGAAAAAGAGCAGATCAAAGAGCTGATTTCAGATATTTCGCATCAGACGAAAACGCCGCTCGCAAATATAAAGCTGTATCTGGAATTTTTAGAACAAGAAGCTTTGTCGGATCAAGGAATCGAATTTTTGAAAAACCTGAATAAGCAGACAGAAAAGCTGGATTTTTTATTTCAAAGTATGGTAAAAATGTCGAGGCTGGAAGCAGGCGTGATCCAGATTCGCAGTGAGGAGCACGAACTGTATAAGACGATTGCGAAAGCGGTCGAACAGATCGTGCCTGCGGCGTCAGATAAAAAGATAGGGCTGTCTGTGGACTGCGATAAAAATATAAAATTGTGGCATGACAAAAAGTGGCTGGAGGAGGCTGTATTTAATGTACTGGATAATGCCGTAAAGTATACAAATGTAGGCGGCAGTATCTTTGTAAAGGTGTGCAGGCAGGAGATCTTTACAAAAATCAGTATTTGTGATAATGGAAAAGGAATTTTGCAGGAGAGACAGGCAGCAATCTTTACAAGATTTTATCGGGAGCCTGAAGTGCATGACCAAACCGGAATCGGTGTAGGCTTGTATTTAACGCGCCAGATCTTAGAGCTGCAAGGCGGTTATATTGAGGTGCGTTCTGCATATGGAAAAGGAGCGGAGTTTTGTCTGTATCTGCCAAATGATCTTAAAAAAATCACAGTTTTGTGATTTTTTTTATTTGAGACAGCTTTGTGATTTTCTTATGATATTTTAAAACAGGAAACAGATCAAGACAGAAAGGAAAAGGGGAAAAAGCTTATGGAAGCATGGATTGTAGAGACAAAAAATCTAAAAAAGCATTATGCACTTGGCAGCAATACGATAAAAGCGCTTGACGGTGTCGACTTTCGGGTGAAGGAGCAGGAGTTTATAGCGATTATCGGAAAATCCGGCAGCGGCAAAAGTACGCTGCTGCATATGATCGGCGGAATTGATACGCCGACTTGCGGTGAGGTTATTGTAGACGGAAAAAAGCTTGCAGGAATGACAAAGGAACAGTTAACGATTTTTCGGCGCAGGAAAGTAGGATTTATTTTTCAAAATTATAATCTTGTGCCGGATCTGAATGTATATGAAAATGTTATACTTCCGGTGCAGTTAGATGGCAAAAAGGTCGACGTCGCATTTACAGATTTTATTTTAGAGCTGTTAAAGCTGCGGGAGAAAAAAGAAGCGCTGCCTGGGATGCTTTCGGGCGGACAGCAGCAAAGAGTGGCGATTGCACGGGCGATTGCGGCAAAGCCGGCGATTATTCTTGCCGATGAGCCGACCGGAAACCTGGACACCGCTTCAAGCCACGACGTCCTGGGACTGTTAAAAGCAGTCGCTAAGCAGTTTCAGCAGACGGTGATACTGATTACTCATGACCAGGATATTGCGCAGATGGCTGACCGGATCATCCGTATAGAGGATGGTAAAATCGTGAAAGGAAGTGTTGCAGATGATTCGAAACAATAATATGGCTGTGGCGGCACGGATGGCTGTCCATCATTTAAAAAGAGGAAAGCGCAAAAGCATAACGATGGTTTTGGCAGTTATGGCTGCTTCATTTTTGCTGTTTTGTATTTTTACTGTAGGCATTACTTATTTTCAGATGCTGCGTACACAAAATATGCGTCTGCAAGGCGGGGTCTATGATGCAGTATTGTATGGAGTGACAGATAAGCAGATGGAAATCTGCGAAGCCGATCCCGATGTGGAAAAAATCGGTTTATTCTGCATGTCTGGCTATATTGATGAAACAGAATATGACAAGACAACGGATATTGTCGCAGCCTACGCAGACAAGGTATATTGGGAGGAAATAAAAGCTCCTGTAAAAACATGGGTAAAAGGCACTTATCCGACGAGAGAGAACGACGTAATGGTAACTAAGAAGGTATTAAAGCAATGCGGGCTGGAAGGCTTGGATGTGGGAGACTGTTTTAAAGCCGTTTATGCAGGCAAGGATCATAAAACAGAAAAAGAGTTTTGTATTTCAGGAATCTGGGAAGGATTTGGAGATACCGAGGTAATGTTTGTTTCCGAAAAATTTTATCAGCAGTCTGGCTATATGCCGGAAAATGTCTCATCCGGGCGGTGTGTGATAGCGTTTCAAAAAGATCTTATGACGGAAAAACAACAAAATGCATTTATCGATCAACTGCACCTTCAAAAAAAGCAGACATTGGTTTTTACGGAGGATTATGGCCATTGTGTGGAAATAGTTACAGCATCGGTCTGCCTGATATGCATGATTTGCTTGTGTGCGTATCTGATGATCTATAATATCATGTATCTGTCGGTAGCAGGCAATATAAGATATTACGGCAGGTTGCAGATGATTGGGATGACACAGCGCCAGATCAAAAGGTTTGTAAATATGCAGATGCTGGTAATCGGCGGTGTGGGGATTGCAGGTGGTATTTTATCAGGAGCAGCAATTTCTTTTGGGGTTGTTCCGGTTGTTGTTACATCTCTTGGCATCCATACAGCGGGTACAGATCGTGTGATGGTTACGTTTTATCCGGGTGTTTTTGTGCTCACAGTTCTGTTCACTGTGTTTACGTTGTGGGCAGCAGGCAGAAAACCAGCGGCAATCGCTGTGCGGTGTTCACCGCTCGAAGCGCTTGGCTACCGTCCGGCAGCAATACGAAAACAAAGCCGTAAAACGGCAAAAGGAAGCCTGATCTGGTGTATGGCAAAAGAGCAGCTTGCAAAAGATAAAAGGCGTGCAGCAGTAGTTATGCTGTCTTTATCAGCAGGCATGACCGTCTTATTGAGTATATCAATGCTCATACAGTCACAAAACTCGCAGAATGCCATATACAATTACAGAAATTTTGATCTGCTGCTTAAAAATGATACGGTATCGAAAGAAAAAAAGGAAGACAGAATTTCGGTTTTTAACCAAGAACTGTTGGAAGAAATTCGTAAAACGGAAGGTGTGGCAGAGGCAGAGCCATTTTTGTACACAGAAATTATGATTCCGTGGGAACCTGACTTTATGGATCAGTGGATCAGAGAATTTTATGAAGTATGGATTGAAGATCCCGAAGATAAGGGTGCGCAACGTTATCGAACGCATCCTGAACAATTTGTTTCTTCTCTTGTTGGAATTACGAAGGCTGATTTTCAGGAGATGAATCAGGCATTGGAGGAACCAGTGGATGAACAGGCTTTTTTAGAGGGAAAAACGTGTTTGCTGTTTCGGTCTTATCTGACGCTTGAAAATAAGGATGCCGCCGGAAAGAAGATTACCTGTATGCAGTACGGCGACCAGCAAAAGAAACGTACGTTTGAGATTGCGGCATTTACAGACCAGGGCATGTGTACTGCCTATGTAGGCTATACGCCTACGGTCATCGTAATCGATCAGGCAGTAAAGGAATTTGTAAAAGACCCTGACATTTTCAGAATCAATGTCCGCTATCAGAAAGAATTTGATAAAAAAACAGAGCAGGCGTTATTTGGGAAATTAGCTACGATCGAACATGCTAGAGATTATTCTTATCTTTCAAAAATAGAAGAGATCCGGGAGATTCAAAAAGCACAGGGAAATATGATGCAGGTTGGTATAGGAATTGTGTTGATTCTTGCATTGGTCGGACTTTTAAATTATATCAATACGTTTGTCGGGAATATACAGAGCAGGCAGTTGGAGATCTCTGTAATGGAAAGCATTGGCATGACGGGCAGACAGGTAAAGAAAATGCTGGCAATCGAAGGACTGCTGTATGCAGGCGGCGCGTTGATGCTTACGATTACGGCAGGGATGGGAGTGACATATTTTCTGTTTCAGTTTATGGGGTATGGGAACATGGGTTTTATCGTTCCGGTTGTGCCAGTATTGGCAGCAGGCGTTGTAACGGCTGCCTCCTGCATATTTGTTCCGGTGTTTGTGTATTGCCGGTTTGCGAAGACGCATACGATGATAGAGCGGATCAAGGGAATGGAATGCTGAAAAATTACTTGACCTGACGTAGTAATTGTGGTATAACTACTTCAACAGACGTAGTAATTGCAGGGCCTGTGGATAACTATCCAGTTTTGGAGGTGGTCGGTTGATAAGTAATGATGTTATCCGGGGATATACGGATATTATCATTTTGAATCTGCTGTTGCACAATGATTCTTATGGATATGAGATCTCAAAGCAGATCCGTAAAATATCAGAAGAGAAGTATGTAATCAAAGAAACAACGCTGTATTCAGCTTTTACAAGGCTTGAAAAGGCAGGCTATATTGTATCCTATGCGGGCAGTAAGACAAATGGCAAAAAAAGAGTCTATTATCATTTGACAGAGGAAGGGCGTATGCATTATGAGGCAAAATGCAGGGAATGGTTTGAGGTCAAGGAGCTTGTGGATAAGTTTGCAGCAGTTGCAGGCAGCAGTGAAGGTAGCATAAAACAGTGATAAAGGAGCAGGTTTATGGAAACAATCTTAAATTATCTCGATAATATGTTTGTCAATATGCCAAAGACGCCTGAAGTATTGCGCGCAAAGGAAGACCTTGCGGAAATGATGGAAGATAAATATAACGAACTGATTGCGGAAGGCAGGTTGCAGAACGAAGCAATCGGGATCGTAATTTCAGAATTTGGCAATATCCAGGAATTGATCGATGAGCTGGACATTCAAAACGGATCGGAAACAGAAGAAAGCGGTGCAAAAGAACAGGAAAAAGAACCGTTCAAGGAAGAAGACATATCGTTTACAAAAACGCGGCATGTCTCAGGCATGGAAGCGGATGAATATCTGTTTGTTTCAAAACAGGCGGCAAGCCAGCTTGCCGCAGGCATCTTTCTTTGTATCTGTTCTCCGGTGATGCTTTTACTTTTGCTGGCGATCAGGAGCTTTTTATTTTCGATTGCGGAGGGAGTCGTGGTTGGAGCCGGCGTGACGGTATTGCTGTGCATGGTCGCCTGTGCAGTCGCACTGTTTATTACAGCGAGTATGAAAATAGAACGTTATGAGTATCTTAAGACAGAATGTTTTACATTAGATCCTGTATATGAGCAGTCTATGCGCAATATATGGGAGATGCAGGTGCGAAATAAGGTTGCGTACAAAATAACGATCGGGGGTGTGCTATGTATCCTGGCTGTTATACCGGTAATTTTAACCGGCGTATTTGTTTCTGAAAGCGGTAATAATGAGTTTTTGGTACTGTTAAGCGTTATATGTCTGCTTGTGATCATCGCAATCGCAGTTTCTTTGTTTGTGACGGGCGGGATGGAAGAAGAGGCTTATAAAGTGATATTGCAGGAAAAGGAGTTTTCACCCCGCAAGAAATCAGAAAAAAAAATGGCTGATTTCGTATCTGGCATTTACTGGTCGGTTGTCGTGATTGTGTACTTAGTATGGAGCTTTTTAACTGGAAGATGGGGAATTTCATGGATTATCTGGCCGATTGCAGGGATTCTTTACGACGTGGTGTGCAAGGTTTTTGAATGCTGTGTACATGAAAAAGAAATATAGATGCGGCAGTAAAGAAACTGTATGTAAACGGGTTATGCGTTTACATACAGTTTTTTCATAAAGAATCATCAGGAATGAAACAGGATTTTCATATATTTCTTTTTGCCGCGTTTTATAACAAATTCATCTGCGGAAAGATCTTCTGCGGTATAGCAGGCTTTGTTGTCTGTGACTTTTTCGTTATTAACCGTTACACCGCCCTGATCGATATTGCGGCGTGCGTCAGAACGGCTGGAAGCAAGTTCTGCTTTGACAAGCAGCGTAATCAAGTCAATCGAACCGTCCGCCAGGTCATCGTTTGTAATCGTAATCGTCGGCATATCAGCAGTATTGCCTGCTCCAGAGAATAATGCCCGCGCGCCGTTTTGTGCTTTTTCGGCTTCTTCGGTGCCGTGCACGAGCTTGGTTAATTCATAGGCAAGTATTTCTTTTGCGGTATTTAACTGGCTGCCTTCCCAATGATCCATCTCATTGATCTGTTCTAACGGCAGGAAAGTAAGCATCCGCAGGCATTTGAGCACGTCAGCGTCGGCAATATTTCTCCAGTACTGGTAAAAATCAAACGGAGAGGTCTTGTTTGGGTCAAGCCATACGGCGCCTGACTGGGTCTTGCCCATTTTTTTGCCTTCAGAATTTAAAAGCAGGTTAATGGTCATAGCATAAGCGTCTTTTCCAAGTTTGCGGCGAATCAGTTCGGTACCGCCGAGCATGTTGCTCCACTGGTCATCGCCGCCGAACTGCATATTGCAGCCGTATTTTTGGAACAGGGTGTAAAAGTCGTAGCTCTGCATAATCATATAGTTAAATTCTAAAAAGCTCAGTCCTTTTTCCATGCGCTGTTTGTAGCATTCAGCGGTAAGCATCCGGTTTACGGAAAAATGAGTGCCGACTTCACGCAGTACTTCGATATAGTTTAAGCCAAGCAGCCAATCTGCATTGTTTACCATCAGTGCTTTGTCTTCGGAAAAGTCAATAAAGCGGCTCATCTGCTTTTTAAAACAGTCGCAGTTGTGCTGGATGATTTCTTCTGTCATCATCTGGCGCATGTCGCTGCGCCCGGACGGGTCGCCGATCATTGCCGTGCCGCCGCCGATTAAAGCGATTGGCTTGTTGCCAGCCATTTGCAGGCGCTTCATCAGGCACAGTGCCATAAAATGCCCGACATGAAGGCTGTCTGCGGTTGGGTCAAAGCCAATATAGAAAACGGCTTTTCCGTTGTTGATCAGTTCCTTAATCTCTGGTTCGTCTGTGACCTGGGCAATTAAGCCGCGGGCTGTTAATTCTTCGTATAATGTCATTGTAACATTCCTTTCTGCAATTAAAAATAAAAAAACCGTCCCATTGGCGCTATCGCCAAAAGGACGGACAAAACTGCCGCGTTACCACCTTTTTTTACAGCTTATTCACATAAACTGCCTCTGTAAGTATCCATTGTCTGGATACTTTCGCACGATAACGGGTGCGTGCCGTTGCAGCCTACTGACGCCTTTTGCGAGGTTCGGTGCACAGCTTAAGGATGTATTCGGAATCATTCTGCACGCTCCTCTCATCAGCCGGTTGCTTTCTGTCTGCTCTGAATGATTCTTACTTGTTCCTGTCATAGCATTTTAATTAATAGGTTGTTCTTCATAGAATTATCTTGCATTATAAAAAGTTTTGATACAGATGTCAAGATTATTTTTATTTTTTTGTTCTATTTTGTAAGATTGGATTAATGTTGACAAATAATATTATATAATATATAATATTGGATATTAAATAATAAAAGGAGGATTTTAACTACTGAAAATTCATATTGCAAAAAATGAATGCACATATTATAATGGCTTATATGTAAGCCGAGACCACATAGCATTTCCAAAATGAAATGCGGAAAGGATGGATAGAATGGAACTGTTTGATAAAATAGGAGATACGATCGTATCAGTGTCAAAAGATGCAACACAAAAAGCAAAGGATATTTCAGAGCTTGCAAGAATCCGCATGGAACTGCGTGCAAAACAGGACTACTTGAACAAACTGTTTTTAGAGATCGGCAAAATCTATTATGAAGCGCATCAGGACGATGAAGAAAAAGAATTTAAAGAGCAGATGCTGTTAGTAAAAGATGCGCAGGAAGTAATAGAGGAATTGAAGCAGCAGTTGGGGCAGATCAAAGGAATGGTAGCCTGTGTGGAATGCGGACAGGAAATGCCGATTGATGCCTGCTATTGTTCGAGCTGCGGTGCGAAGCTTGTAAAACCGAAAAAAGAAGAGGCTGAGGACATTTTTGAAGAAGAGGACGCAGCCGCAGAGGAAAGTACGGATAACGAGACAGCAGAAGCGGTTGATGTACAGCCATTAGAAGCCGAGCAGGAAACAGAAGCTGTTGCAGAAGAAACAGAAATTGTGATCGAAGAAACGAAATAGAACAGACTACATGCGAAGGAAAGGTTACAGGGAATCAGATATGAACAGCAAAGGCAAATATTATATCACAACGGCGATCGCCTATGCATCCGGCAAGCCGCATATCGGCAATACGTATGAAATTGTACTTGCAGATGCGATTGCGCGTTTTAAAAGGCAGGAAGGTTTTGAAGTATATTTCCAGACCGGAACGGATGAGCATGGGCAGAAAATCGAACAGAAGGCACAGGAAGCAGGCATTACGCCAAAGGAATATGTAGATGGCGTAGCGGATAAGATTAAAAAGATCTGGGATCTGATGAATTGTTCGTATGATTATTTTATCCGTACGACCGATACAGGGCATGAAAAGCAGGTGCAGAAGATCTTTAAGAAGCTGTATGATAAGGGCGACATTTATAAAAGCTCTTATGAGGGGATGTATTGTACGCCGTGTGAATCGTTCTGGACGGAATCTCAGCTTGTGGATGGAAAATGCCCGGACTGCGGTCGTGAGGTAAAGCCTGCAAAGGAAGAAGCATATTTCTTTAAAATGAGCAAATATGCGGATCGTCTGATTGCACATATTAACGAGCATCCAGAGTTTATCCAGCCGGTTTCCAGAAAAAATGAGATGATGAACAATTTTCTGCTGCCGGGCCTTCAGGATTTGTGTGTATCGAGAACGTCCTTTGACTGGGGGATTCCCGTTGACTTTGACAATAAGCATGTCGTCTATGTATGGCTGGATGCACTGACCAACTATATTACCGGAATCGGATATGAATGTGACGGTACATCCGGCGAGCTGTTTGAGAAAAACTGGCCGGCTGATTTGCATTTGATCGGAAAAGATATTATCCGGTTCCATACGATTTACTGGCCGATCTTTTTAATGGCGCTGGATCTTCCGCTGCCGAAGCAGATCTTTGGCCATCCGTGGCTGATTCAAAGCGACGGTAAAATGAGCAAGTCCAAAGGAAATGTATTGTATGCGGATGAATTGACAGATTTCTTTGGAGTAGACGCGGTTCGCTTTTTTGTACTGCACGAGATGCCGTTTGATAATGACGGGCTGATTTCATGGGAATTGATCGTGGAACGCCTGAACTCGGAGCTTGCGAACACGCTCGGCAATCTGGTGAACCGTACGATCTCTATGAGCAATAAATATTTTGACGGAGAAGTAACGGCAACCGGAGTAAGCGAAGCGGTAGACGCAGATCTGGAAGCGGTTGTTACAAACACAGCAGGCAAAGTAAGCCAAAAGATGGCGAATCTTCGTGTTGCGGATGCGATTACAGAAATTTTTAACCTGTTTAAGCGCTGCAATAAATATATCGATGAAACGACGCCTTGGATACTGGCAAAGGATGAAGCACAAAAGCCTCGTCTGTCCGAGGTAATGTATCATCTGGTAGAGAGCATTACAATCGGGGCTTCGCTGTTAAAGAGCTTTATGCCGGATACAGCAGACAATATTTTGAAGCAGTTAAATGCAAAGGAAGTGCCGTTTGACAGGCTGGATACGTTTGGCAACTATGAAAGCGGGACGAAAGTAACGCAAAAGCCGGAGATTTTATTTGCACGGCTGGATATCAACGAGGTGATGGAGCGCGTCAATGCCCTGCATCCGCCAGTGGAAGAAGAGGCTGCTTGTGAAGCGGAAAGCGCTGCGGGAATTGATATAGAACCGAAAGCAGAGATTACCTTCGATGATTTTGAGAAAATGCAGTTTCAGGTTGGAGAGATTATCGAATGCAAGGCAGTAGAAAAATCCAAAAAACTGCTTTGTTCCCAGGTAAAGATCGGCAGTCAGGTAAAACAGATCGTATCCGGCATCCGTAAGCATTATACACCGGAGGAAATGGTCGGCAAGAAAGTTATGGTTTTGGTGAATTTAAAACCGGCAAAGCTTGCGGGCGTATTGTCAGAAGGGATGCTTTTGTGTGCGGAAGATGAAAATGGTAAGCTGGCACTTATGACGCCGGATAAGGCTATGCCTGCAGGGGCGGAAATTTGTTAGACATGGGAATGTATGATTTACAGCCGATAGGATGTGACAGATCCGGTCGGCTGTAAATTTTGGTTTTGAATTAGGGGGGACGCTGGAGGAAGAGGAACGGTACAGGAAGCCAGCCCCGTTCCTCTTCCTCCGGCTGTCTTTTCCAGGTGCTGTATAAATAATGACATATGGTAAGGTATTACTATAAGGAAAGGGACGCTTTGAGGAGACGTGTTGTATTCTGTGAATTACTTTTTTTAGTAGCACTTACGAAGAGCAGCCGGGAGAGAGGATGTGCCTCCCCTGGTGGCGGCTTTGGAAGAATGGTTAGAAGCCCTTAGTATTCTGCACAGAAACCAGGGGCGCAGCCAAGCGGCACCTTTAGCTGCCAGCAGGCAGCGAACTAGGTGGCGCGACCGGACACAGCTACCAGCGTACCAGCAGGATACTTAGGGATTCTTAGCATTCTGGAACGGACGCCGCCAGGGGAGGCACATCCTCTCTCCCGGCGTTCTAACGCCAATATTTATTAAAAATTATAGTAAGAAAGAATAATCTATTCAGGTGGAAAAATATATGATTTTTGAAACACACGCACATTATGAAGACGAGAGATTTGACGAGGACAGGCAGTCTCTGCTGGCTTCGATGCGGGAAAATGGAATTGGGTGGATTGTCAATGTAGGTTCTACGATCGAAACGTCTGTAAAAAGTATTGAGCTGGCGCAGCAGTATGATTTTATCTATGCAGCAGTCGGGGTGCATCCGAGTGAGATTGCGTGCCTTAACGATACAGAAATGGAGTTTTTGAAAGAACAGGCAAGGCATGAGAAAGTGGTGGCTGTCGGTGAAATTGGGCTTGATTATTACTGGGAGAAAGATCCAGAGGTTCGCAAACGGCAGCAGGATTGGTTCAGAAAGCAGCTTGTACTGGCAAAGGAGGTACAGCTTCCGGTTATTATTCATTCCAGGGATGCGGCGCAAGATACGCTGGCGATTATGAAAGAAGCACATAAGATGCAGATTCCAGGCATTATCCATTGCTTTTCGTATTCCCCGGAAATCGCGCAGGAATATGCAGCGATGGGATATTATATCGGGATCGGCGGGGTTGTCACGTTTAAAAATGCGAAAAAGCTCAGGGAAGTGGTCAGGCAGATTCCGCTTAAGTATTTGCTTTTGGAGACAGACTGTCCGTATATGGCGCCGGAGCCTTACCGCGGAAAGAGGAACAGTTCGTTGTATTTATCGTATGTGGTGGAACAGATTGCAGCGATCAAAGGTTGTACGCCGGATGAGGTGATTACAGTGACAAAACAAAACGCGTGCAACGTATACCAGATCAGCCAAGATTAGAAAGGAATGTATGGGAGAATTAATTCATCCGCAGAAAACAATCGAGATTTTAAAAAAATATAATTTTCATTTTCAGAAAAAGTTTGGGCAGAATTTTTTAATTGATGCGCATGTGATGGATAAAATTATTTCTTCTGCGGCGATTACAAAAGACGCGTTTATTTTGGAAATCGGCCCTGGCATTGGTACGATGACGCAGTTTTTATGCGAAAATGCAGGCTTTGTGGCGGCAGTCGAGATTGACCATAACCTAATTCCTGTTTTGGACGAAACGCTAGGTGCATACGATAATGTTATGGTAATCAACGACGATATTTTAAAAGTCGATATCGGGCGGCTGGCGGAGGAAAAAAACGGTGGGAAACCGATCAAGGTCGTGGCAAACCTGCCTTATTATATTACGACACCGATTATTATGGGGTTGTTTGAAAGCCATGTGCCGTTAGAAAGCGTTACAGTAATGGTGCAAAAAGAGGTCGCACAGCGGATGAAAGCGGAGCCTGGCACAAAAGATTACGGCGCGCTGTCGCTTGCGGTACAATATTATGCAAAACCTGAGATCATAGCAAACGTCCCGCCAAACTGTTTTATGCCAAGGCCAAAAGTAGGCAGCGCGGTGATCTGTCTGAAATGCCATAAACATCCGCCTGTACAGGTCAAAAAGGAAAAGCTGCTGTTTGATTTCATCCGGGCTTCTTTTAACCAGAGACGAAAGACACTTGTAAACGGGCTGTCTCATTTTCCAGGTATTTCTTTGTCCAAGGAGCAGATTCAGGAACAAATACAAATGCTGGGGCTTCCTGCCACAGTGCGGGGAGAGTCTTTGACACTGGCACAGTTTGCGGCGCTTTCGGATGCGATATATCACAGTATGGATGCTAAAGGATAGCAGGCAGTCATTTTTTGCTTGCAGGCAGCATATACTATAGCATGATGGAGAAAATAAAAACAATATTATCCTTAATGATTATTATTATATGTCTGCCGTATCTTGTTACGTTTGTTGTGCAGGGAGATTTTTTGAACGATTCCGAACAGGAAGAAGCTTCACAGGACGAAGAACAAGATAAATCAGAAGAAGATACGGAACAGCTACTGTTAATGCTGGCAAATGAAATGCCGGTAAATTTTGAAAAAGAAGCATTGAAGGCGCAGGCAGTGATTGCCAGGACAAATCTTTTGTATGCCAGGGAAAATGACCAGGCTGAGCCGGAGCGGATGTCCAGGGAAGACCTGCGGGAACGCTATGGCGGCAAAGATTATCAAAAGTATTATGAACTGCTCAAAAGCTGTGTGGAGGAGACGGCTGGAGAATGTATTACATATAAGGGCGATATCGTGCAGCTTCCGTATCATTTTGTCAGTGCCGGAAAGACGAGGGAGCTTACACAGTCGCAGGAGCAAAAGATGCCGTATTTAAAATCGGTATCCAGTATGTCTGACCTGCGCAGTGAGTGGTTTTTAAAAATCGAATTTTTAAGCATCAAGCAGTACCGCAATAAGCTGCGCTCTGCTTATCCTGATGTTACGTTTCCGCAGGAGGGTGTGGAAAAAATGGCATCTGTGGATCAAAGGGACAGTGCGTCGTATGTATTGTCAGTGGCGCTTCCTGGACTTAAAATCAGCGGCGAGGAATTTAAAAACATATTTGCGTTAAACTCCACCTGCTTTTCGGTCAAGGAAGTAGACGGTCAGGTACGGATTGTGACGAAGGGGTACGGGCAGGGATACGGCATGAGCCAGTTTGGGGCGAATGAGATGGCAAAAGAAGGCAGTGATTATAAACAGATTCTGGAATATTATTATGATGGAGTGCAACTGACATGAAGCTTCTTTTGTTTATATCCAATACGATCATTCCTCTGCTGATTTTTTATATTATCGGTACGGGGCTGCTGCAAAAGCAAAATATTTATGAGCAGTTTATCCACGGGGCGGAGGATGGATTTCGTACGGTATTAAAGATTATGCCGACGTTAATCGGGCTGATGGTGGCAGTCGGGATTTTGCGCGCTTCCGGGCTGTTGGACGCGGTTTCTGGACTGTTTGAAAAGCTAATCGGCGGTGATCTGATCCCGGGAGAGATCATTCCTGTATTTATCGTGCGCCTGTTTTCCAATTCAGCCGCTACCGGGCTGGTGCTGGATATTTTTAAAAAGTACGGTACAGATTCTATGCTTGGGACAGCGGCGTCCGTGATGCTTAGCTCAACCGAAACGGTGTTTTATACAATGTCTGTTTATTTTATGGCGGTAAAGGTCAAGAAGACAAGATGGACGCTGTCTGGCGCCATGCTCGCTTCGATCGCGGGTGCGGCTGTAAGCATTGCACTTGCCGGTATATATAAATAAACGCAATATACCGATATAAAAGAGAAAAGAAAGAAGAAAGAAGGGGTACTTTGTCAGCAGAACAGTTACAAAAACTAATTACGGAATCCGATAACATCGTATTTTTTGGCGGGGCAGGCGTTTCGACTGAAAGTGGGATACCTGATTTTCGCAGTGTCGACGGATTGTATCATCAATCGTATGATTATCCTCCTGAGACGATATTAAGCCACTCGTTTTATCTTAATAAGACAGAAGAATTTTACCGCTTTTATCATGAAAAGATGCTGTGCCTGGATGCAAAGCCTAATGCAGCACACTTAAAGCTGGCGGAACTGGAACGTGCAGGCAAGCTAAAGGCAGTGATTACCCAAAATATTGACGGGCTGCACCAGCTCGCGGGCAGTAAAGAGGTACTGGAGCTGCATGGAAGCGTCCACCGCAATTATTGCAGAAAATGTGCGAAGCTGTTTGACGCGGCATATATTAAAAATCACGCAGGAGTGCCGCGGTGTGACGAGTGCGGCGGCGAAATCAAGCCGGATGTCGTACTGTACGAAGAAGGGCTGGACACACAGACGATGCAAAAAGCTGTGATGTATCTTTCCAAGGCGGATGTGCTGATTATTGGCGGGACGTCGCTTGCCGTCTATCCGGCGGCAGGGCTTGTGGATTATTACAAAGGGGACAAGCTCGTATTAATTAACAAATCCGCGACGCCGATGGACAAGCGTGCCGACCTGCTGATCCAGGGCAGCATCGGGGAAATTTTTGACAGGATTCATATTTAGGAGACAGATTATGGATATCAACCCGGGCGATATTATAAAATTAAAGAAAAAGCACCCGTGCGGCAGCTATGAGTGGGAAGTCCTGCGCACAGGTGCGGATTTTCGTCTGAAATGTACCGGCTGCGGGCACCAGATTATGCTTGCGAGGAAACAGGCTGAAAAAAATGTAAAAAATATCAAAAAACCGCTTGCAAATAAAGAGTAATCATGGTATCATCTGTATTTGTGATAAGATAAATTCCTTGCTTTTTCCAAAAGGAAGAGGCCAGAGACCAAAAGGAGGTAAAATTCGCATGAACAAGTATGAATTAGCGCTCGTTGTGAATGCTAAAATCGAAGATGATGCGAGAGCAGCAGTTGTAGAAAAGGCAAAAGAGTATATTACTCGTGCCGGAGGTACAATTACAGAAGTAGAAGAATGGGGCAAGAAAAAATTAGCTTATGAAATCCAGAAGATGACAGACGGTTTTTTCTATTTTGTCCAGTTTGATGCGTCTGCTGCTGCACCAGCACAGATCGAGCAGCATGTCCGTATTATGGACAACGTTCTTCGGTTCTTATGCGTTCGTAAAGACGAGGCATAGACAATAAAGGAGATCGAAAAGTATGAATAAAGTAATACTTATGGGACGTTTGACCAGAGATCCTGAGGTACGGTATTCTCAGGGAGAACAGTCAACAGCAGTTGCCAGGTATACATTAGCCGTAGACAGGCGTTTTGTCAGAAATAACGGCGGAGATCAGCAGACAGCCGATTTCATCAACTGTGTATCATTTGGACGTACTGCTGAGTTCGCAGAAAAATATTACCATAAAGGTATTAAAATTGCAGTATCAGGGCGAATCCAGACTGGCAGCTATACGAACCGGGAAGGGCAAAAGGTGTATACGACCGAAGTGGTTGTAGAAGAGCAGGAGTTTGCAGAAAGCAAAAGTGCGAGTGCAAGTGCAGATAATTTTGGCGGCGGTGGATATTCAGCGCCTGCTGAAAGGCCGTCACCGAGCGCAGCAGGGGATGGATTTATGAATATTCCTGATGGAATAGATGAAGAGCTGCCGTTTAATTAACAGGGCAAATAATAACCAGGAAAGGAATGCAGGTGATAGTCATGGCTTTCAATAGAAATGAGAGAGGCGACAATCCACGCAGAAGAACTATGCACAGAAGGAAAAAAGTATGTGTATTTTGCGGGAAAGACAACGAGATTGATTATAAAGATGTAAATAAGTTAAAGAGATATATTTCCGAAAGAGGAAAGATTCTGCCTAGAAGAATCACAGGAAACTGTGCAAAGCATCAGAGAGCTCTTACAGCAGCAATTAAGAGAGCACGCCATGTGGCATTGATGCCGTACGTGCAGGATTAAGACAAAGCAGACCACCACATGGACAGCCGTGTGGTGGTTTTTTGGAATTTTTAGAAAAGGAACCGAGTGGATATGAACCCATTGCAGTTGGTAGAGCTATTAAGAGGTCATAAAAATTATATTCAGACGCATAACTATCCAGACCCGGATGCCGTAGCGAGCGCGTTTGGACTACAGTATTTTTTAAAACAGCATGGCGTGGAGGCGACGATCTGTTATGAGGGCACAGTGGAAAAGCTGAGTACGAGGAAGATGTTTGAAGTGTTCCAGATCGATGTGCTCGAAGCAAGCCAGATCCAGGATATGACAGAGCAAGACTATATCGTGGCTGTTGATTCGCAGAAATACAATGCAAACCTGACGGATCTGGTTGGAGATGAAGTGGCATGTATCGACCATCATCCGACGTTTATCGAGTGCAGCTATCAATATGGCGATATCCGCAAGGCAGGCGCCTGCTCCACACTGATTGCGCAATATTTTTATCAGACGAGGACGCCGATGGATGCGACAGTTGCTGCCGCGCTTGCCTATGGGATCAAGGTGGATACGGCGGATTTTATCAGAGGCGTGACAGAACTTGACCTGGATATGTTTGCCTATGTGTATAAACAGGCAGATGTGGATAAAATAAAGATTATGTATCACGATGTGCTGGAGCTGGATGACTTAAAAGCATACGGAGCTGCAATCGATAATATCTATATTAACGATGGCGTTGGATTTGCATGGATACCGTTAGACTGCCCGGATGCGCTGATTGCGATTATATCTGATTTTATCCTGTCGCTGAACGTTGTGGATATATCGATTGTATACGCAGTCCGCAGGGACGGCATTAAGTTTTCGGTACGCAGCGAGCATGGGGACATCGATGCGGGAAAAATGGTGGCAAATGTGCTCAAAGATTATGGAAGCGGCGGCGGGCACAGGGAAATGGCAGGCGGTTTTATTCCAAAGGAAAATATGGACAGGATCGATGGAATGCACGCGCGTATTGAAGAGGAATTTATGAAGCAGATCCAGCTTATGAAACAGAAATAAAGAGGGAAATAAATATGAAAAAGACAACTCGTAACCTGGTGCTGGTTGTAACAGCACTGCTGGTCCTGGGGATTTATTATTATATCGCACTCCCCGCAATTAATATTCACGCAGCGGGCTTTTGGGTGACGCTGGAGCTTGTGATTTCTTTTGTAACGATTGTTTATGCAATTTCGCAAGTACGCAGACAGTCAAAGAGCAATGTTGTGCCGGTCAAATCGACGGAAAAGATCATCAAAGAGATGAAGGGCGTAAAGTTTGGATTTGGGCTGTTTTTAGTGACATTGGCAGTCTTTGCGGTCGGCAACCTGCTCTCCTCTCCGATTGTCAATGCGGATAAATACCAAAAGCTGATGAAAGTAGAAGAAGGCGATTTTACGCAGGATATCCAGCAGACAAATTATAATACAATACCGCTTTTGGATAAAGAATCTGCGAAGCTGCTCGGAAACCGTAAAATGGGCAGCATGGTTGATATGGTTTCCCAGTTTGAAGTCGGTTCTGACTATACGCAGATTAACTATAAAGATACGCCGGTACGCGTTACGCCGCTCGTATATGCAAGCGAGATCAAGTGGCTGACAAACCAAAAGGCGGGGATTCCGGCATATATCAGAATCGATATGGCGACACAGAATACCGAATGCGTCAAGCTGGATCAGACGATCAAGTATTCCAAAGCAGAATATTTTAACCGCAATATTTACCGCCATTTACGCTTCCGCTATCCGACGTATATTTTTGACGACCAGATCTTTTTTGAGATCGACGACCAGGGCACGCCGTACTGGGTATGCCCGGTGAAAAAATTTAATATCGGGCTGTTTGGCGGGCAGACCGTCGGCAATGTCGTATTGTGCAATGCGGTTACCGGAGAATGTACGGATTATCCGGTCGATCAGGTGCCAAACTGGATCGACAAAGTGTATTCCGCTGAATTGCTGACAGAGCTGTACAATTATTATGGCATTTATAAGCATGGCTTTTTTAACAGCGTGCTTGGACAAAAAGACTGCCTGAAAGCGACAAACGGCTATAATTATATCGCGCTGGACGATGATGTATGGGTATACACAGGCGTTACGTCTGTCAGCGGCGATCAGTCCAACGTAGGGTTTGTCCTGATGAACCAGCGTACGATGGAGACAAAGTATTATAAGATCGAAGGCGCGATTGAAGACTCCGCCATGTCTTCTGCCGAAGGGCAGGTGCAGAACTTAGGATACAGCGCGACGTTTCCGCTGCTGCTTAATATTTCTGACCAGCCGACGTATTTTATGGCGTTAAAGGACGGCGCCGGGCTTGTGAAAAAGTACGCGATGGTCAATGTGCAAAAATACCAGTGGGTAGCGATCGGCGATACGGTCAAGGAATGTGAAAAGGCATATGTCTCACTGCTGGCGACCAACGGCATCTCGGAAATAAAAGAAAATACAGATATGTATGAGAAGATCACCGGAAAAATAGCGGCAGTTGCTCCGGTAGTCGTCGAAGGAAATACCCATTACTATGT
Source organism: Eubacteriaceae bacterium (assembly GCA_910574915.1). Classification (GTDB taxonomy): domain Bacteria; phylum Bacillota; class Clostridia; order Lachnospirales; family Lachnospiraceae; genus Eubacterium_J. Next base: position 20,849 of record CAJTCR010000037.1, read on the forward strand.
CGCATTGGAAAACTCAGAGCTGCTGTTTGACCTTGACCTGTCAGACGACAATCTGATCGGCATAATCAGGTATCAGCCGGGAGATATGATTCAACTGACGTATGCACCGGAAGAAAGCGGGCTGCAAGTCGTTTCAGAAATCAGCAAATAAAGTAATAAATATAGTTAAAAAACTGGCACACAGGCAGGCTTGCATGTGCCAGTTTTTTCGTGCAAGTATTTTTATAGCCAAAACCCTTTCCATAAATAACGTAACATGGTATAATAATTACTATCTTTGTGGAAAGGTTAAAGTATTCTGAAATGAAAAAAAGTATAAAATTTAAAGGACGCCTGCGCAATTATATGTACGGCCCTATGCTGCTTGCGGTCCTTCTTGTACTTATGAACATTCCCATGTACTTTTACCAGAAGGAAGCAGGGCTTGCGATATCTGTATTTACAGTAGTTTATTGTATCGTGGTTACGGTAAGCTTTCACAGAAGCAAACCCTATTTTATGAACGAGCTGATTAATTTTGCGACACAGTACGGCACGGTACAGAAAAAGCTGCTGAATGAGTTTGACGTCGCGTATGCTCTGATTGATTATAATGGTAAAATTTTATGGGTCAATGAGAAATTTACGGAGCTGACCGGGAAAGACAAGGATTACCACAGGTCGATTACCTCCGTGTTCTCACATATTACAAGAGAAATTATTCAGAAAAATAAGACAGAATCGCAGCTTCATATCGGCTGGGATGGCAGGGAGTTTCGGGCGCAGCTAAAAAGGATTGAGTTTTCCAGTATAACGCCGGAAAATCAGATGGTTTCAATCGAAGGCAGCGACGAGTATATGACGGCGCTGTATCTGTATGATGAAACGCAGCTTAACAGGTATATTCGAGAAAATGATGACCAGAAGCTTGTAGCCGCACTGATCTATATTGACAATTATGAAGAAGCGCTCAACAGTATTGAAGACGTTAAGCAGTCTTTATTAGTGGCGCTGATCGACCGAAAAGTCAATAAGTATTTTTCAGGCATGGACGGGCTGGTGCGCAAAGTAGAAAAGGACAAGTATTTTGTCGTATTTCGTTATATTTATCTTGCAAAAATGGAAGAAGACAAGTTTAGCCTGCTCGACGAGGTAAAAACCGTCAAGGTCGGCAATGAAATGGCGGTCACATTAAGCATCGGCATCGGCAGTACCGGAGATACGTATAACCAAAGCTATGAATATGCACGTATGGCGATCGGTATGGCGTTAGGGCGCGGCGGCGACCAGGTCGTTGTCAAAGAAGGGGAACGTATTACTTATTTTGGCGGCAGCTCCAAGCAGGTGGACAAAATGACCCGTGTCAAGGCGCGTGTTAAGGCGCATGCGCTGCGCGAAATTATTGAAAGCCGCAGCAATGTCATCGTTATGGGGCACCATATTGCGGACGTGGATTCTTTTGGCGCTGCGGTCGGCGTCTATTGCGCTGGGCGCGTACTGGATAAAAAGGTGCAGATCGTGCTCAATGAGGTAACGACTTCTCTGCGGCCGCTCAAAGAGTGCTTTAATGAAGAAAACGGCTATGAGCCGGATCTGTTTATTCAGAGCGAGGAAGCAATCGAGCTGACGAATAACAATACGCTTGTTATGGTAGTAGATACGAACCGTCCGACTTATACCGACTGCCCGGAGATCTTAAAAAAGACGAAATCGATCGTCGTGTTTGACCATCACAGACAGGGAAGCGAAGTCGTGGAGAACCCGATTTTATCGTATATTGAGCCGTATGCGTCCTCTACCTGTGAGATGATCGCGGAAGTATTGCAGTATTTTGCGGCGAATATCAAGCTGACCGCGTGTGAAGCGGATGCGATTTATGCTGGTATTTTGATCGATACAAACAATTTTATGCAAAAGACAGGCGTCCGTACATTTGAGGCAGCAGCTTATTTAAGGCGCTGCGGTGCAGAAGTGACAAGAGTCCGTAAGATGCTGCGCAACGATATGGCAGATTACAAGGCGCGGGCTGAGGTAATGCGCCATGCAGAAGTATACCACGGGGCATTTGCAATCTCGGTTTGCCCGGCTGATAAAGTAGAAAGTCCTACAGTTGTAAGTGCACAGTCTGCCAACGAGCTGCTCAACATTATCGGTATCAAGGCTTCTTTTGTTATGACCGAATACCAGAATAAAATATTTATCAGCTCCCGTTCGATCGACGAGATCAATGTGCAGTCGATTATGGAACGCTTAGGCGGTGGCGGACATGCCAATATTGCGGGCGCACAGCTAAAAGAATGCAGTATTGAGGATGCCAAAAGAAAGATCAGGGCAATCCTGGATGAAATGATAGAAAAAGGAGAAATAGAAAAATGAAAGTAATTTTATTGGAAGATGTAAAAAATGTCGGCAAGAAAAATGAAGTCGTAGAAGTCAGCGATGCGTTTGCACGCAATATGATTATAAAGAAAAAACGCGGCGTGGAAGCCAACAGCCAGACGTTAAATGACTTAAAGCTGAGAAACAAGCGCGCCGAAAAAGACGCAGCCGAAAATCTGGCGGCCGCACAGCAGCTTGCAGAAGACCTGAAAGAAAAACAGGTGGAAGTAACGATTAAAGCCGGAACTGGCGGCCGCACATTTGGCTCTGTGTCTACAAAGGAAATCGCAGAGGCAGTAAAGACACAGCTTCATCTGGAGCTGGATAAAAAGAAAATGCAGCTTACAGATCCGATCAAAGCGCTTGGTTTTTATGATGTACCTGTAAAGCTGCATCCACAGGTAACGGCAAACTTAAGAGTACACGTGGTAGAAGGCTGATCGAATGGAAGAAGCGCTTATAAAAAGAACGATGCCTAACAGCATCGAAGCGGAGCAGTCGGTCGTCGGCGCCATGATGATGGACCGGGCGGCGATTATCGCGGCATCCGAGACATTGGCGGCAGAGGATTTTTATCATCACCAGTATGGTGTGTTGTTCGATGCGATTGTAGAACTGTTTAATCAGAATAAGCCGGTAGATCCGGTTACTTTGCAGGATAAATTAAAAGAAAAGGATTTGCCGCCCGAGATCAGCAGCATGGAATATGTGCTTGACTTGATTGCGGCAGTGCCGACGGCGGCAAATATCCGATATTACGCAAATATGGTAAAAGACAAGGCGATGCTGCGCAAACTGATTAAAGTAGCAGAAAGTATCCAAAACGAATGCTATGCCGGCAGCGAAGAGCTGCAAACGATTTTTGCCAATACGGAAAAAAATGTGTTTCAGCTCTTGCAGAGCCAGAACAGCGGCGAATTTGTGCCGATTAAGCAGATTGTGATCAACGCGTTAGACCGCATTGAAAAAGCGTCCAGAATCCAGGGCAATGTTACAGGCATAGCGACCGGATTTATTGACCTTGACTACCGGATGTCCGGCTTGCAGCCTTCTGACCTGATCCTGGTAGCCGCGCGCCCTTCTATGGGAAAGACTGCCTTTGTATTAAATATCGCGCAGTATACGGCATTTCACAGCGATATCGCAACGGCTATATTCAGCCTGGAAATGTCTAAGGAACAGCTTGTAAACCGATTGTTTTCACTGGAATCAAGAGTAGATGCGCAGATGCTGCGCAATGGAAATCTGTCGGATACGGATTGGGAAAAGCTGATCGAAGGAGCAGGGACGATCGGGCGCTCCAAGCTGATTATCGATGATACACCAGGCATTTCGATCGGCGAGCTGCGTTCAAAGTGCCGCAAATACAAGCTGGAATTTAACCTGGAGCTTATTATCATTGACTATTTGCAGCTTATGTCTGGAAATGGCAGAACCGATTCCAGGCAGCAGGAGATTTCCGAGATCTCCCGCTCGCTAAAGGCACTGGCAAGAGAGCTGCATGTGCCTGTCATTGCGCTGTCCCAGCTAAGCCGTGCGGTCGAGCAGCGCCCTGACCACCGCCCGATGCTGTCAGACCTGCGTGAGTCCGGCGCGATCGAGCAGGACGCGGACGTTGTCATGTTTCTCTATCGGGATGATTATTACAATAAAGACAGTGATAAGAAAAATATTGCGGAAGTCATTATTGCCAAGCAGAGAAACGGCCCGATTGGTACGGTAAATCTCGTATGGCTGCCGCAGTATACAAAATTTGCAAATATGCAAAAAGATTAATTATTAAAAATAGGAGCTGCTGGAGTAATGTCTGGCAGCTCCTGTTTTTTTCGCAGGCAGCAGAGATGCAAAAAGTTATCACCACTATTTTCAGGAACTTCTTACACTTCTTTGTTTTTCTACAAGATCTTCATAAAAATGCGCGTAAAACGAGCTGCATTTGTTGGAAACTGTCAGTTTTTTACGATGAAATCAGTTTGTACAAGCATATACAGTAAGCTATACTTGATAATAGAAAAAGGAGGTTTTCAAGTGGAAAAAGTACGTTATATGATTTCAGATGCAGCAAATACTGTGCAGGTTGAATCACATGTATTGCGGTACTGGGAAGAAGAACTGGAACTGACCGTTCCAAGAAACGAACTGGGGCACCGCTACTATACACAGGAAAACATACAGGAATTTTTAAGAATAAAGGAACTAAAGGAACGTGGATATCAGCTTAAGGCAATCAAGCTGATTTTGCAGGATGAAAAGGATCGTAAGATAGAGAGTGTGGCAGAGCCGGCAATACGGATCGAAAAGGTAGACGGCGTGGAAATTGGTAAGGAGGTTTTAAAAGAGTCGATGGCTGCAAAGAACGAAGTGATTCATGTAACACAAAAAACAAGTCAGATGGATGAAAGTGCGCAGAGAGAAAAGCGCATGGAGCAGTTTCAGTCTATGATGACTGAGATCGTACGCAAGGCGATTATGGAAAATAACCAGGATCTGGGCGAAGAAGTAGGCGTGCATGTCGGCGAGCGCGTGTTAAAAGAGATGAACTATCTGATGCGTACACAGGAGGAACAGGAAGAAGAACGTTTCCGCAAGCTGGACGATGCGATCCGCAGCCTTGGCAGGCATGGCAGAAGGCGGGCAAAGAAAGAGCGCCTGAGCAGAAAAGAACGCAGGATGCTGAAAAATAAAAATGAGCTTGCCCCGGATTTGACAATCTAAATATTGTTGGAGGATCGTGTTGTTATACATAAGGGATCATAAATAAAACCGCCGGAAAACCGGCGGTTTTAAATTAACCTTCTTCAATAGCACCTGTAGGACATGCACCTGCACATGTACCGCAGTTTACACAAGCATCAGCATCGATGTCGTATTTACCGTCACCAGCAGCAATCGCTCCTACTGGACATTCCCCTTCGCATGTACCGCAGCTTACACAAGCATCTGTAATTTTGTACGCCATGATCTCAATCCTCCTTAAAATATTAAAATACGAACCCTTTGTCCGTTGCAATTATTCTAATACAAAAAACAAATTAATACAAGTAGGAATTTATAACAGATTGCGATTCGTCTGTATTATTTTTGATACAACCTGTATTTGCACTAATATTTGACATTAAATCCGCACTATAGTATATTTAGTAGGAATAAGGGAAAATTATATGTAAGAACAACCGCCCTAATGAGAATATGACTCAAAATCAGAGAAAAGGAGAATATCAGACTATGGCACAGCAGGTTACAAAAACCACAATGATTGGAGAACTGCTTCAGATCAATGAAAACATTGCACCGCTTTTATTAAATATCGGAATGCACTGTTTAGGATGCCCGTCATCACAGATGGAGACGATTGAAGAAGCCGCTATGGTACATGGCATTGTACCAGACGAGCTGGTTGCACAGATCAATGAATTTTTGGCAAATAACTAACCAATCATAAGAGAGTAACGGATCTTAACAAAAAAGCTGCCGCATGGAAAGAAGGAACACGTCTTTCTTTCATGCGGCAGTTTTTTAGATTGCTGCAAACTGCTGTAACGCCTGACTGCGCAGGATGCAGTCAAAATGCTCGTTAAAATATGCTTCAATGGCATTTGAAAAATTTAGCTGCGTTGTGTACTCGGACAGAATATTGCATACTTTGTTAAATTCTTCCGGTGTGTGCGCACTCTTATGCACAACAAGGTAAAACAAATGTGACTGGGAATCGCGGAACAGAGTGTTATCCCCTTCGTAATAACCATCCAGTACGCTGGAAATCTTGGACATCGTATCCAGATTGTGTATCAGGAACAATTTGGTCAGATCAACAGGAACTTCTACAGCAGGAGCGCTTGGAATCGTTTCTTTCGATTCATGCGGCACCGCCTGGTCTAACGGGATAAAATCCTCAGATTTATTTGATTTCTTTTTGGTGCCTTCTGTATTTGCTTTTGTTTCCTGTTGGATCTTCTTAAACCAGTCTAAAATATCATTTGCGCTGGCTGCTTCGTAAGGTTCTCCCTGATCCATGCCGTATCCAGAAAAAGCGTCATCATAATCCATATCTGAAAATTTGGAAAAACGGGTATCCAGTTCTTCTGGATATTCCACCTTGGTTATCAGCAGAATAATCGTATCTGATGATACCGGAATTGCTTCAATCATCAAAGGGATGTCGTCTGCTTCAAATCCGAATTCATATGAAGCCTGCTGCATCATGTCACGGAAAAGGCTTTTGGCATTTTCTGTACCATATGCAAGTTCACTGATTTTTAAATGGCGGTCTGCTAAATCTTCCTTCGTCAGTGTGCATCGAATCTGGGTGTCACTTACTTTTTCGATTTTCATTACATCACTCCCTTAATTAATGTCTTATGGTATATACTATTAATATAAAATTGCAAATGTCAACTTGAAGTAACCAAAGTATATAAAAAATCAATATGATAGTCAAGCGCATTACGCATATATTTTTTAAAATTTTTATAAAATTTCACATTTTTTGAAAAAAAAGCTTGCCAAACACCTGTAAGATGTGTTATAACAGTTTCAAGAGATGCTTACACCCTTAGTCAGAAAGGAGTATAAGTATTCAAACATCAATTTTGTCCGACAAATACCGTATTGTTTCCAGTATAGGAGCAGGGAACAGTAGCCGGGTATTTCTAGCCGAACATAGGAAGCTGAAGGCTTATCGCGCTGTAAAATGTATGAAAAAAACAGCAGATGAAAAGTGCCCGCAGTTCCTTCTGGAAGCAGATCTTCTAAAAAATCTGAAACATCCTGGTATCCCCACTATTTATGATGTAGAAGAAGATAATGAAAATTATTATATTATAGAAGAATATATCCAGGGACAATCATTAGAAGCCTATGTGCTTTATCAAGATTGTATTTCCATAGATACAGCCGTCTGTATGGCATTGCAGATTTGTGATGTGATCAAGTACCTGCATGGACAACAGCCAGAACCGGTGATCTATCAGGATCTAAAGCCGGAACACATTATATTATGTGGAAAACGGATTGTTTTAATCGATTTTGGCATCTCATCTTATATTACCACAGGTGGAAATACATTCCAAAATTTTGGAACCGAAGGCTTTGCGCCGCCTGAAAAATATCAGGGGATTCCCTGTGACTTTCGGGCAGATATCTACAGCATCGGAAAAATACTGCTGTATATGGCAGAAAAGATACCGCCGCAAGAGTTCCAATATCTGAAACCGTTTGTCGAAAAAGCAGCCGCCTATTCCAGAGAAGAACGCTATCCTTCGATTGAAGCGTTGGAAACGGATTTAAACGGTCTGCAAAGAGACATCGATCAATTTTCTCAGCACAAACAAAACGAGCATCTCTTATCAAAAATCACAGCAGAAATCGCGGTAGCAGGATCGCAAAGGCGTGTAGGAACGACACATTTTGCAATATCGCTGACATGTTTCTTGAATCAAATCCACAAAAACTGTATGTATCAGGAGTATCACGACTCGGACTGTATCAGGCTGTTAGCAGAGGAAACGGGCAGCTTTACAAGAAAAGACGGGTCTGTTGCCTATGAAAAGTTTCGGGGAATGCCCTATTATGGAGAAGGCATTGCAAAAAAATGTCAGGAAAACGGGCTGTATGTGCAGGATTACGGCATACAGGTCAAAGAGCTGTCAGAACAAAAGAAACGATGGATCGTTGTAATGGGAACCAGGCAGTGGGAAATGGAACAGACGAAAAACCTGCTTGCAAAGATCAGCATGTGCAAAAATCTTGTACTTGTATGCAATTATGGCGACCGGGCGCAGGCAAAATGGATCGCGCGGACATACCACCGTCGTGTATACTGCTTTCCGCTGGATGCAGACCCGTTTCGTATGACTGGGGAGAAACGGAGATTTTTTCAAAAGCTGCTGCGGCAGGAAGGATGGTGAAAAAACTGAATGGATTTTCAATCAAAAGGCTGAAAGAAAAAGCCAGTATAGGGATTGTAGGGATTGGAACGGGCTGTGGAGCGACACATCTGACGATCGCGCTCGCAAACTATATGCAGTCTGCACTTGGAAAAAAGACCGCGGTCATTGAACTGTCAGGGCAGCAGGAGCTAAAGGATCTGATCAAAAAGGAGGGCGGAAAGAAGCAAAAGCTGCTTGGTGTTTCTTATTATACGGATGGCTGCGGCACAAACGTACCGGATATTATGAACAGTACTTATGAAGCTGTAATTTTAGATCTGGGCGCGGATTATATGGCGGCAAGAGAAGAGTTTTTAAGATGTGACCGCAAAATTGTCGTAGGCAGCATCAGCCCCTGGAAAGTCATTGCTTATGAGCGTTTCTTAAATCATATCACTGCAACTGAAAACTATGAAGCCTGGGAATTTCTTGTTTTGTTTGCGAATATGCTGGATAAGAAAACGATACAAAAAAGATATGGAATGCATCTGTTAAGCATCCCCTGGATTGAAAATCCGTTCTACCTGAAACAGGAAGATCTGATATTTTTACAGCGAATTATTTAATCATAGCAGAAAGCTGGTGAACGGTCATTATCAAGTACCGGACAAGGATGGCACTGCTGTATGGCGCGGTAGGAGCGTGTATTGTGGGGATACCGCTTGCTGCATTGCTGATTCTGCAAATTTGCAGCAGCATGGCATTAAAGCGGCAGGTCATAGATTATAAGCAGTTGGAAAAACAGGGGCTGTATTTGCATGTATGGACGTTAAAACAGGATATCCCTGCCAGGAAAAAAGTTACAAGAGCAGATCTGTTACAGAAAAAAATATGGGTTCCTGAGACAGAGTATCCGACGTATGTTACACAGATTGGACAGATTACAGGCAAAAAGGCAAAGAAAGCACTGAAAAAAGGCGCCGTTATCCGGGCGGATATGCTTTACAGCAAAAAGAAAGCAGGGTAACAGGCAAATAAGAACAGGCACAATATGGGGAATGGATTTTATTACAAATATCTTATCACAATCGTTAATTTAATAATTCCGCAGCAGTCTGGATCATCCGGTCTGTAAGGGCTCTGCATATTGCTGTCTGAAAAAGGTGGAAGGGATGGACAAAAAACAATTATTTATCGAATTAAAGGGGATTCAGGGACGGGGGATTATGATTTTTTTGGAAGGCGAGCAAAGTACGCCTGAGACCGTTACGGATCTGTTATGCGTACAGGAAGAAAAAAGCTCTTATATGAGAGACTATGTGTATGATAAGGGGGTGCTGACAGAACTGCATTTTGACAAAGTACAAAACGAGTAATTAAAAACAAATCATTCACATATATGGAGAAGGAAACCTCAATGCCTGTCAAAGTATATGTAAACATAGGTTGATAAAGCGGACAGGCGGAAATGGTATGGGGATATCGGTTTTCGCCTGTTTGCATAACTTTTTCTGTGTGAAGGCTTTACACGTTATGAGCAATCCGTTATAATACAAGCTATAATAAAAAGGTAGTTTACATTGGAGATAGATGCACACAGGAGGAAAAACAATGAACAAGAAAGTAATACCAGTTATAGCCGTACTATCTTTGATTTTTATTATACTTGTGGGTATTATTGTAGGGAAAAAAATAAAACAGATAATGCCAAGTACCGAACAGCAGGATCTTGAGGCCTATTTTGGGATCACGTCGGATGACGAGGCAGCGATTGAACTGAATTATGAGCTGGTCGAAGAAAAGGCAATGCTTAGAGATGGTGCGGTTTATCTGGATTTTAATTATGTACATGACTATTTAAACGATCGTTTTTATTGGGATGAAAATGAAAATATACTGCTGTATACGACATCTTCGAATGTGGTAAAGGCGTCAGCAGACAGAAAAGATTATTATATAGGAAGAAAAAAAGACAGCAAGCCATATAAAATTGTGCTGATCAATGCGGACAAGACGTTTATCGCTCTTGATTATGTGGCGCAGTATACGAACCTGACGTATGAACGGTTTGAACAGCCAAACCGGATTCTCTTGCAGACCGAATGGGGGACTGTAAAAAAGGCGCCGGTAAAGAGAAAAACACAGCTCCGCGTAAAAGACAGTGTAAAGAGCAATATATTAAAAGAACTGACAAAAGAGGATATCGTTACAAAGCTAGAAGACGGCGATGACTGGGCGAAGGTAACGACAGAGGACGGCTTGATCGGTTTTGTGCAGAACAAACGGCTGGGCAGTGAAAAAGAAGAAACACTAAGCAACGACTTTGAGGAAGATACGTTTTTGCATCAGATCAGGGATTATGCCATTAATATGGGCTGGCACCAGGTGACCGTACCAGAAGCGAACAGTTCCATCGCAAGTGTGCTGCAAAATTCCAAAGGGCTGAATGTGATCTCTCCGACCTGGTTTTATTTAAACGACAACGACGGAAATATTGCGAACCTGGCGAGTGCGGACTATGTGAAGTACTGCCACGACCAGGACGTAGAAGTATGGGGGCTGGTCAGCAATCTGGAAAATGCGGAGGTCAGTACAACCGAAGTGCTTACACATACCTCCAAGCGGGAAAACCTGGAAAACCAGATTATTGCGGCGGCGATCCAGTATGGGTTAGATGGGATCAATGTGGACTTTGAAGCGTTGGAATCCGCGGTAGGCGAAGGATTTATTCAGTTTATCAGAGAGCTGTCCTTAAAGTGTGACGGGAACGGCATTGTATTGTCGGTAGACAACTATGTATCGTCTGAATATACAAAATTTTATGACAGAGAAGAACAGGCTGTCTTTGCGGATTATATTATTGTGATGGCTTATGATGAACATTATGCGGGATCAAAAGAAAGCGGTTCGGTCGCTTCCCTTGGATTTGTGACAAAAGGCGCCGATGACATCTTAGAAGAAGGCGTGCCGGCGGAACAGGTAATTTTGGGAATGCCGTTTTATACAAGAGTATGGGCGGAAAAGCTCAAAGACGGAAACGGAGATGATGTGGAATCCGCGTCTGAGGATTATGTGCCGTACGAGCTGTCCAGCGAAGCAGTGGGAATGCAGTCTGCACAGCGTTTGATGGAAGTCAACGGCGCAGAAAAAAAATGGCTGGATGATGTCGGCCAGTATTATACAGAATATGTCAATGGTGATACGACATATAAGATCTGGTTTGAAGACGTCAAATCAATCGAAGAAAAGCTCAAGGTCATGAGTTCGCACGGATTTGCCGGCGCTTCTTTCTGGAAGCTGGGGCTGGAAGATCCTGCGGTATGGAATACCATTATGAAATATATGAACCGCAAATAAGCAGCAGTCAGGCGGTTAGCGTTGCCCGTGGGATGCCGGAAAGAAACAGGGATGGATTTTACTGTTTTGTCATATGTATAGTAATATAAAACTCTGGAGGCAGACCATTTGAAACAACGATTGGAATTAATCATGTCAGTGATCGTGCTGATCTGTGCCTGCATTCTTGCCAGGACGAGCGCTGTGTATGTGACCGGACGCCAGGTGGAAAAGCAGAAAAACTGCATTGTCGTGGATGTAGGGCATGGCGGCTTTGATTCCGGCAAAGTAGGCGTAAACGGAGAGTTGGAAAAAGATATTAATCTACAGGTCGCGTTAAAGCTGAAGGCTGCATTGGAAGCAAAGGGAATGCAGGTGGTTATGACGCGCGAGGACGATCAGGGATTGTATGATGCGGACGCCAGCAATAAAAAAGCGCAGGATCTGCAAAGGCGCTGTGAACTGATTAACAAAGAAAATCCGATTATGACGGTCAGTATTCATCAAAACAGCTATACAAGCCCGCAGATCAAAGGTGCACAGGTCTTTTACTATACGACTTCCAAGGAAAGCAAGGAGCTGGCTGAGACGGTGCAAAAGACACTGATTGAACAGGTAGATCCAGACAATCACAGACAGGCAAAAGCAAATGACAGTTATTATCTGCTCAAAAAGACAGAATCTGCGATTATTATCGTAGAGTGTGGTTTTTTGAGCAATCCAGAGGAAGCGCAAAAGCTTACCGAGGAAGCTTATCAGCAGCAGATGGCAGATGCGATCTGTACAGGGATCTTTCAGTATCTAGGCAAAGATACCGATACTAAAGATATGGATACGAATACGCAGTCCTGAAAATGCAGTTTCATGTGCAGTACATTCGAAAATAGGAAATAAAATTATGCAAAAAACGTCAGTACGAAAAGTATATGAGGATGAAATCAAACCTGACAGGGCAGATGAGGCTATTATACAGGCTGGGGAAATACTAAAGAAAGGCGGCCTTGTGGCATTTCCGACAGAAACCGTCTATGGGCTTGGAGCGAATGCGCTGAGCGCAGATGCAGCGGCGAAGATCTATGCCGCAAAAGGCAGGCCGTCAGACAATCCGCTGATCGTGCATATCTGTTGTTTTGAGGATATCCATGCGATCGTGGCGAATGTACCCAGGCAGGCACGGCTTTTAGCCGATGCATTCTGGCCGGGGCCGCTTACGATGATTCTGCAAAAGAGTAAAATCGTGCCTTATGAGACAACAGGCGGTATGGATACGGTAGCGGTCAGGATGCCGGCAAACCGTATTGCGCTGGCATTGATCCGTGAAGGCGGCGGATATATCGCAGCACCGAGTGCGAATACCTCAGGCAGGCCAAGCCCGACCGAGGCAGATCATGTATATGAAGACTTAAACGGAAAGATTCCTCTGATTTTAGACGGAGGAGAAGTAGGCATTGGTATTGAATCTACGATTATAGACTTAACTGAGCAGGTGCCGACGATTTTGCGTCCGGGATTTATTACGCAAAAGATGCTCTCAGACGTTATCGGCGAAGTGCAAACAGATCCTGGAATGCTTGCGCAGGATGCAAAAATCAAGCCGAAAGCTCCCGGCATGAAATACAGGCATTATGCGCCAAGGGCAGAAATGATCCTTGTCGAAGGCACACAGGAACAGGTTGTGAAGAAAATCAGCCAGCTTGCAGAAGAAATGACGGCTGCCGGCAGGCAGGTAGGGATTATCGGTACAAAAGAGACAGCAGGACAATATAAACAAGGTGTTGTCTTTAGTATCGGAAGCAGGCAGGAAGAAGAAGAAATTGCTCATAATCTTTATAGGATATTAAGAAGCTTGGATGCATCTGGTGTGGACATTATTTATGCGGAAAGCTTTGAAACGCCGCAGATCGGGCAGGCAATCAGAAACCGTCTGTTAAAAGCTGCCGGGCACCAGGTCATGCAAGTCAAGTAATTGGGGAGAATCTATGGATACGTACAGGAAAATCATTTTTGCAGACAGTGCCGGAAACAGCCGGGCGCCGATGGCAGCAGAGCTTTTGAAGGAATGTAAAATAAAATTGCCGATTGATGTTCAGGCACGCGGAATCGTTGTGCTGTTTCCAGAACCATTGAATCAAAAGGCTGAGGCAGTGTTGATAAGCAATGGGATTACGTTGGAAAAATATATGTCCAGCCAGTTAGAAGAAGAAGATTTTGCGCAGGATACACTGATTATTGTTATGGGAAACAGTGATAAGCAAAAGGTATTGGATTTGTTTGAACATGCGATTCCTGAAAATGTGCAGGTATTAACGGAGTTAGTAGGCGACGAGCTGGAAATTATGGACCCATATGGCGGCACATTGCAGGCATATGGGCTTTGCTATGAGACACTGAGCAAATCTATAAAAAAGCTTGCCATTATGTTAAACAGCTAAAAAGGACAGCCGGGATTTGAAGATGTTGGAAAGAGGGAACAAGAATAAGCATGGTACATTTTGGGAACAACTAACTCAAAATGTACCATTTTTTCAATAATTATTGCCAAAATATTATAGACAATTTAAACATTAGTGCTATAATGTATTTAGTGGATTTATGCACTTTAGAAGGAATAAGGTGAAATGAGAAAAAAACAAAAGGTTTTTCAGGCATTCACGATGGTTATTCAATTTGGACTGAATATGATTGTGCCGATTATTATGTGCACGCTGTTCGGTGTTTGGATTGGTGAAAAATATCATATGCCGGCGATTACGGTTCTTTTGTTTTTAATGGGATCGGTTGCAGGATTTCGCAATATTTTTATAATGGCAAAAAAAATCTATCAGGATGAAAATAAAGAGGATAAGAATTGAGGGAACAGCCATGTTCAGACGGTTAAATGAAGCGCTTCCCGAATTGCTGCTTGGAATCCTGCTTTATGGAATAGTCATACAGCTAACGGGCGTCTGGTTTGTAAAAGATCCGCTTCGCTACAGCAGCGGCCTTTGGATAGGGATACTGACTGCGATGGCGATGGCTTATCATATTGCGCGTATCATTGCAGAAACAGTAGGTTTTATAGATCCCGAGAAGGCGAGAGGGAGAATTATCGCAAAAGGGATTGCGCGTTATATCGCCGTTGTAATTGTGTTTACAGTTACGATGTATTTTGATCTTGGTAACCTTGTCACGCTGTTTATCGGTGTGATGGGTTTAAAGATATCGGCTTATTTACAGCCGGCACTGCACAAGGTGCTTAAAAAAGTAACAGGAAAAGGTGGTGGGTCTTCGGACGAAACTAACACTGTGGAAAGGGAGGTGAAAATGTGACAAATGCAATCGTAATGTCATCCAGTGCCGATAATATTGATTTTATGATCCACGGATTGTTTTCTTACAATTTGTTTGGCCATGAAGTCTGGATTACTTCGTCCCATGTATGTATACTTATCGTTATGCTGTTTTTGATTGGATTTGCGCTTATAGCAAATATCAAAATGCGTCATGCAACAGAGATACCGGATACATTCCAAAATATATTGGAGTTGATTGTCAGTTCACTGGATGGAGTAGTAGAAGGGACTATGGGAAAAAATGCTACAAAGTTCGTCAATTATATCAGTACGATCTTTATATTTATTCTGGTGAGCAATATCTCTGGTCTGTTTGGCTTAAGGCCGCCGACAGCGGATTATGGCACGACACTTGCACTGGGCTTGATTACATTTACTCTGATACATGTTTGTCAGTTCAGGTATCAGAGCCCGAAAAAAATCTGGACAGACATGTGCTCGCCATTACCACCATGGCTTCCAATCTGGTTTCCGATTAACCTGATCAGTGAAATTGCAGTACCGATTTCTCTGTCTTTGCGTTTATTTGCAAATGTGTTATCTGGAACCGTTATGATGGCGCTCGTTTATGGACTGTTGTCGAAAGTGGCGATTATCTGGCCGGCAGCGCTTCATTTGTATTTTGATTTGTTCTCAGGAGCAATTCAGACGTATGTATTCTGTATGCTGACAATGACTTATATCAGCCAGCAGATGGATACGGACTAGATTTTTTAGTCTTATAAAAAAGAAAATTTTTTAGGAGGAAAATCATTATGAATATCACAGGACAGGATTTAATTTTAGCATGTTCAGCTATCGGTGCAGGTTTGGCAGTTATTGCAGGTATCGGGCCTGGTATTGGGCAGGGTATTGCAGCCGGACACGGTGCGGCGGCAGTAGGTAGAAACCCTGGCGCAAAGTCAGATATTATGTCTACGATGTTATTAGGCCAGGCGGTTGCTGAGACAACAGGTCTTTACGGCTTGTTAGTAGCTATGCTCCTGCTTTTCGTACAGCCATTATCATAATACGCAAAGGGACGTATCATACGTCTGTGGTATGGAAGAAAGACGGAAAGGAGGCTGAACTGAGCGAACATGGATAGATTATTTAATCTTGATTTTCAGTTAATTCATGATGCGGTGCTTCTTGCGATCGCAATCTTTGTACTGTTTCTTGCATTATCTTATATGCTGCTGAATCCGGTCAGAAAGATGCTCTATGACAGACAGAGAAAGATTCAAAGCGATATTGACAATGCAAAGGGCGATAAAGAAAAAGCTTCTGCGATGAAAGCAGAATATGAAGAAAAGCTGAAAAACGCAGAGAAAGAAGCAGAGGCCATTTTAAGTGAAGCACGTCAGAAGGCATTGAAAAATGAAGCGCATATTATTGACGAGGCGAAACAGGAAGCTGCACGTATCATCCAGCGCGCAAATGAAGAAGCGAAGCTTGAAAAGAGCCGTGCTTTGGATGAGATGAAGCAGGAGATGATTACGGTTGCTTCTATGATGGCTGCAAAGGTTGTAGCAGCATCGATTGATACAACCGTTCAGAATGGGCTTGTGGAAGAGACATTGAAAGAAATGGGTGATTCGACATGGCAAAGCTAGTTTCAAAAACATATGGAGATGCATTATTTGAGCTGGCTTTGGAGTCTGGACAGATCGACTCGCTGTTTGAGGAATCAAAACGGATGCTTGCGATTGTTCAGACAAACGAAGATCTTGCAAAGATGATGAATCATCCAAAAATTGTAGTAGAAGAAAAACAAAAAATCATAGAGGCCGTTTTTAAAGACCATGCGTCGAAGGAAATGACCGGGCTAATGATGATGATTATAGCCAAAGGACATTACCAGGAATTTGACGGGGTGCTGGACTATTTTATCACGCAGGTGAAAGAATATAAAAAGATAGGGACTGCCTATATTACATCTGCGATGGAACTGTCTTTAATGCAGAAAGATGCAATACGCAGAAAGTTGCTGGAGACGACAGAATATGTACAGTTTGAATTGGTCTATAAGGTAGATCCATCCCTGATCGGGGGGATCGTGATTCGGATTGGGGACAGAGTTGTGGATGGCAGTGTCAGAAATAAGCTTGCCAGGATGACTTGCGAATTATCAAAATTGAAGTTACAGATGCCGTAGCAATATGGCAAAAACAGTTGAAAGTAGGTGACTATTGTCCATGAATTTAAAACCAGAGGAGATTAGTTCGGTCATCAAAGAACAGATTAAAAGATATGCTGCGGAGCTGGAAGTCGCTGATGTAGGTACAGTCATCCAGGTGGCGGACGGTATCGCGCGTATCCACGGGCTGGAAAATGCGATGCAGGGCGAACTGTTGGAATTCCCAGGTGAAGTATATGGAATGGTATTGAACCTCGAAGAAGATAACGTTGGTGCCGTATTGCTCGGTGACCAGAAAAGTATCAACGAGGGTGATACCGTAAAAACGACTGGCAGAGTCGTAGAGGTTCCGGTTGGAGACGCCATGACTGGACGTGTTGTCAACGCATTGGGACAGCCGATCGATGGCAAAGGGCCGATTAGAACAGATAAATACCGTCAGATCGAAAGAGTCGCATCCGGCGTTATTTCAAGAAAATCCGTTGATACGCCGTTGCAGACGGGTATTAAGGCGATCGATTCTATGGTGCCGATCGGAAGAGGACAGCGCGAGCTGATTATCGGAGACCGCCAGACTGGTAAAACAGCGATTGCCATTGATACGATTATCAACCAAAAAGGGCAGGGTGTCCATTGTATCTATGTAGCGATCGGACAGAAAGCTTCTACCGTTGCTTCTATTGTAAAGACACTGGAAGAATTTGGCGCGATGGATTATACGACGATTGTAGCATCAACAGCGAGCGAGCTTGCTCCGCTCCAGTATATTGCGCCTTATTCAGGATGCGCGATTGGTGAGGAATGGATGGAAAACGGCGAGGATGTACTTGTTGTCTATGACGACTTAAGCAAACATGCGACGGCATACCGTACGCTTTCTTTGCTTTTGAGAAGACCGCCAGGACGTGAGGCATATCCGGGCGACGTATTCTATCTGCATTCGAGACTGTTGGAGCGTGCTGCAAGGCTTTCTGATAAATTAGGAGGCGGTTCCCTTACCGCACTGCCGATTATCGAAACGCAGGCGGGCGACGTGTCTGCATACATTCCGACTAACGTTATATCGATTACAGACGGGCAGATTTATCTTGAGACGGAAATGTTTAACGCAGGCTTCCGTCCGGCGATTAATGCAGGTCTATCGGTATCCCGTGTAGGCGGTTCTGCGCAGATTAAGGCGATTAAGAAGATTTCGGCTCCGATTCGTACCGAGCTGGCACAGTACAGAGAGCTGGCTGCTTTTTCACAGTTTGGTTCCGAGCTGGATGCGGATACAAAGGAAAAGCTGATGCAGGGTGAACGAATCCGTGAGATCTTAAAGCAGCCGCAGTATCAGCCGATGCCGGTAGAAAAGCAGGTAATTATTATCTATGCCGCTACAAAGAAATATCTGATGGATATTCCGACCGAAGATGTACTGCGGTTTGAACAGGAGCTGTTTGAATATATTGATACAAAATATCCTGAGATCCCAGAGTCGATCCGTACGACGAAGGTACTTGAAGAGGATATGGAAAAGCAGTTAATTAAGGCAATCGAAGAGTGTAAAAAATCATTTCGGTAGAAAAGGCGGTGATCAGTTATGGCGTCTATGAGAGATATTAAAAGACGAAAAAGCAGCATACAAAGTACGCAGCAAATCACAAAAGCCATGAAATTAGTTTCTACCGTAAAACTGCAAAAAGCAAAGACCCATGCAGAGCGGACAGACCCGTATTTCCAGCATATGTATCGTACCGTAACGTCTATCCTTGCCAGATCCGGCAATATGGACCATCCATATCTGGCGGACAATGGCTCGGACAAGACGGCAGTTGTAGTGATTACATCCAACCGCGGACTTGCAGGAGGCTACAACTCGAACATTACAAAGCTTGTACAAAACAGCGGGCTTGCCAAGGATAAAGTACTTTTGTATACCATCGGTACCAAAGGAAGGGATTCGCTCGAACGCAAAGGCTACCAGGTAGCAGAAGACGCTTCGGACGTAATTGAAAATCCTACGTATAAAGACGCAATGGAAATATGCGATAAAGTATTAAAGGATTATGCGCAGGGAAAGATCGGCTCGATCTATCTGGCGTATACGCATTTTAAAAATACAGTCGTGCATATTCCTAGCTTGATGAAGCTGCTTCCGGTCGAATTTTCAGAAGCAGAGCTTTCAGCAGCCGATAAAAACCTGATTATGAATTATGAGCCGAACGAAAGGGAAGCGCTGGATATGATTATCCCAAAATACGTAACCAGTATTTTTTATGGTGCGCTTGTAGAAGCAGTCGCAAGTGAAAACGGCGCCAGGATGCAGGCGATGGATTCTGCGACAAGCAATGCGGAAGAAATGATTAGTGATTTGTCTTTGAAATACAACCGTGCCCGCCAGGGTTCCATTACACAGGAATTGACCGAAATTATAGCAGGTGCGGAAGCAATCAGTTAGTATCGTAATGGTTGCGGATATAGTTAGATAGAAAAGGAGTGATAGAAAAAAATGGCAAAAGCGAATATAGGGAAAATCACTCAGATCATTGGTGCTGTCCTGGATATTAAATTTACGGGAAAACTGCCGGAGATTAACGAATCGATCGAGATTACGCGAAAAGATGACAGTCTTCTTGTAGTAGAGGTAGCACAGCATCTTGGTGATGATACCGTCAGATGTATCGCTATGGGGCCGACCGACGGGCTTGTGCGCGGTATGGATGCGGCTGCAACAGGCGCGGCGATCAGTGTTCCGGTTGGTGAAAATACATTAGGCCGTATGTTCAATGTCCTTGGCCAGCCGATCGATGAAATTGATCCGCCGACTGGCGTAGAATACAGCCCAATCCACAGAAAGGCGCCTACGTTTGAAGAACAGTCCACTTCTGCGGAAATACTGGAAACCGGAATTAAAGTCGTAGACCTGCTCTGCCCATATCAAAAGGGCGGCAAGATCGGGCTGTTCGGCGGCGCCGGGGTAGGCAAGACCGTATTGATCCAGGAGCTGATCCATAATATTGCAACAGAGCACGGCGGATATTCCGTATTTACTGGCGTAGGTGAAAGAACCCGTGAAGGAAATGACCTGTACTACGAAATGAAGGAATCCGGCGTTATCGATAAAACGACGATGGTGTTCGGACAGATGAACGAGCCGCCTGGAGCAAGAATGCGTGTGGCGCTTTCCGGTCTTACAATGGCTGAATATTTCCGTGATAAAGGCGGAAAGGACGTGCTGTTGTTTATTGACAATATTTTCCGTTTTACACAGGCTGGCTCGGAGGTATCCGCGCTGCTTGGCCGTATGCCTTCAGCCGTAGGTTATCAGCCGACCTTACAGACGGAAATGGGAGCTTTGCAGGAGCGTATTACATCGACGAAAAACGGTTCCATTACGTCTGTACAGGCAGTTTATGTGCCTGCCGACGACTTAACAGACCCGGCTCCGGCGACGACGTTTGCCCATCTGGATGCGACGACGGTATTGGAGCGTTCCATTGCAGAGCTTGGTATTTATCCGGCGGTAGATCCTCTGGCATCAAGTTCGAGAATCCTCGATCCGCGTATTGTAGGACAGGAGCATTTTGATACCGCACGTGAAATTCAGGCAATATTGCAAAAATACAAGGAATTGCAGGATATTATTGCGATTCTCGGTATGGATGAGCTTTCAGAGGACGACAAGATGGTTGTCAATCGTGCGAGAAAAATCCAAAGGTTCTTGTCTCAGCCGTTCTCTGTAGCGACACAGTTTACCGGGCTGGACGGAAAATATGTTCCGATTGCTGAGACGATCCGCGGCTTCCGTGAGATTTTGGATGGAAAGCATGACGATGTGCCGGAAGGCCATTTCTTAAATGCAGGAACGATCGATGATGTACGCGCCCGTATGAAGTAAGGGGTGACGGTATGGCAGATGCAAACAGATTGTTTCAGGTAGAGATTATTACACCAGAGCGTGTATTTTATACCGGGGAAGCTTCTATGATCGAATTTACGACGACAGAAGGCGACATCGGTGTATACAAGCACCACATCCCATTGACCGCGGTGCTTTCACCGGGCATTGTCACGATTACAGAAAATAACGGAGCAAAAAAAGCAGCCGTGCATTCTGGATTTGCTGAGATCCTGGGCGATAAGGTCACACTTCTTGCCGAGATCGCAGAATGGCCGGACGAGATTGATAAAAACCGGGCGGAAGAGGCGAAAATGCGCGCAGAACGCCGCTTGAAAGTAAAAGAAGCCGGACTGGATGTAAAACGTGCGGAAATTGCTTTGAAGAAGGCGCTGATTCGTATTGATGTAGCGAAATAACAGTTATAAAAACGGAATGTAGAGCGTGTTTTGATAGTGCAAACACGCTCTATATTATTTTGTTTGTTCACAATTCCAGTTCTAAATAAACGTAGTCTTTTTCATCCTGATCGATTCCCAGATATCTTTTTGTAATCTGATAAGAAGAATGGTTGTAAATATCCATCAGCAGAACGGGCGATATTCCCTGTTTCCATGCGTGATAGCCAAACGTCTTGCGCAGTGAGTGACAACTGATATGTTCTTCGTGGATCGCTTTTCTTGCCGCGTCGCGTATAATTCGAAAAGCCTGCGAGCGGCAGAGCGGATTGGAAGGATCGGTTCGTTTGGAAAAAATATAGTCCTGCGGGTCTGGGATGCGCTGGTCTTTAAGCCTTTTTAACGCTTCTTTGACGTGAAAATTTAAAGCGACTGCTTTTCTTTTGTTTGTCTTTTTTTCCAATACGATTACGTGCTTTTTGAATTTGTCCATAGAGAAGTCGTAGACATCTTTCCAGTGCAGTTCCAAAATATCACTGATACGCAGCGCGGTATGCAGGCCAAGGATTACCAGTGCATAATTACGAGGATTTGGACGTACTGCTTTGTAATAGTCCATAAATTTTTTTAAATCTTCTTTACTTTTTATCGGTTGTGTTGTACCCATTTTCCCTGCTTTCTGGCAGCGTCCTACTGCCCCTTTTCATTTTTCTTTCGTATGTTTTCTAATAGTTTCAGATAGAATTAGATAGAGGAATTTTAGCTCATTTTTTTCAGAATGAAAACAGAATTTTACAGATTAAAAAGCGCCATCCAGTTGTATCTGGATAGCGCTTGAATTTGAAATATTGCAAAAATGATTTGACAATCAAAAAGAAACACTATATAATAAAAATCGGACAGCCGGGGCGCTAGCGGTGCCCTGTACCAGCAATCCGCTATAGCTGGGGTGATATCCTGCCCCGGGTCTTTCGATTGTAAAGCAGCCCCTGGTAAGTGGCGTTGACGTCTGGGTCTTACGCAACAGGAACTTGTGAACCGTGTCAGGTCAGGAATGGAGCAGCACTAAGCAAGACCTCTTGTGTGCCGTGAGGGTGCCTGGGCCGAGTTAACTGCCAGGGTAACGTTTAGGATCAGGATTCAAAGCAGGATGTCCATAAAAAAATCAGTAAGGAAATACAGCAAAGCGCGGGTCAGTTTTTGAAATGCCTGCGTTTTTTATATGCATCGTTCAAAGCATTTTTGAGGAGAAATAATTATGATAAAAGCAGTGATATTTGATATGGACGGATTGATGATCGATACAGAAAAGCTGCTGCAAAAATACTGGCTTGTGGCAGCGCATACTTATGGATATGCGATGGAAAAACAGCATGTGCTCGGCATCCGAAGCCTTGCAGCAAAATATGCGGCGCCAAAATTGCAGGCAGAGCTTGGCACAGATTTTGATTATGAAAAGGTAAGGTCTTTACGCATAAAGCTTATGAACGAGCATATTGACGCATACGGCGTAGAAGAAAAGCCAGGGCTTGGCGAATTGCTTGCTTATCTAAAGCAGAACGCTTATCTGACTGCGGTAGCGACTGCTACAGACTGGGAGCGTACCAAACGGTATTTAGGATCGATCGGAAGGCTTTCGTATTTTGATGAGATCGTATGTGCGCCGATGGTGGCAAACGGAAAGCCTGCGCCGGATATTTATCTCGAAGCGGCAAGGCGCCTGAACGTAGAGCCGTCACAGTGCATGGCGTTAGAAGACTCTCCAAATGGGATATTAGCGGCGTACCGCGCCGGGATGTACCCGGTTATGGTGCCTGACTTGAGCGAACCAGACGAGGATACGAAAAAGCTGCTGTACCGATGTGTCGGTGATCTGTCGCAGGTGATTGATTTGTTGAAAAATATTTAAAAAATTTGCGACAGGAACGCGACGAAACTTGCTTTGCCCGCGTTATCATAGGTATACATAGAATATTTTACTGAAAGGGGATGTATCTTATGATGAAGAAGTGTGTACGATCCATGTTTGTTATGATGTTGGCGTTAACGATGCTTGTCGGATGCGCGGCGGATGGAGTGCAAAGCAAAATAAGCGCAAAGCAGGTATCCGCAAAAAAACTGAATCCGGGAGAACAGATCTGCATCGATTACGCGAAGCCGTCGATGCAGCCGGTACAGGAGTTTGCCTACCAGCTACTGTTGTGCAATCTGAATAAGGAAAATCCGGTCTTTTCACCAGTTTCCGCATATACAGCACTTTGTATGGCGGCAAACGGTGCGAAGGGAAAGACGAAAAAAGAGTTTCAGCAGGTGCTGGGGGAAGATCTGATGTGCCTGCCCGATGATTTGATGAATATACTGCCGCAAGACAAAGAAGGCATTACGCTTAAAGCAGCCAATTCTGTCTGGTTAGATCAAGCGTTTCGTGCCAAAAAGCAATGGCTGACAACAGTGACAAGCCTGTTTGATGCGAGCGTTTACCAGACAGACCTGGATACAGCAGCGGCTAGGAAAGAGATCAACCAGTGGGTGAAAAAGCATACAAACGGGATGATTCCAAAACTGCTGGATCAAAACCTGGATCAAAATACCAGGCTTTCCTTACTGAATGCACTGTATTTTCAGGCAGAATGGGACAGTAAATTTATAGCCCAAAGTACGGTGACAAGTGATTTTCGCCTGGATGACGGTACTGTGAAAAAAGTGCCGATGATGCAGCAGTGGCTTAGAGGATGCGAATATTTAAAAGATTCGTCCTGCGAAGGAGTGGTACTGCCTTATGCGGACAGCAGCTATGCGTTTGTCGCAATAAAGCCGGCGGGAAAGAAAAACATTCGTACCTGGTATCAGTCTTATTCTGCGAAAAAATTGCAGAATCTGATCGCAGCAAGGAAACGCATGGATGTAGACCTTTCGCTTGTCAAATTTCAGGCAAAATGCAAGGAAGACCTTGTGGACAGCTTGAAAAAGATGGGGATTGTAAAGGCATTTGATCCAAAGAAGGCAGATTTTACACTGCTTGGAACATCCAGCCAGGGAAACAGCCTGCATATCAGTAAGGTCTTGCAGGAAGCGGTTATTGAGGTGGCAGAGGATGGTACAAAGGCGTCGGCGTCGACAGTCGTGGCAATGGAAGACGGCGGAAGCGTGATGGAGCCGGTTCCGGTCGCGTTTGACCGTTCCTTTTTGTACATGATTATGGATATGGAGCGTGAGATGCCTGTGTTTATCGGGATTATGGATGATCCTGAACAGTAGTTGGAATACGGGATATCTGGAAAAGGTATGGTATTTTTATGGAAACAAGGGAAATATTAAAAAAAGTACAGGCGGGGGAATTGTCGCTGGATCAGGCGGAACAGCTTTTTCGCAGGCAGCCGTTTGACGAAATGGGGTACGCAAAGCTGGATACGCACAGAAAGATCCGTTCTGGTTTTGCGGAAGTGATCTTTTGCAGCGGAAAGGCAGACGACCACCTGCTGCGGATTTTTGGCAGGCTGTATGCGCAGGACGCAGAAGTGTTCGGCACGAGGGCGACAAAGGAGCAGTATGAGATGATCCGCAGGGAATATCCTGACGCGGTCTATGACCCGGTATCTAAGATACTGAAAATCGAACGGGAAGGCAAGGTGCGCAGCGGAAAAGTAGCAGTCTGCACGGCTGGCACGGCAGATATTCCGGTAGCGGAAGAGGCGGCACAGACGGCGGAGTATTTTGGTACGGCTGTGGAACGGATCTATGACGTCGGCGTCAGCGGCATACACAGGCTGCTTGCAAATATCGATACGATCCAGCAGGCAAACTGTGTGGTAGCAGTAGCGGGGATGGAAGGTGCGCTGGCAAGTGTGCTGGGCGGGCTGGTAGATAAGCCGGTGATCGCGGTGCCCACTTCGGTCGGGTACGGTGCCTCGATGCACGGGCTGTCCGCGCTGCTTACGATGATTAATTCCTGTGCGAACGGGATCGCAGTCGTAAATATTGACAATGGATATGGCGCCGGATATCTGGCGGCGCAGATCAATCGGCTGGCAAGGATTGATAAACAACTATAAATATCATTCGATAAAAAAGAGTCCTGCTTTCACAGAACTCTTTTTTTAAATTGGAGGTAGGATGTATTTATAGATAGTACCGTACAGTCGCACAGTACATTAAACGGAGAGCATGGGATTCGAACCCACGGTGCTTTTCAGCACACGGCTTTTCGAGAGCCGCACCTTAAACCGCTCGGACAACTCTCCTGAATAGAAACATAAAAAATATATGCTGTATTAAGATTATACCATAAATTTCCATAAATACAAGAAAAATTTATGCCAGTATTGCGCATATTTTGTTTATTATAATTGACAAGCGTCAGATTTCAGTGGATAATAGAAAAGGTTAATAAATTTAAGGAGGATTTTTTCTATGAACGAATCAAAGGAGTTCAAGCCGTATATTCCGGCTGACAAAGTACTTCCAGAGATTACGCCTGTTTCGATTGTACTTGGTATTCTTCTTGCCGTACTGTTTGGCGGTGCGAATGCATATCTTGGGCTGCGGGTAGGTATGACAGTATCTGCGTCTATTCCGGCAGCAGTTATTTCTATGGGTGTTATTCGAATGGTATTAAGACGCGATTCTATTTTGGAGAACAATATCGTACAGACGATAGGTTCTGCGGGGGAATCATTAGCTGCGGGCGCTATTTTTACGCTTCCGGCGTTATTTATGTGGGCAGAAGAAGGAGGGACGCAGACACCTTCTTTGATTGAAATCGCCCTGATTGCATTTGTCGGAGGCGTGATTGGTATATTATTTATGATTCCGCTGCGTACGGCATTGATTGTACAGGAGCATGGCACACTTCCATACCCGGAAGGAAAAGCATGTGCAGAGGTGCTGATGGCAGGCGAAGAAGGCGGAGCAAGCGCTTCTACTGTATTTTTAGGCTTGGGAGTGTCTGCGGTTTATAAGTTTATCGCAGACGGACTGTGTATTTTTCCAAGTGAAGTGGATTTTGAGATTAAGAGCTATAAAGGCTCTGGGATTGGTATGGACGTACTGCCGGCGCTGCTTGGCGTAGGTTATATTTGCGGAGCAAAAGTATCTTCTTACCTGCTTGCCGGCGGTACGCTGGGATGGTTTGTGATTATGCCGTTAATCGCGCTGTTTGGCGGAGAAGCGGTTATTTATCCTGGTACAGAACCGATCAGTACATTTAACCCGTCTGCACTGTGGAGTACGTATATCCGCTATATCGGAGCAGGAGCCGTGGCAGCGGGCGGTATTATGAGCCTGATTAAATCGCTGCCTTTAATCGTACGTACCTTCCGCCAGGCAGTCAAGGGATTCGGCGCAAAAGCCGGCGTTTCCAACCGTACGACACAGGATCTTCCAATGAATTTCGTATTTATAGGGATCGGTGTGCTGGCGATCTTTATGTGGCTGTGCCCGGTAATTCCGGTGAACCTTCTGGGCGCAATTATTATCATTATCTTTGGATTCTTTTTTGCTACCGTATCTTCCCGTATGGTAGGCTTAGTCGGCAGCTCCAACAATCCGGTTTCCGGTATGGCGATTGCGACGCTGCTGATTTCTACAATGGTCTTAAAAGCAACGGGCATGATTGGAATGCCTGGAATGATTGCGGCAATCAGTATCGGTTCCATTATCTGTATTATTGCAGCGATTGCCGGAGATACTTCTCAGGATTTGAAAACGGGATTCTTAGTTGGTTCCACTCCAAAAAATCAGCAGATTGGTGAATTAATCGGTGTAGTTGCTTCTGCAATTACGATCGGTGGAGTATTGTACCTGCTCAATGCGGCATGGTCTTATGGCACAGACCAGCTTCCGGCTCCGCAGGCGATGCTTATGAAGATGGTAGTTGAAGGCGTTATGAACGGCAATTTGCCTTGGGCGCTTGTATTCTCAGGTGTATTTATCGCAGTTGTCGTAGAGATCCTTGGCATTCCGGTACTGCCGTTTGCAGTCGGACTGTATCTGCCGATCCATCTGAGTACGCCAATGATCGTGGGCGGGCTTGTAAGGCTGTATTTTGAAAAGAAAAAGAATGAAAATGAGTCTGAGCGGAAACGCAAAGTGGAAAATGGCGTGCTGTATTCCTCCGGCTTGATCGCAGGCGAAGGACTTGTCGGCATTATGCTTGCTGTCTTTGCAATTATTAAAGTTGGAGATGCGACTTTAGGGGATATCATTAATCTTTCTGGGAGAATTAATTTTGGCAATATCGGCGGGCTTGTATTTTTTGCAGTATTAACTGCGACGCTTTGGGCAATTATAGTGAAGAAGAAAAAATAAATTTTAGAAAATCAGCGCGGCGTATCAGAATGCTTTGCTGCGCTGGTTTTTTATAAAAAGGGCTGATATGGGAAAGAAAAAGCAGGAAAATTTTTTAGATTATGTACCAAAAAGAAATAAATTGTATGAATGGGATTGGAACCAGAAAAAACATGTAGAGATTGCAGTTGTGAACCGCGGGCTGTTTAACCGGATTGCGCAGATCTTATTCCGCAAGCCGAAAGTCAGCAAAATTGAATTGGATGAGCTTGGAAGCTTTATCTGGCAGGAAATGGATGGAGCTCGTACGGTATATGAGCTTGGAGAAGCAGTAAGGACAAAGTTTGGAAAAAAGGCAGAGCCGCTTTATGAGCGCCTGTGTGAATATATACGTATTCTGCACAATAACCGTTTTATTGTGTATGAAAATAAGAAATAAAGAAAGAAGGCAGGAACATGGGAGTATTGTCCAGTTTAGAACCAAAAGAAGTATTTTTCTATTTTGAAGAAATCAGTTCGATTCCGCGTGCGTCTTACCACGAGGAGGCAATCAGCAATTATTGTGTGGAATTTGCGAAAAAGCATCAGCTCGAATATATACAGGATGAGCTGAAAAATGTAATTATTATAAAAGAAGCGACGCCTGGCTATGAGCAGGAAGAGCCGATTATTATGCAGGGGCATCTGGATATGGTATGTGAAAAGCTGCCGGAGTGCGACATTGATTTTGATACCGAAGGAATCAGGCTGTTAATAGAAGGAGATGATGTGACCGCAGACGGCACGACGCTCGGCGGGGATAACGGGATTGCGATCGCTTATGCACTGGCGGTGCTTGCCTCGGATAAGATCGCGCATCCAAGGCTGGAGGTGATTTTTACCGTATCCGAAGAGGTCGGTATGGAAGGTGCTGAAGGCATTGATGTATCGATGCTCAAGGGACGCAGGCTGTTAAACCTGGATTCTGAAGAAGAGGGAATCCTGCTTGCGGGCTGTGCTGGCGGCGCAAGAATCGAATGCAGGCTTAAGGTAAACAGCATCGACAGCGAAGGTGCTGTAATGGAGATTAAAGTACACGGGCTGGCTGGCGGACATTCCGGTGTGGAGATTCATAAGGGGCGTGCAAATGCGAATATGATTATGGCGCGCATACTTGCCGGGCTGGCAAAGCATGTGCCATATCACCTGGCATCTTATCACGGCGGACGCAAAGACAACGCCATTCCGCGGGAAAGCGAGGTACTTCTTTGCCTGCCGCAAAAGGATCTGGAACAGGCAGAAAAAGTATTGCATAAAATGCAGCAGGATCTTTCTAATGAATATGCGGTAACGGATAAAAATATAAAACTCTCTGTAATAACAGACCAGTCCAATATTCCATTTCGGATGCTGGATGAAGACAGTACGAGGAAAGCAGTGTTATTGGTTAATGCACTGCCAAACGGCGTTCAGACGATGAGTGCCGATGTGGAGGGACTGGTGGAAACATCGCTGAACCTGGGTGTGCTGGAGCTTAACTATCAGGAAATGACTTTAAGCTATGCGGTGCGCAGCTCTGTCGGAAGCGCAAAGGAGGCGCTGCTGGATCAAATGGTATATATCTGCCAGGCAATCGGCGCGGAAGCGGAAATATCAGGCAACTATCCTGCATGGGAATATAAGCGTGACTCCGCGTTTCGCGATAAGCTGGCAGCCGTTTATGAAAGAATGTATGGAAAAGCGCCGGTTGTGGAAGCGATTCACGCAGGACTGGAATGCGGGCTGCTTGCAGGCAAGCTGCCGGGACTGGACTGTATTTCCGTAGGGCCTGATATGAAGGATGTGCATACGACAGAAGAAAAGTTAAGCATCTCTTCGACAAAGCGCGTATGGGAATTTTTATTAGAAGTGTTAAAGGATAAATAAATAAAAAGGAGCAGGCGGTGTTAAAGAGCCGGCAGAAAATAAGCGTGATCTATTTTCTGCCGGCTCTTTTTCAGGCATTTGGAAAAATGTTTGTGTATTTTGTTATAATTTTACATAAAATACAGCCTGAATTATTAAATAGTAACAAATAAATCTTAAAAATTTCAATGACAAAAGAAAAAAATTCTATGTTTTCTTTTCTATGGATTCGCTATACTGTCATTATCAACAAGGGGACACCCGAAAGGGTGGTTTGTATGGAAAGGAGAAAAATATGAAAAGAAAATTAGTATCAATGACACTGGCGTTAATGATGGGGATTTCACTTACGGCATGTGGTTCTGGCGGAGATGATAAGCCTGCTACAGACGGAGGAAATACTGCTACAGAAGATCAGGCAGATGGTACAGGGGCATCGGATGAAGGATCAGGCGATACTGGTGCAGCAGACGACGGCGGCGCAGCAGACAGCGGTGCAGAAGTAGCAAATAAAGATAAGCCGTTAGTATGGTTTAACCGTCAGCCGTCCAACAGCTCGACTGGCGAGCTGGATATGACAGCACTTTCCTTTAATAAAGATACCTATTATGTAGGTTTTGACGCAAATCAGGGTGCTGAGCTGCAAGGTACAATGGTAAAAGAATATATTGAAGCAAATATCGACAGCATTGACCGCAACGGCGACGGCGTGATCGGCTACGTGCTTGCAATCGGCGATATCGGGCACAATGATTCGATTGCACGTACCAGAGGCGTACGCAAGGCGCTTGGCACAGGCGTAGAAAAAGACGGCGACATCAACAGTGATCCGGTAGGAACAAATACAGACGGCTCTGCTTCCGCAGTGCAGGATGGTTCGATCGAAATAAACGGCAAGACTTATGTTGTACGTGAGCTTGCTTCTCAGGAAATGAAGAACTCCGCAGGCGCTACCTTAACTTGACCCACAAGTTTATGTGGATATCCTATTGTTTCTATGCTATACTAAAGAAAAAGAGGTGATCCATATGACGGTAGAATATACGAATTGGGAAACGGAATTTGTAGATGCAAAATTTGTTGATCAGCGTTTGAAATCACGTTTTTTTAAGATTATGGATGCA
>CAJTCR010000038.1 GCA_910574915.1 Eubacteriaceae bacterium
GGAAGTGCAGCAATGCATGGAGCGGACTGCCACTAATCGGCCGAAGGCTTGGCCAGAGAGCAAGCCAAAGGGAAGAGAAGAAGGTTTGAGGAAGATCGGTTGGAATTCTGTATGAAGTTTTGAGGGTACACAAGTACGGCCCAATGGCTCAGTTGGTTAGAGCGCCGCCCTGTCACGGCGGAGGTCGCGGGTTCAAGTCCCGCTTGGGTCGCTGATCTATTGCATATGGGATCTTAGCTCAGCTGGGAGAGCATCTGCCTTACAAGCAGAGGGTCATAGGTTCGAGCCCTATAGGTCCCATTGATAGTCAATATATGCCGATGTGGCTCAATTGGCAGAGCAGCTGATTTGTAATCAGCAGGTTATCGGTTCGAGTCCGATCATCGGCTTCACAATTTCATATTGTGTTATGGGCAGATTCCCGAGTGGCTAAAGGGAGCAGACTGTAAATCTGCCGGCGTCGCCTTCGGTGGTTCGAATCCACCTCTGCCCATTCAGTATTTAGTAATACTACAATTAAATATAGCGCGGGGTGGAGCAGTCTGGTAGCTCGTCGGGCTCATAACCCGAAGGTCATAGGTTCAAATCCTGTCCCCGCAACTTATGCCCAGTTAGCTCAGTTGGTAGAGCAGAGGACTGAAAATCCTCGTGTCTCTGGTTCGATTCCGGAACTGGGCATTTATATTCAGCTAATTGAATAAATGGGATACTAGCTCAGTTGGTAGAGCACTTGACTTTTAATCAAGTTGTCGGGGGTTCGAATCCCCCGTGTCTCATTAAACCTTATAAATACTATTTCTTAGTATTTATAAGGTTTTTTTGTTTATATTTATTTTTATAGATAAAAGTACTTGACATAACTGTATATGTACTGTATATATTATTATATACAGTACATATACAGTTAACGTTTACACATAAATCAAGGAGAATGCTATGATTAAGTTTGAGAAAGTCAGTAAGCAAATAGGCAGCTTTGCTTTGCAGGATATTTCTTTTACACTGCCAGGCGGGTATCTTATGGGGTTAATTGGGGAAAACGGAGCGGGAAAAACGAGCCTGCTGCATCTGATTCTTGGATTGTATATGCCGGATGATGGGGATATCCGTATATCGGGAAACAGCTATGATGATGCGGAATGTGAGATTCGTAATCAAACAGGCTTTGTACTGCTGGATCAGGAGCTTTTTTTGGCGAATGCCACGCTGCTGAATAATGGGGATTTGTTTGGCAGATATTACACTGCTTATAATCGTGAAAAACTGCTGGATTATTGTGGACAGTTTTCACTGGATTCTGGCAGGCGGTGGAAAACGTTATCAAAAGGAGAAAAACTGAAGTTTCAGTTTGCGTTCGCGTTGGCGCACGAGCCAAAACTGCTTGTACTGGATGAACCGACCGCAAATTTTGATCCAGAGTTTCGCAAACAGTTTTTGCATATTGTTACGGAATTTATCAGCAGCGGAGAGCGCAGTGTGATTTTAGCGACACACCAGACGAAGGAACTGGATCAGATTGCGGATTATATTCTGTTTTTACATCAGGGACGGCTGGTTTTCTCGACGGAAAAGGAGACGCTGACTGATTGCCTGCGGCTTGTACAGGGGGACGCGTATCAAGTGAATTTGCTGAAACAAAGCCGCGTGATCTGCAAGGAAGTAAAAAGCTATGCGGCGTCGGCGCTGGTAAGGCATTGTGCGGGTGAGCGCTACGACAGTAGATTGACAGTAAATGTCCCTACGATAGAAGAAATCATGTATTATTTGATGAAAAGCGGAAAATTAGATCGGGAATCAGCGGGGAGGGATGTTTCATGCTAAAGCTTATTATCGGGGAATATCGGTGCAGATTTTTAATTGCATTTAAGCAAAACAGAAGCAGAATATTATGGTATTTTTTTTGGAGCTATGTGTATTATATGCTTATCATGCGGCTGGACGTTGTAAAATATACAATAGGCATGGTGCCGCTGCTGGCGGGATTTTGGCTGTCTCGGATGTATCCGAACGAATTAAGCAAAATGCTGTTTTTATGTCCGATGTCTAAAGAGGACAGAGTCAGATATTTATGGACTGCATACGGGCTGCGTGTGGGCGTTTCGATAGGGCTGTATGCTGTGATAAGCCTGCCGGTAGTTTTAAGCGGTTCGATATCTTGGCATCAGTATCGGTGGCTTACGCTGGCAGTCGTTTCGTTTATTCTAGGAGCAAATATGCATCATTCCTTTTTAAGCCTTTCGATAGCAAGGACGAAAGGAGACAAAGATTATAGAATTTCGTTTGTCTATGGGCTGCTGAGTCTTTCGTCACAGATTTGTGCCTGGTATATTATGACTGCTTTTGCATTTCCAAGCTATGGACTGGAAATCCAAAATGGCAGGAAAATCTGGATCGCTGTGGTGCTGATCGAACTGCTGATAAATCTTGAGATTTGCGCAATTTGCTATAAACCTGTGATAAGAAACGGGATGAATTATGAAAGCTGCCGGATGATCGGTACGACACAAAAGAATGTACAGACGGAAAGGAATGCAGGATCATGAATATCGTAATTAGTGCCAACAGCAATCTGGCAATTTATGAACAAATTGTAATGCAGTTGAAAAACGCGATCTTTAATCATGAGCTGCATCCAGGAGAAGCGCTGCCTTCGATCCGGGTGCTGGCAAGCAGCCTTGAGGTAAGTGTAATCACGACAAAGCGAGCCTATGAGGAGCTGGAAAAAGAAAAGCTGATCCGCTCTGTGGCAGGAAAAGGCTTTTATGTATGTGATACGAATACGTCCTATTTGAAGGAAAAGCAGTATATTATGCTGGAAAAGAAAATGGCAGAGGTTTTGAAAGAATGTAAAGATGCCGGGATGAGCAGCTCAGAGATTTTATCAATGGCAAAAGTGATCGTAGAAGAGGGATAGACGAATTGAGCGAAAGGATTTAAAATGGAGATTGAATTTCAGAATGTGACATATCGGAAAAAAAGATTTGTCCTGCAAGACATTTCTTTTAAAATCCGGCAGGGATATATTACTGCGCTGATCGGGAAAAACGGTGCCGGTAAGACGACGCTGTTTCATCTGCTGCTGGATAAAACTGCAAAATACGAAGGAAAGATACTGGTAGACGGTGCTGACTGGAAACAGGATCTGGCGGCGCATATGAACCAGACGGCTTTTGTGTCGGACGAGCAGAGATATTTTATGGATCGGACGGCACGGGAAAATGCGTCTATGCTGCAATGGCTGTTTGAGGGATTTTCGTTAAGCCGCTTTCAGGAAAATATGGACAATATGAACCTGTCTGTGCAAAAGAAGCTGTGTGAACTGTCCAGAGGGGAATACTTGAAATACCAGCTTGCATTTGGCATCGCACAGGGTGCAAAGCTATATTTGTTGGATGAAGCGACCGCAGGTATGGACCCGGTTTTTAAACGGGATTTTTTTAAAATGCTCCATACGTTATTGCTGGATGAGCACTGTGCTGTATTTATGAGCACGCATTTGCAGGATGAGGTTGACAAGCATATGGACTATATTGTCCGTATGGATGCAGGGCGCATTGTTTCGGAACATGCCGCGGTATGCAGAAAGGAAATAGGAAATGGAAAGGATCAGAAAATTTGACGAGGAGCTAAAAAATACATTTGCAGATGCGTTTTTTATCGCACGGCTTGGCGGCGGGCTGCTTTGCTGCATTGGAATGCTGATGATGCTGTTTCCGGTTCAAATGGCAAGTGAAAGGAAGATCATTTGGAGTATGCTGCTTGGATGCGCAATTTGTGCGAATGGCGTATGTCAATGGATGCTGCCGTATTTACGTCTCCGTGAAGGGGATAAAACGGTGTCGATTTACAAAAAGCTGGAATTTATGCCGGTGACAAAGGCGCAGATTCGAAAGGTACGGTGCGGGTATTTAAACAGGCTCTGTATTTGCCTGGGGACAGCAGCATTTTTCATGCAGCAGGGAGTGGCGCTGCTCAATCACAGTTTTGGCATTGTTTCAGTGCTGTTTGCAGCGGTATGGGCTGTGCTGGTGTGGCTTGCAGGGTGCATTTTTATTTATGTAAGATAGAGTGTGGATCACGCAGGCGGCAGAAAATGGAAGGAGACATACAGATGTATAAAATTATGATTATTGAAGATGATGAGGCAATGGCGCATACGATGAAAAAGCAGATAGAGTCCTGGGGAAATGAGGTATTGTGTGCGGATGATTTTCAGAATATTATCCCTGCGTTCGTAACATTTGACCCGCATATGGTGCTCGTGGATTTGATGCTGCCGTTTTACAATGGATATTACTGGTGCACGCAGATTCGCAAGATCTCGAATGTTCCGGTTATTTTTCTTTCGTCGGCATCGGATAATATGAATATTGTAATGGCGATGAATATGGGAGGTGATGACTTTATTCCAAAGCCTGTGGATCTGAATGTATTGACGGCAAAGCTACAGGCGGCACTGCGCAGGGCGTATGATATGGGCGGGAAAATACCGGTGCTGGAACACCGGGGAGCGGTGCTCAACTTAAATGATGCTTCTTTATCGTATCTGGGCGCGCGCATCGAATTGACCAAAAATGAATTTAGAATCCTACAGCTTCTTTTGGAAAACAAGAAAAAGGTGGTCAGCCGGGATACGTTAATGACAAAGCTGTGGCAGATGGATTCGTATGTTGAGGAAAACACGCTGACCGTCAATGTAACAAGGCTTAGAAAAAAGCTGGAAAAGGCAGGGCTGAAAGATTTTATTCTGACTAAGGTAGGCAGCGGCTATATTATTGAGTAAATACGGCGGTATTAGAAAATGCGGTAAAAATATAAAGAAAGAGAAAAACAGGATGATGGAAGAAAAACGAAGCACGCTGCTCCTAGGGAAGTATATCTGGCAGTATCGGTATACTGCCTGCATGTTTGCGGCTTATATGGGCATTGCAGCGGCTGTCTTTTCCCTATATGAGCTTGAGGTGGAAGCGGTGTGGTATACAGGCGGACTGTGCGGGATTTTAACGGCGGTCGTATTGGCGGTGCATTATAGAAATTATCGGAATGGATATTTGAAAAGACAGGTGATGTTTAAAAATATTCGCATACTGAACGAACCGTTTCCAACGGCGGGGACGCTCGCGGAAGCGGATTATCAGCAGATGGTAGCTGTGCTGCGCCAGATATGTGAAGCGGACTTGACACAGTGGCGCAATGAGCGGCAGGAGCAGATGGACTATTATACGACCTGGGTACATCAGATCAAAACGCCGATTGCAGTGATGCGCATGATTTTGCAGGACGAGGACACAAAAGAACATCGGGAATTGCTGGCGGAACTGTTTCGGATCGAGCAGTATGTGGAGATGGTGCTCGGCTATCTAAGGCTTGGCAGTACTTCTTCGGATTTTGTATTTAAGGCGTACCGGCTGGATGAAATTATTCGCCAGGCGATTCATAAATATGCATCGCAGTTTGTGCGAAAGCGTATCCGCCTTGTATATGAGCCGACAGAAGTGACGGTATTGACGGATGAAAAATGGCTGTTGTTTATGATAGAGCAGGTATTGTCGAATGCAGTCAAGTATACAAGAGAGGGAGCGGTGCATATTACCGTAACGAAAGAAAAGGTATTGCAGATTGCGGATACGGGGATTGGGATTGCACCGGAAGACCTGCCGCGTATTTTTGAAAAAGGATTTACCGGCTATAATGGCAGGGCGGATAAAAAGTCTACCGGGCTGGGGCTGTATCTGTGCCGGATGGCAGCGAAACGGCTTTCGCACCGGATCTGGGCGGAGTCTGAGGTCAGCAGGGGGACGGTGATTTCGATTGACCTGCATACCGATCCGCAGGAGTTGGTGGAATAGACGGCAGGGAGCTTACAAAAATGTCACATAAATCGTTGAAATGTCACCCGATTCGATGTCGGGATCTGGGCGGTGCTGTTATGATAAGGATACAAAATAAAAAGTTTCAATCAAAGGGAGGACATAAAAATGGCAATTTTAGAAGCACAATGTCTGAAAAAAATATATACCACCCGTTTTGGGGGCAATCAGGTACAGGCATTGTCCAACGTATCCTTTTCCGTAGAAGAAGGGGAGTATGTGGCAATTATGGGAGAGTCCGGTTCCGGCAAAACAACACTGCTGAATATTTTAGCGGCGTTGGATAAGCCGACAGGCGGACAGGTGCTGCTGGCAGGAAAAAGCATGTCCGGCATGAAAGAAAGGGAAATGACGGCGTTTCGCAGAAACAATCTGGGATTTGTATTTCAGGATTTTAACCTGTTGGATACGTTTTCTTTGCAGGATAATATTTTTCTGCCGCTGGTGCTTGGCAAAAATCCTTATTTGGTCATGCACGCGCGTCTGATGCCGATTGCGGAAAAGCTGGGGATCAAGGAGATCCTTTCAAAATATCCCTATGAAGTGTCCGGCGGACAGAAGCAGCGGGCAGCGGTTGCGCGGGCGCTGATTACAAACCCGAAGCTGGTGCTTGCCGATGAACCGACGGGAGCACTGGATTCTAGGGCAGCGGACGGGCTGATGCGGATCTTTGGAGAGATTAACGCGGAAGGACAGACGATTTTGATGGTGACGCATTCTGCAAAGGCAGCAAGCCATGCGGGGAGAGTACTTTTTATCAAGGACGGCGAGGTATTTCACCAGATTTACCGCGGCAACAGTACCAATGAGCAGATGTATCAGAAGATTTCCGATACGTTGACACTGCTGGCGACAGGTGGTGAGAAAAGATGAGGATCGGATTTTACCCAAAGCTTGCGGCAGGGAATATAAAAAAGAACAAAAGGACATATGTTCCTTATATATTGACTTGTATACTGACTATTGCGATGTATTATATTTTTAAATCGCTGTCAATGAATCCAGGCATGAAAAAGATGACAGGGGCAGAGCATCTGGCAGTTATCATGCAGTTTGGCAGTATTGTCATTGGATTGTTTGCGCTGATCTTTTTGTTTTATACAAACAGCTTTTTAATCAAACGGCGTAAAAAAGAATTTGGCGTCTTTAATATCCTGGGGATGGAAAAACGCCATCTGGCGGTTGTGATTGGCTGGGAGACACTGTACGTGATGCTGCTAAGCCTGGCTGCGGGGATTGGCGTCGGGATTGCAATGGATAAGGCAATGTTTTTGCTGATCGGAAAAGTGATCGGTACGCAGGTAGTGCTTGGATTTTTTATTTCTCCAAAAGTGGTTGCGATTACGATCGAATTGTTTGCGGGCATTTTTTTCCTGATTTTTGTCAATTCCATCGGTATGATTCATATTTCCAATCCGATAGAGCTGCTGCGCGGAAGCAATGCAGGAGAGAAGGAGCCAAAGACCAGGCGGTTAATGGCGCTGTTAGGAGTCATCTGCGTGGCGGCAGGATATTATATCGCGATTACGACGATCAATCCGATTGCTTCGATTTTTGCGTTTTTTATTGCGGTGATCTTGGTGATCCTTGGTACGTATCTGCTGTTTACGGCAGGCAGCATTGCTTTTTTAAAGCTGCTGCGCAAAAATAAAAACTATTACTATAAGACAAGACATTTTACAAGTGTGTCAGGGATGATCTACCGAATGAAGCAAAATGCTGTAGGGCTGGCGAATATCTGCATTCTTTCTACCATGGTGCTTGTTATGGTTTCTTCGACAACTTCTATGATGGTTGGTATGGACGACATTTTAAATACCCGTTATACGTCGGAGTTTATAGTGATGTCGCATGAGACAGACAAGGCGCGCAATCAAAAAGTAATCGATACGGTGCGTACGTTGCAGCAGGATTGGGATTTTGATGTAGCTAATGAAATTGAGTATATGTTTCTGACTTTTTCCGCCTTTTGTAACGGAGATACGTTTGTGGTAGATCGAAATGCTCCTGTTACAGCGATTGATTCCAGCTATGTCCTGTTTTTTATAACGATTGACGATTATAACAGGATAGAGGGAACGCAAAAAACGCTGAATGACGACGAAATATTGATCTATTCCAACCGCGTCTCGTATAATGAGCCGGTCATGAAGCTGTTTGGGAGAGAATACCGGGTTGCGGAAAAGCTGGATCATTTTATAGGGAACGGCATTATAGCGGCAAACGTATCAAACGCGCAGTATATTATTTTACCAAAACTCGCACAAATGCAGGAAATTTGTGCAATGCAAAAAGAAGTGTATGGAGATATTAGTAGTGATATCGATACATTTTACGGATTTGAAAGCGATGAAAAACCAGAGCGGAAGATCCAGTTTTATAACGAGATAGCGCATACATTAAAGGAGCAGGGATTTGATGCACGGACAGAATGCAGGGAAGAGGCAAAAACTGATTTTGTAGGATTATACGGCGGATTCTTTTTTATGGGGATTTTTTTAGGCGTGCTGTTTGTCATGGCTACCGTGCTGATTATTTATTACAAGCAGATTTCCGAAGGATACGATGACAGAGAACGGTTTGTAATTATGCAGAAGGTAGGCATGGATCTTGGAGAGGTAAGAGCGTCGATCCGCTCACAGGTGCTGAATGTATTTTTTCTGCCTTTAGTCGTAGCAGGCATTCATGTGATTGCAGCGTTTCCGCTGATATCCAGGCTGCTTGCACTGCTGAATTTTGTCAATACCAGGTTGTACGTGATTTGTACATTGGCTACATTTTTCGTGTTTGCGGTGATGTATGTAGTGATTTATATGGTGACAGCAAGAGTGTATTACCGGATTGTCAGCAGGTAGGAATACTTGCCAGGAAAGGATGAATTTCTTTTCCTGGCGTCTTTTTTATGGTTGACAATTCTGTTTCTTTGTATTATATTTTACTTAGTAATACTAAATATAAAGGAATAGAAAATGAATGATAAATATATCAGACAGATGAAAAAAGGCGTATTGGACATGCTTGTCCTAAAACTGCTCAACAAAGAGCAAAAATATGGTTACCAGCTTATTTATGAATTAAAAGAAAAGAGCGGGGAATTGTTTATCTTAAAGGAAGGAACGCTGTATCCGATTTTATACCGGCTGGAGGATGACGGGCTGGTGCAAAGCTGCTGGAGCAGCCCGGAGGGAAAGCAGATGGCGCGCAAGTACTATCAGATTACAGAGTCGGGAAAGCAGGCGCTTTTTGAAATCGGGGAGCTGTGGATGCAGATGAGCGACGGCATCCGGCAGATTATGGAAGAATAATATGCATGGCAGAGTGCATAATGAATGGAGGAATGCGCAGTGACAGCACAAGTGTATGTAAACCAGATAGTAAAAAAAGTAAAATGTTCCAGAAAAAAGCGGGAGGAGATCCGCAGACAGCTATTAGCGGATATGGAGGCTGAAATCGAGCAGGGCGTGCCGCTGGACGTGGTGATGATACGTATGGGCGAGCCGATTGCGATTGCAGAGGAATTTAACCAGAATCTGCCGCAGCAGGAGCGCAGACAATATCAAAGAGGACGGATAAAAAAAGCAGCCGCGGTCATTGCGGTGTGCCTGGCGGCACTGGCATTCGCAGTGTACTGGTTTTTGCCGGTCGGGGTAAAATTTGGCAGCAGCGGGCAGTTTCAGCAGGCAGCAGTGGAGGAGCAGGCAAAGAAAGTGATTCATATGATAAATACAGGTGATTATGAGGCATTACAGGCAGCTACCGATGTCCGCGCGCAGAAAATCCTGACAAAAGAAGTGATCGAAGATGCAAAAAGGCAGGCGGGAACAGACTGGGGCGAGTTCCGGGAGTTTGGCAAATGCTATTTTGCAGAACAAAAGCTGCGCGGCAGCTCACAAGCGGTAGTACAGTTCAATGCGTCTTATGAAAATATTGCGGTGACATATACATTGTTTTTTAACCCGGATCTTAAGCTGTCCGGCTTTTACATTAAATAAGTAAAGTGAGCAGATAGGGGGATAATATTGATGTATACTTTTTGTATTTGGATGATTGGCAGTGGTTTGTTTGCAGTGTTTGGGGCTTTGGCATGGCGGAGTAAAAAGGCAGTCAGGTTCTGGAATATTTCACAGGAAATTCGGGTCAGCAATGTGCAAAAGTATAACCGGGCGGTTGCGAAAATGTGGTTTGTATTCAGCGGAATTTTTACGGGAATCGGTTTGCCGGTACTGGCGAAGAATCCGGCATGGATAGCAGTCACCATATTGGGAGCGATGTTTAGCGTTATTGCGCTGATGGTCGTATATACAGTTATCGAGAAAAAATATCGGATACAATAAATGCGGAGGTGATTTTTATGGAAGGATTGATAGGATTTGCGAGCTGTCTGCTATGTGCGCTCCCCTTTTTTATTATCGGAGTGTTTGACAAAAACAGCAGTACACCAATTTCATTTTGGAGCGGGGATCAGACATTAAAGGATAAAGTACTGTATGTTGCGGAGTATAACCGCAGAATGGGGAAAGTGTTTGTGAAATGGGGAACCGGATTTTTGGCTGCGGGGCTGTGCTGCTTTATAAGCCTGGCGGCTGGGATTGGAATGCTTTGTGTGATTTGTTCGTTCGGGACATATGCCGCGTATAAGAGCTATCAAAAAATACTGGCGGATTGTTCGATTCCGGGACATATGCAGGAGCAGCATAAATAGACAAAGGGGTGGCGAGAATGGGATTTTGGATCTTTATGCTTGTAAATAATTTGGTGCTTCCAGTGCTTATGCTTGTGTTTGGCAGGGTGTTTCAGACAAAGCCGCCGGCGGAAATTAATTCGTTTTATGGATACCGAACGAGAATGTCCAGCCTGAATCAAGATACATGGGAGTACGCGCATTTGTATTTTGGAAAGCTGTGGCTGCGGATGGGATTTGGTATGCTGCTGCTGACAGGGATCAGTATGCTGTCTTTATATGGCAAGGATCACAAGACGGTAGGGACTGCCGGCGGAGCGGTTGCGCTCGTGCAGATTTTATTGCTGCTGCTGTCTGTTGGACTGACAGAACGAAAGCTGCGGGAAAAGTTTGACGCGCAGGGACATATGCGATAAAATAAGCCGGAGAAAAGACAGGAAGGAACACATAAAATGAAGTTATTGTATGCCGAGGATGAAGCCGGCATGTCAGAAGCAGTTACGGATATTTTAACGTACCATAACTATACGGTGGACGTGGTTTACGACGGAGAGGAAGCGCTTGCCTACGCGCGCACGGAGCGTTATGACGGGATTATTTTAGATATTATGATGCCGAAATTAAGCGGGCTGGACGTATTAAAGCAGCTACGCAGGGAAGGTGCGAGAACGCCGGTGCTGCTTTTGACGGCGAAGGCAGAGGTGGAAGACAGGATCGAAGGGCTGGATCTGGGTGCGGATGACTATTTGCCTAAACCGTTTGTGATGGGTGAGCTATTGGCGCGGGTGCGGGCAATGCTCAGGCGGCGGGAAGAGTTTACGCCGGACATCCTGACATGCAGGGACGTGTCTTTAAACAGAAGCAGCTATGAGCTGAGTGCAAATGGCAAAAGCGTTGTGCTTCCAAAGATGGAGTACCAGCTTATGGAAGTGCTTATGCTTAACCAGGGTATCTTTTTATCATCGGAAGAGCTGCTGGTGAAGGTGTGGGGATACGATACAGAAGCAGAGATCGGTACGGTATGGGTCTATATTTCTTATTTGAGAAAGCGGCTGGCAGCTTTCCATACGCAGGTAACAATCAAGGCGAAGCGCAGTATTGGCTATACGCTGGATGCCGGGACATAACAGCCGTAAATCTGGGGGATCTATGGTAAAGGTATTACAGAAAAAGTTTATTGTGACAGCAATGGCAGCAGTATCCGTACTGCTGTTTGTGCTGATTGGGGCGATCAATACAGCAAACTGCTGGATTACAGGCAGTCAGACAGACCAGCAGCTAAAACTGCTGGGCGATACACAGGTGCAGATATTAAAGCACGAGAAGCCAGATGCTGGCAGGCGCAAGCCGGAATTTGCCGACCCGCCAGGCAGGGGAGGGGGAAAGCGCAGTTTTTTTAACCCGCCGATCGACGAAGATATGGCGATGTCCCTGCGCTTTTTTTTCGTCTGCCTGGACGAAGAAAACAACGCTGTCCGAAAAGATGTCAGCCGGATTGCGTCGGTAGACGAAAAAGAAGCGGAGCAGTATGCAAAACAGGCAGTACAAAAATCAAAGCATAGCGGCTATCTGGAGCACTTTAAGTACCAGGTACTGGCGGTGGAGGAAGATGACGGGAGCAGCCTGACAGCCGTCTTGTTTTTGGATATTTCCAGGCAGTTTCGTTCGATTGCGATGGTGTTTGTATTGTCGGTCAGCATTGCGGCAGCGTGCTGGCTTTGTATGCTGTTTCTTGTCATGCTGCTGTCGAAAAGGGCGATCCGCCCGATTGCGGAAAATATGCAAAAACAGCGGCAGTTTGTTACAGACGCCGGGCATGAGATTAAGACGCCGCTGGCAATTATCCAGGCAAATATCGACGCGATGGAATTAATCAGCGGCGAAAATAAATGGAGCCGCAATATCCGCAGCCAGACAGTCAGGCTGAACGGGCTGATGCAAAATCTGCTGACACTGGCGCGGATGG
Source organism: Eubacteriaceae bacterium (assembly GCA_910574915.1). Classification (GTDB taxonomy): domain Bacteria; phylum Bacillota; class Clostridia; order Lachnospirales; family Lachnospiraceae; genus Eubacterium_J. Next base: position 12,518 of record CAJTCR010000038.1, read on the forward strand.
ACGAGGGAGGCTTCAAGCTTGCAATGGCAGAGGTCTCGTTTGGCGCGTTGGTAAAAGAGTCGATACAGCCATTTTATGAATCTGCCGTGCTGAAAGAAATACAGATAGAGGCAGATATCGCGCCGGAAGTACGGATTACGGCAAACAGTGATTCCATCAGGCAGCTTTTGTCGATTTTATTTGACAATGCACTCAAGTATACGAACCAGGGCGGAAGGATTATGATATCTTTGCAGGCAGAAGGCGGTACGGCTGTATTAAAGGTTCAGAATACGTGCGAAAAGCTGCCGGAAAAAGACGCCGAAACACTGTTTGACCGTTTTTCCCGCGGGGATAGTGCCAGGACGCAGAAAAACGGCGGATACGGCATCGGGCTGTCCGCAGCCTGTGCGGTTGTAAAGGCGCATCATGGGCATATTTCGGCAAAATACCAGGACAAAAATACGATTCTTTTTACGGTTATCATAAACCGGTCATAAAACACATTTCTTTCACAGATCCAGGCGGCTTTTCTAAGGTTCGTCTAAGCTTCATCCAGTACAATTCAAAAAGCAACAAGAAAAAAGAAAGAAAGGGGAGACCGATATGGATCTGCGCCATGAATGGAAACATGAGATCAATGCGGCAGATGTCCTGCTGCTGCGGCAGCGCCTGCGGGCAGTGATGGGCGCTGACCCTCATGCAGCCGGGGGCAGTTATACTGTCCGCAGCCTGTATTTTGACAATGCGGCGGATAAGGTGCTTTTGGAAAAAGTAAACGGCATCCGGTGCCGGGAAAAATTTCGCATTCGCTATTACAATGGAGATACATCTTATATTTTGCTGGAAAAAAAGGGCAAAATAAACGGCCTGGGATATAAACAGAGTGTACGCCTGACAAAAGAGCAGGCACAGGCGCTTGCAGACGGCTGCTGGGACTGGATGATGCAAAGCGGCGAGGGACTGATCCAGGAGCTGTATACAAAGATCCGGCTGCAAGGGCTGCGGGCAAAGACGATCGTAGACTATACGAGAGAGCCGTTTGTCTACGCGCCTTCCAATGTGCGGGTGACGCTGGATGATAAGATTCGTACAGGGCTGCTACGCACCGACTTTTTAAATCCAGACTGCGTGATGGTTCCGGCAGGAGACAAGGCGGTATTAGAGGTAAAATGGGACGCGTTTTTGCCGGATCTTATTAGAGATGCCGTACAGTTAAAGGGCAGGCGCACTTCTGCGTTTTCCAAATATCAGGTATGCAGGATGTACGGATAAAAGAAACAGGTGAAAAAACAGTGAAAAGGAGATTGTTTTATGACATTTCAGGATATATTTAAGTCGAGTTTTTTGGAAAATATCACAAGTATCAGTATTTTTGACATGACATTGGCACTGCTTTTGGCTTTTGGGCTGGGGGTATTTATCTTTTTTGTATATAAAAAGACATTTAGCGGGGTAATGTATTCTTCCAGCTTTGGAGTGACGTTAATTGCCATGACGATGATTACAACGGTTGTAATCCTTGCGGTAACGTCGAACGTAGTGTTGTCCCTTGGCATGGTCGGCGCGCTGTCTATCGTGCGTTTCCGTACGGCGATCAAGGAACCGCTGGACATTGCGTTTTTGTTCTGGGCGCTGACGACAGGCATTACGCTGGCGGCAGGCATGATCCTTCTTGCGGTTGTAGGAAGCATTATGATTGGTGCGGTGCTGCTGCTTTTTGTAAATAAAAAATCGTATTTAAACCCGTATATCGTAGTAATCAACTGCCAGGATGCGGAAAGTGAACGCGAGGCAAAGCAGTTTCTGGACAGCCAGGTACGCCGCTGCGTCGTAAAGGGCAAGTCGGTGCAAAACGGCGCGGTCGAACTGCAAATGGAAATACGGATGCGGGAGGAGCGAACGGATTTTATCAACAGTTTATCGCAGATGCGCGGCATTCACAGCGCGGTGCTTGTAAGCTACAATGGGGAATATATGGGATAGCGGGATTTTATACAGAAAAAGGCAGGTGACAGAGGATGTCTACAAGCAAGCAGATTGACAGGATTTGTTGTGTGATACTTGCGCTTGTAATAATACTGACAACGGGATTTGTATATGCAGGGCGGTTTGGCGTCAAAGCGGTGTCTGCGATAATGGGCTACGAGAAAAAACTGTTTGATACGACAAGGGTGCATACGATCGACCTCGTGATGGATGACTGGGAAGGATTTCTCGATACGTGTGAAAATGAACAGTATGAATGCTGTTCCGTCGTAATCGACAACGAAGCATATAAAAACGTAGCGATTCGAGCAAAGGGAAACACCTCGCTCAGTATGGTATCCAGATATGGAAACGACCGCTACAGCTTTAAGATCGAGTTTGACCACTATGACCGCGGCAAGACCTATTACGGGCTGGATAAGCTGAGCCTGAACAACATTATTCAGGACAATACGTACAGCAAGGATTATCTGTCGTATCAAATGATGGGGTATTTTGGAGCAGACGCACCGCTGTGCAGCTACGTATATATTACTGTAAACGGCGAAGACTGGGGACTTTACCTTGCGGTGGAAGGCGTTGAAGAGAGCTTTTTGGAACGCAATTACGGCAAAGATTACGGGAACCTGTATAAGCCGGACAGTACGAACATGGGCGGCGGCAGAGGAAACGGCGGGGCGTTTGATATGGAACGTTTTTCGAAAGAAAAAGGGCAGACGCCGGAACAAGGAGCAGAAAGCGAGGAGGAAGCAGGAGATGGAATGGTGCCGCCGGAGACGGGAGCCGATGGGATGGTGCCGCCGGAGATGGGAGCCGATGGGATGGCACCGCCGGAGATGGGAACAGATGGAACGGCGCTGCCGGAGATGGGAACAGATGGAACGGCGCTGCCGGAGATGGGAGCCGATGGGACAGCGTTGCCAGAGATAGGAGCCGATGGGACAGCGTTGCCAGAGATAGGAGTCGATGGGATGGCACCGCCGGAAATAGGAACAGATGGGATGTCGCCACCGGAGACAGGAACAGATGATGAAACGGAGGCAGCAGAAAAATTTACAAAACATAAAGTTCCCGGCAGGGGGTTTGGCAACGGCAAAGGCGGAATGCAAAGTGATGATGTATGTCTGAACTATACGGACGATCAGTACGAGAGCTACAAAAATATTTTTGAAAACGCAAAGACCGATATTACAGACGCTGATAAAGACCGTCTGATCCAGTCGTTAAAAGCGGTGAAGGAAGGCACAGGCATTGCGGAGATAATCGACACGGACGAGGTGATCCGTTACTTTGTCGCACACAACTTTGTATGTAATTTTGACAGCTATACGGGTTCGATGGTTCACAATTATTATCTGTATGAGAAGGATGGACAATTATCGATGATCCCGTGGGACTACAATCTTGCGTTTGGCGGATTTCAGTCTCAGACAGATGCGGACGGGCTGGTGAACTATCCGATTGATACGCCGGTTTCCGGCGGAGAAGTTTCTTCCAGGCCAATGCTTGCGTGGATGCTGCAAGACGAAAGTTATTTGGAGCAGTATCATCAGTATTTTTCGGAATTTATCGCGTCATATTTTGAAAGCGGCTATTTTGAGCAGATGTTCGATCAGGTAACGGCGATGATCGCGCCTTATGTAGAAAAAGACCCGACGAAATTCTGCACCTATGAGCAGTTTGAAACAGGGGCGGAGACATTAAAGCAATTTTGCCTGCTGCGTGCCGAGAGTATCCGCGGACAGTTGGACGGTGTGATTCCATCTACAGCGGAAGGGCAAAAGCAGGAGGGCGCCTCGCTCATTGACGCTTCTTCCATTACCATTTCTGATATGGGATCGATGCAAAACAGATAAAAGCACAGCGTAAAAGACAGGAGCTTGTTTTTTACGCTGTGTTTTTGCTGTACTAGTATTACAGCGAACAAGTTTGTGTTACTTTGGTAGATTTTTACAAGAAGGGACGCCAGGAGAGAGGAGGGGTACACTCTGGCGGCGTCAGTTCCAGAATGTTAAGAATTGCTAGGTATCCTGCTGCTATGTTGTGGCTGTGTCCGGTCGCGGCACCTAGTTCGCTGCCTGCTGGCAGCTAAAGGTGCCGCTTGGCTGCGCCCCTAGTTGTTTTGCAGAATACCAAGCAATTCTAAACATTCTTCCAAAGCCGCCGCCAGAGTGTACCCCTCCTCTCTCCCGGCTGTTCTTCGCAAGTGCTGCCAAACGAGCCTGATATGGTTTGTTCGCTGTAGTATTGGAGTGAATTTTATCTGATTTGCGTTTTCCAAGGAACTTTTTGTTCATGGTAGACAAACCATATTGAGCTTGTTTCGTAGCATTTACGAAAAGCAGCCGAACTTTCAAACCATATCGGGCTTGTTTTAGTAACACTTACAAAGCGCAGCCGGGAGCGGGGATTGGCACACCCTGGCTGCGGCTTTGGAAGAATGATTAGAAGCTCTTGGTATTCTGCAAAATAACCAGGGGCGCAGCCAAGCGCCACCTTTAGCTGCCAGCGGGCAGCGAACTAGGTGGCGCGACCGTCCACGGCCACAGCGTACCAGCAGAATGCTTAGAGCTTCTTAGCATTCTGGAACGGACGCAGCCAGGGTGTGCCAATCCCCGCTCCCGGCGTCCCTTCCTGTAAAAATTTACCAATAAAATCCATATTTTCCCTCTCTAGGAGACTTTTGTCGAATTTGTTGTTTATTATACATTATGGTGAGTTAAATACTTGAGTTCTGTGGATATTATTGCTATAATAAAAAAAGCAGTAAACATTAATATGCAAAATGTCGATATTCAATATAAAAATAAAGGATTATTATGAATGAAGTGGAATGTAGAATGGGTTGATCTGCAAAATATGGAGCGGATGGTAGCAGAATGCTGGCGTATGAGTGAGCATCAGTTGGATCGATATGTCCAAAAGCTGTCGAAGCAGCGTGATTTGGCGTTTGCCGGAGAGCTTGGGATCAAGTTTTTAGAATTGCTGCAAAATGCGACAGACCACGGGAAAATGCCTGACTGGTCAAAGCTGCAAAAGGACATTCGCCTGATGAAAGATTTGATACAGGATGGACAGGCGCAGCATGATGTTTATTGGAAAAGCCAATACCAGGAGCTGACAGCAGATACCAGAGCTTATTTTGGAACAGAATTCGGCAGGGCATTTACAGAGCAGATTGCAGAAAAGCTGGATCTTAATATCAGCGACGAGCAGCGAATGCTGCGAAATGATCTCGGAAAGATCCAGAAAATATGTCAAACTTGTAATTGGGATGACGAGGAGAAAGCAAAAAAAGCTCTGCTGCTGCTGACGCAGGATGAAAAATACTATTTTTCCAGTTGGCTGGGAGATGCTTTTATTAATGTACTGCAAGAACGTTATGGAAAAAAGGAGGCAGAGGAAAAGTCAGAATTAGAAATACAATTCGATACAGCGCAGAAAAAGGATTCATCATTTCCGACAAAAATAATCTGGACGCTGGTGATCTGTGTATCGGTCGGACTGATCTGCGTGCTGCTGTATCTACAGTCAGATAACGGACAAGGCGTACAAAAGCTTAAAGAGCTGTTCACTGGGATAGTGTCTGAGATAAAATCTGATTCAGATACGGAAACAAAAAGCGATAAGATCCTGACAAAGCAGACGGACTATATGCCGCTACAGCAGGCAGCCAGCCAGGCAGAATCCGATGAAGATTTGATGCTGAGTGTGGCAGTCGCTGGTGCGGATCATACACCGGATCTGGAACCAGAGAATTCGCAGGAGGCACCAGAGCAGAAGATCCTGGCAGAAAATGATGAGAAAGCGGCTACGATCCCGGATATTTTGCCGCAGTATCAGTCGTTTCACCACGATTATCCAGATTTGTTCGGGTGGCTGAAAATACCTGGGACGAGCATTGACCATCCGGTCATGCAGTCGGACGATGAACAGCGCGGGGAGAAATATTATTACCTGCACCGGGATTATACAGGAAAGCAGAAAGAGGCAGGCTCGCTGTTTGTAGAAAGCAGCAGCAGTCAGTTTCCGCAGGACAAAAATACGGTAATCTATGGACATAATATGAGCAACGGGCATAATTTCGGGATGCTGGAAAAGTATAAGGATTCGGGCTTTTTTAAAGAGCATCCAGTCATACAGTATGACACAATCTATGAAACTGGAACTTACCAGATCGTGGCGGTATTGATTACAAGGATCTTGTACCAGGACGAAGAAGGCTTTCGCTATTATCGGTTTTACAATTACCATTCCAGGGAGGAGTTTTTGGAATGCGCAGAATTTATCAACAATAACCGATTGTATGATACCGGCGAAGACTTGCAGTATGGTGACCAGATGATTATGCTGTCGACCTGCGAATATTCCAGGCAAAACGGACGGCTGGTAGTTGTAGCGAAAAAGATTGGATAGGGAGGAGATCATATGAACTTATCGTACAAAAAAAAGAAGCAATTTCTAATCACATTTACGCTGTGCTTTGGTTTAATGACGGCTTTTTTTGCAGGCAAAAACCAGATGCAGGCAAATGCAACCGCACAGGGGATCAATGCCAGATACCGCACGGCACAGGAGATCCGCAGCTATGTGGCGTCAAACAGCGCAAGCATCAGGGACAACTTTACATTTATCACAGATCCGTATACGGAAGTACCGTATAATCTCGGCAGGCTGACAGACGCAACGCAGCAGTCAGCGCTAAATATGTTGAACCAGATTCGTTTTATTGCAGGTATCGCAGACAATGTAACGATATCCACGCAGTTTGCGGAATATGCGCAGGCAGCAGCGCTGGTGCAGTATATTAACGGGCAGATCTCGCACAATCCTGATCAGCCGTATTCGATGGGGAATACGATGTTTCAGATGGCGCAGCGCGGAGCGGCAGGCAGCAACAATTCATGGGCGACCTGGGGAAACCGCAGCCTGAATGAGACGATTCTCAATTCTTGGATGGGCAATGCAGACAGCGTAGATATATCCGCGCTGGAAGAGCGCAGATGGCTGCTGAATCCGCGGTTAAAGCAGACCGGGTTTGGCGTGGTCAGCGGACTGAAAGGGACGTTCAGCAGCGCTTATGTGAATGATATGACAAACACAACCGCAAATGAAACCGGTGTTGCATGGCCGGCACGCACGATGCCAGTGGAATATTTTGCGCCTGAATATCCTTGGAGCTACAGTGTAGGATATGCAGTCAATGCAAATGACCTGGAAGTTACGCTGCTTCGGTACAGAGATTACAAAACATGGCGCTTTTCTCACAACGGGTCTTCTGACGGGGAACTGTATGTGAATAACAATGCTTACGGACAGCCGGGATGTATTATTTTCCGTCCGACGGGGATTGGCGAATACAAGAGCGGGGATTCTTTTCAGGTACGGATTAACGGATCAGGGCTTTCCCTTTCTTACAATGTAGAATTTTTCAACCTTGGGCTGCCAAGGATCACTTATACGACGAATTTTGACAGTCAGGGCGGCACCGCAGTCTCTTCGATAGTGACAGAAGAACTGGGCACGATTAATCCGCTTCCGGTTCCGGTAAAGTCAGGGACAGAGTTCCTTGGATGGTACACTTCTCCGAATGGACAGGGCGTTAGGCTGACAGAGACAACACTGATCAGCAAGAATCAGACCTATTATGCCTATTGGAAAGATACAAAATCGGTGAACAGCCTGACACTTACATACAACGGGTTAAAATATGCAGGCGCGAACGTGTCGGACGGACTGGTCGTACAGGCAAACTATTCAAGCGGCACTTCAGAACGGGTATATGGCTATTCGCTGTCTCAGAAAACGCTTGCTAATGGACAGAACCGAATTGTCGTATCGTACGGCGGGGTTACGGAGACGATCTATATTAATGTAGGAAGTACGTCAGATAATACAACACAGCCAACGGTTCCGACAGAAGTGGATACGGATTATCATGATATCTTTTTCCATGCAAACGGCGGCAAAAACCTGAATTATCAGAAAATATCGCTTGCAACCGGAGATATCCTGGATGCGATGCCTACGGTAGAACGGGCAAATTATAAGTTTAAGGGCTGGTATACCAAACCGTCCGGCGGCAGAAAGATCAGCAGGACGACGATCCCAAATTCAGACTGCGTATTGTACGCACAGTGGATCAGAATTACAAAGCCAAAGCAGATCAGCGCGCCATCCTTTGCGTCCAACGAAAACGGACAGTTAAAAGTACGGTATGACGCGTTATCTGGAGTAGATGGATATGAAATATCTTATTCTACGAGCAAAGATTTTTCATCCAATACGAAAAAAGTGTCCGCAAATTACGCAACAAAGACATTAAAAAATCTGAAACGGGGCACAATTTATTATGTAAGAGTGCGCGCGTATAAGGTAGATTCTATGGAACGAAAGATTTATGGCAAATACAGCGTAGCAAGAGGGGTAAAGGTTTCCTAAGCATGTAGGGCAGGATGTATTAGAAAAAGCTGTTGGAGCAGCAGGTGCAGACAGAGGATTGTAAACAGGAAAGGGTGCAGTTCTTAGAAGTCCATCTGCTGTACAGCAGCTTTTTCGCAACAGGAGGAAAACATATGTCAGAATTTTTATTATCACCTGTAGCGATATGGCTGGCATTGATGATTATTTTTATAGTTGTCGAGATTATCACAGTCGGACTTACAAGTATCTGGTTTGCCGGAGGAGCGTTTGCGTCATTGATCCTTGCGTTAGCCGGGTGGAATCCGGTGATACAGATTGTATTGTTTTTTGCCGTATCTTTTGTGCTTTTGTTTTTTACAAAGCCGTTTGTGTTAAAATATGTAAAGCCGCATAATGTAAAAACTAATTATGAGGAAATGATAGGAAAAGAGGTCCGCGTAACTACGCGGATTGATAACCGGCAAGGAACCGGGACAGCAGTGTTTAACGGACAGGAGTGGACGGCAAGAAGTATGGTTTATGATCTTGTGATTGAAGCGGGAACGATGGTACAGGTTGCAGAGATCAAAGGGGTAACACTGTATGTACACAGTAAAATGCAGGAGGAACGTTAGATGCCAGGGTTTATGACACACTATTTATTTGGCGTAAAAAATCTGCAACAGATCAGGCAAAATGGAGAATGCCGGACGCTGTTGGAAAGTATTGATCGCAATAAGACAGTATTTCAGCTTGGACTGCAAGGCCCGGATATTTTTTTCTATCATCTGGCTTCGCAGCTTCGCACGGTGCGGCCAGGATCGATTGTGCATAAGCGATGGACAGGTGCGTTTTTAAAAAGTCTGATCGAAGCGCCAGAAATATTTTGGGAAGAACAAAAGCGGCGGACCGCGCAGGCGTATGCGGCAGGATTTCTGGGACATTATATTTTGGACACGCAGATGCACCCATATGTATATGACCTGACCGGAGTCGGCAGGCTGCTGAAAAAGAAAGGCTATGCAGACCATATTGCGCTGGAAACCGACATTGATGCCTGCCTGCTGAAGCGGTATGCCAAATGCCTGCCGTCCGCGTTTCCTTATGGAAAGACGATTGCGTTTGACGCTAAGACACGGGCTGTGACAGCCGATATTTTGTACTACGCTTATGAGACGGTATTTCCAGAGCTGTCACTTACAAAAGGATTTTTATCCAGGGCGGTTCGTTCGATGCAAATCGGGACGCGGCTGACTTATAATCCGCATAATTACAAGCGCCAGGTGGCAGAAGCTGTGGAGCGTGTTATTTTTGGCAGGCGGGAGATCTCTCCGGTGATTCCAAGCGATGGGATAAAAAGCTTTCAAGATCCGCTGAACTTAGGGCACAGGCAATGGAAAAATCCGTGGAATCCGCGGCAGTGCTGTACAGACAGTGTGCCGCAGATGATAAAAAAAGCCTCCCTAAGATATCAGAAGGCTCTTTGGCAGCTAGACTGCCTGTATCAGACAGGTATTTATCAGGAACAGTACAATGCTGTCTTAGACAGGCTATGCCGCTTTTTGGGCAACCAGTCGTTTCATAGCGGCTTGGACTGGATTTATGGTGAATGAAAAAAGGTATCGACCTGCTGCCAGATCGTCTGCATCAGCCGCTGGCGCGTTTCCGCGCCTGCCCAGGCAATGTGCGGCGTAATGAAAAGACGCGTACTGTCTTTTATAGATCGCAAAGGATTGCCGGCACACATTGGCTCTTCACATAATACATCCAGCCCGGCAGCTTGCAGCTCTCCTGCTTCCAGTGCATCTGCAAGATCCTGCTCCACGACAATCGCGCCGCGGCCGAGATTTAAAAAGATGGCATTTTTTTTCATCTGCTGAAATGCTGCTCGGTTCAAAAGCCCTTCGGTGTGGTCGGTAAGCGGCGCATGGACAGAAACAATATCTGACTGTGACAGTAATTCTTCGAATGAAACGCGCTTGTACTGTTCATGGTTATGACTGCCGGACGTAGAATAATAGATGATGCGGCAGCCAAAGAGCGAAGCAATTTGTGCCACTCGCTGTCCAATGGCGCCAAGCCCGATAATGCCCCATGTCATGCCGTTAATTTCATGAAAGATATTTGCAAAATGTGTAAATGTCGTGTTGTTTACATAAGCTTCACTTTTTACATAGTTGTCATAATACGGCAGCTTTTCCAGCAGGTAAAACAACATGGCAAACGTATGCTGTGCAACGCATTCCGTTGAATAGCCGGCTACATTGCGCCAGGCGATGTCCCGCTGCTTCAGATAGTCTTTATCCAGGTTGTTCGTACCTGTTGCAGTCACGCAGATCAGCTTCAAGCGGGCAGCTTTTTCCAGTGTGTAGGCGTTTGCCTGCATTTTATTTAAAATAATGACATCTGCGTCCGTAATGCGCCTGCGCATCTCATCCGGTGTGGAAAATCCATAGATCGTAACGTTTCCCAGCTTTTCAAATGACGACAGGTCGATGTCGCTGCCGATCGTATCCGCATCTAAAAATACAATATTCATCGTAATATCCTCCCTTTCCTCTTTATTATAAAAGATCAGGCAGTGCAGCGTCAATCGTATACAATCCCAATAAATTATTGCAAAAACAGTTAAAATTATGAAGAACTTATGTTATACTGATTAGTAATACGATCAAGCATCCGGTTCTGTGAAAATACTGCGCAGACAGCGGCGATGACTCAGGAGATACGATCATATGTCTGAAAAGAAGAAAAACGTACTGCTTCAGGGCGGGATTCTGGCTGGGGCAGGAATTATTACGAAAATTATTGGATTTGCATACCGCATCCCGATGGGAAATATGATGGGGGAAGAGGGAAACGGGCTTTACTCAGTCGCATTTGGAATCTATGGCATTGCATTAACGATTTCCTCTTACAGCCTGCCTCTTGCAGTGTCGAAAATGATATCGGCAAGGGTCGCAAAAGCAGAATATCAGAATATGCGCAGGGTATTGGTCAGTGCACTTGTCTATGGATTGATCGCCGGCATGATTGCGATGAATGTGCTGTTTTTTGGGGCAGGAGTGATGGAGACGCTGTATCATAAGCCCGGAATCTACAGGCCGCTGCGCGTTTTGGCGCCGACGACCTTTATTGTTGCGCTTCTTGGTGTGTTCCGCGGCTATTTCCAGGGGCATGGAGATATGGTGCCTACTTCGGTCTCTCAGATCTTAGAGCAGGTAGTCAATGCGCTGATCAGTGTATTTGCTACCTGGCAGTTTATGAATATGTATGGGACATCCAAAGAGGCGCCTTCTTACAGCGCAGCCGGCGGCACACTCGGTACGCTTGCCGGAGCAGCGACAGCGCTTTTGTTTATTATGTACCTGTTTGGCACTACCCGCAAGCGGTATATGAACAAAATAAATCCGGGAGAACGGCTGGAATCCAGCGCTTCTATTTATCAGGGCTTATTTTTGACAATTATACCTGTGATACTAAGCCAGACGATCTATCAGATTGGCTACACGATCGATGACCTGATGTTTGGCAACCTGATGGCTCTTAAAGGGTATAAAGACCAGGTCGTTACATCCTTGCAGGGGGTGTACAATACGCAGTACAACCAATTAGTGAACCTGCCGGTAGCGATTGCGACAGCGATGGCGGCGTCCACGCTTCCAAGCATTGTATTATCGAGGATGCAGAACGATGCGCATGGAGTCAATCAAAAGATTACGCAGGTAATCAAGGTCAATATGGTCATTGCATTTCCGTCTGCCATCGGATTGGCTGTATTGGCAGAGCCGATTATGAAAATGCTGTTTCCAAGGCTTGTTACCTATCAGCCGCAGGCAATTATGCTGCTGATGACAGGCTCAAGCGCAGTCGTTTTTTATGCACTGTCGACGCTGACGACGTCTATCTTGCAGGGACACAATTTTATGCGGCTTCCGGTCATACATTCTGCCATTTCACTTGGTGTTCATATCGTCTTATTAGGAATCTTGCTTGTTGCGACAGATTTAAACGTTTATGCGCTGGTGATCTGCAATGTGCTCTTTCCGCTTGTCGTCAGTATGCTGAACTGCCGTGCCATTACAAAAGAAGTCGGCTATCGCTGGGAATATTGGAACACATTTATCAAACCTCTGCTTGCCTCAGCCGCAATGGGGATAGTAGCTTTTGTTGTATACCGTGTCTTTTATGAAGCGTTTGAAAATGTATATATTGTCTCCTTAATGGCTTTTGGAGCGGCAATAACCGTCTATGCGGTTGTGATTTTGCAGATTCGCTGCTTTAGTGAAGACGAGCTTAGATCTATACCAGGCGGACGATATTTGGCAAAATTAATGCGTTAGGAGTTAGTATTATATGGAGATTATATATATTGTGATTGGAGCAGCCTGTATTTGGCTGCTCCAAAAGGTTTTATATCAAAAATACTGGAATCAGAATCTGACAGTTGCTATTTCGTTTGCGCAGCACGAAATTATGGAACAGGAAGAAGGCGAGCTGTGTGAGACGATCAGCAACGGCAAATGGCTTCCGCTTCCAATGCTGCGTGTAAAGTTTGAAGCAGATCGGCATCTGGACTTTGGGCAGGAGGAAAATATTGCAGTTACCGACCGCTGCTATAAAAGTGATATCTTTTCGGCAATGATGTATCAAAAAATTACAAGAAGATTAAAATTCTTTGGAAAGCGCCGTGGATATTATACGATAGAAAAAGCAACCGTAGATTCAACCGATTTATTTATGGAAACGCATCTGCGGGAGGAGTATCCTTGCAATACATGGCTGTATGTCCTGCCAGGACATACAGATACCAGGCGTCTTATGATCCCATATCAGAAAATTATGGGGGATATCCTGACAAGACGGTATACCTATGAAGATCCGTTTGAATTTCAGGGGATTCGCCCGTACCAGCCGTATGACAGTATGCGCGATGTAAATTGGAAAGCGACGGCACATACCGGAGAGCTGCGTACCAACCTGCACGGCTATACGGTGCGGCAGGAGGTTTGCCTGCTGCTGAACCTGGAGTCAGAAACAATGATCGAATACGCACAGCTAAGAGAAGAAAGCATACGCATCGCAAACAGCCTGTCTGAGATGCTTCTGACACAAGGAATACCAGTGGGAATATACAGCAATGCGAAAGACCTGCTCACGAAACAGGAGCTGCATCTTAAGTCCGGTGCAGACCAGCATCATCTGAAACAGATACGTCGAAACCTGGCAAGGCTGGATTTGTCACAGCCGATGGAGGAATTTGGTGATTTAATAAAACAGAACTTAATAAACGAGAAAGGTGATGTGCTCTATGTACTGATATCATCCTCACAGAGGGCAAGTATCAGGCAGGCATTTGCACGCCTTTCGGCAGAAGCAGGCGCAGGCTGCTGGATACTGCCGCTGTACACTTGGATGGAGCAAAAAGCAGTATCAGATCAGGAATGTCAGGTAATGCGGTGGGATGTTGAGCAGGAAGCGTAGAGAATGAGAGTAGATGGGACAGAGAGAATGAGAGTAGATGGGACAGGGAGAATGAGAGTAGATGGGACAGGGAGAATGAGAGTGGATGGGACAGGGAGAATGAGAGTAGATGGGACAGGAGAATGAGAGTAGATGGGACAGGGAGAATGAGAGTAGATGGGACAGGAGAATGAGAGTAGATGGGACAGGGAGAATGAGAGTGGATGGAACAGGTGGAATGAGAACGGAGATGGAAACAGGTGGAATGAGAACGGAGATGGAAACAGGTGGAATGAAAACGGAGATGGAAACAGGTGGAATGAGAACGGAGATGGAACAGGTGGAATGAGAACAGAAGGACAGGGGGGATGACATTGAGGAAATGGCTGCGTGGATTGTGGAGTGATGAAATGCTGGATCATATAGTGGTACTGCTTATGAAGGGCTTGCTGTACCATAGCGCAGTATGTGTGCTGTACAATCTTTCATCGGAAAAAAGTGTCTTAATGGACTTGAAACTGCTGGTTTTATATGTGCCGTTTATCCTTTTCTTTATATACCGCATAAAATGTAACAACTTTTTTGCTTTTTTACTTTTTCATGCGTTTACAAGCGGTGTTTTTATACTATTATTTAGTGACAAGGAAGCACGGATTTTGACAGCAATCTTTGTTTTAGGGATGGCGGCAGCGTCTGTTTACAAGCGGCTTTCGGGAGAATGGGAGGAAATATGCCCGCCGCCTGCCGCATATCTGGTATTTTTTGTGATGTATCTTGCTGCCATGCAGGGAAAACGGCAGGCTGCGATGCAGATCTGCTTTTTTGAAGCTTTTCTATTCCTGATTTTATTTTTTGCATACCGAAATATATCAGGTACAACTGCATTTTTAAAAACAAATGACAGTATAAAAAATTTACCGGCAGGGCAGCTTAAGTATTTAAACCGTATGATGCTTGGATTTTTTATTTTCTTTTTAACAGCAGGGATGTTTTTTGTGCCGTATTTGCCCGTCGGCACATTATTCAATGGTATAGGTGAGCTGCTGCGGTTATTGATCCGCGGGTTGATCCTGTTTATTCTCTGGCTTGCTGACAGAAAAGAGCCGGAAACGGGTCTTTTGGAACAAAACACGGAATCTTCGATGACTTTTGCCGAAGCCGGAGAAACGTCTGCACTGGCGCAGGTGCTGGAACAGATCTTTTTAACAGCGTTTACGGTTTTGCTGGCAGCAGGGATACTCTATTTTGCTGGCAGGCTGCTCTATAAAATGTATCAGCGCTTTTACGACCAGCACAGGGAAACGACAGATGAAAGCGAGTTTTTGTGGAAAACCCCGGTGCATAAGGGACGAATTGCCAGAAAGCGGCAGAAAACAGAGCACGTGGCGCCAATAGGCATAAACCAGAAAATCCGGCGCTTGTATAAAAAACGCATCCAGCGTCAGTTTGGGACAAAGTCGGTGATGCAGCCCGCATGGACACCGACGGAATGGGAGAGCGCATTGCGGCAGGCGCAAGAAGAGCCTGAGACGACAAAGCTGGAAAAACAGATACAGGCGCGGATTGTGCTCTATGAAAAGGCACGCTACAGCCAGCATGAATGCGAAAAGCAGGATCTGGAGATAATGAAGCAGAGCTTGAAGTAAAAAAAATAGAAATAAACATGCACAAACACTGGAAACATATAACAGAGCGGCAATGGCGGCATTCCCTGATTTGTGCTTATGTATAAAAGCCCGCATTTTACAGATACTACAACAGCATCAAGTTAAAATCTGTAAATGGAGGAATTTTTCATATGAAAGCAACAGGTATAGTCAGACGAATAGATGATTTGGGGCGCGTCGTCATCCCTAAAGAAATCAGAAGAACTTTGCGGATTCGTGAGGGCGATCCTCTGGAAATCTTTACGGATCGTGAAGGCGAGATTATCCTTAAAAAGTACTCTCCGATCGGTGAACTCAGTGAATTTGCCGGACAATATGCCGAATCATTGGCACAGACGACAGGAATGCTGGTATGTATTACCGACCGCGACCATGTAATTGCAGCCTCAGGAAATGGCAAAAAGGATTTTGAAGGGAAACCGATCAGCCATCAACTGGAATGTGTGATCGAAGACCGCAACAGCATGGTGGCAAGCAAGGAAGAAAGTGAGTTTGTGAAGGTGACCCTGGATGATAACGGCGAGTACGCTTCGCAGGCGATCAGCACGATTATCTGCGAAGGGGATGCGATCGGGTCGGTGATTCTCTATAACAAAGACGAAAAAACGAAAATGGGTGAGACAGAAAGTAAGCTGGCAATGACTGCCGCAGGATTTCTGGGCAGGCAGATGGAGCAGTAATCCGCAGCAGACTAAAAATAATAAATTAAGGGAGCGATAATTAAATTGTAAATCAATTTATGCTGGAATCAAAGCAGCCACATGCAATTCCGTTCGATTATATGTGAGTAAAAGGCGGAAAGGCAATGTGGCTGTTGATCTTAAAAAGATGTATTATATAACGCTATAATTTATTTTGTTGTAGTTTAATTGCTGTCAGATCAGGCTTTGCAATACGTTAAGCATCGTCATGTTCTGTCTCGACTTCTGTAATTTGTGCATGATTGACTAAAAAGTTCAATGCCTGGTCTTCTAAAAGCGTTGTGCGGATTTCCTCTTCGCCGTAAGTTTCCAGCAATTCTTCCTTGGACTCTGCGCCGGTTTGTTCCATATAATAACGGATACCGTCTTCGTATTCATCTTCTGAGACAGTCAGCTTTTCATTTTTTATAATGGCATTTACAATCAGCGTCCGGTAGAGCGAGGACTGTATTTCCTCTTCAACGTCTTCTTTGGTCATATCCAGAAATTCGTACACATCGTCCAGGTCATTCATGCCAAAAATATCCAGATAGCTCATATAAATACTGTTGACCCGTTCGCGCGCCGCGTCATAGTCTTCCTGTGTATATTTTAAAATACTGGAATTCTCAATTACCTGCTGGAGCAGTGCTTCCTGAAGCTCCTGCGTGCTTTCCTGCGCATAGCTGTCCGTAACGTTTGTGCGCATAGCGTCAGCAAATTCCTTGTAGGAACCATAGCTTGTATTTTCTTTTATAAATGCGTCCGTAGGATCAGGCAGCAGCTCTTCCTGGATATCGGTAATGCGGATTTCAAAATCGACAGTCTTGCCTGCCCACTCCACATCGATAAAATCATCGTCATAGTCCAGCGAAAAACTCAGTTCGTCATTTACAGAAACGCCGGTCAGCTTTTCATCAAATGCTTCTCCGTACTCCTGTGCGCCAAGCGTAACATCATAGCTTTCCTCCTGCATGACAACAGAGCCGTCGATGGAGGCTTTAAAGTCGGTCTGCACATAATCGCCGGATTTTGCCGGGCGTTCGACGGAACGATATTCTGCAAACTCCATCAGCTCTTCGTGAATCCTGTCTTCCACAGCTTTTTCTGTCACGATATAATTTTTTTTCTCCGCTTTTAATCCGGTATAAGGGGCAAGGGAAACAAAATCATCTGAATAGACAGCATTTTCAACTGGTTGATTTCCTGTCGTAGTCGGGGCTTTGGTGCCGCACGCCGTCAGCATACATGCAGCAAGCAAAAAGATTGCAAATTTTTTTTTCAAAATAAATCCTCCTGTGAAATGGTAGTTGATACTTGCAAAATCAGTATTCAATTATAACATATACTAACAGTAAATTGTGAATAAAATCTGAAAAACGCCAAAAATATCGATAGTAATATTGCCCATTGCAAAATGGAATATAAAATAGTTTTATGCCATATTGTACTATTGAGAAATTTTTGCTTTATGTGTAAAATAGTGATAGTTGTCCAAAGCGACAGTTGAAATTTTGGAACTGCCGTTATTTGATCTGGTAAAATTGTGCGGACAGAAAACGCAAAGTCAGAATACATTTACAGAAAATGAGGATTAAGAGAACATGGCAAAACAGAAAAAAACGAAAAAAAAATACCGCGGCTTCTGGATTTTTTTTAAATTGCAGCTTTTACTGCTTTTGCTGCTTGTGGCAGGGACAGGATATTATTTTGCAGGCGGATATGCCCAGACGATCTCACAGTTAAAAGAGGATGCAGACCTTTTGGTGGCAAAATCCAACAAAAGCATCTTTCGAAAAGGGGAGACAGGTCTGGTATACGGTTCGGATGGTAAGCTGCTTAAGGCATATAAGGGAGAAAAGGATTCTTATTATTTGGAATATAAAGACATCCCTGAGAATGTAATTAAGGCATTTGTCTCTGTGGAGGACAGAAAATTTTATAAACACAAGGGGGTCGATTATCTTGCGATCTTACGTGCCGTAATCGCTATGTTCCGCAATGGGGAAGTAACACAGGGAGGCAGCACTATCACCCAGCAGCTTGCGCGCACCATATTTTTGAGCAACGAGGTAACGTGGGAGAGAAAGATGGAGGAGATTTTTATTGCACGCAACCTGGAAGCGAAATATACCAAAAATCAGATTATGGAATTTTATGTAAATAATATTTACTTTGGCAACGGCTACTACGGCATCCAGGCGGCAGCTCAGGGATATTTCAGCAAAAGCATTGACAAGCTCGACCTGTCACAGACCGTTTTTTTATGCGCGATCCCGAATAATCCATCGCTGTACGACCCGGTGCATCATAAAAAAAATACAATCGGACGCCGCGACCGGATGCTCACAGCCATGTATGAGCAGGGGGAAATATCGCTCGCAACGTCCAAAGATGCCAAAGCAGAAAAAATAAAGCTTAAACGAAAAAAAGGCATAAAAAAGAATGATTATGTAGAGACGTTTGTCAATTACTGCGCAGTACGTGCATTAATGAAACAGCAGGGATTTGAATTTCAGTATTACTTTGATTCATCAAAAGAAGAGAAAAAATATAATCGTAAATATAGAAAATTATACCGCGAATGCGAAAGCAGCCTGTATACGTCCGGCTATCGGATCTATACGTCTATTAATATGAAGCAGCAGACAAAATTACAGGAAGCCATCGATAACGGACTGAATGGTTTTCAGGATGTAAACGACGAAGGGGTATACAAGCTGCAAGGCGCCGGAGTAACGATTGATAATACTACCGGATATGTAACGGCAGCCGTAGGCGGCAGATCGCAGGATTTCGAAGGCTACACCTTTAACCGTGCCTATCAAAGCTTTCGTCAGCCAGGCAGTGCCATCAAGCCGCTGCTTGTCTATACGCCGATGCTAGAGCGCGGCTATACGCCGGATACAATGGTTTCGGATACACCGATTGAAGACGGCCCTTCCAACACAGACGGCGTGTATGAAGGCACGATTTCCATTCGCCATGCAGTAAAGAGATCCAAAAACACCATTGCCTGGAAGCTGCTGGATGAGCTGTCGCCGGTAGCAGGTCTTTCCTATTTAAAAGCAATGAACTTTACAAAGCTCGACCCGGAAGATGAAAGGCTGCCAATCGCGCTGGGCGGCTTTACGATCGGCGTATCGCCGTTAGAAATGGCAGCGGGCTTTGCGACACTGCAAAATGACGGCTGCTACCGCGAACCGACCTGCATTATCAAAATAGAAGACACACAGGGAAACCTCATCTACCTCTCAGAGAACGAAGAGGAGGAAAAGAAAAATGCTGACAAAGACCAGGTGCAAGGCACGCGCATATACAAATCAAATGCTGCGCGTATGATGACCGACATGCTACAGACCGTCTTTACCGAAGGCACAGCCAGAGGCTTAGGGCTTGGCGATATGCCCTGCGCAGGCAAAACCGGAACGACAAACGACAACAAAGACGGCTGGTTCGCAGGCTACACCCGCTATTACACAACAAGCATCTGGGTCGGCTATGACCAGCCCGAAACACTGCCAGGGCTAAACGGCTCCACCTATCCAGGGCATATCTGGCAAAATTACATGTCGTCAATCCATGAAAACACGACGCCAATGAGCTTTATCCCGTATATCGAGCAAAAAGGAGTAGATCAGGATTTTTCTGAATAAGTGATTATTGAAGACAGAGAAAAGGCAGGAGTTATACAGAGGCTGGAATATTTGAAAAAAGTTTGAAAAATTATAAAAAATTACTGGACAAATAATGGTTTGTATGGTAACATAATTCAGGTGATAAGTTTAGTGCTTTTTTAAATTGTATCACATTGAATTATGATCGATGCGTGGCTCAGTTTGGTAGAGCGCTGCGTTCGGGACGCAGAGGCCGCAGGTTCAAATCCTGTCGCATCGATTCTTGGCAGGGGCACCGGAAACCGCTTAGATAAAGGGTTTCCGGTTCTTTTTTTGTTTTGTAGTTAGCAAACTTGTCTTGTGATTTTGGTCAGTTCTACAAAAAGTTCTACAAAACCTATTGAAACAGATTATTGCATGATTCCGAGAGCTGCTCTAAGTCATCTGGCATCTCATTCATCCGTTCTTTATTAAAGTGGCTGTATATGTTTAGTGTTGTACTGGTGTCTGAATGTCCGAGCCAGTATTGCAGCTTTTTTACATCCCAGCCTTTGTTAATCAGAAGAGATGCGCAGGTATGGCGTAGTTTATGTAATGTGATTTCGGGGCGTCCATAAGCTTTTGTAGCCTTACAGAACAGTTTCGAGATATAATCAGGTCCATATGGCTTTCCATCTTCCCATGTGAATATATAATCGCTTTCAAAGTAAGAATCCCCAAAGAACTTCCGGTTTGCATTCTGTTCGGCTTTTATCCTGGCAAGGCACTGTTCGGCTGTTGGAAAGAGTGCAAGTGTCCGATAACTGTTTATGGTTTTTGTAGAGTCTTTTGCTTCGGTGGTCTTTACTCTTACAACCGTATGTTGGATACAAAGCGTCTTTTTGACATAATCAATGGCGTCCCATTTCAATCCAAGAATTTCAGAACGGCGCAGTCCATAATAAATGCCGAAAAAGCAAATAGGAACCAATTTGTAAAAATGTGAAGTTTTATCACTGGCGAGGAAATCCATTAAGTCTTTACATTCAGATTCTGTTAAAAATAGCATATTCTCTTGGTAATCTTTATTTTTTTTCCCATGCACGGATACTAAAGTTACCGGATTGGTTGTAACCAGTCCATCTATGGCAGCTTGGTTGTAGACAGATAACAGTATGCTTTTAATGGAACGTACCGTACGAACTGCAAGAGGTTCTTTTACAGATGTTTTTCGGTTGGTTTTTCCATATTGGAGCAGATACGTTATAAATTTGTCTATAGTGCCGGCTGTTACATCTTTTAGCCGGGGATCTGTGACCTTGAAGTAATTGAAAATTTGTGAAGATCTGTATGCATAGGATTCGTAGGTTGAACGTTCTAATTCGTTCTTTTTCCGAGATAACCACTGATCCAAATAATCACATAAGGTAATATTAGGGTCAATATCTGCCTGGTACTCTTTTGGCAAGCTTTCCAGGTACGAAAAATTGACGATAGCTTCATTTTTCATAGCTTCTGCTTTGCGTTTATTTCCTTTTACTTCAAGGTGCGTAGATATCATTTTTTGTCGCCATTTATGAGATATGGGGTCTTTATAACTAAGCTTGACATAATAGTAGCTTTGCCCGGAAGTATTTTGTTTGGTTATCAGTATGCCCGTCACGTTATATCTCTCCTTTCAATAAGCGGGCGTGCTATAATAATATTAGCACATCCTCCGGCATTTGTCATGATGTTGAACAAAATAAGATAACATCCGCTTTACGAATCCGATAAATACGTCCAATGCGTTTTGCAGGAAGCTCGCCTGATTGAATAAGAGCATAGACGGTATTTTTGGATATGTGCAGCATTTTACATACTTCATTGACATTTACGATATCTGTAAATGTATCAAACATAGGTACGCCTCCTTCTTTTTGAGGATGAAAGCATGAACGATTTTCATCCTCAATATTCTATATTAATAGGTTAATATATATTTAAAATAGCTGGCAATTTGATTTTGCCAGATTGTTTATACTCCGATCTCACCTGACATTGCATGAATAGACCTGTACATATCTGTCAAGTGATGATAGAAGTTAGTCACTTCCCATTTCAAGAAAGGCATACGCGTAGGTGCTTTTGCTCTTTTGGTTAATTCTTTAAATTGGCAGTCTGTTAAACGAATGACCATTATGGAAATGTCTGACTCTGAAACGCTGTGATATTTAAAGGTGTACGTCTTATGTTTATTGCTGATGTAATGATACATGCACATATTTAATGCAAACAGTATTTGGTGCAGTTCTTTTGGTCCAAAGGGTCGTAAATGTATTTTATTTTCGCTGCATAGTTTATGCAGTTCAGTATTCATAAAGCTTAAAAGTGCATCATCTCTAATAATCATGAGTGGCGTATTTGTATTGCAATATTTTGGGTATCCATATAAATATTCTGTATTTTCTATTAATATGACGGAAGAGTTTTCGTTACTGAGTATTAGATCTTGTGGATTATAATAAAATCCTATAGGCATTTCTACACAATCTGATGGACAGTACCGAGGAAAAGATTCACTCTTGTAATAGCAGGTTCCCATACACATAGCTTCACAAAGCTCTGCTTCTTTTGGCTTTATAGGAGAAAATGCCTGGTCTGTAATTAATAATTGAAATAATTTTTGCACAAGCGTTTCTCTGCTTAACGTGCTGGTTTCCCTTTTTTCCCAGGCTCTCATATAAGTTTTTTCTATTTTATTTTTAGAAACAGTAACATGATAGATGTTTTCTGCAAATTCGCAAAAAACAAGCCTGGATGCATAATATGCAAAAAACAAGCTTATGCTTCGGGGATTTTTACCTATATTTTTTTCTCGAAAAACCCTTAACAGATTTTTATAATTATAATTTTGCCTGTTTTTTTCATACCATTGTGCAAACTCACTGAAAATTTCATTCAGTAAGTATTTTTTGTTCATTAAGTAATCTAAAATATCTTTAAGTTTCTTATCATTCAGTACATTATTTACTTGTAATTCTAATAAACGTTCCTTGCAAGATCCTGTGATACGTGCAAGAGCTTTTTCTTCTGCCGTAATAATTAATAATGGCATGATACCACTGTAACTCAAGCGGGCGACTTCATCTAAAAAAGTATAAGCTTTTTCTCTTGCAGCATGGGAAACAAAAGCAGCAAAATCATCTAACAGAACATAGGTATCTGTAATATTCAGCAGTTCTTTTTTTACGGCAGATACTTTGTCTGTAAATGAAAATTCCTTGACATTATTTGGTGTACATGCGCGTGCAATAGTTGTTTTCCCCGAACCAGGTTTGCCTGTTAATGTTAGAACAGGGAAGTCCTTGAATCCATTTTTCATAAGGTCTGGTTTGATAACTGCCAAGGTATTGCTCAAAAGAGTTAGGGTAAATGGTCCGGATTCAAAAGCAGATATTAATTGAGATTCAAATATGGTACACCCTTTCTTCTCCATCTTATTTTCCTCGCTTTCATCATAGTTAGTTTTTTGATATAGATGCATTATATAATGACGTTGGGGAAAATGCATTGGTGAAGACAGGGTGATACTTACATATTTTAGAAAAAATATTTGTTAGTTTTTTGATGAATTTTTCATTGACAAGTCATCTGGATTGTGATAAAACGCATCCATTATTTTTTCCTCATTTAAAAAACGCGTAGTGTCTTCTATTTGTTTAATAAAAGAATTTAAAAGCTCTTCGTAGACAAGCATTAGTGACGGTTCCAGATCTTTATTAAGGTTTTCGTCATTAAATAAATCCAGTAGATGTTCCAGAGCATCTTTAAAGTGCGTATATTCTTTGATCCCCTGCAATATGGGAGACTTTATAACATATTCATTTTCTTTGCAATAATTAATTATTTCCTTACATATTACAGATCTCGCGTTTTTGTACTGTTCCTTAGTCATTAATATGCCGTTTTCTGTAATGACAGGGATTAAATGCAGTAATATTTCAGTCGTTTTGTAATATATAAGATAATCTTGAGGTTCCGTGTCTTTTTTTTCCCATAAGTCCAGTAAATCTTTAAAAATCTTGAAATTTTCAAGCCAATCATTTTTTGCATAATGATCTTTAATTGTTTGGATAGTTCCACCAACAAAGAAACGGGACGTGCTATAAAGCTCTTCCATTAATTTATCCGGATCTTTAACAGCATTGAATCTAAAATAAGACTTCTCATTATAATAGGAATAGATATTTTTTGCTTTTTCAGAAAAATGCAGTTTTTCTAGTAATTCTTTAAATTTTGAAGCCATTAGTTTTAATCTCCTAATAAAATATATTTAATATATGAGGTAGGAAATGTACTACCTAATACATTATCTACCTTATATTAAAGGATAATTTCCAATTTTACAACTTATGTCAAAAAAAGAACCTTGCTTTATTATAAACAAGATTCTTTTTACTACAGAAATCAGCTATTAAATTCAGTGAAAAGAAATATGGATTTATTAAAAAATGTAGTAGTTTATATTTGTGATAATTTAGGCTGCCCAAAACAAAAAAAGCCACATTACGACTGCCAAAAGTGATAAGACAAATCCTGTAGTTGCCATCCCCGTTTTCTTTGTTTTATCCTGCCTGCCGAGTATACCAAAGATAATGCCTAGGATTTCTGGCAGGAAAAAGACGCCAAAAGTCATTACGCTAATAATGCCTAGGATAAAAGACACAATTCCCATGCCGGACTGTTTCATGTTGTTTTTTTGTTCATTTAGCTGGCGTTGGGTTAACGGTTCTTCTGATTTGTTTGTAATGGTTTCCTGCTTAGCGCCGCATTCATCACAAAATATGGCTTGGTCCTCTAATTCTGCGCCGCATTTGATACATAGTTTGCTCATATATAAGTTTCCTCCTATTTGATCTTTGTCCCGCATTGGCTGCAAAATTTTTTATTTGCGTTTACATTGTTTCCGCATGTTGGACATTTCGTGCTTTCAGCCAAGTAGCTGCTCCGTCCATTTCCTACAGGTGTTCCGCACTGGCTGCAAAATTTTTTTCCTTTTAGGAGCAGCTTCCCACAATTTTTGCATGTTATTTGCACTTCTGTCTCAAATTCAAATGGTTCTTCAATAGTGCCAATCCGTTTATTTGCCGATGGGAAATCTGTTTGGTTATTTTCCTGTATATTTGGCGGCATAATATCATTTTCTGAATGAACTTGTTTATCTGGCAGCATGGTATTTGCGGTTATCTCAGGTTGTGTATTAGATGATATGGCTTTTGTTACAATGCTTACAAGTTTGTCTATAGTATTGCCCTGTCCTGATGGAGCGGCATTTTCATTGTGATCTGGATTGCTTGTATCATTTTGCTTAGAATTGATGAAAGCAGATAGCTCGTTCTCTATAGGAACAATATCTGTCCGGCAAATACCAGATACCAAGGAAGTCAATAGATCAGCATATTCCTGTTTGCTTTTATCTGGCAGGTAGGTTGGAGAGCCTAATGTCAGGACGGTTCCCTTTTCATTACACAGGACTGAAAAACCGTTGTTTTCTGGTTTTATAAGTGTAAGATCTGTTAGAGGCAGACGCTGGTCTTTTTTCTTATCATATTCAATTAACTTCCTTGTCGTAAGTACAGTTCCCTTTTGGCATCCGCCCAACAGCGTTTGGTCAATAAAAAGCAAGCCGATTCCATCTTCGGGAGTGAATGCAGGCGCTTTATTTTTTTTATTTCCAGCAAAATCATAGAAATGAACTTTGTTTTTCAATGGTTGGTATAAAGGCTGTTTTATGATTATTTCCTGAAAGCATTTCAGAAAAGTTTCCGGATTGGAAAGCTGTTGTATAATTTCCTGTTTGTACAGATAAGGTTTCCATAACTCGCTCAGCCGTTTGGGTATCTGTATGGTAAAAGCTTCTTTTTCAAGATATTCGATGCTGTTGATTTCTGCTTCATAGGAGGCGCGACAATTTTCATCAAGGAGATTGACAGCATCCCAATCGAATTGTTCGCATTGTGTATAAAATGTCTCTATATCTTTTTCGATATTTCTGGCAATTTCCCTTGTTTCGTATTCAATTCCTTCTACAGTTCTAAGTGCCTGGTCGATTTTCTGCCACTTTGCGTCAAAAATGGATAAGTAGGAATCTGCTGTAATGCCATACTCTGCGCATTTTTGAAGTACAGCTTCCTTTTCTGTTAGCAAGGCGTCTTCTGTTTCGTAATTCTTCTGCTCGATGTCACCGAATATCTTTTTAATCTGGGCTGTTTTTAATGGTTTTAAGTCATATCCGAAAAATATGCCCATTTGCTCAATGCTGCAATCTGCATCTCCGTAGGTTATAATGGCGTATTGCAGCAGTTCTTTATTCTGCGGAGTGTATGTGAGCGCCTGGATGATTGCGCTGCACATTTTGTTTTCTGGTATTTTATTTTGCAGAATATTATTAGTTAATGACTGTGCTTGTGAAGCCTCGCTTTTAGAAATTGTTTCATATGCAATATCAGTGTTTGCAGTAATAATTTCCATTACCTTATCGCAAATTTGGTATACTGCAAGAAAAATACCGTTCATTAGGCAGTTTTTTACGCTTTGGTCGCGGTATAAGGCAGATTGCTTTACGGTTGAACATATCTCAGAACCAGTGTTTCCAACGGAATTAAACAGGGAATGCCCGATGCCTGTTGCCATATTCATAGCGCCTGATTTAATACTTGCCGAAATGGCGCCGCTAATCCCATATCCATAGCCGGTGAATCTGGCGCGGTTGTTTTTACGCATTTTCCTGTACTCTACAGCTTCTATTTGCGCATCAATGATTTCTTCATATTGATCGCAAACATTTTCAAAAACTGTGCCAAAATACTCAGTAAAATATTCAGTGCATTGGCTTAAAAGCCCTTCATAATCAATGGTATATATGTCGTTCTGCTGTATGTAATCTACAGAATCCTTTACTGCTTCCATAAAGATGTCGGCTGCGTCTTGTTCTAACTTTTGGACAACATTGCTTATATTTCCAAGCCGGGCATACTGGCTGCTTAATTGTTGGCGAGCATTTTCCGCGATATTACGGTATTTCATTGTAATTAGGAAGTAATTAACCCTTGCAGTTGAAAACGTGATTTTATTTCCTAAAATCTGAAATTCTTTCATAACCTGTCTCCTTATCGTTAAAGTTAATGCGAGCGGTAGTGTGAAATAACGAAAACGTTATTAATACGGCTTTCTATAAGTTAATAGTATTTGTCGTATAAATTATACGATAATCCACATTAAATTTCAATAAAAATTCAAATTATAATGAGAACCAAAGTGTTTAGGGAGGCGATAGAATGATTGATATTCTTGAACGAATAGAGAAATTACAGGAATCACGCGGCTGGACGGAATACCAGTTGGCATTAAGGGCTGAAATCCCTCAGTCTACAATTTCTTCCTGGCGCCGAAAGAAAATGTTGCCATCGCTTTTGTCTTTGGAAAAAATATGTAATGCTTTTGATATGACAATGGCACAATTTCTTGCAGAAGACAGCGCAATGGCAGAAATCACCCCTGACCAGCGAAAACTGCTGGACAGGTGGGAACTGCTTTCTGCCGTACAGAAAAAGGCGTTTCTGGAATTGATGGAATCCGTAAACTGCCGTTAAAGCTGCTAACGCAGCATTTTTTCACGGTCTTCTGCTCCTTGTAAGTATGCAAGCTGTACCAGGCATTCTTGAAATTCGCTGTTTGACACGAACAGCTCCCTGTTCAGCATCAGGTATTCATCACCCATGTTTCGCATAGCTGATTCTGCCCTGCCCATAAGCTCCATCATTTGTGTATAAAGATTCTTGCAGTGTTCATTTTTTCCTAATGCATGAGTAAGAAACGTATCTGCGTACTTTAAATTAAAGTATTCTTCCATAAATATTTTGTCCATTTCAATCCTCCATATAATTATATTCTAAGGATGAAAAGAAGTATTTTGCCTTTCATCCTTTTTCTGCGACCAGTGTATGTCACGATTTTTAGATTAAGCGGCTTTCTAACTGGCGGCATAGACTTATACTAATAATTAATATATATTTTAATTATATCTTAGGAAGATTTAATATTTTTTGCGATCATACGCTATGTTGCTGAGAAAAATTATAAAAACATTCTTTAGGTTTTTAATATACAAAATTTTGAATGAAAAGAATGAAAATATTAAGAGGGTCTTTAAAAATAACAAGGAGTTTTACTGGCTAGAAAGTGAATTGGCATATACAGGCATAAAACGTATGCTGTTTTGTGCCTGTATACGAATGTTTCAGTTTGGAGAGTATGACCTTGACAGCATAAAAGGAATTTATGTTATAAATTTTCCGCTAAGTATGCGGGATACATTTTTCTTGAAGAACAGAAAGATTTCTAATCTGCTGTAATGCATAATCTTGAAATTCTGGACGCAAAGCTTTAAATATATTCAAGGCTTCTTCAAATTTTCCGGTTTCTTCTAATGTTTCGACAAACATTTCGCCTTCTCCCGTTTGCAGCCATTGCTCGTTTACTTTGTAAAGCTCACACATATGGCGCAGGAGCAGGTCTTTTGGTTGGACACGCCCATATTCTATATTGCTTATTACGTCACGACTAACGCCTAGTTTTTCGCCAAATTCTTTTTGAGAAAGATGGAGTGCTTCGCGGACATCTTTTACTCTGACAGACACGGGTTTTCCTCCTTCATCCTTAAGATTATTTTATATTACAATACAAGATACACGTTGTCAACACAAAAATGATTCACGGGAAGTGTTGACAACTCTTTCTCGCTATGCTATATTGTGTTGCAAACACACAAAGGAAATGGAGGGGTGTGGTTATGACGCGTGATAATGAAATGGCAAAAAAAGTAGCAGAATTAAATACTCTTTTTTTGATGTTAAATGAAAAAGGGCAGGATAACGCTCTTAATATTTTACGGGCGCTGGAATTTGCACAGTCTGTTATGAGTGAACCAGACCGTATGCTTTCTCAGCAAGCTGTCAGCCAGAATAGAAAAAGAAATGTGTAATACATAAACTGACAAATGCGACTGTAAGGAAAGGAAGGTGCAACATGTATCAAATGTATGAGATAGAAACTCAAAACGAAGGATTTGACTGGCATATGTACGCAAAAAGTTATGATGATGCCCATGAAATGGTTCTTTCCTTCAATGCGCATATAACAAAGGAGTGTAGAGATTTCGCAAGCGCGATCCGTTATCCGTCCATAGCCCCGGCATTGAAATCAAGCATTGAAAGTATCAGTGAAAAAGAAGCAATTGAAAGATTTTTTGCAAGATTTACCAGTCCGTTTCTTAAAAAGACAGGGAAACAGGGAGGGTACGCCTTAGATTACAGGCAGTGCAGTTTCAGAAAGAAGGCACAAATGCCATATTGTATGATGCTCAGCTATTTAGATACGGTTCTGGATCATGACTTTTTTGATTCGTATGAAGTAAATCATGTATTTGCTGAGGGCAGCAGGATTGCTTTGCCGGGACATAACGTACCTGGTGAAGTATCTTTTGGAATGGACAAAAGGTATGAATATGGAAATGAGGCTTTGCTGGCAGTTGCAAAAAAGGGGCTGGGTTTTCCAATAGAATACAATGGAGAAAGCGATTGTGGTAAAGAAGATGTTTTTACATTGTCTTTCAGCAATGCGGCACAGTTTTGCCAGTTCTTAAATTACCTACCTTTTGTGAATATTTACAGTGTTTTATGCAGGCAGGGAGTATGAAGCGTGGCTAGAAAATACAGGATAAACGGGGAGGCTCAGAGATGTGGATATTGTTTGTCGTTGGTATAATGGTAATATTTCTTTTATGGTGTAAACTGCCAGTAACAGGTAAAGCGTTGGCGGCAATGTTTTTGCTATTGGCAACGCCCTTTACAGAATATATGTCTTTTGCATTGCTCGTTATTTTGCTGATCTTAAATTCTATATTTGGGAAATATTTCTAATCATAAAAAAGTGGAAGATTATCGACATATTTTGCGATTTACCGCGCTTTAATGCACATATAATTGCTATTAATAATCTATCAGAAGCTTGATTTTGGATATCAGCGGAATAGTAAAAATGGGAAAAGAAAACTGCCCCGTAGAGGCAGGTATAAGTGTGCAGTGAAGCACAAAAATCTTATAGAATTTTAGATGCGGCTATAGGAGAAAGGTTCGCATTAATGTGGAAGGCATGAAAAGATGCTTTTATAGGCACTCCTTGAAGAAATGGGTGCAAATATGAATGGATGCCAATAGACTGGCGCCATAGGGAAGCAAAACGAGAATAAAAAATTGGAAAGGTGGAGGTAAGAAGGGAATTTGTAAATGTATGACTGAAATAGTCCAAGAGAATATGGCTTGATGCTAGAATAAGAATGAAATGCAGGTATAGGTAGTACAGAAAACGATATAAAAGAGGCGGTGAACAGGGCAGTACAGAAAACGAAATAAAAAAGGCAGGTGAATAAGGTAGTATTAGGAAACGAAATAAAAAGTTCGGATAAAAGAAGAGGTTTGATAAAAAGGCATAAAAACTGTGTCTTTATGCCTTTTGTATAATATTAAGGTGCAAGAATGGTGATGATGATATGAATAATTATTTTTTTCATAGATTTGTACTCCTTTGATTTTTTATGTAATTAGCTTTTGGAAAATTATGTTCAGGCGTCGTTATGCAGCAGGGAGTAGCTTATGCTCTTGTCTGCTGTAATAATACACGTTGTTTGTCAATATTTCTTCACAAGACAATACAGAGTGGTTTATTTTTGTGACGATTTCTTTCAGGTTGTTCGCCTGGCATTGATCGAAGCTTTCGGCAGGAATGGCAATGGTTTCATGCACAGAACTCGGAAGGATATAGAAATCAGAGCCAAATTGCTGTGAAAGTGTGTCTTGTACTTGTGGGAACAGGACACATACAGAACCGTATAGATTCAATTTGTTTGTAATTACATACATAGAAGGAAAGTGTTTTGAGTCATGCGTGCCTTCTGGCAAATGCTGCCCTTCTGAATAGCTGGCAACAAGGTTTTCTATGCTGCTTATGGTATGTCCAAGAAGTGAGGCGGTATTATTCCATGCGTGTGAAAACAGTTCTTGCTCAGGTATGTCACACATTTCTATGTGTCGGTTGTAAAGAAGAGCCGTTGCATGTTGCCCGTTCTCTCTGTCGATCAGAAGGTAAGGCAGCAGGGAAAGGCTTAGTGTGCTTATGTCCTTATGAGGGATAGTTTTAAGGAGTTCTTTGTTTTTCGCTGTGCTTACCATTTTGAATACAACACGGCTCAGTATTACATCCTTGTCCAGCGTCCATTTTGCAGTAAAATCCTGGCAGGCTTCCTGACGGTATGCCCTTAGGATGTCCTCTGCAATGGCATTGATGTCATTCGGGCAATGGCATAATTCAAAATAGCTTTCCGTAGGGAAACATGGGGATGTATTGTGTACTTGGTCAAAAATGATAACAGACTGGTGGATAACGCTGTTATTTTTGAGAATTGGCAGGCACTTTACGATATAGCTGTTGCCCAGCTTTCTTTGTATTGTTTCGGTCAGTGCATTTAAAAATTCTTGGTAATTCATAGGTTCTGTCTCCTTTTCTTCATCTGGCAGACGCCAGGCTGGCATCTTTCCGGCGCCTGCTGAATCTTATGTTATGCAGTTTTTTGGATTGCGAGGAACTCTTTTTCTGAGATGATTTTGACACCAAAAGACTGTGCCTTTGCCAGTTTGTTTCCGGCTTTTGTGCCGCAGATCAGGCAATCCGTATTCTGGCTGATGCTGTTTTTCGGGATGCCGCCCAGCTCCCTGATCCTGTCATGTGCCTGATTTCTTGTAAAATAGTTCAGTTTTCCGGTAACGACAACGGTTTTCCCTTCTAAACTTCCTGTTTTTCTCATGCTGTGAAGCCTCCTTTCGTTATGCAGCGCTTCCTGCTGATTTGGTTTTGCCAAGTGCCTTCATGACTCTGTTGTACAATTCCTCTGTCATATGCTGCGGCTTGTCAAAACCGTACCTGTTTTTTACCGTATCCATGTCGACACCTGTGCGCTGCAGCTCTGACTGGAACGAATGCACCTGTTGCTCGGTAATGCCTTCCTGTACCTGTGAGTGTTGGTTTTGTTTGCCTTTAGCATAAAATTCATATACGTTTTTCCCGTTTTGAGAATCATTGACGATCATAAGCATAGAGATTTCGCGGTGATCGTTATAAGCAATGGTGGATACGGAAAAACGGTCATAGCAGTATGGTTTTCCGTCTTTCTTCTGGATTTGCGTGTCTTTTGCGGGTACCCAGATAAACGGCGCGCTGTATAATTCACGCCCAATACCCCAGTTAAAGCACGCCCGCTTAAAGCTGTCAGATGCCTGCGATTTTTCTTTTTCATAGTTTCCAACGGTACCGACGTCCTGCTTTGCGACCCAGCAGCCGTTTTCCTTGTCATAGACTTCTACGGTGCAGTACAGGTTTCCGTCCATGCATTGGTGGCTGCGCTTCCAGCCGAACAAGCCGAAGGTTTCATCCAAAATTCGTTGATCCACCCTTGCGTCTTTGTAAAGCAGCAGGATGACGCCTTTTTCGCTTACAGACGATGCCCTGCATTCAATTTCATCTGCACGTAGCAGACGTATTTTTTTCTCCATGAAAAGCCACTTCCTTTCTTTTTGATTTCCTGCCTGTGCCTGGAATATTGCTTGTTTATGCTGCCTTCACCTGGAAGCGCCTGGAACTGGATGCTTTTGTATAATTCTGATATAGTTCGGGCTGTTCTTCTTTGATGCGTTTTGCATCCAGCCGTACCGAAGATACGTTTCCCCATGTGATTTGGTATTTGCTGCTTGCCGCTTTTTCATGGTCTTTCATAAACAGCTTGACTTCCTGTTCGATCTGGTTTTGCTCCTTCTCCAGTTTTTTGATTGTGGTAAGAATATCTTCTCTGCGTTTTAATTTGTCGTCAAATCCTACGAGTTCTAACGGCGCTTTAATTTTGGCTGTATGGAAGTAACGCGCCAGGACTTCATCGCATATTTTGGAGCCATCAGGTTTCGGAAGGATGCCAGGTATAACATGTCCATTCCAGAAATTCTTTTCTACCTCGATCAGCCCCGCGATTAGCGCATCATCCCAGGTGAGCTTTCGATAAGTAAATTCCCGCCCAAGAATCACGGCGGCGAGATACCATGTCCGTTTGCTGGTTACCGACATATAATGATAACATTGCATGACGTAATGGAGCGGGATGTTCCCGTCTTTCCACTTGTCAGCATTGTATGCACTTGTTGTTTTGCATTCCAGCCCTGCATCCTCGCCGATGACAAGGCGATCCACATCTGCGATCATAAATGGGTGTTCTACGCTGCGGTACATATAGTTGGAACGCCTTACCTTTAAACCGGTCGCTTCCGTAAACCGCTTTGCCACATAATCCTCCAGATCATGCCCGATGCGCGTGGCTTCACTGGAAGTTTCTTCTGCTTCATCCGATGTCTTATCATAAAATACCTTCATCTGGTTTTTGTATGGGTCCAGTCCGCATATGGCGCCCGCGTCTGAGCCGCCAATCCCTGTTTTTCTAAGCCGCAGCCATTCGGCAGTTTCCATTCCGGCTGTTGGTGTTTTTTCCATCATGCTGGTTTCCTCTCTTTCTGCATTTAGAAACTGCATACTTTGTTTCTGCGAAAACTGTAATAGCGTCCGTTTCCGATAATGATGTGGTCTATCAGGAGGATTTCGAGAAGCTCTCCCGCTTTGCGGATTTTTTCTGTCGCTTCCTGGTCGTCCCTGCCTGGTGCAGGGTCGCCTCCTGGATGGTTGTGGAAACAAAAGATAGCGTTTGCATTGCTTAAGATTGCGTGCTTAAATAAGCTGCGTATGTCTATATGGCAGCAGTTTAACCCGCCGACTGCAACAATTTCAATTGCAAGCGGCTCCATGCGGCAGCTTACACTCATAACTGCCATAACTTCTCTGTCTGCCTTTGCAAAAATTTGTTTTATCATGTCTGCTACGGTTTGCGTATCCCGTAATTTTTCTTCCCCATACAGGTATTCGCTTATACGTGTCATCTGCAATTTTACTATGCTGACGCGTTTTCCCGTACAGGGATTAGAAAATAGTCTGTAAATGTTTTCTTTCAAATCGTGCATATATTTTTCCTCCGCTCCCCGTTTTCGGATTGTTTTTATCGTGGCAGGTCAAGCAGTTTTTACAAGCTGGTAAGCACGGTCAATCAACGGGTTGCCGTCCACGGTGCGGTTGAACAGGTTTTCGTTATAATTTGCCGTCTTGCGCAGCGGGCTGCTGTGGGTGGCAAAATCCGACACGGCGTTGATAAAGCGGTAGGCGTTCTTGCCGGTATCCTGTAAATCTGGCGCATTGTAATAGCGCTGTTCCATGTCCCTACGAAGTCTTAAGGTATTCCTGCCTTGTGCTGGTGTAGGGGTTTCCTCCATCGGTAAAAGGATTTCAATGTATTCTTTTACCTGCCGGTCGGAAAGTGTGATTTTTCTTAATGATTTAAACTCTTTGCCAAGCTGTTCCATATAGTCCTCAGCCCGCAGGAGCGTATCTGACGCTTCCTGTACCTTGCCTTTAATATTCCCTGTATGGATCATGCTCCAGCTCCGCTTGGCAGTTTGCAGCGCAAGGTTAAGGGTGTTATTGCATACAACCCGTATTGGTGTTATCGCAACCCTGACAGCGCCGGAGCCGTCATGCGTATTGCTGAATACAAGGTATGGGCAGATGCGTTCGCCCGCAATCCGATATTCCTTTGGAAGCCTTGCCAGCAGCCATACTTTTTTCCCGTCCTGTAAGGAGCCTGCGGTTTCATAGCGCACGCCTTTTCCAAGTAGCGCATCCGTAAAGGCAAATGCCTCTTCGTTTTGTATGACTTTGTAACGGTCAGTCACGACTCCGAGCACCCTGCCGTCTGTATCCCGGACATTCGCCTTATAGCCAGGAATTTGAATCCTCCCTTCGGTATAGATTTCTTTCTGTAGCACTTTCCATCCCAGCCCGGCAAGCCATAAGGCATCCTCTGACGTCGGCGCATCATCTACTTGTACGCCCAGTCCGTGCCACGGTTTTTCACGTGTATAAAACATCGTTTCCACATTTGCTGCCATTTTTGAATCCTCCTTTTTGTGTTGGTTTTTATTAGTACAGAGGATTAATATATATTTTAAATGCCTGCGAAACCATTTTTTGTAAATTTTCAAATGATTTTTATAGATACCTTGGGTTGATTTTTTCAAATATGCTACGTGGAATTTTATACCGTCTTCCAAACTTAACTGCCGGGATCTGCTGGCTTTTAATCATCCGGTATGCAGTGGAAGAGCTGATCTGTAGCCGTTCACAAAATTCATTTACGCTCATGTAAAATTCCTCATATTTATGCTGGTACATTGCTTTCTCCTTTCCAAAACCTGGTTAATTTTTTCAGCCTATGGAGGCTTATGAGTATTACTGCCTTGTTATAAAAATCAGGAAGGATAAGGTTGTTTGCGTTCGTTTACATTATTATTCAGAATATAGGTGGCAGGGTTTTCAAAGGCTTCTTCTTCCCATGAGTCTGGAAAAGTGACAGGCGAAATTCCCAGCCGGTTAAAATAGGTTTTGAACATATACCGTTGCTGGGGCGGAAGAATATGAAATGCTTCTGCAATGTCGGTTTTGCGTGCCTGTCGGATGATTTGTGACATTATGCCCTTTACCTGTTTATGATGGCAGTTGGTCTGTTTCACAAGCTCAATTGCATGGCTGGTTTTTACAAATTTCCCTGTACCATAGATTCCGCCTAAATAGGCGCCTAAAATGTCAATGCCGATGTCCTGTACTGCGTCAAGGAGTTGGATGGAAGTAGGGCGGGCGTACTTTTTTTTCAGATAGCGGAGTTTTGGAGCCTTCACCCGAAGTTCAAACCTCACCTGTCCTTTTGCCTGTTCAATCTCGCCTGCATCGTAAAGGTAGCTTCTTTCCTGCATTTGTGGATATTTTAGGTAAATGGACAGCGTTTCCCGAATCCCGTTGCGGGAATATGACCCATTGACATAACGAACTTCATTTCCAGGGTGTTTATGGCGGTGTGAAACTGGATCTAACGGCATTTCTTTTGTGTTAAGCCCCCTGTAATGCCCTCCTTTGCGCATCAGTTTTAAGTAGCGTTCTGCGGCTGGCTGGTCTTTCAGGCGGATATTGGCGCATAAGTCCAGCCTTTTTATTTCCGTTGCTATTAAAACGTCATCTTCAAACCCGAAAGTCCGTAAGGTAGCAAATAAGGCAGGAATAACCTGTTCAATTTCGCTGCAAGGTATGATACAGATATATTTATTTTCCGTGTGCCCAAGCAGGATTCTCGGATTTACCTGAAAGGAAATGAACATCTTGCCAGTGTTTGCTTGATAATCGGGGGTAATATATTTTCCTTTCATAAGGCAAAGGTTGGATATTCCAAGCCGGAACAAATCTTCATTGTCAAAACAAGTATAATGGTTTGCAAATGCATGAGTTAAGCGTTTTTTTAGGCACATGTAATAATGCTGGTTATGGTATCCGGACCTGGCGTCCTGCTTTGTGCAGCGGTTTTCCAGTAAGGATTTGTATTTTATAAAAGCGTCCTGATTTAGTAGTGGAATCACAACTTCAAAAGTATGGATGGAATAGCCGTTATTTTTCCTGCCCGCATTTTTTTCTTCTTCTATTTCGTAATCCTGTAAAGTATACATGTCTAACTCCTCCTTTTTTTGCACTCTCTTTTTTTAGTATTTTGTATATATATGAGTCAACTTTTATGCCAAATCTTCTATTACGTTCATGTGTGTCATACTTATAAATTTTACCAGCAACATAAAATTAACCAAATGAAAGGAGGAATCAAAAATGAGTCAGATACCTGGATATGAAGCCTATCTGTCAATAAAACAGGCGGCTGGTGAACTTACGATCAGCACAGGGACGGTTCGGAGGCTGATTAAAAGAGGAGAGATAGAGGCATACCGTTTTGGAAACCAGATCAGGATTGTGCCAAAAAGCCTGGAGCAATATATACGCAGGCAGAAAATAAAAGAATAATGTGGAGTTAGTTTAAGTTATTTAATGAAAAATTAATTTTTCAATAGTTCGGTTTGCGTGGGCGATAAAGATACTTCTAAGGATATCTGAGTATTTAATAAAAATATATTATGATTATATAATATGGACAGGTTTTGATATATGTGGAAGAAAATAGCTGAATCTGTATAAACTGGTTAGTCACATCATTTATGAAGGGGATTGAGAAACAAGAGAAATGATATCCTTTGCAGAAGCGTTTTTTCAGGGCGGGAATGTTACATGGGTGTAAAAGGAGTATGGTCTGTGATGGAAAAAAGAGGGAGGAAGATCATCTGTCAATATTCTGCATTTACAAAACTCTTTGAGGAAAAATAACGATATGAGTTTTATGGATAAAGAGAAAAGCGAACGATAGATAATAAGCATTTAAATAACCGCAAAGGCTTTGGTGATGCATTGCCCTTGCGGTAGGATAGATAACTTAAAATGGTATTGCCTGAATGAACAAAATATCTGGTGCAGTATATAGTTGCAGTACGATTTTCTAGTTTACATGACGGGGTATCTGATACACAATGCTCATGATTGCCTTTTTCTAAAGCGTCTTATCTTACTAAGAGAATTTGAGGTTCCATGATTAGCTTCACAATCTCCGGTATTTGCCTGTATACGAACAGAAAAATACGAATGGCAGTTATAGGTATTCATTTGCATCTTTATCGGTAAGGCTGTATTTTTGCATAATGATTGTTTTGATCTCGGCATCTTTGCGACCAAAGTCCTTCAATATATCCACAGCTCCCTTAACGATACCTTTTTCAATACCTTTTTCAATACCTTTTTCAATACCTTTTTCAATACCTTTTTCAATACCTTCCTGAATGCCTTTTTCTAAGGCAGTTTGTTCCCTCAAAAGTATCTGAGGTTCAATGATTGGTTTCACAATCTCCAGCAATTCTTTACTCATGCTAACATCTCCCATCCATTCTTTTAAAATCTGAATATTTGCCCTGAATGCTACCTCAAGAACGGCTTCGGCATATTCCCTGTCCATTTTACCGGTAAGCTGGCGCATATGTTCCAATAGATTTTGTAAATCCTGCTTTTCCAGTTTCCCTGACAGAGCCCTGAGCCAGACGTGCAGTTCCGGCTTTAGTTCTTTTGTAACGACAATCTGGGCTGGAAATAGTATATTGCCCGTGATGTAATAGACTCCTTTAAAGGGGTTTGATACCTGATAACCGTGTTCCTGAAAATACGCAAACAGGCCGGACGGCTTAGTCTCACGGACAAATGTCATGGTTATATCATTTTCGGCAATGGCATCTACCGTTTTGCCGTAGGATTTATAAAGACAGGCATAGCCTTGTATTTTGAAAAAGACGTCTATATTGAGGCTGTCTACAGGATCTTTGTATTCTACAATGTTATGTCCCCTGAAAATGCAGCCGATTTCGTTGTTAATGGATATGTCTGTCTGGTTTTTCGTGATCAGAAGGTCTATGACCAGCGGTTTCATGTTCAGGTTATATTCCCTGTCAAATCGCAGGCTGTCCCGGCAGTCAGCCATTTCCAAATTCATAGCGGCAATAAAAGCCGGATGCCACTGTATTTTTGTATCGTTCATATGGAAACTCCTTTATCATATATCAATTATAGCATATGTTTTGTGATATTACAAATTTTATTGTATATCTGCAGAGATTTCGCTTTTAGTATTTATATTTATTCAATTATAGATTTTTAAAGAATAGGGATAAAAAGAAGAATGCCTTTTGAGTCAATCGTACAAAAAATATATTTTCTGTATCATAGAATCAAAAAAACAG
>CAJTCR010000039.1 GCA_910574915.1 Eubacteriaceae bacterium
TTGCACAATTTCAGATCTTGCCAAGAAACCGCACTTCTTTAGCTTTTAAAGAACTATTTTTCGATTTTGTAAAGGATTGACGCAGTCCAGCTTTTCCGATATACTGATAGTGATATATTGGAGGGGTAACATGCATACTTAACGGGGGAAACGAATATGCTGCATATTGAATCGCTAGATGAAGGACTTGAATTTTTTAAAGCACTCGGCTCTGAGATTCGGATTGAGATTATTAAACTTTTGATTTCAAACAAATACATGAATATGAATGAGCTTGCCACAAGGCTGAACATTACAAACGGCGCTTTGACAAACCATATTAAAAAGCTGGAAGCATGCGGAATCGTAAACACTTCCAACGAATCGGCAAGCCACGGAAATCAAAAGCTGTGCTCGCTTCAGTTAGATAAAGTGCTGATCGAGATCAACCGCCCAATTGTGGAAGAAAATGTCTACAACGCAGAACTAAAGGTCGGCCATTTTTCCAATTACCAGGTATTTCCTACCTGCGGCCTTGCTTCTGACCAGCGCCTGATCGGAGAAGTGGACGATACGAGGTATTTTGCGCATCCGGGACGCTATGACGCGGATATTCTCTGGTTTACCAAAGGCTACGTAGAATACATGATTCCAAACTTTATCCCATACACACAGGAAATTACACAGATTGTTATTTCAGCCGAGCTAAGCTCCGAAGCTCCCGGCTCCAACAATAACTGGCTGTCCGATATCAGCTTTTATTTAAACGACGTATTTATCGGCAAGTGGACTTCTCCTGGTGACTTCGGGGATGTGCGCGGTATTTTTACACCGGACTGGTGGTTCCCGAACTGGAACCAGTACGGGCTGTTAAAAATGCTTGTCATTAACCACAAAGGAACTTTTATCGACGGCTTGCAGATCTCTGACAAGACGATCAACGAATTTCACTTAAACAGCAACAGCACGATCAAGCTGCGCCTTGCTGTCGATGACGATTCGGAAAATGTGGGCGGCCTGACAATTTATGGCAAGGGCTTTGGCAATTACGGCCAGGATATTAAAGTCAGCATCCATTATAACTCCGGCTGATCGTTAACGTCTCCACTTTTGATACGGACATCTGCCATGCCGGATTGCTGCACGCAGCTCCACGTAACAGCCGCACGCCTGGCAGGTTGCTTCCACAAGCTTCTCACATTTCATGCAGACGGCAAGCCTTTCTTCATAGGCTTCTCCGTCAGTCCGATCCTGGGGCTTGATCGCCCCGATATATTTTCCAATATTTTTCTGGTCTTCGGCTGCCAGATCTCTCAGCAGGCATTTTTTACAGATCCTTTGCTGTTCCATTTCTTCGTTCCTCCTGTATAAAACCGATATATTCGTCTACGATATCATAATCCGTCAGAGAATACAAGCCTCTCGCGCCAGCCATATCTTCGATTTCATTAAATACCATCCGCCCGTGATCAAAAATAAAGTCTATCCCCGCCATTCCGATCGAAAGCCCGTCCGCCGCCCGCTGCACCAGCTCCCGCTCCCTGCCGGAAAGCTGATACAGCTCTACGCTCCCGCCCAGGCAGTAATTGCTGCGAAAATCAGTCTCGGACGTACGCAGCACTGCCGCCGCGATTTTATTTCCGACCAGATACACACGCACGTCCCTGCCCAGCTCAGATGCCGCCTGCTGCACCAGGTAGCTCTGCCCGCCGCTCCCTGCCTCCCCGTGCTGCGCCTTCCATTCCTCCCACATCGCTTTACTGCGGATCAAAAACACTTCCGTACCGCCGTGCCCGCCGCAGGACTTGACAACCGCCGGATACCACTGCGGCGGCTTGTCTGTGCCGTAAAGCACAGGCATCACCGGAATGCCGCGCCGCTGCATATAACGGTATGCCAGCGCCTTGTCGTTGCCAAGCCTTGCAACCAGCGAATGGTTATACACGCAGATTCCCGCAGCCTCCAGCCATTTGGCAAGACGGTAATCTCTCGTACGGTTAATGACAAATGCAGGCGCCTGTGCCAGCAAAAGCTCCCGCAGCCTGCCTTCCGCTGCTTTGTCACCAAGCATCTTCGGATGATACAGGCACTGCGCGACAGACATCCCGCGCTTTTTGCAGGCATTTTCATATAAACGCAGATAATGCGGGTTTTTGCTGCCATCCCCCGCTGTATATACCATCCAGCCATGTAAACAGCAGCGTGTGGGCTGTGTCTGGATGGTTATGATTTGATTCATATTTGTTTCACCTCTTTTATACGCTCCAAACAATACCGCACAATCTCTTCCGCCGTATTCACTCCCGTGCACTGAAAGATATTTACAAAATGCGCATTCGAATTTACTTCGCACAATACCGGTTCGCCACCTTCCCCAAACAAAATATCCACGCCCGCAAAATCCAAAGAAAGTATTTCCATCACCTGTTTTGCCAGATGAAGCTGCGCCGCGTCAGGCTCATATGCTTCCATGCTGCCCCCGTTTGTAATGTTGGCGCGAAAATCGTGCGCGTGATGCCGGCGCATCGCGGCAACGGCACGCTGTCCGACCATTTGAATACGGACGTCCTGCCCGCTGGACGCGGCAATATATTCCTGAAATAAAAACGGGCGGTTTTTTATAAAACGCAGGCACTCTTCCAGTTCTTCCCCATTGTGCACCAAAAAGACCTGCTGCCCGAAAGAACCGTAGCATTCCTTAATAACCATCGGATAGCCAAGCGTCTTTACAACCCCAGGCAAAAAGTCCAGCTTCGGGTAGCCTTGCGTCCGAAAGGTCTTTGGCGCAATGATTGTCCTTGGCATACGAATGTCATGGCAAAGCAGCTCTAAGAAGGTACGCGCTTTGTCATCGCAGATTTCTATGCTGTCTGCACAGTTAAACAGCCGGATGCCCAGCTTTTCGAGCAGCCTTGCCAGCCGGATATCCTTATCCCAAAAAAGGACGAACTGCGGCAGCCGCTGTCCCTGCAAAAGATGCTTCTCACCCATTACCAGCTCTGGCAGCAGCATATCGTTTGTTTTGATTTCCAGCATACATCCCTGGTTTTTCGCCGCCTGCACCAGCCACGCAAAAATCTGCCTGAATTTTTCGGAATCGATAAAGCCATTGACGACCAGCCATGCATAAACTGTGTTCATTTTCTGTTCCTTTCTGTACAAAAAGAAGGCTGCCCGGATCTCATCTATGGATGCACGTTCCAGACAACCCCTTTTTTATTCTTTACTATCTTACTATTTTACCTGCCTTGCCTGCCGGTATTACAGTTCCTGTCCACCTGCTCCGGCTTTCGATTTATATATATCCATGAAGCTGCCTGTTCGTTCCAAAGCATTTCATTTGTTACTTTTTCGAAAGCGCTTCGTTATTTTTCCAATCTTTTTGTATTTTATGTTTTGTTTTACACTGCCATGCCAGCAAGCGCTTTCCATCTTTTTTCCTATCTGGCTGCTGACTGCTGCCACAGCCCGTCTTCCTTAAGCTGTGTCCAGTCGACTTCTAAAAGCTGCTGTGTATACTCATGGTTTCTTCCGGTCTTTTTTGTTGTAACTTCTATGTATTTTTGGTTAATCATACCGTCTAACGCTGTCTTGACGCGGGACTTGGATACCCGGTTATACGATGCCACGCTTTCAATCGTTTTCCAATAAGAAGGCTTTCTCGACGCATTTTTTGTCCGCAGCCTGTCTAAGCTGATCAGGATCAGGTCGTTATAATGATTGCGCTCCTGTTCCTGCCTTGGCATTTCCACATAACTCGTTGCCGCAGATTTCAGCGCGTTGCTGAATGCAAACTTGACGCCATAGATAATGACTTTCTTGTCCTTTTCTTTTAAATATTCCACAACCTTTGTAAAATGGGCGTCGCCTGTAAACAAAATATATACCTCGTCATTATTTTTTTCAGCCATACTGCGGTAAATCGTATCCAGAATCATAATATCCGTGAAATCTTTATCCACGCCTTCTTTTGTGCTCGCCGTATGGACGACATGGTCAGTAAGCACTTTCAGCTTTTCTAGTTCTGTGCCGATCTTTGGCTCCGAAAAATCGCCAAATATATAGAGCTTATGTATCTCATATTCCTGTTTCAGCTCGTCAATCCATTCTTCCACATTTGGCTTCATCTGCACTTTATTATGATACCCATAATACCAATGCTCGTAATCTACGAACACTGCTGCCTTTGGTTTGCCGGAAGTCTTTTTCTTAAAAAATTCAAACATCTCTTCCCTCCTTTCCCTGCTTCAAAGTGACTCCCTTATGTATTTTTATGCAAAACTCCATGTTCTGCACTCTTTTCTATTATAAATCATTCCCCGCATTTATTGAAGCTTTTTCTTTTTGTGTAAATAGAAAAAGAAAAACGCCAAAAGAGCCATTTTTTGGGCGTTTTTCCTAAAAAACACTATAAAATCCTGCGCACTGCCTGCTGTACGTTCTCTACGCCGATCAGCGTAATCCCTTCGGTCTGCATATTGGCATCCAGAGACACTTTGGGCAGGATGCATGTCGTAAATCCCAGCTTGCGTGCTTCCAAAATCCGCTGCTTTGCCAGGCTGACCGCACGCACCTCGCCGCTTAAGCCGACCTCGCCAAAGCAAATCGTCTTTTCATCAATACAGCGCTCCTTGTAGCTGGAGATAATCGCCAGTACAATGCCAAGGTCTAGCGCCGGTTCATTCATTTTAATGCCGCCTGCGATATTGACATAGGCGTCACATTCGCTCAGCCGCAGGTTCAGCCTTTTTTCTAGCACCGCCATCAGCAGGTTGACGCGGTTTGTATCCGTTCCCGCAGCCGTGCGCCTTGGGATGCCAAAGCTGCTGCGGCAGACTAACGCCTGCACTTCTAGCAGGATCGGGCGCGTACCTTCGATCGAACACGCTACGACAGAGCCTGACGCGTCTTTTGGCTTTCCGCTCAACATAAACTCCGATGGATTTTC
Organism: Eubacteriaceae bacterium; assembly: GCA_910574915.1. GTDB lineage: Bacteria > Bacillota > Clostridia > Lachnospirales > Lachnospiraceae > Eubacterium_J. Next base: position 4,928 of record CAJTCR010000039.1, read on the forward strand.
TACTTCCGCAAGCCCTTGCTCGCGCATCTCAAACACGCCGATCTCGTTTGTAGAACCAAACCGGTTTTTCACGCCGCGCAATATCCGGTACGATGCATGTCGGTCTCCTTCAAAATAAAGCACCGTATCTACCATATGCTCGAGCACACGCGGCCCTGCAACAACCCCTTCCTTGGTCACATGGCCGACCAGGAAAATCGTAATGCCAAGCCCTTTGGCAAGCTGCATAAAGGCGCCGGTTGCCTCCCGTACCTGCGATACGCTGCCTGGAGAAGACGATATATTTTCGCTGTACATCGTCTGGATCGAATCAATCACAACGACCTGCGGCTTTCCCCTGCGCAGCACCGCGTCGATCACCTCGAGGTTTGTCTCGCAAAGCAAAGACAGGCTGTCTGTAAACTGCCCGATTCTCTGCGCACGGATTTTAATCTGCTGCAAGGACTCCTCACCTGAAATATACAATACCATAATGCGCTGCGCGCTTAACTTCTGGCATACTTGCAAAAGCAGCGTAGATTTTCCGATGCCGGGATCGCCGCCGACTAGTACAAGCGACGCCGGGACGATCCCGCCGCCAAGCACGCGGTCAAGCTCCGGGAAGCCGCTGGCAAAGCGTTCCTCCCGCTGCAACGTAATGTCGCTTAACACAACCGGGCTGGCGTCTTGCAGCAGCTTTTGCGGCGACATGCTTTTTTTTTGCGCTACAGGCTCCTCCACAAACGTATTCCACTGCCTGCATCCCGGACACTGTCCGAGCCATTTTGCCGATTCATGCCCGCATTCCTGGCAAAAATAAATCGTTTTTGCTTTTGCCATGCTTATTTCTTCACAATCTTTACAGCCGTCTGGCTGTCCGCACCCAACTCGACGCTTACGGTCAGCTTGCCGCCCAGGTTGGTCTTCATCGTTCCTGCGTTTTCCCCGTTAATAAATACCTCGTATTCGGTAGAATCGCTCAGCCCCAGTGTAATTTCTGCATCTTCCGGCCCCTCTACCTGAAAAGAGACTTCATTTTCCGTAATGTCCAGTCCGTTTACCGCTGTCCCAGGCACAGATTCATAAACAAAGCTCCCGTTGCATTCCAGTTTTGTAATCTCCCGGAAGGTCTTGACTTTGTACAGATCCGTACCATGCGCAAAATTGTCTTTTTTGGTCTTTGAAGCCAGCGTATAATCCCCAAAGCTTATTTTTCCATCTGCTTCTGTGCGAATCAGTTCGCTAATTACACTCATTTTTTTATCCTCCAGTTGCTCCTATGCTTCTACTGCACATAATGAATATATTATACTATAGTTCTGCTAAAAATGTCACCTGTTTTTTTATATTTCCAACAATCTTTCGGTTACTCGCTTTCACATTTGCCGGAAAAATGAATCCGCTTGTTTTTTGTCCCGATCGCTACGGTATCTCCTTTTTTTACAGCGCCGGAAAGAATCTCTTCGGCAAGCTTGTCTTCGATCTCGATCTGGATCATACGCCGCAGCGGACGGGCGCCAAACTTCGGATCGTATGCCTTTTCCACAACGTAGCTCTTTGCGGTATCCCGGATCACAAGCTGGATATCCATCTGCGTTTTGCACCGTTCCACCAGATTTTTGGTCATCAGCGCAACGATCTTTTTCATATCCTCTTTATTCAGCATACGAAAGACAAGCATTTCATCGATACGGTTGATAAACTCCGGCTTGAATATCCGCTTGACTTCTTCCATCACGCCGCCTTTCATCCGCTCGTAATCCTGCTTTTCATCTTCGTTCGACGCAAAGCCGAGTTTTTTGGGCTCCACGATCGCCTGTGCCCCTGCGTTTGATGTCATAATAATAATCGTATTTTTAAAGTCGACTCTGCGTCCCTGCGCATCGGTAATCCTGCCGTCGTCGAGTACTTGCAGCAAAATATTAAATACGTCTGGATGTGCTTTTTCGATCTCGTCAAACAAAATCACGGAATATGGATGGCGGCGCACTTTTTCACTGAGCTGTCCGCCTTCATCATACCCGACATATCCAGGAGGCGAGCCGATCAGCTTGGATACGCTGTGCTTTTCCATATATTCAGACATATCCACGCGGATAATCGCCTGTTCATCGCCAAACATCGCTTCTGCCAGCGCCTTGGAGATCTCGGTCTTTCCCACGCCCGTAGGCCCTAAAAACAGGAACGAGCCAATCGGCCGGTTCGGATCCTTTAACCCTACGCGCCCTCTGCGGACAGCCCTTGCTACCGCGCTCACTGCCTCTTCCTGCCCGACGACACGCTTGTGCAGTATTTTTTCCAGCTTCTGCAAACGCTCTGCCTCCCCTTCGGTCAGCTTCTTCACCGGGATCTTTGTCCAGCCGGAAACGACGTCCGCAATCTCATTTTCCCCTACGGTCAGCCTGCGTTTTTCATTGTTTTTCTGGCAGCGCTTTAACAGCTTGTCGTACTCCTTTTTGCACTGGTCGCGTTCCGCTTTTATTTCACTCGCCTGCGTAAACTGCTGTGCAATCAGCGCCTCCTCTAACTCTTCTTCCAGCTCGTGCATCTGCTGTTCTAAGATCACCAGCTTTTCCGGTACCGGAAATCCAGCCAGACGCACCTTCGCTGCCGCCTCGTCAATTAAGTCAATCGCCTTATCAGGCAGAAAACGGTCGTTGATATAGCGTGCCGACAGCTTTGCCGCGGCGGCAAGCCCGCTGTCTGTAATCTCCACCTGGTGGTGCAACTCATACCTGCCGCGCAGCCCCTTTAAGATCTCTACGGTCTGCTCCACGGTAGGCTCTTCCACCGTAACCGGCTGGAAGCGCCGCTCCAGCGCCGCGTCTTTTTCCACATATTTGCGGTATTCCTCAATCGTCGTAGCGCCGATTAGCTGGATCTCCCCGCGTGCCATCGCAGGCTTTAAAATATTCGAGGCATCAATAGCGCCTTCTGCGCTGCCTGCACCGATAATCGTATGGATCTCATCGATAAACAGGATAATATTGCCGGAGGATGTGACCTCATGGATCACACGCTTGATGCGTTCCTCAAATTCCCCGCGGTACTTTGAGCCTGCCACCATGCCCGACAAATCCAGGGTAACGACCCTGCGGTTTGCCACGCTGTCCGGCACGACGCCTGAGACGATCCGCTGCGCCAGCCCTTCCACGATCGCCGTTTTGCCGACGCCCGGCTCCCCGATCAGGCACGGGTTATTTTTTCCGCGCCTGCTTAAAATCTGGATCACACGCTCGATCTCCTGTTCCCTGCCAATCACCGGGTCTAGTTCATCTTCTACTGCCATGCGCGTCAAATCTCTGGAATACTGGTCTAACATCGATGTCGGCCCGTCTTTTCTGCGGATCGGCTTGCCGTTTTGAAAATCTTCTTTATAGGCGTTTGTATCTTCTCCCATTGCCACAAGAATATCAATATACATTTTCTGCATATTTACATTCATCGTATTCATCAGGCGCGAAGCCGCACAGTCCATAGACTTGATAATCGCAAGCAGCAGGTGTTCCGTACCGATACTTTCGCTGCGAAAACGGTCTGCTTCCGCCGCCGCCATATCCAGCACCATGCCCGTCTTTGGCGTATAGCCGTCGCGCTCCTCAACAGCCACGGAAGAAGACGGCGCAATCAAGTCTTTAATCAACTGCAAAAGCTGCGCTTCTTCCACGCCGTTATCTGCCAGAATCTGCGCAGCAACGCCTGTGCCCTCTTTCATCAGTCCAAGCAGGATATGCTCTGTCCCGATATAATTATGCTTTAAATTTTTTGACGTCTTCCCTGCAAGGTCCAATGCTCTTTGAGCCTTTGCAGTATATGGTTTACGCATCGATTTTTCTCCTCCAACATTTATAAATCATTCAAATCCATGATTTCCATATCATCATCTTTGTATCCGCGTTTTTTTCGTGCCGTCCTTCCTGCTTTTGGCTGCCTGCGGCCTGCCGATTCTTCCATATCCCAGTCATCCATCGGATCATGCTCCGGCTCCATCGGCTCTGGTTTTGGATTCTGGCGCGGATACCGGACAGACTGGCGCATCCGCTCAGCCGCCATCTGTACCGAATCCGGCTGCGTACCTGGCTGCGGCATCCGTGGCGCGCCCGCCTGCGGCATTCGCGGCGTACCCGGCTGCGGAAGCCGCGGCGTGACTGCGGAAGCCGGCTCCTGCGCTCGCATACGCGGCGCATCCATTCGCTGGTCATAGGCATAAGGGCTGCCCTGTCTGGCTCCTGCCTGCATCCGGCTTTCCTGTTCTCTGCTTACCTGTTCTCTGTTTACCTGTTCTCTGCTTACCTGTGCGCGTATTTCTTCCGGCGAACTGATCGTATCCCGAAATGCAGGCGGCTCCTTTCGTGCTTCCTGCGCCGGCTCTTTTGTAAACGTCTTTGTCACTTTTTTCGCCTTTTTCCCTGTGCCGCCTTCAAAGTTCCTGCCTGCGGCAAGCGAGCTTTTTGAAATCGCCTCAGTCTGCTTTCTGGCACGCGGCGTCTTTTTCTTTTGGCTGCGTTCCCTGTTGTCTGCCTCCCCGCCGTCATCTTCATCATCGCGGCTGCGCAGCAGCAGCGCCGTAAAGATAATAATAAGCAGGACAATGGCTACAACAAGGATGCTGACTACCTTAACGCGGTTTTCTTTTAATTCGGTATATTTTTCATTCAGTGTATTGTATTTTGTCAGGGATACCGTCCTTGCAACTTCCTCTTCGCCGCTGTCTTCCTCGTCCAGCCCCTGTGCTGCCGCGAACGCAGACGAATAGCGCATATACGTATCCTGTTTTTTGTCATACAGATACCAGCCGTCGCTGCCGTCCGAGTAAATGCCGTAAACAAGGTAGTAATCCTTTAATTCCCCTACATACGGGCTTTGATATGCCGCGGCTTTTTTGCCGGACGGAAGCTTTAACGTCTTTTCCTCAAATCCAGCCGGAAGCTCCTGCCTGGCATTGCTGATAAATACGACAAACTTCTCGCCGCTCCCCATATACTTAAAACGCTCTACCCGGTTTTTTGCCTCGTCGTAATAATAAAACCCGGTCGCTCCTTTGCCGTCTGTATTTTCCATATATACGAGATGAATGCCGTTTGACGCGCAGTGCAGCGTATTGTAGGACTGATCTCCGATTTGCAGGGAGCCTTGTCCAAACGCCGCCGGAATATCCTGCGACGAAGCGCCGTACGTAAATGCACTGGAAAGCCGGTACGCCGCACCGCTTAATTTTACCGTGCCGTCCGCCTTAACCGCTGCGGAAAGCCTTGCTGCAAGGCTGCGTTTTTTACTGCTTCCCGCGGAATCTGACGAAGACGCACTGCCCTCGTCTGTGCTGCCGCCTGCTTCCGTATCTGTGCCGTCTCCCGCTCCGCCGCTGGCACCGTCTGTGCTGTCTCCCGCTCCATCCGTATTGCCTGCACCTTCCGTGCCGCCTGTGCCTGTACTGCCTGTACCTTCCGCGCCACCTGCTCCTGTACCGTCACCTGCGCCTTCCGTGCCACCCGCTCCTGTACCGTCCGCTTCATCCGTGCCGCCTGCATTGGTGTCTGCCGCATCCGGCTGCCCGGCGTCCGCGCTGCCTACGGTTAATGTAATCGTATAGACTGTAAATGTATTATCCTGTGCAGAACAGGTCACTTTAATCGTATTAATGCCTGGATGCAGGCCGTCCCTGCCTTCTACAGAAGCAATCACCGCCCCGGATGCACGCGGTACCGCCTGGACACTGACGCTTGTCACATCCGCGCCGACCGTTGAGGTATATTCGGTAATATCCGGCGAAAAAGCAGGGCTTAATACACCTGGCGCAATGTCAAATGCCGACAGCTTGCTGTCATGGGAAGCAGGCACCTGCGCAGCCATCACTGGCTGGCGTACAGTCCCATGCTGCACTGGCGCAAGCACGAACATGCCGGTCAATGCCGCAAGCAGTAATCGTTTGCTCTTCTTTTTTTTCATAACTGTTTCATTCCCTTCTCTCTCCTGTATGTCCGTTATATTTTACCATTTTTTCTGCTGTTTGGCAATGAACTGTCTCAAGCAGCTCCGGCAGCCTGTAAAAGTCGGTAAGCTTTGGAACCGGCGCGTCTACCGTGCCGAATCCATATGCCGCATGGATAAACTTCGCGCCGCCTGCAAGCGCCGCCTCATAATCCGCCTGGATGTCTCCAACATAGACCGCATGGTCTAATCCGTTGCGTTTTATAATCAGTGCAATATTGTCTCCCTTTTGCTTTTGATTGGCGCCAAAACAGATAAAATCCTGAAAATAGCCGCCAAGCTTATAATAAGACAGAAACGCTTCGATATAGCCTTCCTGACAGTTGCTTACAATGTATAATGGATATTTTTCGGACAGCGTATGCAGCGTTTCGACCAGATGCGGATACAATGTCGCACCATGCTTAGACAGATAGTCATTTTCCACCTGATAGCTTTCTTCCAAAATCGGAAGCAGCACGGACAGCTCATGATCCGGGAAAATTGCTTTTGCCAGCTTATCCATCGGCATCCCCATCGTACGGTACATATCCTCTTTCGTCACTTCTTTGCCAAGCTTTGGAACGGTAACCGTACTCCATGCGGCAGCAACCTGGCTGGCGCTGTCCCAAAGGGTGCCGTCCATATCAAAAATGATTCCTGTTTTCATCTTTTTATCCCTCTCTTTTTTGTTTTTCTCTTTTTTCTAAAAAACTTTTCCCAAGTCGAATCTATGTTCTTTTTAAAAAATACCCGGATACTTTACTATAAATGATCCAAACCAATCTGGCAATATTTTCACAGGAATTTCATAAAAAAATTATATTTTGTACTCCACAAACTGAAAAATATCGTGTATAATCGAATGCGAAAAGATATGGTGCTTTGACGCAGATTTATTGTAACATATTGAAGCGTATTTGAACATTGCTTTTCGTAAGATGTGGGTGGGAGTTTGTGGCTTTTTTTGTGGGTGTGTGGGGGGGACGCTGGGAGAGGGGGTTGGTGTGCTCTGGAGGCGTCCGTTCCAGAATGTTAAGAAGCCCTAAGTATCCTGCTGGTACGCTGTGGCTGTGTCCGGTCGCGCCACCTAGTTCGCTTCCGGCTGCCCGCCGTAAGCTAAAGGTGCCGCTTGGCTGCGCCCCTGGTTATTTTGCAGGATACCAAGGGCTTCTAACCATTCTTCCAAAGCCGCCTCCAGAGCACACCAACCCCCTCTCCCGGCTGTCTTTTCCACATGCCACATGAAAAAAAGCCTCAAGGTACAGCGTATATTCCTGATAGTATCGTTTATCTTTATGGAAATACGTTTACAGAGCTTATCACTTATTCAGCACTTGGAAAAGACAGCCGGAGGAAGGGGAGCGGGGGCTGGCTTCCTGAGCCGTTGGAAAAATGCTAGGAGCGCTTGGCATCCTGCAATAGACCTAGGGGCGCAGCCAAGCGGCACCTTTAGCTTACGGCGGGCAGCCGGAAGCGAACTAGGTGCCGCGACCGGACACAGCCATAGCGGTACAGCAGGATGCTTAGGGCTCCTTACATTTTGGAAAAGGCTCAGGAAGCCAGCCCCCGCTCCCCTTCCTCTGGCGTCCCCCTCCAAGCCCCCCCCCTCATCACAAATCATATTATTATAGAACAGGAGATCAAAACATGAGCCAGCAAAAAGTAGACAGATATAAAAAAGAAAAATACAGCCGCAAGCAGCAATTAGCAAAGGAGAAAAAACAGCGCATTTTCTATCGTATTGCCGGATGTGCCGCTGCTGTCGCCATTGTCGGATGGATCGGCTTTTCGGTCTATGCACGTGTAGAAGAAAGCCGCCCGGTATCTTATACCGAAGTCTCACTGGATGCAATCAGCGACTATATGAGCGCCCAGTAGCCGCGTACTGCCAATGCAAATAAAAAAGACCTTCCAGGTTGCATCAGCTTGGAAAGGTCTTTTTTTATTCACGGGCTTTCCTGTGAAGCCTCGGCTCTTTTCAGCGCATCTTCGATCGCGTTGAGCAATACGACCGATGTATACTGGTTTGCTTCATCATAAGTGACCCCTTCTGTCGTCTGCTTTTCATAGATCTGCTGGCTGATCTTGTCTAATGCCGGCTGCATCAACGGATACATCGTTGCCGCAGTTTCATCCAGATTATCCAGGGAAATGGCATTGATCCGGTTCTCGTCTACGACTACCTTAAGATCCATCGCATGATTATTCAGCACAATGGAAGAAGTATAGACGCCGGATGCGTATTTCATTGTCTCCTGGGAGCCAGCGCCCTGTTTCCCCGAACGGAACATAAAGACGAGCAGCAGGATTAAAAGGAGCGCGAGCAGCGCAAATATTACGGTATAGATTACCTCTCTCATATGTAATACAACAATTCTTGTCTTTGCACTCATGGGATGCTTCTCCGTTATCTGCTTATTTTATCATATGCTTGTTTGATAGGGGATATGCAAAAATATTTTTGAAAAAAAATTAACTTTTTTTGTAAAATCCTATTGACAGATTGCACATTATCCGTTATAGTAGCTATTGTGTTCACGAGGAAACAACAACACAGCAAGCGATAGTGGCGTAGTTGGTAACGCGCGACCTTGCCAAGGTCGAGACCGCGGGTTCGAGCCCCGTCTATCGCTCTTAGGATTCATTTTACTTGTTCCTCAAACATAAGCGATAGTGGCGTAGTTGGTAACGCGCGACCTTGCCAAGGTCGAGACCGCGGGTTCGAGCCCCGTCTATCGCTCTTAGGATTCATTTTATTTGTTCCTCAAATGTAAGCGATAGTGGCGTAGTTGGTAACGCGCGACCTTGCCAAGGTCGAGACCGCGGGTTCGAGCCCCGTCTATCGCTTTTATGAATTGTCGCAGGTCTTTGCAGCAGCAAGGATTTGCGGCTTTTCTTTTTTATCTCACCCAAAGCAGCACATCCGCCATCATATCCGCACATGAAAAAAGGAACCGCCTTGGCAGCTCCTTTTTTAACTACTTATGCACTATGAATCTTCGCCTGTTTTTCTTTTGCTACTAAAATTGCATTATTTAAGGAAAGCATCTTCGCATCCAACTGTGACACGATGTCCGAGCATTCCCGTAAATCCCTGCTGATGTATTCCGGCGCATTTCCTTCAAATTTATAATAAATCTTATGCTCCAGGCTTGCCCAAAAATCCATCGCCATCGTACGGATCTGAATCTCTGTACGTGTATTTACCACACGGTCTGATAAAAAAACAGGCACGGTGACGAGCATATGATAGCTCTTATAACCGCTCTCCTTCGGATGCCTGATATAATCCTTGACCGAAACGACTGTCAGGTCATTCTGCCTGCCGATCATATCCGCCACCCGGTAAATATCGGATGTAAACGAACATACAATACGGATTCCCGCGATGTCATTTACATAACTGACCATGTTTTCAATCGATACTTCTTTGCCATAACGCTTTAGTTTCTTGCAGATACTTTCCGGGGTCTTCACTCTTGATTTGATGTACTCAATCGGATTGTACTGATGAACATGCTGAAATTCATCGTTCAAAATCTCAAGCTTCGTCCCTACTTCCTTGATTGCCGAGTGGTACAGAAACATCATCGTCTCCCAGCTCTCGACATCTTCGCTCAGCCTTTGTGGTGTATCCATATAAAAACCTCCTCGTATGCAGGAAACACTACTTGCTTATCATACTCTTCCATTCACTTTTGCAGTTATTGTGATTCACGGATGTCTTTTTTTACATATATAAACATTATATCACATTTTATCAAAAAGGTTAAGAATTTATTGAAAAATTTATAACAATTTAACAATTTTTTCCACTATTCTTCTATCACATGCATTTCCAGATAATCAAACGCAATCGCATCCATAAAATTATCGCTGCCAAACCGTGTTTTCGCATGGCGCTTAAACTCAGCGATATTCGCATCTAGCCAGATCGGTACGCTCAAATCAAATTCATAGCAAGCCTGTTCCAGCGCCCTGAACACTTTATGTGTCCTCGTATCTTCTCCATCATCACAGACGACGCAGTCGCGCAGCATATGACGGTCTTTCCATTGTTTAAACCATATTCGCAATGATCCTGCTCCTTACTGTCTCCTTCTCTGCCTATTTGCCTCATACATCAAAATCCCCGCCGCCATCGCGGCGTTGAGTGACTCCAGGCTGCCGCCCATCGGTATTTTCAGATAAACGTCCGCCATCGCAGCAGCCTCCTGCGTCAGCCCGTTTCCCTCACTGCCGATTAAAAACGCAGATGCGCCCCGGTAGTCAAAGGCATCATAGCACTTCGTTCCTTTTAAATGCGCTGCATATACGCATACCCCTTGCTTCTTTATCTCAAACAGCGTTTCCGCCAGATCTTTCGTAATATAAAACGGCACCCTGCAAATGCTTCCCATTGTGGAACGCACCGTTTTGGGTGCAAATAAATCCACGCAGCCGCTCAGTATAATCCCGGTAGCGCCTGCGCCTTCTGCCGTGCGAAACATCGTTCCCAGATTGCCCGGATCACGAATACCTTCCAAAATAAGCAGGTGCGGCAGCATGTGCTTATTTTCAATCAAATCGCTTAGTGTATACTGCGGCTGGCGCACGACGCACAGAATGCCCTGCGGCGTCTGTGTATCTGCCATTCGCTGAAACACTTCATCCGATACCGTCTCACAGGCAGTATCTAAAAGCAGTTCCCTATGCCCTGCCTTTTGCAAAAAAGACTCGGATACATATACCTGTTCGAGCCGGTCTTTTGGCATTTCCTCAAAAATCCGCAGCCCTTCAGCCAAAAATACCTGCTGCTCTTGTCTTAGCTTTGCCTTTTTTGTAAGCTGTATCACATTTTTTACGTGTCTGTTTGCTGTACTGGTAATCATCGTACCCCTTATATTTATTGTAATGTGCTTATCCTTATTCCTCAAAAATATACCCTGTACGTCAAAACAGGCTGACGCATAATCCACATCAGCCTGTTTTCTGCCGCTTTTTTATTTGGATAAATTACAGCTAATCAGATATTCAAATTCATCTACTGATTTTCCCATTTGCAGTGCTTCGTCAATATCCATATCCATTAATTTTCCGTCTCTCGTTCCTACGACACGATTGCTCTTGCCCGCGCACAGTAAATCAACTGCATGAGCGCCCATCAAAGACGCCATCATACGGTCTCTTGCTGTCGGACGGCCGCCGCGCTGCATATAGCCTAAGATCGTAGCCCTTGTTTCCACACCGGTAGCCGCTTCGATTCGTTTTGCCATGCTGACTGAATGTCCAATGCCTTCTGCATTAATAATAATATGATGTTTTTTTCCTTTTTTTCGGTTGTCGATAATGCTGTTTACCAAAGCCTGCTCATCATAGTCGTATTTTTCCGGCAGCAGCACGTTTTCTGCCCCGTTTGCAATGCCGCACCACAGTGCGATAAATCCGGCACCGCGCCCCATAACTTCAATGATGGAACAACGCTCATGAGAAGTCGATGTGTCGCGAACCTTGTCGATGGCATCCATCGCCGTATTTACAGCCGTATCAAAACCAATCGTATAATCGGTACATGCAATATCAAGGTCAATCGTTCCAGGAACACCGACCGTATTAATTCCATAATATGCAAGCTTTTGCGCACCACGGAACGAACCGTCTCCGCCGATTACGATCATCCCGTCGATCCCGTGCTGCCTGCAAATCTCAGCGCCTTTTTGCTGTCCTTCTGCTGTCGTAAATTCCTTGCAGCGCGCTGTCTGCAAAATCGTACCGCCGCGCTGGATAATGTCTGATACATCGGTCGTATGCATCTCATAGATCTCTTCCTGCAACAGTCCTGCATATCCTCTTTTGATACCCATGACTCTTTTCCCGTTTGCAATCGCCTCGCGGACAACCGCACGAATTGCAGCGTTCATGCCAGGAGCGTCGCCGCCGCTTGTCAGTACACCAATCGTATTAATCTCGTTAGCCATTGTTTCTATCCTCCTAAATATTTTTGTGCCTTCATCCTGTATGGAAAAATACGCAAAACCACCCGCCACTATCCATCTCATCCTATTTTAATATCTTTTGCCGCTGTTTGCAACCTTCTTTTCAACAACTTTTACATTATTTTGTCCAAATACCGACGAAAGCGACTGTGTAAGCGCAAGCGTCGCCGCCACCCGAAAGCGTGCGCCCAGCCGTTTCATCATTCTGCGGTCTCTGATATAGACGATGACATCGTCCTGCCCGTCAGAGTTTTTCAGCTCCTCCAGTATGCGCTGCTCCTGTTCCTGATAGCTTTTCAGATCTGCAAATTGCAGCCACAGCTCTTTTTTTGTCTCGTCAAACGAATACGCCCGCTCCAAAATCAGCTTGCCGTTTTTTTCTTCCTCGATGGTCACCCTGCCTTCTACAAAGATCCTTGCCTCATCCTCAAAATATTTTTTATATTTCTCATAGTCTCTTGGAAATACAATAATCTCGATAGTCCCTACCAAATCTTCGAGCGTCAGAAACGCCATCGTCTTATTATTTTTCGTATATTTTATCGTACGCTGCACAACCATCCCGCCTACGGTCGCCTTTTGGTTGTCCAGCACCTTTGCTGTCCCTGTTTCTTCATCCAGTAAAAAATCCGTCGTCTTTGCCGTAATGTTTGCCTTCCACTTCTGTTCATATTCTTCCAGCGGATGGCCGCTGATATACACGCCGAGCACCTCTTTTTCAAATCCAAGCAGCATTTCCTTCTCAAACTCCGCCACGTCTGGCATCTGAATCTCATAGTCCTTTTTATCCTCTTCGGAAACGAGATCAAATAACGTAAGCTGCCCGCTCATGCTGTTCTTTTTTTCATGCGCAATGCTGTCCATAATCTGCGGAAACACAAGCATTTTCTGGCGGCGGTTGCCGGGAAGCGCATCCAGCGCCCCTGCTTTAATAAAATTTTCCACCGCGCGTTTGTTTACTTCCTTATCGGAAAGCCGCGTAACAAAATCCTCCAGGTTTTTAAACACGCCGTGCTCCTTACGCTCTTTTAACAGCGCCGTAATGACCGGGTGCCCGACGCTTTTAATCGCGCTCAGCCCATAGCGGATATTGCCGCCTGATACGCTGAACCCGCCTTCGCCTTCGTTGACGTCCGGCGATAAGATTTCAATGCCCATATTCCGGCACGTCTGGATATACTCGCTTACCTTGTTGATATTTGCCATAACCGACGTCATAAGCGCCGCCATAAACTCCACCGGATAGTAGTATTTTAAATATGCGGTCTGATAGGAAATCAGTGCATACGCGGCTGCGTGGGATTTGTTAAACGCATATTTCGCAAAATCAATCATTTCGTCAAAGATCTTGTTTGCCACCGTCTCGCTGATGCCGTTGGCAATACAGCCCGCAACGTTCTGCTCCTGATTGCCGTAGACAAAGTTTTTGCGCTCCTCCTCCATCACCTTGCCTTTTTTCTTGGACATCGCGCGGCGTACAATATCGCTGCGGCCCCACGTATAGCCGGCAAGGTCGCGCACGATCTGCATAACCTGCTCCTGGTAGACGATGCAGCCATACGTCGGGGATAGAATCGGCTCAAGCTGCGGGCAGTCGTACTGGATCTCGCCATGCATGTTTTTCCCGCGCACATAAGCCGGGATAAAATCCATCGGGCCCGGACGGTATAAGGCAATCCCGGCAATCACATCTTCCAGGCTGTGCGGCTTTAATTCCTTGACAAAATTTTTCATGCCCGCGCTTTCAAGCTGGAACACCCCGTCGGTGCGCCCGGTTCCGAGCGAATCCAGCACTTTTGGGTCGTCAAAATCAATATGGTCCATATCGATGCTCTTTCCGGTGCTTTTTTCCGCCAGCCTTGCCGCGCTGTCAATCACCGTCAGCGTCCGAAGCCCCAGAAAATCCATTTTTAACAGTCCAAGCTCTTCAAGCGTCGTCATCGTAAACTGCGTCGTAATCATCCCGTCGGTGCCTCTGGAAAGCGGCACATATTCATCCATCGGAAGCTGGCTGATCACAACGCCTGCCGCATGGGTAGACGTATGCCTTGGCAGCCCTTCGAGGCGCTTTGACATATCGATCAGTTTTTTGACAGTCTCGTCTTCTTCATAAATCTTGCGCAGGTCAGGATTCATATGCAGCGCTTTTTCAATCGTAATGCCAAGCTCGGACGGGATATTTTTCGCAATCGAGTCCACAAACGCATACGGGATGTCCATAACGCGCCCGACATCACGGATCACGCCGCGCGCCGCAAGCGTACCAAACGTAACGATCTGGGTCACGCATTCCTTGCCGTATTTTTCCACAACATAGTCAATGACTTCCTGGCGCCGTTCAAAGCAGAAGTCCACATCGATATCGGGCATGGACACACGCTCTGGATTTAAAAACCGCTCAAAGATCAGGTTGTATTTGATCGGGTCTATATTCGTAATGCCCGTTGTATACGCCACAAGCGAGCCAGCCGCACTGCCGCGCCCAGGCCCTACGCTGATCCCGTGCTCTTTTGCATAGTAAATATAATCCCATACAATCAGAAAATAATCCACATACCCCATTGTCCGTATCACATCCAGCTCGTACCGCAAGCGCGGCTTTAGCTCCTCCTCGCGCCCCGGATACCGCTCGCTGAGCCCTTCAAAGCATAGCTTGTTCAAATATTCCCACGCACTGTAGCCGTCCGGTACATCGTACTTTGGCACCTTCGTATTGCCAAATTCGATCTCTACATGGCAGCGGTCAGCGATCTTTTGCGTATTTTCCAATGCCTGCGCCGCATACGGAAACAGCGCGCGCATCTCCTCTTCGGACTTTACATAATACTGCCCGCCTTCATAGCGCATACGGTCTTCATCAAGCAGCTTTTTCCCGGTCTGGATGCACAAAAGGATATCGTGCGCTTCCACATCCTCCTTGTATGTATAGTGCACGTCGTTTGTCGCTACGAGCGCAATGCCCGTCTCCTCACTCAGCCGCAGTAGCTGCGGATTCACCATTTTTTGCTGCGGCAGCCCGTGATCCTGCAATTCCAGGAAAAAATTGCCTTTTCCAAAGCACGCCTCGTATTTCAGCGCCGTCTCCTTTGCTTTCGCATAGTCTCCCCTTAACAGCTCGCGCTGCACTTCTCCCGCAATACACGCGCTCGTCGCAATGATCCCTTTATGAAACTTCTCAAGCACCTCCATATCCACACGCGGACGGTAATAAAAACCGTCTACAAACCCTTTGGATACAATTTTCATCAGGTTCCCGTAGCCTTCATTGTCCTCGGCGAGCAGCACCAGATGATAATAGCGGTCTTCCCCGCTGACCCGCTCACGGTCAAACCGGGAATTTGGCGCCACATACACCTCACAGCCAAGCAGCGGATTAATGCCCGCCTCCTTCGCCGCCTTATAAAACTCGATCACCCCGTACATCGCCCCGTGATCGGTAATCGCAGCGGCAGTCATTCCAAGCTCCTTGACGCGTGCCACATACTCTTGTATTTTATTTGAACCGTCCAGCAGGCTGTATTCGGTATGGACATGTAAATGTGCAAAAGCCATTTTGATCTGCTCCCTTCTCAAGCGCTAACAGCGCCGCCTTTTTCTCCACTCCGCCGGCATATCCTGTAAGGCTCCCGTTCGAGCCGACGACTCTGTGGCACGGCACCAGAATCGAGACCGGATTGCGTGCGACCGCAGAGCCGACTGCCTGTGCCGACATCTTTTCCACGCCCATCTGCTTTGCCATCTGTCCCGCGATCTGCCCGTAAGTCATCGTCTGCCCATAGGGAATCTGCCGCAGGATCTGCCATACCGCCTTTTTAAAATCAGAACCGCCCAGGGACAGCGGCGGCATAAAGTCAGGATTTTCTCCATGAAAATACAAATCCAGCCAGTCCCTTGTCTTGGCAAATACAGGCAGCTCCCGCTCTTCTCGTTCTTCCGACAACGTCGCGCCAAAATATTTCTGCCCGTCAAACCACAAGCCTGTCAAAGCCATGCCGTTGCTTGCCGCGGTCAGGCTCCCTAACGGTGATTCATATTTACAAATATAGACCATTGTTTCCTCCTTTGTCCTCCGCCAATTCCAGTTTTGTATAGTATACCATGATTTCACTAGGTTGAAAAGACGCAGATTACGTGATCTCTTCGATTAAATATTTTTGCAGCCTGGCTGATACGATGCTCTTTCCACGCCCCTGATCCGATACCAGGCAGATTTCCCGCCGCGGCAGGCTGCCGTTAAACGGAATTTCAACCAGCGCCTGCTGCTCTAAAAACGGCTGCGCCAGCTTTTGGGGCACAAAGCCAATGCCAAAATTATTCTGGATCAGCGGAATTAAAAGATCCGATGTGGCAGCTTCCAGATCCAGCGCAATCTCTGCCTGCTGCTGCAAAAAGAACGCTCTGTAAAACGCATAGGTAGCTGTGCCTTCCAAAAGCCCGACCCAGGGATAGCGGCGCAGTTCCAAAAGCTTCCACTTCTTTTTTCCAAGCTCCTGATACTGGCTGCCGCCGACTAGGATCTCGCAAAAGGAAGTCAACGACCTGCTTACGAGCCCGCGCCCGTCAAATGGCGTCGAAAGCACTGCAAAATCCAGGCTGCCGCCGGCAAGCTTTTTTAACAGCTTTGGCGTCGTATCGTTATGTATTTTTATCCTGACGCCGGGATGTGCTTCCTTAAAGCTGCGCAGTGTTTCTAACAAACACAGATGCAGCGCCGTTTCCGTCGCTCCGATCTCCACCGTCCCCGTCTCGTCGGCAGCACGCGCGCACAGCTCCTCCTGCGCATTTTCAAGCTGCATCACAGCCGCCTTTACATGTGCATACAGCCGGCTGCCTTCTTCTGTCAGCGTAATTCCCCTTGCGTTTCGCACAAACAGCTTGCAGCTTAACTCTGCCTCTAGCAGTTTTAGCACCCGCGTCACATTCGGCTGGCTGCTTCCTAAGGCAGCAGCGGCGCGGGTAATATTTTTGTATTTTGCCGCATAATAAAAGATTTTATAGTATTCAAAGTTTATATTCATATCTATTTGATATATCTCCTATACAATCTATGTATTTTAAATATTTCTCGCTCTGTATTATAATACAAGGCATACAAAAAGTAAACGCTACCTAAGGAGGAACGCAGTATGAACAAAGACCTTACGACCGGAAACCCGCAGAAAGTACTGTGGGCATTCTGCCTGCCCATGTTTGGCAGCATTATCTTCCAGCAGCTATACAACATCGCAGATTCACTGGTCGCTGGCAAACTGATCGGGGAAAACGCATTGGCAGCCGTCGGCAATAGCTACAATATTACGCTGATTTTTATCGCCTTTGCATTCGGCTGCAATATGGGCTGTTCGGTGATCGTCTCCCAGTTTTTCGGAGCAAAGGACTATGCAAATATGAAAACCGCCGTCTATACCGCGCTGACCGCAAGCGGCGTTGTCTGCGCCTTGCTGATGGTGTTTGGGCTGTCCGCAAACGAAGCGCTGCTGCACCTGATGAAGACGCAGGCAGAAATACTACAAGACTCCGCCTTATATTTAAACATCTACATTTACGGGCTTCCGTTTTTGTTTTTTTACAATATTGCAACGGGTATTTTTTCCGCTCTGGGCGATTCCAAAACCCCGTTTTTGTTTCTCGCCTTTTCCTCGACAGCAAATATCCTCACCGACCTGCTGTTTGTACAAACATTTCAGATGGGCGTTGCAGGCGTTGCCTGGGCGACCTTTTTATGCCAGGGCATAAGCTGCATCTGCTCTGTGCTGCTTATTTTTAAACGGCTATCCGGCATAAAAACAAGCACAGACGTCAGCTTTTTTTCATGGAGCCTTTTCCAAAAGCTGTGCGCCGTCGCTGTGCCAAGCATTTTGCAGCAGTCTTTTATATCGGTCGGAAATATGATGATCCAGGGCTGTATCAACAGCTTCGGTGTCAGCACCGCCGCCGGGTATTCCGCCGCCGTAAAGCTGAACAACCTGGTGATTACTTCCTTTACGACGATCGGAAACGGCATTTCCAATTTTACCGCGCAAAATATCGGCGCCAAAAAATACCCGCGCATCCAGGAAGGTTTTTTCGCCGCCATCCGGCTTGTATGGATCTTATGCATCCCGCTCTGCCTATTGTACCTGTTGTTTGGAAGCAGGCTGCTGCTGTTATTTATGGACACTGCTTCTGTCAGCGCGCTGCACACGGGCGTCCAGTATTTGCAGATCCTGGCACCGTTTTATTTTATTATTGCGGCAAAGCTGGTTGCCGACGGCGTACTGCGCGGTGCCGGGGCTATGAAACAGTTTATCGCCGCTACGTTTTCCGACCTGATCCTTCGGGTCGTGCTCGCCTTTTTACTTTCGGGGCTTTTGCACTCCGCAACAGGCATCTGGTGCGCCTGGCCAGTCGGGTGGTGTATCGGCACCGGGATTTCCATTTGGTTTTACCGGAGAGGGTATTGGAGAACATAAGCTTCATTTTCGTTGCAGTATATAAAAAATCATGTTATAATTCCAATAAATGCAGGTAATTGTGGAATGCAAAAATGAAAGGGGATTTTGCAGATGAACCTTATTCTAAAATAAAATGGAGGCATTTTCTATGAATAAACTATTTTATCCAGCATTATTCCACAAAGCAGAAGAAGGTGGTTTCTGGGTTTCTTTTCCAGACATTCCCGAATGCCTGACACAGGGAGACGACCTGGCTCATGCCTATGAAATGGCTGTTGATGCACTTGGATTAGCTTTGTCCTGCCGTGAAAAAGAACAGCAGACCTTACCTGCCGCCTCTGATCCAACAGCGATTATCCCTGAACCAGAATCATTTCTCGTGGTAATTGAATTTGATATGTTTTCTTATAAAAAACGGACAAATACACGTCCAATCAAAAAGACACTCAGCATTCCCGAATGGCTGTATGAAGCCGCAACCGCAATGGATCTGAATTTCTCACAAATATTGCAGGAAGCTCTTATCACCAAAATTCAAATATAGCAGAAAATCGTATTCAGAAGCAGTATCAAAAGGAGGCTACAAAATTAATATGGCACACAAAATCGGCATCCTCTCAGACACGCACAGCCTGCTTCGCCCGTCTGTCATAAAGCTCCTGCATACGTGCGACGCAATTATACACTGCGGGGACTTTGATACGCCGCACATTTTATCCAAGCTGTCTTCAATCGCCCCTTTTTACGCTGTCCGCGGCAATGCCGATACGGACATTGCTTTTGACCATATCCCGGAAACGCTGTCGCTAGAACTATACGGCGTGCGTATTTTTGTGATCCACAACCGAAAAATGATCCGCCAGGACATCTGCGGCTATGACATGATCCTCTGCGGCCATTCCCACAGCTACGAATGCCTGCAAAAAAACGGGCAGACATGGTTAAATCCCGGAAGCTGCGGCAGAAAGCGCTTTTTGCTCCCTCTCACAATGGCAGTGCTGACAATTATGGAAAGCGGCAGGTTCCAGATCGAAAAAATAGAGTTGGCAAAAGCAGAAAATGTACCCTGCGCCCTGCCGCCTTCTGCAAAAGACATCAAGCAGACCGTTCTGCGGGTCATGAAAGAAACGGATAAAGGAAAGCCTGTGGACGCAATCGCCCAAAGCTGCGGCATCAGCAGAGAGCTTGCCGAACAGATCTGCCGGCTGTATTTGACACACCCTGGTGTAAGCGCGGACGGGATATTAGGTAAAATGGGATTGTAAAAAGAAAAAAATCTGCCGCAGCATGGAACGCATCCCTGCTGCGGCAGATTATATTTTCATTCGTTTTCAAATGACTTACTGCGATACCCGCATTTCACGTACTGCCTTGCGCACCTTTAAAATCATAGACGGTGCTACCGAAAGCTCATCCAGCCCCATCTTCATAAATTCTTCGGTCAGCTCAAGGTCTGCGCCAAGCTCGCCGCAGATGCCTGCCCATTTTCCATATTTATGCGCATTGTCCACAACCATTTTAATCATGCGCAGCACCGCTTTGTGATGCGGATTGTAAAAGTCATCCAGCTTTGCGTTCTGCCTGTCGATCGCGAGCGTATACTGTGTCAGGTCGTTTGTCCCGATACTGAAAAAGTCTACAAGCTGTGCCAGTTCTTCGCTGATCATAACTGCCGCAGGCGTCTCGATCATAATGCCCTGTTCCGGCATCTTGTAAGGAATGCCTTTTGCCTCCAGCTCCTGGCGCACTTCTTCTACGATCTCATAGATTTTTTCCACTTCTTCTGTCGAAATAATCATCGGGTACATAATTGACAGGTTGCCAAATACTGCCGCACGAAGCAGCGCACGTACCTGCGTCTTAAAAATATCCGTCTGCTTTAAGCAAATGCGGATCGCGCGGTATCCGAGTGCAGGGTTATCCTCGTTGCCAAGGTTAAAATAGTCTACCTGCTTATCCGCGCCAAGATCCAGCGTACGGATAATTACCTTTTTGCCTGCCATTGTCTGCAATACCTGGCGGTATGCCTGGAACTGCTCTTCCTCTGTCGGGAAGTCCGATCTTCCAAGATATAAAAATTCGCTGCGGAACAGCCCGATTCCGCCGGCATCATTTTCCAGTACATAGCCGACATCGCCGACACTGCCGATATTTGCATAAATGTTCACTTTCTGTCCGTCAAGCGTTACATTTTCCTTGCCCTTTAATGTTTGCAGCATATGTGCTTTTTCCTGCTCTTCGCGGATTCTTTCCTGCACTGCGCTGCGCACTTCTTCGTCCGGCTCAAAGATCACCTTACTCTCAAAACCGTCTACGACCGCTTCCATGCCGGTATGTATTTCTTCCAGATTCATCGGAACGCCGATTAATGCAGGAATATTCATCATACGCGCCAAAATAGCCGTATGCGAATTGGTAGAGCCGTGTACCGTTACAAAGCCAAGGATCTTTTCCTTATCCATCTGCACCGTCTCGCTTGGGCTTAAATCGTCTGCCACGATGACAGACGGCTCCATCGAGCTTAAGTCTGTGTCGCCTTCTCCCGATAAGTTGCGCACAAGGCGCTCAGAAATATCCTTAACATCCGCAGATCTTGCCTTCATATAGTCATCGTCCATATTCGCAAACATCTCTGCAAAGTTGTCCCCGGTCACTGCAACTGCATATTCCGAATTTACCATTTCTGTACGTATCATATTATATATGGAATCCAGATAATCATCATCCTCTAACATCATCTGGTGTACTTCAAAAATGGCTGCGCTTGCTTCCCCTACTTCTTTCACTGCCTTGTCGTATAATACCTTAAGCTGCCCTTTTGCCTGCTCACACGCTGCATTAACCCTGTCAATCTCCGCCTGCGCATCTTCGATCTTCGTGCGCTTAATCTGAAAATCCTTATTCTTTAATACGAATACTTTGCCGATCGTAATGCCCTTGTACACTGACTTTCCTGAAAATTCAGTCATCTTTTTCTCCCTTCCATCTCGATATGATTACGGCACCAAAAAATGCCCTTAACATACCGTTATTTTACTACATTTTTTTATTTGTTGCAATGCTATTTTTACTTTTCGCAAAATTTTTTACGGAATTTCCAAGAAAAAATGACACATATTCGGCAATATGCCAAAAAATCCTTACTTTTTTTGGAGCTTCTTCCATATCGGGTGCGCCATGCAGCCTGACAAAATCCCTGTCAACATCCCTGCAAGCACATCACTCGGGTAATGTACGCCTACATACAGCCTGGACAGCCCAATCAGTACCGCAAGCAATAAAAGCGAGATCCCCGCCCATTTCGGCAGGTCGCGGTACATCGCGCACGCTGCGGCAAAAGAGCTTCCGGTATGCCCCGACGGAAAGGAATAATCGATCGGCTTTGCAACGAGCGGCGTCAGTGACGCAAAGGCATCATACGGACGGATTCTTGCCACCAGATTTTTTAAAAGCAGGTTGTTCACCAGCAAAGAGCCAAGCAGCCCAAGAATGCCAAGGCAGCCGATCTTTCTCGTTTTCTTTGGAATCAGCAGGAGCACTGACAGGACAATCCAGAAAATCCCCGCATTGCCAAGGCTTGTGATAAATATAACGAATGGTGTCAAAAAGGATGTGCGTATGTACTCTTGTATAAAAAGCAGGATATTTATATCTATGCTCGTAATCCATTCTGGCATTTGTAACTCTCCTTTCTGCAACACTGATTAAAGGGTATTATAGCATATTGGAGTGGGGAATAGTATAAAAATCTTCCTTTGTTTTATTATAACAGGAAGGGACGCCGGGAGAGGGAATGGGCATGTCCTGGCGGCGTCAGTTCCAGAATGTTAAGAATCCCTAAGTATTCTGCTGGGACGCTATGGCTGTGTCCGGTCGCGGCACCTAGTTCGCTGCCTGCTGCAGCTAAAGGTGCCGCTTGGCTGCGCCCCTGGTTTTCCCGCAGAACACCAAGGCATTCTAACCATTCTTCCAAAGCCGCCGCCAGGACATGCCCATTCCCTCTCCCGGCTGCTCTTCATATGTGTTACAAAAATAAACACTGCATCGTTTGCTTTGTTCCATCTGGTTCGTGCCAATGCCAGAGCGTGTTTGAAATACCATTCCCGTCATCTGTTTTCCCCACTTTGCGTGATATTTACACCATATTCAGGTTACATAGCACGCTATGCGCCCTTCATTTGGCGCAAATTTCCCACAAATTGCCAAACACACCTGCCAAAAAGTACTCTTAAGACACGCTTTAGTACTACAGCGAACAAACCAAACCATATTGAGTTTATTTAGTAGTATTTACGAAGAACAGCCGGGAGAGAGGATGTGCCTCCCCTGGCGGCGGCTTTGGAAGAATGCTTAGAAGCCCTTAGTATTCTGCGGAGCAGCCAGGGGCGCAGCCAAGCGGCACCTTTAGCTGCCAGCAGGCAGCGAACTAGGTGCCGTGACCGGACACAGCCACAGCGTACCAGCAGAATACTTAGGGATTCTTAACATTCTGGAACGGACGCCGCCAGGGGAGGCACATCCCCTCTCCCGGCATCCCTCCCTGTAAAAATTTACCAAAGAACTCACCCCCGTCCACCATCATCAATCACAAATCCCGATTCTATGCATTGCAAATTTTCAATATGCTGGTATAATAGAAGCATATCTATGGGCAACCCCATAACAATAATCCAAAGCAATCTACAGGAGGTTTACAATGAGATACAAAGTATTATTAGTAGGCAATAACAAGGCAACAATCGAAGATATGTTCCTCCATGCAAACAATATTTTAGAATGTCAAAGCACTTCCAGCCGTTTTGACGATATTGTCTGCCACCTAAAATATTTTCAGCCACATGTCCTCGTTTACTGCATGAATAATGAAACACGTGATACGATGTCACAGCTTATTACAATCAAGCACACAAAATTAGAGCGCAAGACTCCGTTTTTTGTTGTCGCGACCCAGGATGACTGCGATGAGCTGCGCAAAATGTCCGCGGACTTCTCAGATGTGGATTTGATCAAACCGATCACAGCCCTGCAAATTGCCGACAAGATCACCGATTATATGAAACGCAATTTCAAACTCAAGGAAAACGAGCCTATGCCTGCTTCAGATATCCCTGTTACTCCTCCGGCAGATGCGCAGACACAGACAATTCTTGATAATATAGATTCTCTGTTCAGTGTAATGCCGGCGAACGAACGCAAACATATCCTTGTCGTAGACGATGATTTCCGTATGTTAAAGCTGATCAAGCGCTACCTGGACGATTCCTATGACATCGCCACCGCGATCAACGGCAAAGTTGCGCTGAAATTTTTGGAATCGAAAATGACGAACCTGATCCTCTTAGACTACGAGATGCCTGGCGAAAACGGCCCTGAGGTATTGGAAAAACTGCGCGCCAATCCGGTAACCAACCAGATCCCTGTGATCTTTTTGACCGGCATTAACGACCGCAAAAAGATCCAGCAGGTGCTTGCGCTCAAGCCGCAGGGATACTTGTTAAAGCCAATCGACCATGACAAATTAGTAGAAGCCATTGAAAACACAATCGGATAAGCAGCGTCCAAAGGAAGGTGATTTATGGAAGAGGCATTACATTTAACTGACTTAATTGATATTTCCATCTTGCAGGAAATGCAAAACTCATTTTCAAAAATGACCGGCATTGCCGCATACATAACCGACACCGACGGAAATTACGTCACAGGGGCATCCTGCCATACCGACTTTTGTTCCCAATATACGCGTGCTTCCAAGATCGGATACCAGCGTTGCAGGACATGCGATATTAACAGCGCGCTCCACGCATCCCACAAGGGACAGGCAATTACCTACCACTGCCATACCGGGCTGCGCAACTTCGCCGCACCGATTCTAATCGAAAACAGGCTGGTCGGATGCCTGTTTGGCGGACAGTTTTTAGACGGGCCTCATGACGATGATAAAATCAGGCACCTTGCAAATGAACTTGGCATCGACCAGGAAGAATATTTAGAAGCATACCACCGTCTTCCCTTTTTTCCGCGGGAAGATCTAAAGCGTGCCTCTTTATTTTTGCATACGATTACAAATGCGTTATCCAGCATTGCCTACCACAACTATGTGATTTTGCAGGAAAATGCCAAGATCAAACGCATTACGCATTTAAAATCCGATTTCCTGGCAAATATGAGCCACGAAATCCGCACGCCGATGAATGCCATTATCGGCATGGCTGAAATGGCGCTACGTGAAGAGCTGCCGCTCGCCGCGCATGATTATGTCAATCAGATCAAAAGCTCCGGCAAAAACCTGCTGATGATTATTAACGACATCCTGGATTTTTCCAAAATAGAATCCGGCAAAATGGAAATCACAATGGGCGAATATGAGCCTATGTCAATGATTAACGATGTCGCCAATATCGTGATGTCGCATATCGGCAAAAAAAACGTACAGCTTATCCTGGATATCTCGCCGGATATCCCGTATGAGCTGTTAGGCGACAGCCTGCGGATCAAGCAGATCCTTGTCAATCTGACGAATAACGCGGTCAAGTTTACAAGAGACGGCTATATTACAATTAAATGCGAACCATTTGCAAGGAATGAAGACGAAATTATTCTCGAAACAACGATACAGGATACCGGGATCGGCATCAAAAAAGCCGATTTGGAAAAGCTGTTCCAATCCTTCCAGCAGCTTGACAGCAAGCGCAACCGCAACCTGGAAGGCACGGGGCTTGGGCTTGCGATCAGCCAGCAGCTCTTACATCTGATGATGGGCTCGATCCAGGTAGAGAGCGAATACGGCAAAGGCTCCCGCTTTTCCTTCAAGCTGCCGCAGCGCATTACAAGCTCCCGCTCATGCATTACGATCAAAGATCCGCCGACTGCCGTGGCAGGCATGATCGCAGACAATGTCGTACACGCGCAGCTAAAAAAAGACATCAAGCGGCTGCGCATCACTTACCACCCGCTGGACAGCGAAGAAGATTTGGATGACTTGAAACTGTTTAAAGTAAACTTTTTGTTTGTGGAAAAAGAGCTTTTTTCAGATACCGTAAAACAGTTTGCAAAAGAGCATCCTGAGATTACCGTGGTGCTTATTTTGGACTTTTTTGATTCGCCAAGCTTTACCGATATGCTGCCGAACCTGCTGGTTTTGAAAAAACCGATTTATTCCTTAAATCTTTCGATTATCTTCAACCACGAAAGCATGGATATGTACTACAGCAACGTTATGGATGAAGATTATGAATTTATCGCGCCGGAAGCACAGGTCTTAATCGTAGATGACAACGCCGTCAACCTGACCGTTGCAGACGGGCTGTTAAAGCCGCTGCAATTACAGATCGATACCGCAAAAAGCGGAAAAGAAGCGATCACGATGATCTCCGCCAAGCATTATGACCTGATTTTTATGGACCATATGATGCCGGATTTAAATGGAATTGAGACAACGCATATTATCCGTCGTTTCCATGAAGAATATGCAAATGTGCCGATTATTGCCTTTTCTGCAAATTCTTCTACCGAGACAGAGATGATGTTCCTCAATGAAGGCTTAAATGACTGCGTAGGCAAGCCGTTTGAGCTGCGTATGCTGATCTCCAAGCTGAAACGGTGGCTGCCAAAAGAAAAGATCCAAAAGGTCAGTGAGGAATATGACCTCCATGCACAGCAGGAACCAGAGCCGCAAAGCTCTTCTATTTCCATCGAAGGGCTGGACACAGACGCCGCGCTCAAGCTGCTTGGCAGTGAAGACCTTTTGTGGGCTGTTTTAAAAGATTACTATAAGGTCATCCGCAAAAAGGCAGACCGGATACATACGCTCGAACAGGCTGAAGACTGGAAAAATTATACGATCGAAGTCCATGCCTTAAAAAGCGCTTCCAGGCAGATCGGCGCAACCGAGCTGTCCGCACTCGCCGCCGATATGGAAAAAGCCGGCAACGCAGGGGATGCGCACCTGATCCACCAGTATACCGGCACCATGCTGGAGCAATATATGCATTATGACCATATTTTAGCGCCATACTTTATGGAAGAAGAGACTGCCTCCAATTCCGGCAAACCGATGTCACCTAAAATGCGCAGCCAGTTCTTTGATGATTTGCGCCGCGCAATCGATGAGCTGGATATGGACCGGATGGAAAAAGTGATCCAGGACATGGCGCTATATCACTATGAAGACTGGCAGATGGAATTATTTAAGCAGCTCAAAAACGCTGCCTGGGAATTAGACGTAGATTCCTGCGAATCCATTCTCGCTGCCTGGGAAAATAAAGAGGCAAACTATGGAAATGCAAAATGAATTAAACTTAATTGACCTGATTGACGCAGATACGCTTACAACGATAGAACAGGCATTTTGTGAAATGACTGAAATGTCCGCCGGCATCTCCGACCCACAGGGCACCCCGATAACCGCGCACTACAATACGAGCAAGTTCTGCCAGCTTGTCAAATCCACGACAGCCGGCCGCGCCCGCTGTGAACGGTGTGACAGGCAGGGTGCGGCTATGGCTCTGGAAAACAATGCCGCCGTATTTTACCGCTGTCATGCAGGTCTTATCGACTTTGCGGCTCCGATCACGATCCAAGACCAGATTCTTGGCACGTTTGTGGGAGGACAGATCCTGATTGAAGCACCCGATGAGGAAAAGGCGATACAACTTGCCCATGAAATCAATATCGATCCGCAGGAATACCTGGCAGTGCTGCGCAAGATCCCGATCGTCACGGAGGAGCAGATCAACGATGCGGCAGAATTTTTGTACGCTTTATCCAATATCCTCTCCAGCATCGGATGCAGCCGCTACAAAATCCTGCAATCCAATATTGAACTGGAACATGCGACCCAGTCCAAGTCGGACTTTCTCGCAAATATGAGCCATGAGATCCGTACACCGATGAATGCCATTATCGGCATGTCGGAAATGGCAATGCGCGAGCCGCTCCCGCTTGCCGCAAAGGAATATATCAACCAGATCAAGGCTGCCGGGCAGACGCTTTTAACAATTATCAACGATATTTTGGACTTTTCCAAAATCGAATCCGGCACGATCGATATCCATGTTACCGAATATTCCCCGATGTCCTTAGTCGCCGATATTATCAACGCCATCGCTACCCGCATCGGAACAAAGGATATCGAATTTATCGTAGATATCACTCCTGATCTGCCGGAAATGCTGCTGGGCGACCATATCCGTATTAACCAGATTATCCTGAACCTGACCAACAATGCAGTCAAATTTACAAGGCACGGCAAGATCAGCCTTAAGATCTCCTATGTTCCGTCCGAAGATGATACGATGATGCTGCATGTGGCAGTCGAGGACACCGGCAGCGGTATCCGCAATGAGGACATCGATAAATTATTCGATTCGTTCCAGCGTGTAGACACACTGTCCACACACAAAATCGAAGGAACCGGGCTGGGGCTTGCCATTACAAAACAGTTGTTAACACAGATGCACGGCGACATCCAAGTACAGAGCACATATGGCTCTGGAAGCTGCTTTTCTTTTTCTCTGCCGCAAAAGATTATACAAAACAATAAAAGCATCACCGTCAAAAACCCGAAAAATATCAGTGCAGCCGGGCTGGTCAGCAACCGTTACGCTTCCAGCCAGCTCCAAATAGATGTGGAACGGCTGGGCGTCTCTTATTTGCCGCTCCAGTCTGAGCAGTCGCTTTCGCTGCTGCAAAAATATAAGGTCAACTATTTCTTTATCGAACATGTGATGTTTACCGATGAGGTAGAAGAATTTGTGCGCGCACACGAGGAGATTACCGCCGTTTTAATGGTCAGCTACCAAACGATCCTAGAGTCCGACATCCCGCACCTGATCGTTATGAAAAAGCCGTTGTATGCTTTAAATATCGCAGGCATCTTTAACCAGGAGCTGTATACGGAGCTGCCCAAGGAAAACGAAAATCCATTCGACTTTACCGCACCGGAAGCGACGATACTGATTGTAGATGACAATGCCGTGAACCTGACCGTTGCCGCCGGATTGCTGGAACCGCTGCAAATGCAGATTGATACGGCGTGCAGTGCCCAGGATGCCATTGAAAAAGTCGCCCGCCACGCATACGACCTTATTTTTATGGATCATATGATGCCGGAAGTAGACGGTGTGGAAGCGACACATATTATCCGCCGGTTCTACACAAACTACAATACTGTACCGATTATCGCGCTGTCCGCCAATGCCGTAGACGGCGCCGAAAAGCTGTTTTTAAGCGAAGGCATGAACGATTTTGTGCCAAAACCAATCGAATTAAAAGTGATCCTCTCGGCACTGCGCCGCTGGCTGCCGCAGCATAAAATACAGGCTGCCGCACCAAACAGCCCGGCTGCCACAGAAAAAACACTTTCTGTACAGATCAATGAGCTGGATACAACGGCGGCATTAAAGCTGCTTGGCAGCGAAAAGCTGTTTTGGGAAGTATTAAAGGACTACTATCTTGTCATATCCAAAAAAGCCGCCCTGATCGAGCAATTAGAGCAGCAGGAGGACTGGAAAAATTATACGATCGAAGTCCACGCCTTAAAAAGCGCTTCCAGGCAGATCGGCGCTATGGAGCTTTCCGACCTTGCCGCCCGTATGGAGGCTGCCGGAAACGAAGGCGACGCCATTTTAATTCACTATACAACTCCGCGCCTGTTAGCACAGTACCGCGCACTGGAAACCGTTTTACAGCAATATTTTCTCAAAGAATCCGAAGACACCGGCACGTTAAAGCCGCTTGCTACACCGCAGGATTTGCATCAGTTTTTCGGTATGCTGCGGTTTGCGTTTGAAAACCTGGATATGGACCAGATGGAAGAAGCGATCGACACAATGAAGCAGTATTCTTACGCAGACAGCGAAAAAGAGCTGTTTGACCAGCTATGCGGAGCTGTCGCAGAGATCGATACCGATGCCAGCGAGGACATTATTAAAATGTGGGAAACGCAGTTGGAAATGGAAAAAAACTAATATAAAATCAAATTTTTGAGCTGTCCAAACGAGATGTACCGCTACCCTGTACACCATCCCCGGGCAGCTCTTTCGATACAAAAAAGCAAACGATGCCAAAAAAAATGCGGTATATTCCAAAGCCCTTTTCAATCTGAGACATTTTTGCTATGATAAGGCAGAACCGATACCAAAACCTTTGGTGCGGCAGTTAAATAAGTGCCTTTCGTAACCCTCTGAATTTCACACGCGTCGTTGCAGTCAGTCCATGCAGCCACTTACTTACAACTACGATTCTAGCCCCCATCTTTCCTGTGTAAATTTATCCGGTTACAAGCAAGGCGCTTATTTAGCTGCCGCATTTTTTTGTGGCACATGGGGGACGCTGGGAGAGAGGGTTGGGCTGCCTTGGCGGCGTCCGTTCCAGAATGCTAAGAATCCCTATGCCTTCTGCTGATACGCTGTGGCTGTGGACGGTCGCGTCACCTAGTTCGCTGCCTGCTGGCAGCTAAAGGTGCCGCTTGGCTGCGCCCCTGGTATTTCCGCAGAAGGCAAAGGGCTTCTAACCATTCTTCCAAAGCCGCCGCCAAGGCAGCCCAACCCCCTCTCCCGGCTGGTTTTCCCCATGTGTCACAAAAAATGCTGTATAGAGTGCGACGTATTTCTGACAGCATTGTATAACTTTAGGGAAACGCCTTGCTTTTTGCTGTCATTTACCTATAGCACTCGGAAAAGCCAGCCCCGCTCTCCTTCCTCTAGCGTCCCTTCCGAAATCCCCCACTATATTTTCTCACACCTCCAAAATCCTCTCCACCAGTTTCACACAATCCGCCGCATCCTTCGAGTACCCATCCGCGCCAATCTCCTCCGCAAACCCTGGTGTAATAGCAGCCCCTCCAATAATCACCTTTCCTGCATAACCTCTCTCTTTTGCAAGCTGAACTACCTCCTGCATCCGCATCATCGTCGTCGTCATCAGCGCAGACAGCCCAATCACTGCCGCCTGCTCCCTGATCGCTGTCGTTACGATTTCTTCCGCTGTGACATCTTTTCCAAGATCAATCACATGATAGCCATAATTGCGCAGCATCAGCACCACAAGGTTTTTCCCGATATCATGGATATCTCCTTCCACCGTGGCAGCTACAATCGTTGCCGCCGCTTTCTCATCGCCGCTGCGTTCGATTTTCGGCTCTAAATATTCGATCGCCGCTTTCATCGCATTGGCACTGGCAATTAACTGCGGCAAAAAGTATTTCTGCTCATTAAACAGCTCGCCCACTTCGTTAATCGCCGGGATCAGATACTGGTCGATGACCTGCTCCGGTTTTGCACCGCGTTCTAGTTCATCTTTTGCATACGTGACAATCCTTTTTTTCTCACCCTGCAACACGGCACGGTAAACAGGGCAAGACTGCATCAATGCCCGTTCCTCACTTCCTGTTTCCGTCGGTTTGTGTTCCGCGGCGCCTGGTAAATCTGCGGCTGTTTGTGCTTTGGCAGCCTGCCGCTGTTTTTCCCGCTCCTGTTTTTCCTGCTTTTGCTTATACGCCTGCATCCTGTTAATATAAGAAAGATCACTGCCTGGCTTATGCAGCAGCATGTCCGCAGCCGCGGCAGTATTCATTAAAAGATCCTGTGACGGATTGGCAATCGCCATCGTAAGCCCGCGTTCGATCGCCATTGTCAAAAACGCAGTATTGACAAATGAACGCTCCGGCAGCCCGAACGATATATTAGACAACCCGCAGATCGTTGCAAGCCCAAGCTCCCTGCTGCAATAGCCAATCGTCTCCAAGCACTCCAGCGCTGCCTTTGGATTTGCCCCAACGGTCGCCACCAGTCCGTCCACTATGATATCTTCTTTTACAAACCCCTGGCGGAGCGCTTGCTCTAAGACCGTATGCACGATTTTATGCTTTTCTTCCATCGTCTCCGGCAGCCCCGCATCCGACAGCGGAAGCAGGATAAACATTGCGCCGTATTTTCTGGCGATCGGCAAAAGCCGCTCCAGTTTTTCTTTTTCCATTGAAATGGAATTAATCAGCGCGCGCCCCGGATAGATTCTGAGCGCAGCTTCAATTACTTCAATATAGCTCGAATCGATACACAACGGGCAGTCTACCGCGGTCGTCACTTCATAAATGGCTTCCAGCATCATCTGCCGTTCGTCGATCCCGTTCATCCCCATATTGATGTCAAGCACGGTAGCGCCGTTTTCCTCCTGCTCGCGCGCCATAGCGCCAACCATTTCCAGGCTGCCGGCACGAAGCTCCTCCTGCAATTTCTTCTTTCCGGTCGGATTGATCCGCTCTCCTACAACCTGGAAGCTGCCGCCTGCCGCAATCTCTACCAGTTTTCTCTCCGAAGCCAGCACACGCCTTGCCTGTGTGCAAACAGGTAGGCGCTCACAGTCTTTTACCGCCTGTGAAAGTGCTTTGATATGCGCAGGCGTCGTTCCGCAGCAGCCGCCCAAAGCTGCCGCCCCGGCATCCACCAGCTTCTTTCCCGCCTCGGCAAACTCTTGCGGGCTGGTTTTATAGACGGTCTGCCCGTTTTCCAGCTCCGGCAGCCCTGCATTTGGCTTTGCAAGAATCGGAATATTGGCATACGCATACATCTGCCCGACAATCTCAACCATTTCCATTGGGCCAGTCGAGCAGTTTAATCCAACCGCATCCACTCCAAGGCTCTGCAATACGACAACCGCCGTCTCCGGGTTTGTCCCAAACAGCGTCCTGCCGTCATCTTCAAACGTCAGGCTCGCCATCACCGGAAGATCACATATTTCCTTTATGGCAATAACCGCTGCCCTTGTCTCTTGCAGGCTCATCATCGTCTCCACAACAAACAAGTCAGCTCCGGCATCGCACAGCACTTTCGCCTGCTCCTTATAAATATCCACCAGTTGCTCAAACTGCAATTCGCCCAGCGGATAAAGCTGCTGGCCAGTCATCGTCAGGTCACCCGCCACAAACGCCTGTCCCTGCGCCGCCTCCTTTGCAAGCGCAACCAGCCTGGTATTGATATCCGCAAGCTGATCCGCCAGCCCGTACTCCGCCAGCTTGATCCGGTTTCCAGTAAACGTCGGCGCATACAAAATCTGCGTCCCCGCCTCCACATAGCTGCGCTGTAGCGAGCGCATTACGTCTGGATGCTCCAAGATCCACTGCTCCGGGCAGGCGTTCCCTGGCATTCCCGCCTGCTGTAAATTCGTGCCCGCAGCACCATCCAAAAGGACGACGCCCCGCTCGAAAAGATTCTGAAATTCCTGTTTTGTCATGGTTTTTCTCTCCTGCTTTTTCTATTTTGCTTTTCCTATACTATCACAGTTGCCACGTTCAGGCAAGTTCCTCCTCTGCACCAGGGGATAAGCGCGCCCTTTTTTCGGTGACTTTATTAGCTGGACTTTTAAATTGGAGAAACAGCCCACCTTGCCATTTTCCCCGATTTTAATCTTAATAACACCACTTTACAACTTTTTGAAAAAAATAACGCACAAGGCGCTTTCTCATGTATAATAAGTTTGCACACAAAACTATACGAAAGAGAGTGGCCTTGTACGTCAGGCTTATTATACAACAAAAACAACCTAATTGGTAGACTTTACCGTTATTTTTATAATCAGAACAATACACTTTTCTTCTATTTTCAAATCATCCAGCATTTTTGAAATATAGCCCTCTTCGAAAATCTGCTCAATAGAACTCAATTCTATATCTTTTCTATCATCATCTAATTTTCTAAAATTCTCTTTTTGCGCACTATTAAGGCATGCTCGTAAAGCAAATTCCGCATATCGCTGTGACATTGCTGTTCTTACATCAACAGAATATATAAAATATTTTCTATTCTTTTTTGCTCTATTTGCTATTGCTGATACTTTAGAAATCAGAGAACTCTTCCCCATTCCAGATGGTGCTTTAATTGCAAATAGTCGAGTATCCGTTTTTCCACCTATAACAGCTTCAAAAAAGCTAAATACTTCTTTAATACTTTGCTTTCTACCCACAAAATCTTCTGGTCTTGCCGGCCTTTAATCATTCCATGCGTCTCCTGTAATTATGGGTACAACACTTCTATACTCATTTAGCAGTTCTTTAGCCACCTTATGATCTTTTTGCTTATCGAAAATCCATTCATATTCACTATGCTTATTTTTTCTACTCTTAAGTTCTTCTATAACTTTTGTATCTACAATGCGTTCTCCTGTATTAGCATCAAATACCATCACAGATGTAATCAATCCCGAATTTTTAATCGCTACTGGAACAATCCAATACCTCCCAATATCTGTTATAAATAATAATTCTATTTCGCCCTGTTCATATTCGCCCTGTAAATCTATATTGGAAAGAATACATTTCCTGATCAGTTTAGTATCCAATAATAGCTCAATTATTCTTTCCGCAGTATAGAACGAAAGCATCTGCCTTCTTGCATTATCCTCCCTTTCCCATTCTTCTTCATAATAAGCACTTTATTCGACACAATGTACCACAAAATAAAGTGCTTATTATGCCAAAATACCCATCATTTCTACTCCGGCAAGCTATCCCGCAAACAAAGCACCCCGTGACCCGATTGTGTCAAGTTAATGTCACAAAAATTTTAAGTTTTTTTCGGTGAAAATCGCTGTAAGCCGCATAACTTCGTTGGGGTTGAGGTAAATTAATGCTAAATCGGCGAAAAATTGGTGATAAATTAATGTCACAATCAAAAAGGTATTTGCCTCAAACCAAATACCTTTTTTCGTTATTCCTATGTACTAAGTCTTGACTGCTCTTAAATTTACTATTTCTTCCGTTTCCCAGCTTTCAGTATACGCCCTGCAAGAAAATCAATCATCTATTCACTTGAAACTGTCTCACACAATACATGCATGATACCATCTTCACCATTGATTATAATATTTCGGCATATCTGATGATCCTGTGTCACAATGATAAATTTCTTTTCTATATCATTTATAGTATAAACAATGTTTTTAAACATCGTTGCACTAAAGATAAAATATCCCGGTATATCATTGTTTTCACAGGACATTATATGCATTTCCGGGTAAATCAGACTGCCGAGCTGCAGCGTGAGCGTATAAATATCTCCATAAACATTCCCGCCAAAACCACTGAACAAAACATTTCTTTTACACACTTTTGCTCCCAACGCTTCTAACAGTTCTCTGCTTTTTGTCCACACAGGAAACAGAGCACCTGTATCAATTAAAGCCGTACACCCCGGAAATATATAATCCAGCCTTAATATCGGCCTGTCAGCAGATACTTCCAGGTCAAACCTCTGTTCCACGATTCATTCCTCCCGCTGCGCCAAGCTGAAAAACCATATCCGGCGTTGTAAATAACGGCTGCACATCTTCCCCCTTTAGTGACAATAGCCCCAGCTCAGATGCAGTTCTTTGTGTGTATATGACCTCTGCTGTTTCTATTTCCCTGCCGTTATATACTATGTTTCGTATACCCAGCCACTGATTTGGATATTTATCAGCCATCTGCTTTCTTGTCAGCCTCTCTGCCATAAATGCCTCCTTTATGAAGTTTCTTTTTTATTTCATTGTAACATATATTCATAATTCAGTAATCATATTTATATACAGTTTTAAATGCTATTTACCCTGTTTTTCATTAGTATTTATTCATCATCTGTCAGAACGGACATTCTTTCTTACCTGTCCAAAAGTCAGCTAAAGCAAGCTGTGGCAATGACTTTACATCCATATCATGCCGATTTGATGATAAATAAATCTGTTCCCGTATAACATTATACATTTGTACGATATCTTTTGCATCTTTTTTACAAAAACATTCTATAATCTGCTGAAATTGCCATTGAAAATTTTGCCTCAGATGAATCGCATTTTGCAACAGCCATATTATAAACGGATGATCTGCAGTAATTCCTCTGCGATAACAGTTTTCAGCATGACAGATGTATTTCCGGCTTTGTTCACTGGCTGCTTTGCAGAACATAATTCTCATTTTATATATTTATCGTCCTTGCTCAGAATCTAATAAATCATACTTATTAAAATTGCATATATTGCCATTCGTACTTTTAAAGGTAAATCCACTATTTTAGAGCGACTGGATTCGACTGATGGCTTCCACTCCCCTTCAAAAAAATGCTGCTACACTTCCATAATCCCATGCTATATGCTCATTTAAGCCTCTTTTTTCTTCAATATTAATTATTATCCTTTAGGTAATTTATCAAAATACACTTTTAATAAATCTTTGGCAAATTCCTTATACTGATCTCGTATACTCTCTAAATAATCTTCACCTGATGCTTTCTTCCTTCTATAAATATAATTGGTCACCATATCAAAACGTTTGCTTTTTATAATTTCACTCAAGCATGTTTCCAAGTCATCATGTGAAAAATATTTTCCAACCATCTGTTTAATGTTTAAACTATAATCCCATACAGGAATATAATCTCTCTTCCAATTAACATTTAACCAACTATCATATTGGATATTTTCTCTTTTCATGACAAGCTGTTCATATTTGTCAAATCCATCAATATCTATATAATCTGCACCGCATCCGGCAGCATCTATGTTCTTCCAAAAATCAGCAAATGCAAAAGTTATTGTATCTGAGTCTGCAGCGATTCCTACCTTTTCATATCCTGGAAAAGCAAAGGTAATCTTCCATTTATTATTACGCACTTTTGCATTTACTATGGACAACGATCCAAGAAACGGCATACAGCAGCTATATAGAAAATAATCTTGAGGCAAATTAAAGGTAACTGTTTCCGATTCTATTAAACTAATAATATTTTTCTCTTGGTTCTTTCCTAAAAGCCCAAATATAGTTCCTGACATTTGCTTTTTCCAAATAACTTTTTCGAATGGAGTTATTTTAGTTTTTTTATTTGGCATATCTAACAACAATGCAGCAAAAGGTTTCGAAAACTCTAATGAAATACTATTATTTCCCGCATAGGCTGCTTTATATTTCCAATCTCTAAATGCACATGAAGAACCAGACTCTAATGTAGATATTACAAAATCTGAATTATATACATATGCCTTTCCACAAAATCTTAAAACCATATCCACTACTTTCATATATAAATCTCTGGTTAAACGCCACATCGATAAAAATGGCATATTCTGATTATATATTTGTTTAATAATCCTTTTTAACCTATCCTGTTCTTCCATATTGGTCATACGTTTCTGCCCAAAAAAGAAATTTATAATTAGAACTGCCCACCAGTTTATATAAATCTCTGCTATACTCCGAATCTGCGTATTAAAATAATCACTATTAAAATAATTATCGTTGCCTTTCCAGTCTGCTTTCCACCTGCACACTACATGATCCAATAATGTCCACGCCGACATATCAACTGTTTGAAGAACTGTAAATAAATCTGAATGGGTATTTGTATTCCATTTATGTACTGACTTCAACAAAATTATATCAATAACGGTCAGACAAATCATATAAACAGTAATACGGGATTCCAGGCTTCGTACCTTTGTTAAATCGTTGACATTCAAATATTTCTTTTTCAATTCACATGCAGAATTCCAAATATCCGCTCCAGAAATTTTTTTTTGCAAAAAATTATGTGCATTCATCTCAATATCTTCCATAAATTCTTTCCGCTGCTCATCCCTCACTAACTCATCCATAAGCAAAAAGTAAACTTTTTTAGCAAATTCTAAATGTTCTTCCAACATTTGTTTAATTTTAGATTCCGCTTTATATACCAGCTTACTGCGTGACGCATCAATCATTTCTTCACCGCTGCCTGCCAAAATATCTACATAAGCTATTGATATCTGACTCTGAGGATCAAACTCAATATCCTCCGCTAAATGAATCCCTTTAAAAATTGTCTCAACACAGCCACCCCCTATTACTCCAAATTTTAATATAATATAGGCTGCTGATTCATTCTTTCTGTCCCAGACTGCCAATCCACGATAATCATAAGAAAATGCATAAAGATATCCTTCCATCTTCTTCTCATTTTTAAGAATGCGATTACATATTTCTTTATTTGCTAAATCTTTAAATACACCTGACTTTATCAGTCCGCTCACTACTACTTGGTTATTAACACAAATAGGAACAATTGGTGTATAACACCACCGTTTAAGTTCATGCGTCATTATTTTTTCCAGTTCATTTTCTGTATCACAAAGGAAATCTGTTCCATCATCAATTCCTAAATATCTTTTTTCTTGTTGCTCTGTTAAATAAAAAGAAAATGAAAATATTGAACCACGTTTGACCATTTTTTCATTTTTTTTGCAAAACACATATCCCCCTGATTTTCCAGAATAAAGAGTAATTTCGTTCGCAAAAGTTTCACTATTTGACTTTGTTAAAATTTTCATCTGATCTGTAACAGAAAAAACTGTATGAAGACCTATTCCAAATGCTCCTGTCGGCTTTAGCCAGTCTGGCATTTGTTGCAATTCTTTAGAGTACCTCTTTCTCTTTCTCCAGCTATTTCCTGTTGTTAATATATTTTCTTTTAATTCATTAATGCTTATACCTATTCCTGAATCTTTTATCTGGAATTCTACTTCACGGTTCTTTAGATCATAGTTTACCATTATATCAATTTTATACTTATCTAATAAATCTGGATATTTCCACGCCAGCTCAAATGGAGACAAATCCCGGACATTATCTCCCAAATCATCATAAATATCCCGCCATATTTGAATCTTTGAGGCATCTATTGCATTCTGCACTAATTCACGTATAAATATAAATTTTTCATCATGATAAATACTTATATTTTCTATCAAATTAAACGCTTTTTCTGATGAAAAAGTAAATTTTAAATTTTGATTAGACGATACAGTTTCTTTTCCATCAATCTTTATAACATACTCTATTTCAGGTATTGACGCTTCCCACCCATTTGGAAAAATACTTTTTACATTTAATCTGGCGTTCCTTATCTCCTGCTCTATCCAGCTTTTCCAATTAATATGTTCCCTTATAGTTTGATGAAATAATTTATCTACCCTTTTCAAAAATATTTTTTCATTTTCTTTTGCCATCCAATCACGACGACATTCTATTCCAATATTTTCCAGATTTACATTTGCAATCACTTTTATTTTTTCCTTTGAAATATATAAAGTTTCAATACTCTTATGTTTAAAATAATGAGATAAATTTTCATCACTCAATGTTCCAAACGCAGCAATCGCAACCTTATTAAATCTATTATTATCCAAATCACATAAATCACCTATACGAAGTAAAAATGCTGCCAGCCTGGGATAAAACACTTCTCCATTAAATGAATCTTCTTTAGGCAATTCGTTTATAATACTCTCAAAATTCCAGGTATGTGCCATAGATATGGTATTTATCATCTTAATAATGCGATCTGGCAAAAAAGAATCCTCTACCCGCAATAATTCTGCAATATTATTATAATTACTATTGGTTACCTGCTCAATACGTATTCCATGCCTGGATCGAAAGTATTCCATTAAAACTATTGTCACACTTTGGCGTACATCCAATGGCCAGAAACTATCTCCGCCACCATCCGTCAAGGTTCCACTTACAAGATTGACGGCTTTTCTTACTTCGCCGCTTTTATCTTGAATCTCTTCTAAAAACTCAGCAAACATATCGCTGCTCCAAATTTTCCGAACCTCCTCATCAGTATAAAGCATACCTATATCGTGCATATAGGAACACATCAATATTAAAAATGTATCCATGCCTGAAAGCATCTTAATTTTTTTCTTTCCAAGTACAGCTTCAATCGCGGATATAATACTCATTGAATGAAATGTATCATGCGTACTATATGTAGGAAATGTAGTTCCAACCGAAGCAAGATATCTATTTAATTTACGTTTCTGTAAGTCATAAACACTTTCTAAACATTTGATATTAACATCTTCCATACTCATTTTGTTCAAATGTCTTTCTAAGGTATTTCGTTTCTTTCCCATATTTCCTCCTGACTCAAGTTTATTATATTTCAGTATATTTTATGTATAGCACTGACTTCTATTTTCCATTCTTTACAATCCATATTTTATCATAACCAGACAGTAATAGAAATAATAATTTTATCCCTGTCATCACAACAGACATCCTCAGCATTCACAATAAAAAAACTCCTCTTTCCACATAAAAAAGACATTCACTTCTATTAGCAAATGTCTTTTCTATATATATATATTCAGTGCTGTCCCTTGCTCTCTGGTTTATAAATCTTCGCAAGTTTCCGCTTTCTCATTATCTCAAGCAGTTCCGCTGCCCCTGCCCTGGTATCTGCCACAATCTCTGCCGGCGTCATTCCCTCATACCTCGCCGCATTGTATTCCCTTAATTTCCTAATATTTTCCAGGTCAAACCGTTCATTGATCTCAGGCTCCTTAACTGCAGCAGCCATAGTCACTCCTCCTCTCTTCATAAAACTGACGGTGGATAAATCATCAGGTCCTTATAGCCCTCATATGTCGTAACAGCTTTTACTCCCTGAATTGTTTTTACATTTACGATATACTTAAAATTCCACGATATAATCATATCGCATCCCGCAAGAACCGCCGCTGCTATATGCCTGCCGTCATCATAGCTTTTTCTTTTCAATACCCCAGAATTAATAAATTTTTCTGCAAGGCTTACGGTATTCTCATCAGTTTCAATTATATTCTATCTGGTCCAGATAATCCAATAAAATTTCACGTTTTCCATTCTGCACTTGTTAGTCTCGTAAACTACAATATCCGAAATATACATCTCATACCTGCCTTTTTGAAAATCCCCACATATCCTACGTTTCTTTCATTCTTTCCGACGCATCTTTCTGGTCAAGATAGCTGATTACCGAAGTGTCCAGATACACTTTCATGATTTTCGTATGTCGTTCTCCTTAAAATTCCATTCCATTTCCACCCGCTTATCTTCACCCGGCTTTTTCCTGATTCTCTTTCCAATACCCCAGTTTCTCCTGACATGCCCTGATCAGTTTATCATTCGCTAAAATCCAAATATTTCCTTACGTAATTTTCTATTTTCAAGCAATGCCATATAACGCCGAAAAGTCACTCTTGCCTTATTATTTCTCTCTTCCTTGTTTATCATATCCCAATTCGTTTTTAACCGGCGGCGTGGCGGTGTACCAAAATAATACAGACCCACATGTTCATATTCAGGTCCTTCCAGCACAAAGACTACGTTTCCCGCTTCTTCCATCACGGGATCATGTAACATTTCATCATAAATTTTCCATAATGTCAAAAAACGCTCGTCATTTAAATGTTCCATTGTTTCCTTAAAAAAATCCGAAAAAGTATATATCCGATAATAATTTTCATCTGCATACTCCATCAGCTCCAGAATCCAATACAGAGGGTTTTCTACGACATACCCGGATTCCATAAGCATGTCAAAACGGCTTTTCAAATCATCAAACCATGTCTTTAATTCCTGCGAAAACGAAACATTCTCATTATTATCCCAAAATAAAATCATATCATCGGGTGTTATTCCAAAAAAATCCATAGTAGAAACAGATATTGTTTCCTGCGGGATTTCCAGTTGATGCAAAATCCTCTTTCTTTTTTCCGCATCCTTAACCCGTTCCCATAATTCCCGGAAATCAGCATCATATACCTCTGAAACAGCCTGAATCACATATGCTGGCGCATCTGTCAGTGACGCAAAAAAACAAATCGTTTCCAGATCCCTGTCTTCGTATTTCTTGCCGGCCTCAAGTAACATGCCATCCTGCTCATAATAGGAACGCAGCATTTCGTCACCGCCTTTATACCACATAATTGTACCTGTTCCATTTCCATCATTCTGCCCATTTGGATCAGCTTTTCCATGCGGACTTTGAATTTTTATCTCACATACCAATAGTTCTCTTCACTATTTTTATTCTAAATATCATTGTGGCAAGCTATCCCGCAAACAAAGCACCCCGTGACCAATCTGTGGATTCGGATACTCCCGCAAAAGAGGCAGGCGCCT
This sequence comes from Eubacteriaceae bacterium, assembly GCA_910574915.1. Classification (GTDB taxonomy): domain Bacteria; phylum Bacillota; class Clostridia; order Lachnospirales; family Lachnospiraceae; genus Eubacterium_J. The sequence goes on from CAJTCR010000039.1 coordinate 46,237, forward strand.
TGCGCCCCGTATCAGATACGCCTTCACCTTCTCCCCATACAAATACGGATCATTCCCATCCACAATCCCCTTTCATGTCAAGAGTGTGCAAACGAGTTTTTTTAACTTTTTTATCCAAACTGACGCATTTTCGTAAAAAACTCTCGATTTCACACAGTGTGTGTTACAGTATTGTCAAGTTTGCCTCTTATCTGGTGTTGCAGATGTGCAAGCTGGTACTCCCGGACTTCCTCCGGCAATTCTTCTGAAAACTTCCATTCTACCTCTAAGTTCCGTTCATCATAAACCACAATCCTTTTCACAAATCTATCCGCCACTTCCTGGGTAAGCTCCGTAAAACTATGGTTCTGCAGATATTCATACACATCTGTCTCTGATTCTGAAAGCATCTCTCTTAGTTCTCCTATACGCTTCTCTAAAACATCTAACATGCCCCTACAATACTCTTCCTGCTTTTCAAATTCTCTCTTTTCCTCTATATAATCAGCCCTGCTCTTTACTTTGAATACATATTGTTCGTATATAGAAGTCTGCGCTGTTTGTAAATCTTTCAGCTTTTCATTTTCCCGCCTTTTTCTCTCATACAATACTTCCAGTTCCTGCCCCATCCTATTCTTTACTTCCATGCAGACAGCGTACAGATCTGCCTGCCGCTCTGCTTCTTCCTGCAAATGAAATAACAAATATTCCTCTAAAAACTGCACATTGATCCGCTCCACACATCCTTCATACTGTGTCACATATTTATTTCCACAGAAAAAATATGGATTTTTCGTGTGTTCAATTTTCAATGACTTATGGCAATATCCACATTCCATCTTTCCAATCAACGGATGTCTTTCGTGCTTCACAGCCTTTTTCACTCCCCTGCTTTTCTGGATATACTCAAACGTATCACGGTCAATGATTGCTTCATGGTGGTTCCGAAAGACTTTCCATTCACTCCGTGGCTTCAATTTTGATTTTCCGCTGACTTCTGGTGTCTCATATTTATCATACACGATATCACCGGCATAAGCAGCGTTGCGAAGCATCTGGCAGATGGTAGAACCACTCCACTCAAATCTTTTGCCCTTGGGCGTCATGGTCGCAATCCCCCGTTCCATTTTATATTCTATCGGCGTTTTTACACCTTCTGCGTTGAATGTCTGTGCAATTTTATGTGACGATATACCATCCAAAGTCATTTGGAATATTCTTCTTACAATATCGGCTTCCTCTTTGTCAATTAATAACTTATGCCTGTCCTTTGGGTCTTTGCGATAACCAAAGGTACAGCTCCCATTTGCATAGATTCCATTTTCTTTTTTCATTTTCAGCGCTGATTTCACTTTTACAGATATATCCTTGCAATACAGATCATTCATAAGATTCTTAAAGGAGATGTCAAGCCCTGCCACGTCCCCCTTGAACCGGTTGCTGTCATACCTGTCATTCACTGCAATGAACCTTACCCCGGCAAACGGGAATATCTGTTCCAGATATGCGCCAATCTCAATATAATCTCTGGAAAATCTGGATAAATCTTTTACGATAATACAGTCTACTTCTCCATTTCTTACTCTCTCTAACAGTTTTGAAACGCCTGGCCTTGAAAAATTGGCACCCGTATATCCGTCATCTTGAAATTCCAAAAGCTCATAGTCCTCAAAATTCTTTTCTACATAGGAATATAGCAGATGTCTTTGATTCACAATGCTGTTGCTCTCTGCATTAGGATCGCCGTCATCCTGGGATAAACGCATATAAATTGCGATCACCGTTTTACGTTTCATCTGCCACGCGCCTCCTTCCTGCACCGTTCTATCTGCTCTTTGCTGAAATTGAATACTATCTCCACACGTCTGTCTTTATAGACGGTAATCTTTTTCACCAGACAGCGCACTGCCTGACTGTCAAGTTCTGTACGATCCTTCCCTTTCCACAGACAGCGGATAAACTGATTCATTTCTTCTGCTTCTTTTCTGATATGCTGCACATTGATTTCCTGTTTTGATAACTCCTTTATCAGATTGCTTTTTTCAGTTTCCCTGTTTACTTTCAAGTCCAGAAATGCTTCCTTGTCTATTCTGCCTGTTTTGTACTGTATGTAAATGGAACTCATTGCAATATCCAAATCCCGAATATGCGCCTGAATATCCTCCTTTCTTTTTTCTGCTTTTTTTTCTTTTTGTTCTGCCTGTTTTCGGTTATAATCTACCAATGTTTTCATACGGACTCCTGACAGATGAAACTCTTTTCGCAGTGTTTCCATTACAATCTGGTTAACCGCATGGAATGATATAAAATGGCTGTCGCATTTTAACGCATCAATTCTCTGTATGTTCGGGCATCCATAAGAATATGACCTTATGGATACCTGATAGGATTTCTTATTTAATCCACATATTCTTCTCAGTTTTCCACCACACTCGCCGCAATCAATCAAATCCTTATAAATATCCTCCGGCAAAGTATCTTCCTGCAGTCTTTTCTTCTTAAGTTCTGTCTTTCTTTTTTCTTCTATCTTAGCCAAAACACGGTAAAATAAGTCCTCACTGATAATCGGTTCATGGGTATGTTCTACCGTAACCACTTCATCCGGTTCAATATGATGCCTTTCCCCGTTGCGGTAAATCTTATCACCTGCCCGGATCTGCACTAACGTACCGATATACACAGGGTTTGTAAGAATTGTTCTTATTGTCTGATCCGACCATTGTTTCAACAATTCTCCTTCTTCACTATATACATGCCCAACCTTTTTGTATTCACTCGGCCTGTGAACATGCTGCTCATACAGCCAGGAAATAATTTGTCTGATCCCTTTCCCTTCATCAAACAGATGATAGATCTTTCTTACAACATCGCTTGCGCCTTCTTCTGGAAAAAGAACCTTCTTCCCATTGATCCACCTGCCATGATAACCATAGGAGGGAACTCCTCCCACATAGCAGCCCTGCTCCATCTTTGACCTTTTAATTGTCCTTACTTTTTCCGCACAATCTCTGGCATACAGTTCATTCACGACATTTTTCAGATGAATCGCAAGGGCATCGTTTTCTCCATGCTTCCGGTGGCTGTCATACCCATCAGACACGGAAATAAACCTGACGTTAAAAAATGGAAAGATTTTCTCCATGTAGTTTCCTGTTTCTATATAATTACGTCCAAATCTTGAGAAATCTTTTACAATCACACAGTTAATCTTATGCCGCCGGATGTCGGCCATCAGCTTTTCAAATCCCTCACGTTCAAAATTTGTTCCGGTTTTTCCTAAATCCGTATAACACTCTGCAAGCACGATATCTTCAGATTTCTCGATATACTTTTTTGCAATCTCAATCTGTGTATCTATGGATTCATTTTTCCGGTCATACATATCCACGGATAATCTGGCATAAATGCCGGCGTTCCAGATACACTCCGCCATTTTTACAGACTGCTGTATTTCCTTCGCTTTTTTTGATGTTCTTGCCATTTACACCGTCACATCCTTTCCATCATTATAAAACTTGAAAAAATGCCATGCATTTTCCTCGTTAGCTTATCATCCCTCTTAACTTGACCCACAATTATAACATATATTTTCGATAAGCAAGTAATGAGCAAAGAACCTCTAAGCCCTGACAAATAGAACGTGCTCCGGGCATACCATCGCTCGGAGCACCTTTTATTCCACTCAGAACCCCTAAATCATAAATCGCCTCTTTC
>CAJTCR010000040.1 GCA_910574915.1 Eubacteriaceae bacterium
GTTTCGTAGAATCCCTCGAAACTGTAAAAAAAGCGCAGTCATTTATTAAAATAATAGAGGGCTACGTTTTATCAGGGTTCAAAAAAATCAAAAAGTTGTAAACTGGTGTTATAATAAAAAAATATAAGATTTCAGAAGGGGTAAAAGATGCAAACGAATGTAAAACAATACAAAGAAGAAATCTATGCGCAGGTACGAAAATATATGGTGAAAAGTGATGAGAAGCAGCACAATGCGGGGCAGTTGTCTTTTCTTAAGGGACTTTTTGTCAGCAATCTTGCGATTGCTGCGCCGGTGAAGGTAAGACATGCAGAAAATATCCTGGATCATCTAAAGCATACGATTTTTAATCTGCCGGCGGCTGACCTGCGTTTGATGTTTGATCAGAAAAAGAATATAGAGTCGTTTATAGACTCCGCATATGGGGAAGAATTGTCCAAAATACCTGGCGATTGGGAAGTAAATGAAGAGGAATGCCTGCCTTTTTTGCTGATTCAGGAAGCCCAGGCAAAAATGGAACAGGCGCTTTTGTATTATATTGCAGCAAAGAAAGAAAAGGAGTGGGCAATCATAGAAGAAGAGAAAGAAAAAGAGGAAGCGAGGAAAAAAAACAGGGATTTTTTAGAACTGTTATACAGTACGGCGTTATATGAGATATTTTTAAGGGAATTTGAACAGAAGCTTCGCCGGGAACCGGTTTATGCGCGTTTTCAAGTTGATGTACAAGAGGACTTACTGCCAGAGGAAGTACGTGTGGCGTTTGAGGGGCTGATACGGATACCTTTGTTGTTGTTTTATGAACAGTGTGTGTTGTATTATACAAAGCATATGCTTAACCTTTTTGCCGTCCTGCGGATACTGATCCTGGTAGAGTCTGTATCACTGAGCAGTATCCGAACCGGTTATGGCGGAAAATCGCATACTTTTTCAGACTGCGCAGCTTCTTGGAAAGAGTATATTGAGAAATGGGAGAACATGGATCTGCTTTTGCCGCTGAATAATAACCGGAATCTGTATGTGCCGCAAAACGTACTGTACCGCGTCTGCCAGGATTACGATATTTGTCCGCAGCCGAAAAAGAAACAGCAGGGCGAAGAGGAACGTGCGTGTGATTTTGACAAGGAACTTATGCAGTATTTAGAAGCAGTACAGGTGCGTCAAAGGCAAAAACAGGAAGAGAGAAACTTATGGGAATTGGCGAGCCAGATGGCACAGCCAATCGTTTCCGCGATGGAAGAAATTCTTGCGATACAGGAAAACGCGAAAGCGCAGAAAGCGAAAAATGCAAGAAACGGACACATGGATGATATGGATACAAAATGAGGTGGAATATGGCTGAGATTGAGATGAAACATTATTTTGAAAAGGAGTCTTTTGAAAATGAGATTGAGAAATTATTTTATGCAGTTATGTACCGTCAGTGGGAAATAGTGTCTCTAGTAGCTCAAACGATCAGAAAAAATGGGTGGAACTGGGAAAAACTGAAAACGGAGGCATTTCGTAAGACAGATATCACAATCGAAGATTGCTTTCGATATAATTTGGATTATTTAAAAAGTATGAAAAATAAACATACCTATGAAAAAATATGTAAAATCCTTGGAGAAGAATTTAAAAAGGTCAAAAATGAAAACGAAACCAGTCGATACGACGACAAAAGATTTTATAAAAAAGAAAAGCAATCGGTACTGGATGTGTTTTGGAATGGCGACCAGCCAGTTTTAAATCTGAAATATTATGAACAGCAAACGATGGCTGCCAGGCAGGTAATGAAACATCGTGCCTCTATGGTGTTGGATGAGGTCGGAACCGGAAAGACGGTTGCCGGTATTTTTACAATACAGCAGGTAATTCAGGAACAAATAAATGCTCAAAAGCAGGCGGCAATATTAATTATATGTCCTTATAATAAAAGAGAAGACTGGCATTCGGATATTTTAAGACAGCTTGGAAGGGAATCTGTTGTGATCAATCAATCAGATCATGGCAGGGTATTGATGAAGAAGGGATATCGGGGAGGAGTTCCAAAGATCTATATTTCAGGAAATATAGGCGGCGAAGAGGATGATGGTACACAGCAGTTAAAAAAATCCTTTTTAAATTATGGGAAAGATAGGCGGGATTGGTGGGATTTGGTTGTGATCGACGAATGCCATAGCTGTTTTGACAATTATAAAGAGGTAAGAGCAAAAAAAGTGTTGCTTCTGTCAGCAACGCCGATTGTTGTAAACAGCAATGGAGTGAGAACGTTTAGAGACTACGAAGTACAAATGAATGTTATATTAGGAGACTGGAATTACATCCGAAACGAAATAAATCCAATCGAAAAGGAGCATAAGAATGAGAATGTTTCAGAAGATGATTTCTTTGTCTGCAATTTCAAGGAACATATTTTTGAAAATATAAAGATCAATCGTCAGATTAAATTTGTAGAATGTAAAAGAGATCAGAGGCGCCAGAAATGGTTTGAAAAAATATATGATAAAAAAGGATTTTTTTCTGCAATCTATGCCGATCAGGATGACCAGCTTCTGGCGGCGAAGGCAAGTGAGATAGATGAAGGCAGGGATCACCATATTGAAAAAAATTATAAATTAGAAAAATTGGTTGAGATTGTTTATAAAGAAAATAAAAAGGATTCTTTTATTATCTTTTGTGAAACCAAAGGCGCAGTAGATCTGGTTTATGAAAGAATATCCGGGTATGCATCGGATGATCTGATGGTAGGCAAACTGCATAGCGGGATTGCTGAGATTAAAAATCATCAGACAAACAAAGATATTTTGATCTTTATGATGAGAGAACATATACGCAGCGGGAAGAAAGGCGTATTGGTCATTACAAGTAAAAGCGGCAGTACAGGATTAAATTTGGGTGAATTTCATGCTGTGGTTCATTATGAACTTCCATTTTCAAGTAATGAGTTAGAGCAAAGATTTGGACGGATCGAACGGGCGGACGAACTGATCAGGGAAGACGGTGAAAAACGAACAATAAAAAATAAAATGATTTTTCTGATTAATGAAGCGGTTGAAGGACAACTGGATTTTGTTACGAATCGAATGCTTTATTATGCTGTGAATAAAATAAACAAAACGATCGATTATATGCCGGTCAGAAATACAGTTTTATTTCATCCTGAATATAGGAAGAGAGTCATCAAGCAGGCACAGGCTGTGTTTGGCGAACTCAGTAACCATTTTTACATGGAAAATATGAAAAAAGACCTTAAGGATTACTTTACATATGCAAAGGCATGTGATCAGATTCAAGAAATAGTAGAAGATATAGAGGATGATGACATTACGAACAAAGTGAAAGAAAAAAGCCTGGAAGAAACGATTGGCATTTTGATGACAGAAGTTGCACAGGAAGAGATAGGAAAACATATGGAAACGATCAAGAGTTTGGATCGTACCTATCGAAAAGCTATGGAAGGACATACCGAAACGATGAGAGCGTTTGGCAGAAAGCTGGAAGAATATATAGAGTACTATCTTTGGCTGTGCAATACGTTATCTTTTTGGGGAAAGGACTACAGACCGGAGGATTTTTTTAACGAAATATATAATAAAGCAAAAACAAAAGCGATTGATAAAGCGGAAACAGAAACAGAAGACATAGCGGAAGCAGAAGAGAACGTTCAGGAGATGAAGTTCGATTTTTCAAAAGAAATTCTGCGTACTCTGAGAAAAAAAGAGGAAGAGGAACGGTATGTTTTAATGGAAGGATGCATTAAGAAGATGCAGGGGGCATTAGAACAAGCGGAGCCTGAACAGGAATATTCCGGTGTCTTTTATCGTAATAAGGACAAGCAGATCATAAATTGTAAAATGGAGAATAGAGATGAATAAAGAGGAAGAGATCAAAGCACAGAAGATTATCGATGCGATCCAAAGAGGTGAAATAGATGCCGATTTATCGGTAAAAACATTTATCAAACAGGCGGATGAATATCTGCTGCACAATGGGGAAAAGCCTGATTTTTACGATGCGTTTATTAAGATTACGTCTAGGGATTTGAAAACAACTGTGAATGGATGCGTGAAATCGAGGAACCAAGCCAAACACAGGGATGACCTGACAAAGTATAAAGAAGGATATTTTTATGAAATCGTTCAGAATGCAAATGATATTGTGTGGAAATCAGATCAAATTAAAAATCCGAAAATGACGGTAGCCGTAGCAAAAAAAGAAAATGGCGTATATAAAGTGACGTGTACGTATCCTGACGAGGGCTTTTGCCTGTTAAATATTTACGGCTTTTGTACAAAAGGCAATTCCGACAAGTCAGCAGAAAAAGGCCAGGAGGGAATGTATGGAATCGGCATTAAATCGCTGCTTTGTTTTGCAGATGAACTGGAAATAGACAGTAATATTTCCATTCAGATCCATGCGTCGGCGGATGGCAAGATACTAGATGAAGTACAGATTACCGAGCCGAAAAAAGAACGGCAAAAAAAGCAGACGTCATTATCGTTTACCTTTACCTGTCATGGGGACAGCCAGAATTTAAAACATGCAGGATTTAATACGAGAAAATTAGCGGATCTGATCGACGAGGTATATAAGGAAAACGACAGAAATTTTGACAGGTTCTTTTTTAATGGGAAGGATGATGAAATGGTGTTTGACACGAGATCGTTATTTTTCACCGAGCTGAGAGGAGAGAACCGGAAATACGAAAACAGTATCAAATGTTTGGAACTTAAGAAAGAAGGGCAGGACGGCGCAGTACTTAACATCAAGGCAACGGAAACAACGGTATGTATGGATGATGTTAAAATAGCAGAAATAAAAGGACATTTTAAATATATCATCTTCCACTATACGGATCAGCAGATTTCGGTCGCGTTTGAATACAACCAGAAACAGCAGGAAGTGGAGGACAGGCTGTATGCGACTTACTTTATCGGAACCTATGATCCGCAAAGATCGCTGCTTGGCAAAAAAACAGGCTGCCTGGTTAATACAACTGCAATCAATTCTTCAAGATCCGGGCTTGAACGCGAGAAAGAACAAGATCCAGAAATTTTGAAAAGTATAATAGAAAAAGGAAAAAAATCAGTAGAGACTTTATGCAAGATTCTTGCAAAAGATGAGGTATGCCTCGATATCCTGTGTCAGTTATTGTGGATATTTCGAGAGGATCAAGGTCAAATATTTGATGACCAGTTAGTAGAGTGCATACAAGATTCTATCAGCCATTGGTGTTTTGGCGACGGATGCAGATATATATTAAAAGAAGAGGACGGAATCATCGATAAGGAGATACGGAAAAATCGCCCGATAAGTTCTGATCAGAACAATTTAAAAGCGCTGTTTCGAATATATAAAAGGTATCTCAATCCAGAAAACAATAGTGATATTGTTTTATATGATTCCGAGGGCTATGAGAAATTGACATCTGGGGTTAAAAATTTATGCGAGGTGATATTTAGACAGAGTGAGGAAAAAAAGGAAATATGGATTACACAAGAGTTGGTAAAACTTCCTTTTTTAACAGGCGTTAAGGAGCTGATCGAACGCAGAATAGGCGGCAGTGGATTTGCCGAGATTCAGACGTATTTGGAAACACTGGAGAAAGAAGACCGCATATTTATGAAGCAGTTGATCGCACGTTATGAGGTGAGCAACGATTTTGACCTTATGGGGAATTATACAGACGATATTATAAGAGACTGGCTGTTTGGAGGTATGTCGTCTGATTCTGATTATGAAAAAAAAGCAGAAGAATTTAAAGATGCATATGGAGAATTGAAACAGCTTATACAGCCTTTCATTGGTACTATTCAGTATAAGATATCAGCTTATAGAGCAGTTTATTGGGAGCGTGTAAAAAATGAGTATTCCAAAGCGAAGAACCTCCAATTATCTGACGATTATATGTTAAAGCTCCTAGAATGGATTGCTTATAAAAAAATATATGTCGGTGTAATAAAGACAAAGGAGAAATATCAAGACGACTTATTGTTTATACATAACTTACCCATACATTTCAAATTAACAAGTAATGAAAAAAAATCCTGTAAAGAGGAGGGAAGTTTTAAATATATTTATTTAGATCAAATTTTCGAAAAGCATATGTCTTCCTTTGATAAATTTAAAATTGCAAGAAATTATGTGGATAAGTATAAAACATTAATAACAGAAAAAAATGGAGCGAATGGTTATTATGGAGGAAAGGATGAAGATTTTACACGTATCCCTATCAGAGACTGCACTGTCCAGGAAATGAAGCTATCCGAATTAAAAGATGTTTTTAAGTGGCTGGCGGAATATGAACATGTAGATGCCATCGGGAGAATTACCATTGAACAGATAGATTTTGAGGAGCAGAAATCGGATGTATCCTCACTGATTGATTTTGTAAAACTGTTAATCGAGAAGGAAGATGTATTTATAAAAATCAATGTGATTCCCGCAGAAAATAACAAGAAAAAGTTTATTGGTTATGCGACAAATTTAAACGGCAAATCGGGTCTGCGCGTCCATCTGTCAGCAGACGGCAAATTTAAGGAAATGGGAGCAGTGCCAGAAGAGGGAAAGAAATACCTGCTAATTTATACCACTTATGATAATGAACGGGAAGTCCTGTCAAAAGTTTTTAAAGATTTGAGTTACAAGGAAGAGATTTGCAGCTATATTGAAAATTTCATTAAGACAGGCAATATAAAAACGATGAAAATAGATATGTACCATAAATTTTTAATGAGGCGCAGGCAGAATGTCAAATTTCTTTTTGAAGACCTTGATCTGGAAGACTTTGATCTGGAAGAAGAATTTAATCTGCAACAGACGATGGATCTTTTGACAGGAGAAATGTCATATAACAGCCATTGCCCGATTTGCAGGCTGATACCAACCCTGGATTTGGAGGAAGCAAATATCCACAGGCTTGAAAACAAGAATTTTCTGGTGGCGATGCTGAAAGCAAAATACAACCAAAGTGAGATATATGTAAAAATATTGTGCTGTAAAAGCTGCTTCAAAGAATATAAAGATTCGCTGACAGAAGCAGTAGTAGAAGATGTGGATAACGCAAAATACAAAAAATTGATATTAAAAAATACCATTTCCACAATAGAAATGTCACGTGATATGGAAAATGAGGTATTGATTTCACCGCTAAACTGGGAGATTATTCGCAGATTTAATGGAGAATAAATAAGTGCTGCTGATAGCTTTGAGGAATTACATCATGAACAACCACTATATTCCGCGTCTTCTTTTAAAACAGTTTGCGGTTTCAAATAAAGTAAATACTTATGATTGTGCCGCAGCTTCTTTTCAGACCAAAAAGCTGAAAAATACGTTTGTTTCCAAAGATATTTTTGACAAAGACTTGGAAGCGGCATTTGCAATAAAGCTGGAAGGGCCGTTTGGAGACCTTTTAAATCATAAGCTGCTGCGGGGCGATACCATTTCGATTGACCGCACGGAAAATATGCTGATGCGTAAATTTCTGATGATTCAAGCTTTGCGTTCTCCGTTTTCAAACTGTTCCTGGGACGAAATGGTGAGAAGGACACAGACGCAGGATCATCCGTCTATGCAGGCAATGGAATTTTTAAAAAGGCATAATCCAGAATGGACGCACGTTTTTGAGCGTAGTTTGCCTTCTGCCGAAACGTATATTCCTGTTTTAAGAAAAGCGATGGAGTTTGATTCGATCGAGGATATCGCAAATGCAGATGACCAGGTGTATGTGCCAGAAACCTTGAGGTATGCGGCGCGCCATGCAATAGTGACGGTGGTCGCTTTTTGGGATACCAGCCAGTCGGGGCAGGAATTTCTGCTTCCGAAGCTGCCGGGGATCTCACAGATGGACCAGGTCAGTATATTTTATAAAAGAAGTGTGATTGAAAACCTCAGAAAACAATGGGAAAGAAAGGGGCTTAAGGACGACCTTAGAATGGCGCTGGACAGGCTGCTGCTTGGAAGTCTTGCCTATCCAGATAATTTTAGTATATATCCGCTGTCGCCGACAAGAGCGATGATCTGTTTTTCGCCGTATTTTAGAGCATTCTTTCCTAATGCAAACTTGGCTTATCCAAAACAGAGGTATCCGGCGCTGCTTGAAAAAGAACAGTTTGACAGACATTTTTTTGAGCCGATGCGGATGGAGCTGTTTCGTCCCTGTAAAAATGCGTGCAACAAGTTTTATCAGTACGACGTAAAGCAGCTTTACGCAGAGGAAGTGCAAAGCATAAACGCTTTGCTGATCAATATGGAAACAGAAGAATTTGTTTTTCGGGATTTTAATAAGATCCGGGATTCTTTCTGGTATTATGATAAAAAAGCGAAATTTGCGCAAAAGAAAAAACATGACTTCAGCCGCCTGGTATAATTCAGGCAGTTGAAGCCAGTTCTTTTTGCTTCATTTTGTTCTAATTATTCTAATAATTTTTTATAGAAGCAATTCATTTAGGCTGACTTGCAGTACTTCTGCTATTTTCAGAGAAGTCTGAAGAGAAATATTTTCACATTGCCCGTTTCGGTATCTGTTTACCTGGCGGGGAGATTTCTCAATGGCGTCAGCCAGTTGATTCACGCTGATGTGCTGCTCTTTGCAGAGGCGGCATAAATTATCAGCAAATTCGTATGGATGCATTTTCTCACCTCCTTCCCCAAGTTTCCAAGAGTCCAGAGGCTGTCTGCACCAACAGATATAAGTATAGCAGAAACGCCATCGGATGTCATTCCCAAATTCAAAAAAAAGACTTATAATTTCCGAAAAGATCACAAAATTCCAGATCAGAAAAGGAGGATAAAATGACGAAGCTAGAGATGGCTCTGGTATGCTTTTTAAATACGCAGCATAAAAAGAATGCATATACGTTTGAAAAATATCAGAAGCTGCATCATGTAAAATACCAAAAAGAAATGCCGTCTGAATACTTGCGGATGCTCAGAAGCCAGTATGATGGAGACAGCATAAAGACAGCTTACGAGCTTAAGACTTATTATATGGAAAACGGGGTGCTTTCCAATACGATTGTACTAAAGATGCGTCCCAAATCACCGAATTCGCAGAAAATAAAAGCGATAAAAATTCACAGCGAATTAAAGAAAAGCGATCAGGAATACAGCTATCATGCGATAGAAGTGTTTAAAGAGCATGGAAAATATAAGGTGTTTGATATTTTGCACAGCGACCGGTCCGTCTGGCTGGAAAGCTACCTTGACAATGTATGCATCACAAACAGATGTCCAAGGCAGCAGCTACGATACGATATGGCGTACCTGGCGCCCTGCCATGCGTTTGCCGATAATATGCAGGAGCTGTCCGATCTGATGCGGTATTTGGATAAAACATATGGTATTGGTAAACCAAGGCTTAATATGGTCAGCATCCAGGATAAATATAACAGGGTGTGCGAGGTTTCCGATGAGATCATTATGGATTTTGACGCATTTGGCTGGACATTTGGAGTTACGGGAAAAGAAGTCATTGCAGCATGTAAAAGGATTTATGATATCCTGACGGGAATACGCTTCAATATACTTCATTTGCTTTGCCTTGGGCATGTGATGAATGACTTGCTGATCTGCGCTACGATGGAAGAGGCATTGTTTGATGACAGAATAATATGTGAGATGTTGGAATTCTATATGATTACTGGAAGATACGAAATGTGGGAGGATATAAAAAGCAATGAATTACAGTACGATTATTAACGAAAGCATTGAGAAAGTATACCAGAACGGAATCGCTACAAAGATATTGCAGCATATGGACAGGATACGCAATGTGAGCGATCTTGGACAGGCAAGAAGATGGATTATGGAGCTGTTGCAGAACAGCCAGGATACGGCTTATGACGGACAGGCAGTCAGGGTCAAGGTCATGTTGGATGAGGACAAGCTGCAATTTTTACATAATGGGAAGCCTTTTCGCACAAAGGATATCCTTTCGATCGTAAATCAGGTGTCTTCCAAAGACCCGGATGAGAATACGGTCGGCAAGTTTGGTACGGGATTTATGACGACGTATCAGCTTAGCGAGGTTGTTGAGATTCAGTCGGTCTTAAAGGACGAAGGGCTGCCGTTTAAGCCGTTTTCTGTAAAAATCGACCGCAGGGGTGCGGACAAGGAGGAAATATTACAAAGTATTTTTCAGACGATGGAAGAGTTAAAAAGCGCGGATGAAGCGCAAGAGCTGCATGATTATGATGCGGATGCTTTTCATACAAAATTTATCTACCATCTGGAAGAAGAACGGAGCCGCCAGGTGGCAAGGACGGGAATGGATGACTTAAAAGAAACGATCCTGTATGTGCTGCTGTTTTCAAAAAAGATCGGCAGTGTGGAGCTGGTATACCACGGCAAGGCAGGGACGGAAAGCATTTGCTACAAGCGCGGGGAAGACAAAGAGATCCGTGACGGCATCTGCCAGATGGTGATTTGGGAAACGACACAAAGCGGCGCTGGAAGCAGGCAGACACAGCATCGTATGATGTATGACAAAAAGGATGGGCTAACGATTGCGGCATGTATGGATGCGGATGCAGGATTTTTGAAAATTCCAGAATTGGTGCCGCGTATTTTTGTAGGGTTTCCGCTGATTGGAGCTGAGGATTTTCCGTTTCCGGTTATTTTAAACAGTGAAAAATTTTATCCAAATGAACCGCGCAGCGGGATTTCACTGGTAGATAATGTAAATTCAAAAGATGCGGCGGAAAATAAGGCGCTTATGGAGCAGGCGGTTTTGCTGTACAAGCATTTTCTGCATACGTTGGTGCAGCTTTCTTATACAGGGTTAGAGCATCTTATTTCTATGCCGGAATGGAAGCCGGACAAGGAAATGTCGGAAAGCTGGGTAAAAGAGCATTTGTACCAGGCAGTTTACAAAATCGTGTCAAAGGAGCCGATGATCGCCACCGCGTCTGGGTACTGCTGTCTGGAGACGGATGGGATGTACCTTGTAAGCGCAGAGACGAAAGCAGAGCAGGACGGTGTAAAAAAGCTGTTGTCTGCACTGCGGGGATATCTGGTGCCCGTGGGAGAAGATGGCTGGCTGGAAGCATTTGCAGGGTATGAGCAGCATCAAAACAAAGTGCTGCGGCTGCAAGACCTGCTGCGCCAGGCGCAGACGCTGCTTGCGAACCATCTGGAGGAAGAGCGGATGCCGGCGATGGAATGGTGCCGCAGCCTGTATCGGCTTGGCATGGAAAACCATGAACTGGCGGTAGCAATCAGCGCGGGCGAAATAGCTGTCTTTCCAAATCAAAATGCGCAGGACTGGCAGGAAAGAAAGCTGTTTCGAAAGAATGAGCTGTACCAGGCAGCCAATATACCTGAGATCTTAAAGGATGTCAGCGAAGCGCTGGATGCGCTTCCTGCACCAGAAGAGGAAATAAGCATACGCAAAAAACTGCTGCATCAGGATTTTATAGATCAGGACAAGCTGCTTATGGAGTATCCTTCAATGGAACTGTATAATTACATCGCAAAACGCACAAACAGGCAGTTTCGGGTATCTGGTTTCAGTGCAAGGCAGGCGCAGTGTATGCAGGCATGGCACAATGCGTGGCGGATGATGCTCGCCTGCTGTCCAGATGAAGAGATGTACCTGCTGGCAGAAAAAGGCTGGACGCAGGAGCTGCCGGAATATGAGCCGCCTGTGCAAAAAGCAGATGATTTTATGTGGAAAAATACGTATGTCGGCGTACTGTCTGAAATGATCGAAGAGGTGCAAAGCAAGGGCAGCCTGGAGCAGGTACAAAGCCATTTTTCCAAAATCGGGGCAGAGGAATTTTATGACTGGTATAACTGCCTGCTGAAAAAAGCGGCACAGTATATTTTTTCGTTTAACGCCGCAGTCTATCCAAACCAGAACGGAGAGCTGCATGTACTGAGTGATCTGCAAAAGGATGAGATGGTGCACGGAGAATTAAAAGACATTGCGCAGGGCTTTGCGCCGTTTGACAAAAGCTGCGGCATATACAGCATACTGCTGGATCAGGAAATAAAGACAGATCCGACGCATGTGTGCAGCGACATGGAGGCTGCACGTAAAGTGAGCTCGGCAGTTACAACGCTTTTGTCGCAGCAGGAGCTTTCTGCCGCAGAGATGTCGTATCAGGAGTCGTGCACAAGGCTGCTTGCCTGGATTCAGGAGCATCCTGCCGAGGCACAGAGGCTATTTCCGGCATTTTGTAAAGAAGAAGACCAGATGCGGCTGTTAACGGCAAAAGCAGCAGTGGTGATCCAGAAAAAAGCAAGCGCGTATGAAGAGCTGCTTTCCGAGCTTGGAACGGATGATCCAGACAAGGCAATGGAAAAAATCATACAAATGCGTTCCGCGGCGGAGGCTTCCCTGAAAGCGGAGGAAGAATCGCACGGCACTCAGAAATCCGGCAGCTACTTTGACAATGACAATGATATTTTTTATGACGACAGCCTGCTGGAATACTGCCCGCAGGAAGTCTTGCAGGAAACGCTGCAAGAAATCGGCAAGGCAGGCGAGCAGTACGCATTTTTTAAGATCCGGGAATATTTGTCTGCGCACGGCTATGTACTGCTGCGGGAATCGGCGGCAGAGCTTTGCTTTGCAAAAGAGGAGGATGCGGACAGCCTTGCCGTCGTCACTTACCCGGACGCAGACGGATACCATCAGCCTGGATATGATATTCTTGTTACAGTAAGTGAAAAAGAGATAAAAAAGGCATACTATTTTGAAGTCAAAACACATACGACTTCCAGTATTGTGAAAAATATGCTGTATATTTCAAACGAACAGATGGCGCTTGCGGCGAGGAAACATGAAAGATACTATATTCTGAATGTGCAGTATCATTACCAGAAAATGCAGGGGGAGAGGGTGGAAGCCTATCAGGACCCGGTGGCAAGAATTGCGGATGGTACGCTGAGGAACGCGGATACAAAATATATTTTCCAGATTGCTTAGTGTGGGACGCCAGGAGCGTGGATTGGCACGCTCTGGCTGCTCTTCGTAAGTGCTACTAAAACAAGCCCGATATAGTTTTGTTTGTGTTTCAAAGGCTGTTCTCACTACATGACATACAGCTTCATCATTTTCGCAGATATGATTTTAAAGGGCTACATAAAACGTTAAAAAAATCAGGATATGTCGTAAAGGATTATTCTTACTTTTATTTCAGCCGTATCTTTTTGCGTATCATTAGTAAGAGAAAAACACAAAATCTTGGTATGTGGAATCGCTCGGAAAAAAGTTTGTTTACGATGATGATCAAGCGGTGTTTAAATATGGATTATCGTGTTTTACGGTTTTTGTCAGACAGAGGAATACATATAGGAGGGCTTTCTCTGCTTATAATATGCGAAAGAAGGAAAAAGAAAAGGAAATAACAGTATTCGTTTTCGTCAATACTATTTTGATATATTTCGAAATAGTATTGACTTTTCTTTTTTATGTGATACATTTCTATTTAGATAAACATCAAAATAGTTTTTGTAAAACAAGAAAGGAGGAGACGGCAAATGCAGTGGATAAGCGAGGTGAGAAAACGTGGGGATGCAGGAAACACTAAAAGCGCTCTCTGACCCGGTGCGGAGGGACATTTTGGAGCTGCTTAAAAGCGGGAGGCTTCCAGCCGGAGAGATTGCAAAGCATTTTACATTATCGGCTGCGACAATTTCACATCATTTGAATCAGTTAAAAAAAGCTGGGCTTTTAGTGGAAACGAAGTATAAAAATTTTGTATTTTATGAAATCAATGTAACTGTATTTGAAGAAGTATTTCTTTGGATTTCAAGATTTATGGGAGGGCAAGAACATGAAAGAAAATAGTGAAAAAGGAAAGAAACAATGGATACTGTCGTCTACGCTGTGTCTGCTGCCGTTGTTCGTATCGGCAATGGTCTATCAAAAGCTGCCTGAGCAGATGGCAGTGCATTGGAATATGGCTGGCGAGGCAAATAGATTTGTACCGAAAGTAATAGGCGCGTGGGCAGTTCCTGTTCTGCTGCTGGGGCTTCATCTGGCAGTGGTGATACGGGCAGAGCACGGATTCAAAGAAGGGCAGGCAGCGCGTATGACAAAACTTTTATGCCTGTGGGCAGTTCCGGTGGTCTCGGTGCTGACCGTTCCTGCATCGCTCCTTTTAGCTGCGGGATACCAACTGGAAATAAACAGGATCGTATTGTCTGTTATAGGGGTGCTGCTTGTTGTGACAGGCAATTACCTGCCGAAGAACATGCAAAACAGCGTTATTGGGTATAAGCTGCCGTGGACTTTGGGTGACGCGGATAACTGGAATAAAACGCACAGGTTTGCAGGGAAAGCATGGATCGCTGCTGGATTTTTGCTTTTGGTCTTTGCGATGACAGGCATCCAGGCAGGTTGGTATTTGCTCGGAATCTGCCTGGCTGTCCTGCTGCTGCCGGCTGGCTATTCTTTTTTTATCGGCAGCCCCAAATAGGGATAGTCTAGTGCTACAGAAAACAATTTTGAGTTGCTTTGGTATTTTTTATAGGAAGGGACGCCGGGAAAGAGGATGTGCATCCCCTGGCGGCGTCCGTTCCAGAATGCTAAGAAGCCCTATGCCTTCTGCTGTTACGCTGTGGCTGTGGACGGTCGCGGCACCTAGTTCGCTGCCTGCTGGCAGCTAAAGGTGCCGCTTGGCTGCGCCCCTGGTTGTCCAGCAGAATACGAAGGGCTTCTAAGCATTCTTCCAAAGCCGCCGCCAGGGGATGCACATCCTCTCTCCCGGCTGCTATTCGTAAGTGCTACGAAACAAGCTCAATATGGTTTGTTCGCTCTAGTGGATTTTTGTTGTATTTCGTGGTATGCTGTAAAGGTGGGATGTGAAAATACACAAAAAATGGACAGGTGCGGTGGAACGGTCAGAGCGGATGAAATATAGCAAAAAATTATGGGATGCTTGTGGAAAGCAGCCTGCGTAGGCTTTCGTACGGATGGAGGATGTTATGGGAAGATATTTGAATTTGGGAAATGCGGGGTTTGCATCTATTCGAAAAGATTTGTATGTAGATAAATCAGGGGTCATTTCACTGATTAACCGTACGCTTGGAACACAGAATAAACTGACCTGTGTCAGCCGTCCAAGGAGGTTTGGAAAATCTTTTACGGCAAAAATGCTATGTGCCTATTATGACAAAAGCTGTGATTCCATGTCATTGTTTTCGGATCTGGAAATAGCAGCAGATCATACTTTTTGCAGGCATCTGAATCAGTATGATGTTATTTATCTGGATATTACCTGGTTTTTATCGACGGTAGGAGATATCCAGGATACAGTAACGTATTTGCAGCAGGAAGTAATCCAGGAACTGTCGGAAGCGTTTCCGAATGTTACGGCACAGAAGCATTCCCTGCCGCTTGCTTTGTCGGATATTTGCCAGGCGGTTTCACGGAAATTTATTATCATTATTGATGAATGGGATGCATTATTTCGAGAGGCAAAAGAAAATGAACCTGTACAAAAAGAGTATATAAAGCTGCTCAGGAGCTTGTTTAAAAGCAGCCAGACAGATCTTATTGTGGAAGCGGCTTATCTGACCGGGATCCTGCCGCTGAAAAAATACGGCACACAATCCGCATTAACGGATTTTCAGGAATATACGATGATACAGCCAAAAAAGATGGCAAAATATATGGGATTTACGCAAGAGGAAGTGCAAAAGCTGTGCGACCGGTATCAGATCGATTTTCCTGAAATGAAAAAATGGTATGACGGCTATTCTTTCCGCACAATGAAATCTGTATACAGCCCCAATTCTGTAATGCAGGCTGTCAGAAATGAAGAGTTCAGCAGTTACTGGACACAGACAGAGACATACGAATCTTTAAAATGTTATATAGATATGAATATGGATGGGCTGAAAGAAACGCTGATACAGATGCTTGGAGGAACAAAATGTGAGATAGATACCGGCACGTTTCAAAATGATATGACAAGCTTAAAAAACAGGGATGATGTGCTTACGCTGCTGGTGCATTTGGGATATCTTGCCTATGATGCCGATCAAAAATCAGTCTTTATTCCAAATGAGGAAGTCCGGCTGGAGTTTTTACGGGCTGTTAAAACAGGAAGGCATAAGCAGCTATATAAAATTATTCAGGCATCGGAGAAGCTGCTGCAAGATACGTTAAATATGGACTGTAAAAACGTTGCGGATGCAATAGAGTATATCCATAAAATTCTGGCAGCGCCTACGTTTTATAATAATGAGCAGGCGCTAAGAAGTGTCATACGGTTTGCTTATATAAGCTGTATGGAAGAATTTCAGGAAATTCAGGAGCTTCCATCTGGAACGGGATATGCAGATGTAGTTTTTCTGCCGAAAAAATGTTCCCAAATGCCGGTGATGATTGTAGAACTGAAATGGAACAAGAGCCCGAATCAGGCTGTCTGCCAGATCAGAGAAAGAGATTATGCACAGGTGTTTGCCGGGTATGGATGTAGAATACTTTTTGTTGGAATCAGCTATGATACAAAGACGAAAAAACATAAATGTGTAATAGAACAGCAGCAGTTATAAATGCTAATCTGCATCTGAAAGCAGCTTTCTACAGACAACCAGTTGCAAAAAACGATCGGGCTTTCTGTAACTGGTTGTTTGTATGTTTTACCGGCACCTACGCCTCAAAAACGTGGTCAGACAGGCGCTTTAACGCTTCCTGTACTCTGGAAAGCGGAAGCGCCAGGTTCATGCGGATATGGCACTGTCCGTAAAATGGCCTGCCATCCTGCCAGCCGACGCCGACGTCCCAGCCTTTTTGTACAAGCTGCTGGATGGAAGTGTGGTGTGCTTCGCACCATTGGGTGCAGTCTAAAAACAGCATATAGGTGCCCTGCGGCTTGGTTACAAAGATGCCGCTGAAATGGGACGTGATGTAATCGCAGGCATAATTGACGTTTTCGCTTAAGGTCTGACAGAGCTCGTCTACCCATTCGGCGCCCTGCGCGCAGTAGGCGCCGGTCAGGGCGTGCATGGATAAGACGTTGATGCTGTTGTAGTGTGTTTTTGCTCCTTTGGACGTAATGCGGTCGCGCAGCGCGCGGTTGTAGATAATATGGTAGCTGCCGATTAAGCCGGCGAGGTTAAAGGTCTTGCTTGGTGCGTAAAATGCGATGGTATGCTCATGGGCGTAGGCGTTTACGGACTGGGTCGGGATATGGCGGCTTCCGTTTAGCAGGATATCTGACCAGATTTCATCGGAGATTACGGTCACTTCGTATTTTTCAAAAATCTCCATAGCCTGTTCCAGCTCGGCGCGCTCCCAGACGCGTCCGGCAGGGTTATGCGGCGAGCAAAAGACGGCTGTGTGGATCTTTTGCGTTTTGATTTTTTCTTCCATATCTGCATAGTCCATACGATAGATGCCCTGGGCATCTTTTTTTAATTCGCTGCGAACGATGCGAAACCCGTTCTGGGACATGCATTCGGTAAAACCGATATAGGCAGGGCTGTGCAGCAGTATGGCATCGCCGGGTGCCGCGCAGCTTGTCAGCGCGGAGATTACGCCGCCGAGTACGCCGTTTTCGTATCCGATCTGTTCTTTGGACAGCCCAGTGACGCCGTTGCGTGTTTTCTGCCATTGGATAATGGCATTGTAGTAGTCGTCGCTGATATCAAAATAGCCGTATGCCGGATGCTTTGCACGCGCAATGATGGCTTCCGGGATCGTCGGTACGGTTGGAAAATTCATGTCAGCGACCCACATCGGGATAAAATCAAAGCCGTCCTTTGGCGGTGTCGGCGCGCTGCCAGGCTGCCCTAATCCGTCGATGGCTACGGCGTCTTTGCCGCTTCGGTTCATAATAACAGTAAAATCGTATTTCATATGGATGGTTTCTCCTTTGCTTATCACTTTGTTACCAGTATACATGATTTTGCCTGGATGTCCAGTAACAGTTTAAAAAAATGCCAGTATGCAGAGATTTTTAGTGTGTGGATTTTGGCGTTTTATAAAAAATGCAGAATAAAAACCGGATACATAGAAATTTATATGGAAATATTAAATAGAATCTCGGTGAAAATATTTTAAAATATATATGAATTAACGGAGCAAAATAAAAATCGGTTGAAATTTATTATGCGAATTGCTACAATGAAGAAAATAGGGGATGGAAAGGGGGAGTTCCCAATGGGGTTATTTGGGTTTTTAAAAGGCAAAAAGGAGGTTACGCTTGGGGCACCGGTAAAAGGAGCATGTATTCCTATTTGTGAAGTGAATGATCCGACATTTGCGGAGGAAATCTTAGGAAAGGGAATGGCAATTAAGCCCGCAGACGGCAGGATCACAGCGCCTGTGGACGGAATAGTCAGTACACTTTTTCCGACAGGCCATGCACTCGGCATGACGACGGAAGACGGGATTGAGATTCTGATTCATGTGGGACTGGATACGGTTCAGCTTGAGGGGCAGTATTTTCGGCCTGCGGTAAAAGCACAGCAGAAAGTAAAGAAAGGAGAACTTTTATTGGAAGCAGACTTGGATGAGATTCGCAAAGCAGGGTACGATACGGTAATACCAGTCATTATTTGCAACAGTGAGGAGCTTTCCAGCCTGCATTGCAACACACAGGGAGAAGTAAATGCAGGGGAGGAAATCATTACTTACAGTAAATAAGCGAAACAGTAAAAAAGGGGGTAAGTTTTTATGATGAAATATTTTCAAAGGCTTGGAAAGTCTTTAATGCTGCCGGTGGCATGTCTGCCAGTCTGTGGTATTTTAATGGGTATTGGCTACATTTTGGCGCCTGCGGCGATGGCGGGCGAGGTTGCAGGATTTACAGTCGGCGGCATTCCATATACGATAGGGCTGTTTTTAATTAAAGCAGGCGGTGCGCTGATTGATAATATGGCATGGCTGTTTGCCATTGGCGTGGCTGTGGGTATGTCGGATGACGGCGACGGTACGGCAGGGCTTGCCGGGCTGGTATCGTTTTTGATGATTACGACGCTGCTAAGCAGCAATGTCGTAGCGGGGCTTACCGGAAAAGAAGCAAATGTGGCATTTTCTAAGATCGAGAACCAGTTTATCGGTATTCTTGCCGGGCTGATTGGTTCTTCCTGCTACAATAAGTTTAAAGGAACGAAGCTTCCTGATGCATTGTCGTTTTTCAGCGGCAAGCGTGCGGTAGCGATTGTAACAGCGACGGCATCGATTGCTGTATCCGCGGTATTGTTTGTAATATGGCCGGTGGTATATGGGGTTCTCGTTGCAGTTGGAAAGACTTTTTTAGGCTGGGGTGCTGTAGGAGCAGGTGTTTATACGTTCTTTAACCGTCTGCTTATTCCGTTTGGGCTGCATCACGCGCTGAATTCCGTATTTTGGTTTGATGTTGCGGATATCAACGACTTGCCGAATTTCTGGGGCAATACAGGCGTATTCGGTGAAACGGGCATGTACATGACAGGGTTCTTCCCGTTTATGATGTTTGGGCTTCCGGCAGCGTGTCTTGCAATGTACCATACTGCAAAAAAGGGTAAGAAAAAAGAAGTATACGGCCTGCTTGCGTCAGCGGCATTTTGTTCCTTTTTCACAGGCGTTACAGAGCCGATTGAATTTTCGTTTATGTTTCTGGCACCAGGCTTATATGTCGTTCATGCGCTGTTAGCAGGCATTACTGCGGCGATTACTGTTTCATTTCCAATCCGCGGCGGCTTTTCATTTTCCGGCGGGGCGATTGATATGGTACTCAGTTCCTTTACACCGCTGGCACAAAATACATGGTTTTTGATTCCAGTCGGTCTTGCGGTGGCTGTGATTTATTATATTGTGTTCCGCCTGGTGATCTCTGTATTTAAGCTAAAGACGCCTGGCAGAGAAGATGATGATGTGGAAGCAGAAAAGAGAGTCGTACTTTCCAATGATAATTTTACGCAGGTTGCAGCCATGATTTTGGAAGGCATCGGCGGAAAAGCAAATGTGAAGTCTTTGGATAACTGTATTACGAGGCTGCGCTTTGAAATCAACGATTATACAAAGGTAGATGAGAAAAAGATCAAATCTGCCGGAGTTGCCGGAGTGATGCGGCCAGGCAAAACATCCGTGCAGGTTATTATCGGCACAAAGGTGCAGTTTGTGGCAGATGAGATGAAAAAGATGCTGTAAATTGTAAGCATTTGGCATACTTGCCGGACGTATCGTTAAAAGCATAAAAGGCTTCCAGAACAGGCAATAAAAAAGCATGTTCTGGAAGCTTTGTATGTACAGGTGTTAAATGTAGGTTGGCTGTGTTTTTTTCGTAACAATGATTGCCAGAAAGTATATTATTTGTTATGATAGTAAAAACGAGAAAGAAAGGCAGCAGTATGGGAAGAACACGTATTTTACAGAATAAGGCGTATCTGTATGTTACAGAATTTTTTGCAGGAATGTCTGTGATGGCAGTGGAATTAGGGGCAAGCCGCCTGCTTGCTCCCTATTTTAGTTCTTCGCAGATCGTATGGACGATTATTATAGGGACGATTATGATTGCGATGGCGCTTGGCAATATATACGGCGGCAGGGCGGCGGACAAAAATCCCAACCCGGACAGGCTGTATCAGAGAATGCTTGTGGCGGCTGTATGGATTGCGATGATCCCGGTGGTAGGAAAATATATTATCCTTGGGATCTCGGCGCTGCTCATTTTTTCGGTAAACAGCAATTTTTTAATCTGGGCGGCGTTTGCTGCCTGCATGGTGATTTTTGTATTTCCGCTGTTTTTGCTTGGGACGGTGACGCCTTGTTTAGTCAAATATACGGTGGACAGCCTGGAAGATAATGGAAAGACCGTAGGGATGCTCAATGCCTCTAATACGATCGGCAGCATTCTCGGCACATTTCTGCCGACGTTTGTGACGATTCCGGCAGTCGGGACGTCGGTGACGTTTTTGATCTTTGCGGGGATTTTGCTGCTGTTGTCTGTGATTTATTTTTTGAATGCAAAAGTGTTCGGCAGGGGGATGCTGGCAGGCATATGCTTGTATCTTGCCTGCTGCCTGCTTGGAAGGTCTGCAAGCTTTGCGTTTTGGGAAACCGGGCTTACGTACGAAGGGGAGTCTGTCTATAATTATTTGCAGGTAAAGGAGACGGACCGCAGTGTGATCTTGTCTACCAATGTGCTGTTTGGCGTGCAGTCCATTTTAAAAAAGGACAACAGCCTGACCGGGATGTATTATGACTATGCGCTGGCGGCGCCTTTTATGGCAGGCGTCTATGAAAAGGATGCGATGGACGTGCTTGTGCTTGGCATGGGCACCGGGACATTTGCATCCCAGTGTATGCGGTATTTTCCAAATGTCAAGGCGGAAGGCGTGGAGATTGATGAAAAGATCACCGCGCTTGCAAGAGACTATTTCGCGCTTGCGCCTGACGTTGCGGTAGCGGATTATGACGGGCGTGCATATTTGCAGGCATCGGATCATAAATATGATGTGATTATGGTAGACGCCTATCAGGATATTACGATTCCGTTTCAGATGTCGTCCGTGGAGTTTTTTACACTTGTAAAAAACCACTTGAAACGGGACGGCGTGATGGTCGTCAATATGAACATGCGCGGTACGAAAGAAGGCAATATCAACCAGTATCTTGCAGATACGATTTCGCATGTATTTGATAAGGTGTATACGATAGATGTCCCAGGCTCTACAAACCGGGAGCTGTTTGCATCAGCTTCACCAGATACGATAATAGAAGTGATGCAGGACAATCTGGCACTGACACCAGACGCGGCACTGTTTGACCTCGTCAGCGAGGTCGCGCAGGGGCTTGTTCCTTATCAGCCGGGCTGCTATGTGATGACAGACGACCGGGCGCCGGTGGAGCTGCTTGGAATGCAGGTGATTGACGAGCTGATCCGGGAAGAAGCAGCGTATTACCGTAGAATCTACGAAAAGGAAGGCATTCAGGGCCTGCTAAAGCGGCTCTGAAAAAAGGAAATAAAAGGAATCAGAGGAAATAAGGCTATGAAAAAAACACTTGTATGGGCTCACAGAGGAGCCAGTGCTTACGCACCAGAAAACACATTGGCAGCATTTAAACAGGCGGCTGAGTCAGGCGCTGACGGAATCGAGCTGGATGTGCAAAAAACCAGGGACGGGAGGCTTGTGGTGATTCACGATGAAACAGTCGACCGCGTCAGCAGGGCGACCGGCTGGGTAAAAGACTTCACGTATGAACAGCTTAAAAAGGTCAATGTCAACCAGCATTTCCCAAAGCTTGGCGTACAGGCTGTCCCGACGCTGGAAGAGGTCTATGAGCTGGTAAAGCCGACCAATATGACGGTCAATGTCGAGCTTAAGACGGGCGTTGTTTTTTATCCTGAGATCGAAGAGCAGGTGTTGGATGTCACAAAGCAGATGGGGATGCAGGAGCGCGTGGTTTATTCGTCCTTTAACCATTATACGCTGCAAAAGATCCGCAGGCTGTGTCCAGAGGCAGTGACGGGGATGCTCTATCAGGATGGGATCATCGGCGCTGCGGCATATGCCAAAAATACGGTGCAGGCAGACGCGCTTCATCCGGCAATTTATAACGTGCAGTATCCTGGCTTTTTTAAGGAGTGCAAAAAGTATGGGCTTAAAGTGCATGTGTGGACGGTCAACGAAGAAGCGCATATGCGCCTGTTATGTGAAAATGAGGCGGACGCGATGATAACGAACGATCCAAAACGGGCAAGGGAAGTTGCCGATGAATATGCAGACGGAAAGCTGGTTCCAGAGCTGGTGCGGGAACTGGAAAAGCTGCTGTAGCTGTCAGGGGATCATGGGGAATACGATGAAAAAAACGGACACACAACGAATCAAAATCAAATATTTGCAGGAAGATACGTTCAAAGAGCAGATGGAGCAAACCGCAGAGCCGTATTTGAAAAAATACCGGCGCTGCGGCAGGCTGGCAAGCTTTGACGGCACACAGCTATTTTACTGCATGTATGTGCAGCAGCAGGCAAAGGGCAGTATTGTCATTTCGCATGGATTCAGTGAATTTGAGGAAAAATACCATGAGGTTATTTTTTACTTTTTACAGGCAGGGTATTCGGTCTTTTTCTTAGAACACCGCGGCCACGGCAGGTCGCAGCGTGTGCTTTCCAATATGGGCAAAGTCTATGTGCAGAGCTTTGCGCACTATGTGCGGGATCTTCGGATCTTTGTCAATACGATTGTCCGTCCTTTTGAGAACGAAATGATATTATTTGCACATTCTATGGGTGGTGCAATCGGCGCGCTGTATTTGGAGCGGTATCCAGATGATTTTCAAAAAGCGGTGCTCTCGGCGCCGATGATCCAGATGAAGGTGTCAGGGCTGCCGTATCCGGCTGCGATGGCGGTGGCAGGGATCTGCAAAAAATGTGGGTTTGGCAAGGCATATGCAGCGGGGCAGCATGGATTTTTTAAGCGCCCAAACTTTGAGCACAGCAGCAGCCTGTCGATGGAACGGTATCTGTACGCACATCAGATCCGGCTGCGCAAAAAAAGATGCCGGACAAGCGGTGCGACGTATGCCTGGGTATGTGCGGCGGGAAATGCCGCCGTTTATTTGCAGGCAGCGCAGAATATCGCAAAGATCCAGATTCCGGTGCTTGTATGCGCGGCAGGCAGAGACCATATGGTAGATACGGACGAGATCTGCAGGTTTGCGGCAAAGTTAAAAAACGCGCGCCTTGCCTGGTTTTTGGACGCCAAACATGAAATCTTTCACGCGAAAGAGCGGGAAAGGCTGCAATTTTTTGATGAAATCTTTTCTTTTTTGCAGTAAACAAATAAAATGCCGAAGGGAGAAAGGCGTATGTCTGGAAAACGAAAGCTTACAAAAATGGAAAAAGCATGGATCTTATACGATGTAGGAAACTCGGCATTTATACTGCTGGTATCTACGCTGTTTCCCATTTATTTTGATGCGATTGCAGGTGAGGCGGGGATTTCTCCGATCAATTATCTTGCCTATTGGGGCTATGCGGCGTCGGCGGTTACTTTGATTGTAGCGCTGTTAGGGCCGGTGCTTGGTGCGATCACAGATTTTAAAGGCTTTAAAAAGCCGATCTTTTTAGGCAGTATGCTGCTTGGCACGTCGGGGTGCCTGCTGCTTGGATTTATGAAATCGTGGCTGGCTTTTTTGATTTTGTTTGTCATCGCAAAGTGCGGGTTTTCCGCAAGCCTGATCTTTTATGATGCGATGCTTTCGGATGTGACAGAGCCCGAGCGGATGGACGAGGTGTCTGCAAGAGGGTTTGCATTTGGATATATCGGAAGCTGTATCCCGTTTGTTGCAGGGCTTGTGCTTGTACTTGGCGCATCTTCCTTCGGGATCACGCAGATGCAGGCGATGACGATTGCGTTTGCGATCTCGGCGGTGTGGTGGTTTTTGTCAACCGTTCCGCTGTGGAGGATGTACAGACAGGTGCACTATGTCCCGGCGCAGCGCAAAATGATACGCGCCAGCTTCGTTAGGCTTTTTGATACATTAAAAAATATGCGCAGCCATCCGAAGGTGTTTTGGTTTCTGCTGGCATTTTTTTGCTATATCGACGGGGTGTACACCATTATCGATATGGCGACTGCTTATGGCACGGCGCTTGGGCTGGATACGACCGGGCTGCTGCTGGCGCTTTTGGTTACGCAGATTGTGGCGTTTCCGGCGACGCTTGTGTTTGGCTGGCTTTCCGGCAGCTATTCGCCGCGGGCGCTGATTTCCGTCTGCATTATTGCGTATACGCTGATTACGCTCTTTGGAATGACGCTGGATTCCCAGATCAAGTTTTGGATCCTGGCAGTCTGCGTCGGGCTGTTTCAGGGCGGCGTGCAGGCGCTGTCACGTTCCTACTTTGCAAAGATTATCCCAAAGGAGCAGTCGGGGGAATATTTTGGCATTTTTGATATTTGCGGAAAAGGGGCGTCTTTTCTTGGAACAACGCTTGTAAGCATAACAAGCCAGGTAACAAACAGCATCCACTATGGGATCGGATCGCTTGTCATTTTGTTTATCCTTGGATTTTTTCTGTTTCAAAAGTCCTGTAAGGCAGAGTGAAAAAGCGAAAACATGGAACGTTATCGAAGGCTGTTTCATATAATAGGTAGAAACAGGAAGTAACGGGAGTCAGCATGAGGGAATTAGTTCCGGGAGACCAGGGGGTACTTGTACAGTACGTGCAGCTTGCATTGGCGCGCGCAGGATATCCTGTCAATATCGATGGCATTTTTGGGGAGAGGACGTGTGAATTTCTGCGGGATTTCCTGGGCGGCGGGCAGGACTGCCAGGTCGAGGAGGCGCAGTGGAATCAACTGCTTCCTTATTTAAAAGGGTATACCACATATCAGGTAAAACAGGGGGATACATTCTGGGGGATTGCAAACAGGCTGCATTCCTCCGTGCGCAGGATTGCGGGGGCAAATCCGACCGTAGATCCGATGGCATTGCAGATCGGGACGGTGCTGCTTGTGCCGTTTGATTTTCCGCTCGTGTCAGAACAGGTGCCGTATTCATCGCTGCTTACGAACTGGATCTTGGAAGGGCTGATGGTACGGTATCCTTTTTTGCAGGAGGAGCCTGTCGGAAACAGTGTGATGGGGCAGAAGCTGTCGGTGATCCAGATCGGGGAAGGGACAAAGCAGGTATTTTACAATGCCTCGTTTCATGCAAACGAATGGATTACAACGCCGGTGCTGTTAAAGTTTGCAGAAGACTATGCGCAGGCATATGCTACCGGGCAGAAAATCGGCGGGGTGCCTGCTTCGTGGCTGTATTATGGATACCGCCTTTATCTTATGCCGCTTGTAAATCCAGAC
Organism: Eubacteriaceae bacterium; assembly: GCA_910574915.1. GTDB lineage: Bacteria > Bacillota > Clostridia > Lachnospirales > Lachnospiraceae > Eubacterium_J. The sequence continues at coordinate 25,735 of CAJTCR010000040.1, forward strand.
GGCGTAGACCTTGTAAACGGTGTGCTGGATGACCCGCATTATTTAAACCAGGCGGTGCAGATCGCGGCGGGATACCCCGATATTGCGTTTCCTAACGGCTGGAAGGCAAATATCGAAGGGACAGACTTAAATCTACAGTTTCCGGCAGGATGGGAGACGGCAAAGGAAGTCAAGTATGCGCAAGGTTACCGGACGCCCGCGCCAAGGGATTTTGTAGGCGAGGCGCCTTTGACAGCCCCGGAGAGCAGGGCGGTATACGAGTATACAAAGCGCGGCGATTTTTCCCTAATCCTTGCTTACCATACACAGGGAGAGGTAATTTACTGGAAATACGCAGACTATGAGCCAGAGGATTCGTACCGGATCGCCATGTATTTTCAGCAGGTCAGCGGCTATGCCGTCGAACAGACGCCGAGCGCTTCTGGAAATGCCGGGTATAAGGACTGGTTTATCAAAGCGTATAACCGTCCGGGCTATACGATCGAAGCGGGGCAGGGAGTCAACCCGCTGCAAATGGAGCAGTTTGCGGCGATCTATGCAGACAATCTGGGGATTCTGACAGGCGGCATGACGCAGCTTGCCTGAAAACAGCAAAAGATAGAAAAAGAGACATAAAGGAGAAAATAAAAACAATGGAACAATTAAAAATCAGCTATAAAATCTATATGGAAGCAGAAGATATCGGACAGTCCAGGATTCATACAAGCATCGCGTTTGTAAAAAATCAGTTTGCCCGTTCGCGCAGTGTGTACCTGCAATCGGCGGCATTTGACGATGAAAGTGACCTGGACGCGTTTACGCTGCGGTTTTATGTGGAAAACGAGGTTTGCGAAGAGGATTGTACGTCGCTAGAAGATGCGCAGTCGTTTGTGCTGGATCTGGCGCAGGTGTTAGACGAGACGGCAGCGGCACATTCGTTTATGGATCTGGAAGGGGAATTTTCCTGGAGCTTTCAGGGAGAGGAAAAAACATATACGTTCCAGTCTGAGAGCGGATGGGATTACTGCGATTTTAAAGAGATGTGATTAGTGAGACCGATATACAGAAAGCAAAACGTTAAAAAAGGAGCAGAAAAATGAAACAGTCAGAAGAATTGCAGGAAATACTGCGCCGGATTGACCATAGAGGTTATCCGGCGTATAAAGATACAGCAGGCGCTTACCAGTTTGCAAATTATGTGCTGAGCATCGACCATGTACAGGGCGATCCGTTTGCGTCGCCGTCGAAGGTCAGCATTCTTGTAGATGGAAAAAAGGCTGGATTTCCGGCAGAAATGACCGAAAAAAAGCATACGCGCACAGCACTTTGCGATGCGCTGCTAAGGAAGTTTGGCAGGGAAGCAGAACAATATTCGCATAAGGCAAAAGGCTCCGGGAAAAGCGGCTTACTGTCCGTCAGCCGTCCGGGGCAGGAGGTGTTAGAGCGCAGCGCCCTGGAAATTACGCCTGGCAGCGGGGACGTGCTGCTGCGCCTGGAAATCGGGTTTCCGGCAAACGGGCGTACGATCAACGCAGGGGAGCTTAGCAAGATCCTGTTCCGGTTTTTGCCGGAATGCGTACAGCAGTCGCTGTTTTATAAAAATGCGGACAAAAAGCATTTGCAGGCAGTGCGCGAGCTTGCGGAAGACCAGCAGTTTTTAAGGGAGCAGCTTGCAGACAAAAAGCTGGCTGCATTTGTTGCCGATGGTGCCGTGCTGCCGAGGGAATCCGGCGTTAGTGACCGTCCGATGAAGCAGGCAACCGTCTTTGCATCCCCGGAGTCGATGGCGGTAGAGATGGATCTGCCGTATGCTGGAAAAATGCGGGGCATGGGAATCCCGCAGGGCGTTACGCTGATCGTAGGCGGCGGCTATCATGGGAAGTCAACGCTGCTTAAGGCGCTTGAACGGGGTGTATATAACCATATCGCAGGAGACGGCAGAGAGTATGTAATTACTGACGATACGGCGGTAAAGATCCGTGCCGAGGACGGCAGGAGCATACAAAAGACCGATATTTCCATGTTTATTAACGGCCTGCCAAATGGCAGGGATACAAAATCATTTGTGACAGAAGATGCCAGCGGCAGTACTTCACAGGCGGCAAATGTAGTTGAGGCGATGGAAGCGGGAACGCGCCTGTTTTTAATTGACGAGGATACGAGCGCGACTAATTTTATGATCCGGGACGAGCTGATGGCGCGTGTCGTGCACCCGAAGATGGAGCCGATTACGCCGTTTATCGACCGAGTAAAGGAACTGTCGGATGAATACGGCATCTCTACGATTCTGGTGGCAGGAAGCTGTGGTTCCTATTTTTACAAGGCAGACCATGTCATTCAGATGATGCAGTACCAGCCTAAGGAGATTACGGAAGCCGCAAAGCAGGAAGCAGCGCGTTTTTCCGATATTACAAAGGACAAGCCTGCGCTTGCCCTGGCAGCGAAGCCTTCGTTTCACCGGGTATTTGCGGCGGGCAAAAAGGCGCCGCAAAATGACCGGATGAAAATCAAAGGCATGGGAAAAGATGCCGTGTCCATCGACCGGGATACGATCGAGCTGCGGTATGTGGAACAGCTTGTGGACAGCGAGCAGACAATGGCGCTTGGGTATATGGTAAAATACGCAAAGCAGCATCTTTTTGACGGAAAAAAGGATATCCAGACGATTGCGCGCCTGTTAGAAACACTGGTGCAGGAAAAAGGAATCGGCGCCGTCTGTGAGGGGCGTTATCTGCCGTGCAACCTGGCTGTGCCGCGGGTGCAGGAGATTTTTGCCTGCCTGAACCGGTGCAGGTCGCTGGATGAAACAGGAAGGGGCGCGCTTCATGGACGATACGGCAGAAAATAAGGCGGAAAAGCGGATTTGTGTTGGACTTTTGGCACATGTAGACGCCGGAAAAACGACATTGTCCGAGGGGCTTTTGTATACAAGCGGCAGCATCCGTAAAATGGGGCGTGTGGACAGGCAGGATGCCTTTTTGGATAACTATGAGATGGAGCGTGCAAGGGGCATTACGATCTTTTCCAAGCAGGCGGTGCTAAATTGGAACGGTTTTATTATCACGCTTTTGGATACGCCGGGGCATGTGGATTTTTCTGCGGAGATGGAGCGTACGTTGCAGGTGCTGGATTATGCGGTGCTGATTATCAGTGCCGCAGACGGGGTGCAGGGGCATACGCAGACACTTTGGAGGCTGTTAAAACGGTATCAGGTTCCGGTCTTTTTGTTTGTAAATAAAATGGACCAGGCAGCGGGGCAGGAGGCGGACATACAATCCGAACCGTATCAGCTACATAAGGCGGCGCTATTGGAAGAATTGTGCGAAAGGCTGGATGCAAACTGCGTAGATTTTTCTTATCCGGGGCAGGAAGCGTTTTATGATGCGCTTGCCATGTGCCAGGAGGCGGCGATGGAGCAGTTTTTGGAACAGGGCATGATAGAGGATGCGTGTATCCGGGAGATGATTTTAAAACGGGAGGTCTTTCCGTGCTTTTTTGGTTCGGCATTAAGGCTGTCCGGTGTGGAGGAATTATTAGATGGCTTTGCAGCATATGCAAAAGCGCCGCAGTATCCGAATGTATTTGCCGCAAAGGCGTTTAAAATCGCAAGGGATGAACAGGGGAACAGGCTGACCTATCTTAAAATTACAGGCGGTGCTTTAAGGGCGCGCACGGTTCTTTCGGGCAGAAGTACTGCTGACGGGCAGGAGAGCCGCTGGGAAGAAAAGGTGAACCAGATCCGTATTTATTCCGGTGCCAGGTTTGAAGCGGTGGGGCAGGCGGACGCCGGGACAGTCTGTGCGGTGACCGGGCTGACGCAGACAATGCCGGGGCAGGGCTTTGGAGCAGAACCAAATTCTGCGCTTCCGGTATTAGAGCCGGTACTGACCTATCAGGTGCTGCTGCCCGATGGCTGTGATGCGGCAGTCATGCTGCCGAAGCTGCGCCAGTTAGAGGAAGAGGAGCCGCAGCTTCATATTGTATGGAATGAACAGCTTAAGGAAATCCAGGCGCAACTGATGGGCGAGGTGCAGATTGAAATACTCACAGGGATGATCCAGGAGCGTTTTGGCGTATCTGTACAGTTTGGGAGCGGGAATATCGTATACAAGGAGACAATCGCAGACAAGGTCGAAGGCGTGGGGCATTTTGAGCCGCTGCGCCATTATGCAGAAGTGCATTTGCTCATCGAGCCAATGGAAGCGGGCAGCGGCTTGCAGTTTGAATCTTCTTGCAGCGAGGATGTGTTAGACCGCAACTGGCAGCGGCTTGTGCTGACGCATTTAAAAGAGCGGGAGCATAAGGGCGTTTTGACCGGGTCGGTGCTTACAGACGTAAAGATCACGCTGGCAGCGGGCAGGGCGCATTTAAAACATACCGAAGGCGGGGATTTCAGGCAGGCGACCTACCGTGCCGTGCGCCAAGGGCTGATGCAGGCGCAGTCTGTACTGTTAGAGCCTTATTATGAATTCCGGCTGGAGCTGCCGGAAGGAATGGTCGGCAGGGCGATGACGGATATCGAAGCCATGCACGGCAGCGTACAGTTGCCTGCTGTGGAAAACGGCACCGCGCTTTTAACCGGAAGCGCGCCTGTGGTCACAATGCGCGGCTACCAAAAAGCCGTGACCGAATATACAAGAGGGCTTGGAAGGCTCCAATGCACGCTCGGAGGATATGCGCCGTGCCATAATACGCAGGAAGTATTAGAACAAAGGCAGTACGACCCGCAGAGCGACCTGGCGCATCCGTCCTCTTCGGTCTTTTGCGCGCATGGCGCAGGATTTGTCGTGGAATGGTATGAGGTAAAAGACTATATGCATCTGGAAAGCGCGCTTTTGGTTCCAAAGCCAGAGGAGGTGCGCCTGCTGGAAGAAGCGGAAAAATTAAAAAAGCACGCCCCGTCTGTCCGCAGCGAAAGCCTTGGCACCGAAGAAGTCGACCAGATTATCGCAGCCACCTTTCAGGCAAACCAGGGCAAAAAAGTAAAAAAAAGTAAATACGCCGCGCAGCCAAAAAAAAGGGTGTATACCGCGCAGGAGACAAAAGAGGCGGAAGTATCGAAAAAGCAGAAGCCTTCGGGCAGGAAAGAGTATTTTCTTGTGGATGGCTATAACATTATTTTTGCTTGGAAAGAACTTATCGAGATTGCCAAAGACAATATTGACGGGGCAAGAGGGCGACTTTTGGATATTATGTGCAATTATCAGGCGGTAAAAAAGTGCGAGCTAATTGTCGTTTTTGACGCGTACCGCGTGGAAGGGCATCAAACAGAATATTATAACTACCACAATATCCATGTCGTATATACAAAAGAAGCCGAGACTGCCGACCAGTATATCGAGCGCTTTGCACATGAAAACGGCAGGAAATACAACGTCACGGTGGCGACCTCGGATGGAATGGAGCAGATTATTATCCGCGGGCAGGGATGCGGGCTGATCTCCGCCAGGGAGTTAGAGGCAGAAGTGCATATGGAGAACAAGCGTATGCATACAGAGTATCTGGCGAAACAGCCGCAGGGCGGGAATATGCCGTTTGAAGAGGCGATTTTGAAGGGGGCAAAGGGTGTGTTTTATAACGGTTCGGATAATGGGCGATAAAGTTTTTAGGAAAGAACATGTATTTCATAAAAGGACGCCAGGAGAGAGGATTGGCTTGTCCTGGCGGCGTCCGTTCCAGAATGTTAAGAAGCCCTAAGCATTCTGCTGCCACACTATGGCTGTGGACGGTCGCGGCACCTAGTTCGCTTCCGCCTGCCTGTCGGAAGCTAAAGGTGCCGCTTGGCTGCGCCCCTGGTTTTCCAGCAGAAGACAAAGGGCTTCTAAACATTCTTCCAAAGCCGCCGCCAGGGCAAGCCAATCCTCTCTCCTGGCTGTTCTTTGTAAGTGTTACGAAACAAGGTGTGATATGGTTTGTTTTGTATGAAAACAACAGGGATTGCGTTGTAACATATAGTTAGTTTTGTTCGTTGTATTACTAGAATGTGAGTAGGTGTTTCCTGGATAGCAAACGGTTAGCAGGTGTTTATCAGAGCCGATTGAAGCTAGAGCGAATAAACCAAACCATATTGAGCTTGTTTCGTAGCATTTACGAAGAGCAGCCGGGAGAGCGGATAGGCATCCCTTGGCGGCGGCTTTGGAAGAATGGTTAGAATCCCTTGGTATTCTGCAAAGCAACCAGGGGCGTAGCCAAGCGGCACCTTTAGCTGTCAGCAGGCAGCGAACTAGGTGCCGCGACCGTGCACAGCCACAGCGTAACAGCAGAATACTTAGGGATTCTTAGCATTCTGGAACGGACGCCGCCAGGGATGACTATCCGCTCTCCCGGCGTCCCTGTATTTATAATACAAAAAAGGACTGACAGAAAACTATCATCTGTCAGCCCTTACATTCAAAAGACTTTTATTTTGCAAGCAGCATCATAATCTCATTACTTCTGGCAATAAATTTTGTCATAGCTTCCGGCGCGAGCGGCTGGTTGCTGATCATGGCAAGGTCATATAGCTGCTGGCAGAACGTCGGTACGTGTTCGGAGTCTTTGTGTTCAAAAATATATTTTACGAGTGCGTTGTTGGCATTCAGCGTCAGGGAAACATCGCCGCCGAACATTGAGGTGTCCATACCGCCCATGCCGCCCATAGCGTACATCTTCATCATCTCCTGCATCCGTCTGCCTTCTTCGGATAGGGTAATAATTGAGGAGACATTTTCGTTTTTCAGCTTTTCTACTTTGACGGTCAACTTGTCGTTTTCAAGCGCTTTGCGGAACAGTTCGGTTAACGCGTCGGTTTCTTCTTTTAATTCTTCCTCAGAGCCTTCTTCTTTTAAAGATTCCGTAACGTCTGCATCGATTCGCATAAACTTGAATTTTTCGTTGCGGCGCTCTAACTGTGTAATAAAGGAAGAGTCGATATTGTGGTCTAAGATTACGGCGTCCATGCCCTGTTCTTTGAACATATTAATATACTGGCTCTGCTGCTGTTCATCGGTGACATAGTATACGATCTTGCGCGTGTCTTTTTCTTCCTCGTCATCTGGCTCGTCTGTTGCGGAAGTGCCGTCTGGGTTTTCCACTTCGATCGGTTCGTCTGTTGCAGAAGTGCCGTCTGGATTTTCCACTTCGATGGACTCGTCCGCCTTTAAGCATTCCGGCAAAGTCAGGTATTTGTGGTCTAAGTTTTTAAATAAGATATAGTCGTTCATCTTATCGCAGAACTTGTCGTCTCTTAAGCAGCCGTATTTGATAAACGGGCTGATATCGTCCCAGTATTTTTCGTAGTCTTCTTTTTCCGTCTTGCACATGCCGGTCAGCTTGTCTGCGACTTTTTTTGTAATGTATTCGGAAATCTTTTTTACAAAGCCGTCGTTTTGCAGTGCGCTTCTGGATACGTTTAACGGAAGATCCGGGCAGTCGATGACACCCTTTAACAGCATCAGGAATTCAGGAATGACTTCTTTGATGTTGTCCGCGATAAATACCTGGTTGTTATACAGCTTGATCGTGCCTTCGATCGAGTCGTATTCGGTATTGATTTTCGGGAAATACAAAATGCCTTTTAAGTTAAACGGATAATCCATATTCAGGTGAATCCAAAACAGCGGTTCTTTATAATCATGGAACACTTTGCGGTAAAATTCTTTGTATTCCTCGTCCGTGCAGTCCTTTGGCGTCTTTGCCCAAAGCGGATTGGTGTCGTTGATGCTAACCGGGCGCTTTACAATTTTTAACTTTTCGGTACGCGGGGATACTTCTACCACTTCTTTTTCCCCGTTTTCATTTTCTTTTTCCTCGGTCTTTGCCTCTTCGATAATGGTCTCGATGACCGTATCGTCGTCGCGCTTGTCTGCAGGATCGATCGTTTCATATTCCGGTTCTGCATTTGCCTTGTTTAAATAAATAGGGATCGGCATAAAGGAGCAGTATTTTTCAATTACTTCTCTGGCACGATATTCATTGGCAAATTCCAGGCAGTCTTCATTTAAGTACAGTGTCATCGTAGTGCCGACGCTGTCTTTTGTGCCTGCGGTCATATCAAACTCGGTGCCGCCGTCGCATGACCAGTGTACCGCAGCCGCGCCTGCCTGATAAGAAAGCGTATCGATCGTTACCTGATCTGCAACCATAAACGCAGAGTAAAAACCAAGCCCGAAATGCCCGATAATCTGGTCTTCGTTTGCTTTGTCTTTGTATTTTTCCAGGAAATCCGCCGCGCCTGAAAAAGCGATCTGGTTAATATATTCCTCGACTTCCTGTGCGGTCATGCCAAGCCCGTTGTCTGTAAAGGTCAGTGTTTTTTCGTCAGGATTGACGGTTACCTGGATGGTTGGCTTATAATCATCCGGCAGTGTATATTCGCCCATCATATCCAGTTTTTTTAACTTTGTAATTGCATCGCAGCCGTTTGAAATCAGCTCACGGTAGAAAATATCGTGATCGGAATATAACCATTTTTTAATAATAGGAAAAATGTTTTCACTGTTAATTGAAAGATTTCCGTGTTTGTTTTCCATGAAAATAGACTCCTTTTCTTTAAAATTTTGCATATGGTCACTATACTTGCCTGTACCTGTTTTTCTATGTGCAATAGTAATACTTAGCAGGAAAAAAGTCAATAGAAAATCAGCACTCTTTTGAATTGAGTGCTAACAATTTGCGAAAAAGGCTTATTTTTCAAGGATTTTGGAATTCTTAAAATTTTATAAAGTGGGGATTTTTCGTGTCTTTTTAATTTTTGACAATCAAAACAGCATATGCTACTATAATGCCAGACCATTAAGAAAAAATGAGGGAAGCAGCGATGAAGGAAAAAATACTGGTCGTAGACGATGAGGCTGCGATTGCGGATTTAGTGGAAGTGTATTTAAAAAATGAAGGCTATGAGGTATGCAAGTTTTATAATGGAAAGGATGCGCTGCGGTGTGTGGCACAGACGCCGGTGGATCTGGCGGTGCTGGATGTGATGCTGCCGGATATCGATGGCTTTTTGCTCTGCCAGAAAATCCGTGAGAAGCACCTGTTTCCAATTATTATGCTGACGGCAAAGGTAGAAGATGTGGACAAGATCACCGGGCTGACGCTTGGGGCGGATGACTATATGACAAAGCCGTTTCACCCGCTGGAGCTGATGGCACGGGTAAAGTCGCAGCTTCGCAGGTATACGAGGTATAACCCGTTAGAGAGCCGGGAAGTGAAAGAGCATGAGTTTCGGGGGCTGTATATCTCCAAAAGCAGCCATAAATGTATGTTAAACGGCAAAGAGCTGGTGCTTACGCCGCTGGAATTTGATATTTTGTGGCATTTGTGCGAGCACCGCGGTAATGTCGTATCATCCGAGGAACTGTTTGAGGCGGTCTGGGGTGAGAAGTATCTGGACAACAACAATACGGTTATGACGCATATTGCAAGAATCAGGGAGAAGATGCAGGAACCGGCAAGAAAGCCAAGATATGTAAAAACAGTTTGGGGAGTGGGGTATACGATTGAATGACAAAATATATGTACCAAAACAAGCACACAGAAATTCTTTAAAAAGCCAGGCGGTATTGCAGTATTTTGCCGCCGTATTTTTATCAGCCGTATTTCTTGCCGCAGCGGGGCTTGTGTGCTGGCGTGTGTGCTATTTGAGAGTATGGCGTGGGACAGAGTTTCTTTATCCGATTTTGACCTGGGTGAAAGATTATATTTTTGAGGTATATGTTTGCCTTTGGCTGTTTTGTGCCGTGGCATTTGGCTATTATTTTCTGACAAAGCCGTATGCGTATCTGGATATGCTTGTGCAGGCGGCGGAACATCTGGCGCAGCTTTCCGAAGATCCGATCCGGCTGCCGGGAGAGATCCAGCATATGGAGGATGAGTTAAATCTGGCGAGAGAGCAGGCGCTGCGCAGCTCCATGCTTGCAAAAGAGGCAGAACAGCGCAAAAACGACCTGATTGTTTATCTGGCGCACGATTTGAAAACGCCGCTTACGAGCGTGATCGGATACTTGACGCTGCTTAAGGACGAGCCGCAGATTTCGGAAAACATGCGGGAGCGCTATACGGGAATCGCGTTAGATAAGGCGCTGCGGCTGGAAGATTTAATCAATGAGTTTTTTGACATTACGCGCTTTAACCTTACGGCGCTGACATTGGAGCCAGAGCTTGTAAATATGAGCCGGATGCTGGAACAGATCACAAGCGAGTTTTTGCCTGTGCTGGCGGAAAAAGAGCTGGTATGGAACACGCAGATCGAGCCGGATGTAAAGATTTCCTGTGATGTGGATAAGATCCAGCGGGTGTTTGACAACCTGATCCGAAATGCGGTCAATTACAGCTATGAAAAGACACAGATTACGCTTACGATGGAGCTTTTGGGCGAGTCTGTGCGAATTTGTGTAAAAAATCATGGCAGGACGATCCCGCCGGAAAAACTGTCGCATATTTTTGAACAGTTTTTCCGGGCAGACGCGTCCAGGGCATCCGCAACCGGAGGAGCCGGACTGGGGCTTGCCATAGCAAAAGAGATTGTAAGCTTACATGGCGGGACGATCCGGGCGGAGAGTGTTCAGGAAACGATCACCTTTACTGTGGAGTTGCCAAGATAGCACTCGAAAAGCTTGCGGTATGCGGACAGTTTTTTTGCCGGTACTTTAATTTTGGCGGACGATGAAATGCCTTCGAACGCTTTGTCTGCCACGGTCTTTAATTTCTCGGACTGAATGGTAACCGTATGAAGCTTTGTGCAGCGGCTGAATGCGCCGTGCCCGATCGAAGTGACATTTTTTCCGATGGTAGCGGTCGTTAATTTTTTGCACAGGTAAAAGGCAAAGTCACCAATGGATGTTACTTTTGCAGGGATGGTAATGCTTTTGAGTGTCTGGCAGTTATGGAAGGCACGGTACCCAATCGAAGTGACATTTGCCGGAATCGTGATATTTTTTAAGCTGGTACAGCCGTAGAACGTCCAGTCGTCAATTTTTTTCAGCTTTTTGGACAGTACGGCTGTTTTCAGGCTTGTGCAGTCTTGGAACGCGCGTTTGCCGATTTTTGTAATACTGTTTGGCAGTTTTACAGAAGAAAGGCCAGAGCATTTGGAAAAGGCGCCCCATCCAATCGAGGTGACACCTTTCGGGATGGAAATATCTGTCAGGCTTTTGCACTGTAAAAACGCGTATTTGCCGATCGTTTTTACACTGTCTGGAATCGTTACGGAAGTAAGGCTGCATCCTGTAAAGGTAGATTCTTCAATCGAGGTAATACGATTTGGCAGTGTCACGTGTGTCAGCCTGCATCCGCTAAAAGCACTGTTTCCAATCGAAGAAACGCTGTCCGGGATATTTAGATTTTTCAGCCCGCAGTCACTAAAAGCATAGGAACCGATGCTTGTTAAGCTGCCTGGAAGGGTAAGCGCCGTCAGGCTTTCACATCCGTTAAAAGCGTGGCGTTCGATGGCGGTCAGGCTGTCAGGCAGGCGGATGCTTGTTAAGCTGCCGCAGTCGGCAAAGGTTCTGGCGCGAAGTGCTGTAAGCCCGGATGGAAGCGTTACCGAAATTAAATCCGCACAGCCTTCAAACGCGCTTTCGCCGATGGATGTTACGCTGTCTGGAATGACGACGCTTGTCAGGTTTTTCTTGTCTTTGAACGCGCCGTCGGCAATCTGTGTCACAGCTTTTCCGTCAATGCTTTCTGGAATGACAAGATCCGCAGCGTCACCAGAATACCAGGTGATCTTAAGCGTACCGTCAGAAAGGGCGTCTGAAGCAAATTCCTGCGAAACGGTGCTGCCTGGTGTCTGCGTAATGTCAGAAGCTTCCTCATGGAAAGCAGCGGCTTTGTATGCCTCGTTGCCTTCTGCGGTAACCTTGATCTGCGCCCGCTGTGCGGCAGTGCCTTCATAGTAAATATCCCTCAGGCTGCGGCAGTCTGCAAAGGCGCCGACTTCAATCGAAGTAACGCTTTTCGGCAGATATATGGAAGAAAGGCTGCGGCAGCCTGCAAAGACACTGCCCATAATACGGGTCATTCCCTGCGGCAGACGGATGCTTTTTAAATTGTGGCAGCCTTTAAAGGCATCGTTCCAGATTTCCGTTACGTTTTTTGGAAGGGAAAGGCTTTTTAAGCTGCTGCAATCAGAAAAAGCAGCTCTGCCGATAAAGGTAAGGCTGTCTGGAAGCTCGATTGATTCCAGGCTGCGGCAGACAGAAAATGTACTATCTTGGATCGTTTTAACGCCTTGCGGGATCGTAAGGCTTTTTAAGCGGACGCAGCTTGCAAAAGCGCAGCTTCCGATTTCTTTGATCGTATCAGGGAGCGTCACGGTTTCCAGAAAGGCGCAGTCCATAAACGCAGAATTTCCAAGGCGTGTCACGCTGTCTGGAATCGTAATATTTTTAACATATGTACTTAAATGGGATTCTAAAAGCATTCCTCCGTAAAAATTGACCGAGGTTACTTTTTTGCCGTTTAATGTGTCAGGAATCGTTAAAGATGCTTCGGTTCCGTGGTAAGCACGGATCTCGATCGTACCGTCTTTTTGTACGTCGTATTCATAACCGCTTTTCTCATCGAAAAATTTACCGTTTCGAATTTCGTCTGGAATGGACGCTTCCTGAATCTGTGTCGGATTTTTTGCAGAGCCTGCTGTTTGCAGCGGATAAGCGGCGGATTCGATAGCAGTAAGAAGTGCCAGCAATAAAAGTACTGTTTTTCGTTTCATGATGTTCTCCTTTCGACGCTTTATTTATATGTTTGCATGTGTTTTTGTTTTTTTAGAATACTACATTTTGGAAGTATGGTCAATGGTTCTTGCATAGGGAAATACTGGCACAGGCACAAGCGGAGTTTTGAAAGTAGTTTCATCAGAAATTGATATAATCTTGACAAATTGCCAGATTTCTATTATCATTTATATATCGTTTTGTGTAAAATCACGGAATTGATTGAAAAAGGATCATCGGATCTTTTGGCTGCATTCGGGAGTTGTTTTGCGGCAGCTTTCGCGTGCGCCTGAAAATAAAAAAGAAACAAGCAGAAAGGTGGACACACGTATGGAGTATTTAAAGCTTTTAGGAATCGTAATTATCATTGTCGGCTTTGCGTTAAAGCTGGATTCGATTCTGATTATTGTGGCGGCGGCACTGGTCACTGCAATCGCAGGCGGGCTTGGCCCTGTCGAACTGCTGGAAACACTTGGCAGCAATTTTCTTGCCAACCGGAGTATGGCTATTTTCATTATTATTATGCTGGTAACCGGGACACTGGAACGCAACGGGCTAAGAGAGGCAGCGGCTGCGTTGATTGGAAAGTTCAGGGGTGCGACTTCCGGGCTTGTGATCGGTATTTACGGCGTGATGCGCGCGATATTCGCAGCGTTTAACGTCGGATTTGGCGGAGTTGCCGGGTTTGTCCGTCCGGTTATTATGCCGATGGTAGAAGGCGCCGTTACGGCGCGCGGCAAAAAGCTGCAGGAAGAACATTTGGAGGAATTAAAGGGCATGGCTGCCGGGATGGAAAATGTGACCTGGTTTTTTGGACAAGTACTGTTTGTCGGCGGTTCTGGTGCGATTTTAGTACAGAATACGCTTGCAGGGCTGGGATATGAGGTAGAGTTAGGCTCGTTAGCCGCAGTGGAAATCCCGGTCTGTGTCATTGCCACTACGCTTACGATTATATTTTATTATCTGAAAGATAAGCGTATGCTGAAAAAATATGATTAGGAGGAGCTGACATGAGCTTTTTTTTGGATCCTGAGGTTACTATGAGCAATAAGCTTATGGAGATGATTTATATTTTTATCGGACTGATGGTTGTCTATACAGCAGTTAAAAATTTACGAGATAAAGAAAATCCAAGCCGCATCGGTACGTTTGCGTTTTGGTTTATACTTGGCATCGTACTGGCATTTGGTCGCTGGATGCCGTCTGCGGTCAGCGGGGCGCTTGTGCTTTTGATGTGCGTGCCTGCGATCTTACATAAGGTAAAAAAGGGAAAGACAGACCCTCCTTCTAAGGCGGATACGCAGAAAGCATACGAGGCAATCGGAATGAAAATATTTATTCCTGCCTTAAGTATTGGCGTATTTGCGGTAGGGGCGGCGCTGACCACAAATATACTTGGATTCAGCGCCTTAAACGGCGTCGCGATCGGCGTCTTTGTAGCAGGAGGGTTTTTGTTTGCGTTTGACCGGAAAAATACGCCGGTGATGTTGTTAAACGATTCAGAGCGGATGCTGTCTACGGTCGGGCCGCTGTCGATGCTGCCGATGCTTTTGGCTTGTCTTGGCGCGGTGTTTACAGCCGCAGGCGTCGGAGATGTCGTAGCGTCTTTAGTGGAACGGATTATCCCGGCGGGCAATGTCAATGTTGGAATTGTTGTGTATGCGCTTGGGATGATGCTGTTTACGATGATTATGGGAAATGCGTTTGCAGCAATTACGGTTATGACAGTAGGCATCGGCGCGCCGTTTGTACTTGCTTATGGGGCAAATCCGGTTGTTGTCGGTATGCTTGCGTTAACGTGCGGCTTCTGCGGTACGCTGTGTACGCCGATGGCGGCAAACTTTAATACGGTGCCTGTGGCGCTTTTAAATATGAAAAAGCAGTTCGGCGTAATTAAAAACCAGGTGCCGATTGCTATTGTTATGATTATTATACAGATCATTATGATGATAATGCTGAAATAAAATCATGAATATACAAAAGGGAGCAGAAATTATTATTCGCGACTGGGTGCGGCTGCGGGGCAGGGAACGTCTGCTGATTGTCTCTAGCAGGCGCTATGAGACAGAAATGCAGGCGCTTTTGGCTGCGGCAAGGCAGGTCAGCAGGCATGTGGAGCTTTTGGTGCTAGATGAACTGTCGATGTATGTAGGTACTTATTTTAATGAGCGGGAGGACGCATTTGACGCATATGACGCGATTATCGGTGCTTCGGAATATTCCCTGATTACGACAAAGGCAGTCAAGCGCGCGATTTCCCGCAGAAAACGCTTTTTGTCCCTTCCGCTCAGCACCAACGACGGAAATTCGATGCTTTCCTATGAGTTTTTGCGTGTCGATACGGCAAAGAGCAAGATTATGGCGGCGGCGATGCTCGATTACTATCAGTCGGCAAGCAGGATCGATATTAAGACGTCTCTCGGTACGGACCTGCATTTAAACATAAAGGGACGCCGTGCCGGATTTTTCAATGGCTGCTGCAAGGACGGAAGAGGACTTTCTTCGGCAAGCGTGGAAGTCTATGTATCGATTGTGGAAAACGACGCTGAAGGCACGTTTGTGCTCGACGGCTCGATGGGGTATATCGGCATGGTCGACAGCCCGGTGGAAATCTCCCTGCACCACGGCAGGATTACGTCGATTGAACATAATAAAAGCGGAAAGAAACTTACGGAATATATCAGGCGTTTTAAGGATCCGCGGATGTACCATGCCTCTGAATTTGGCATCGGGCTGAATACGTATTCACGCTGTAGGGGCTGCTGTTATATCGAGGATGAATCGGCTTACGGCACGTTCCATATCGGCTTTGGCAGAAACATTGCCCTCGGCGGCGTGCACGACGCAGTCGGCCATTTTGACCTTGTCGCGCATAACGCGGATATCTATGTAGACAACCAGATGATTATGGAGCAGGGCAGGATTATGATTTTGGAACCGCATATTTATATCTGAGAAAACTGAAAACAGAAAAAAGAAGGAGGAAAATAAAATGAAAATTATAATCACAGGTTTTGACCCGTTTGGAGGGGAATCTGTCAATCCGGCTTATGAAGCAGTAAAGCTTCTGCCGGATGCGATCGGCGGGGCACAGGTAATCAAACTGGAAGTGCCGACCGTATTTGGAAAAGCGGGCGAAGTGTTGGAAGCAGGGATCAAAGAGCACCAGCCGGATGTTGTGATCTGTATCGGACAGGCAGGCGGGCGTTCCGGGATCTGCGTGGAAAAGGTAGCGATTAACTTCCAGGATGCCCGCATCCCGGATAATGAAGGCGCACAGCCATTTGACAAGGCCATCAAAGAAGACGGGCAGACGGCTTATTTTGCAACGGTTCCGGTCAAGGCGATGGTGTCAAAGATGCGGGAAAACGGCATTCCGGCATTTGTTTCCTATACGGCGGGTACGTTTGTATGCAATGAACTGATGTATGCGCTGCTGTATCTGATCGATAAAAAGTATCCAAACCTGCGCGGCGGCTTTATCCATGTGCCGTTTTCAATGGGGCAGACAGTGGAAAAGCCAATCGGTACGCCGGCGATGTCTTTGGAGTCGATTGCGAAAGGGCTGGAATATGCGGTGCTTGCTGTGGTGGAGAATGAGGAAGATATTTCGGTGTCTATGGGGACGACGCATTAGTACTACAGTGAACAAGTTTGAGTTGCTTTGGTAAATTTTTACAGGAAGGGACGCCAGGAGCGGGGATTGGCACACCCTGGCGGCGTCCGTTCCAGAATGTTAAGAAGCCCTAAGCATTCTGCTGGAACGCTGTGGCTGCGTCCGGTCGCGGCACCTAGTTCGCTGCCTGCTGGCAGCTAAAGGTGCCGCTTGGCTGCGCCCCTGGTTATTTTGCAGAATACTAAGGGCTTCTAAGCATTCTTCCAAAGCCGCCGCCAGGGTGTGCCAATTCCCGTTCCCGGCTGCTCTTTGTAAGTGTTACAAAACAAGTGCGATATGGTTTGGTTTGTTTGCTGTAGTATTAGAGGCTGTTTAAAAAAACAATTTGTCAGGTGTATTTTACAAGTTGTAGAGGATTTTCGGTAAATGAAGGGGCATGTCTTGGTTGCGTCCTAGTTGTTTTTCGGATGCGAATTTTCATTTGAGAATGTGGATAGATATATTCCCTTTACGGAACTGAATACGGAATTTGCAACAGGCATTTGTTATTGACCAAAAAGGTTAAGTGACAAGTGCTTTTGTTTTTTCAAAATATCAGAATGCCATGTGTAAAAATATAATTTGAATTACTTTTTAAACACGCTTTAGCGTCCCTTTCTGAGAACAAAACCCCATAATCCAACCGACAATAAAACAGTTCAAACTCATTCACCATAACACCAGATAGAGCGAACAAGCCAACTCTATCAAGGTTGTTTTCGTAACACTTACGAAGCACAGATGGGAGAGAGGATTGGCATCCCCTGGCTGCGGCTTTGGAAGAATGGTTAGAATCGCTTAGTATTCTGCAAAATAACCAGGGGCGCAGCCAAGCGGCACCTTTAGCTGCCAGCAGACAGCGAACTAGGTGCCGCGACCGTCCACAGCCACAGCGTACCAGCAGGATACTTAGGGATTCTTAGCATTCTGGAACGGACGCAGCCAGGGGATGGCAATCCTCTCTCCCAGCGTCCCTCCTTGTAAAAATTTACCAAAGTAACTCAAACTTGTTCGCTGTAGTACTAGTACTGCGCTACCTTCTAAAAAGGAATTTCTGATTATAATATTATTCATTTTAATTGCAAGCATAGTATTTATATTGAAAAATAAAAAGAGATTATAAAAGATCTAGCAAAATGAAGGGAACCGCGGAATTGGTATGCTGTTAAATGATTGGGACTTGACAAAAGAATAACAGCATGTTATATTTTAAATGTCAACATTATGTTATACATTGAGGAGGTAAAGCAAGTGGTACAAAAAATATCGGATGCTGAACTTGAAATTATGAAAATCGTGTGGGGGAATCCGCAGGAGGTGACGTTGTTTTCTTATATTATGGACGGGCTGGCAGCCAGGGGAAAGCCGTGTCAGAAAAACACCCTGATTGTACTGCTGTCACGGCTGATGAATAAAGGATTTTTGAGTGCCAGGAAAATTGGGCGCCGCAACGAATATACTACGCTCGTTTCGGAAACGGAGTATCAGACAGCACAGACGAAAAATCTGCTGGAGAAAGTTTATGAGGGGAGTGCCAAGGGGCTGGTTTCCAATTTGATAATGGGCGACCTGTTGTCAGACGAGGAATACGACGAGTTAAAAAAGATGCTGGAGAAAGGGAAAGAACAGCTATGAATGCGGTTTTCAAACTTTTTTTGTCGATGTCCTTTTCCGGTGGTTTGCTGATTTTGGCGCTGCTGTTGGGAAAACAGTTCTATAAAAATAAAATCAGCAGGCAATGGCAGTATTACATTTGGCTAGTTGTTGTGCTGCGGCTGCTGCTTCCGTTTGGCGCAGAAATAAATTTGCTGGGAAAGGCGTATGATGCGGTCGATCATGCCGTTACCCAGGCGGTACCTGATCTGGTGGGAGATCGTTTTATTTTTGATGGCGGAGCAGAGCCAGGCAGCGAGGATGAAAGCGGTGCGGCAGAGGATGTTTTCATCGCCCGCCCGCTTGCGGATATCGGGGAGCTGCTGCTTTATCGGATCTGGTTGGTTTGGCTGATCGCTGCTCTGGGATTTTTTATAAGGAAAATAACGATTTATCAGGGATTTTTGCGTTATATCAAGGCGGGATTGATTCCGGTTTCTGATATGAAACGCTTAGACCAGCTTTCCATTGCGGCTCAGCGGCTATCGGTAAAAAAGCCGG
Source organism: Eubacteriaceae bacterium (assembly GCA_910574915.1). Classification (GTDB taxonomy): domain Bacteria; phylum Bacillota; class Clostridia; order Lachnospirales; family Lachnospiraceae; genus Eubacterium_J. Next base: position 44,218 of record CAJTCR010000040.1, read on the forward strand.
TTGAATTAGGTGTCAATCCGCTGGTTTCTTCTCCACTGCTGATAGGCTTTTTCCATCCGTGTATCGTGCTGCCAAGTGCAGATATTCCTGATAAGGATGTTCAGTATATATTGCTGCATGAACTGACGCACTATAAACGGCGGGATCTGTTTTACAAATGGCTGGTGCAGGCTGTGGTCTGCCTGCATTGGTTTCATCCGGTGGTACATCTTATGAGCCGGGAGATTGCCAGGGCGTGCGAATTTTCCTGTGACGAGGCTGTCCTTGCCAAAATAGGGAGCAGCAATGCACATGATTATGGGAAAACGCTGCTGAACGCTATGGCGGCAGTGGGGAAGTATAAGGAACATCTTGGAGCGGTCAGTTTAAGCGAACAAAAGCAGTTATTAAAAGAAAGGTTAGGTGCGATTATGAATTTTAAGAAGAAATCAATGGCAGTACGGCTTTTGACAGGAGCGATGACGCTGTGCGTAATGTGCGGGGCGGCATTTGCCGGTGTATATCCTGTCACTGCGGCAGCAAATCACGATGCAAAAACACCAAGGGCGTCTGTGGACAAAAAAACTGCGCAAGGAAACGAAGGAACAGGAAGTAAGTCTTCCCGTATGTTTCGTACCGCAGAAAAATACTATGAAGCGAACAGCCTGCCGCTGTTTCAAATGGTGTTTTCCCAACTGGACGAAGGGGAGCAAAGCGACTGGCTGGACAGGATTTATACAGACGGCAATATTGCCTGTTTTTCAACCCTTGTCCAATATATGAGCCAGGATATGTTAGAGGACTGGCTGGACAGAGCGCTGGAGGATCATCAGTGGGCGTTCCAGTCAGTTTTATACAACGCGCTTGGGCAGGAAGAGGAATTTCACGCGCAGAAAACAAAATGGGAAGAAGCGCAGGCGGCGGAATATAAAGCAGTGGGTGTGACGACTGACGGAAAAAATTATTACTATAAGGGAAAGCTGGTTCGCATTTTCCTCGATGTCTGGTCTGAATCTTCCTGCACGCTGAATCAGAACCCAAAAGGAACGGTCAATATCAAGATCGTCCGCGATAAAAAGAATAAGATCACAGGCGTTGCTTATCTGACTAAGGCGGAAGTGACAAAGCTGTTTGGAGAAAGCACAGATAACCCGGACGGTAAACTGAAAATCATTCCTGTCAATTTTAAAACGGTGGCGGCTGGCAAAACGATCCTATTAGGAGAATACAAGCTGTCCAAAGGGGATAAAATCCGGTATGATGTCTTTGCAAAGACAGGGAAGGGAATGCAGGTTTTTTTCGCAAAGGACAAGAATGAAGATGTTGTGTACTGGTCTGTGCGGAATATGCGCCAGCCGGGAGAAGCGCTGAATTGTACCGCAGATTTTACAGTCCAGCGTCCGGCAGAACCGGGAACTTATAAATTGTACTTAAAGGCTGCGGACGGCGCTTTGGGGGACGTAAAAGGCAGTATTTCCATTGCGTTTTCGGATGCGGCATAATTTATGATAATATCGTTACTGTGAGAGAAGGAAAAGCGCTGTCGCGTGAAGGGTGCGGCGGCGCTTTTTTTGTGTAGATTTTACAGGAAGGGACGCTGGAAGAGAGGATGTGCCTCCCCTGGCGGCGTCCGTTCCAGAATGCTAAGAATCCCTAAGTATCCTGCTGGTACGCTGTGGCTGTGGACGGTCGCGCCATCTAGTTCGCTGCCTGCTGGCAGCTAAAGATGCCGCTTGGCTGCGCCCCTGGTTGCCCAGCAGAATACTAAGGGCTTCTAAGCATTCTTCCAAAGCCGCCGCCAGGGGAGGCACATCCTCTCTCCCGGCTGCTCTTTGTAAGTGCTACGAAACAAGCGCAATATGGTTTTGTTTGTCTACCATGAACACAATCAACCATATGATAGAACAGATTCTAGGTTGTTTTACATGGAGAACCTGTACAAAATAATTCCTTGGAAAACGCAAATCAGATAAAATTCACTCTCGTACAGCGGACAAACCATATCGGGCTCGTTTGGCAGCACTTGCGAAGAACAGCCGGGAGAGAGGATGGGTACACTCTGGGGGGCGGCTTTGGAAGAATGGTTAGAATTGCTTGGTATTCTGCAAAATAACCAGGGGCGCAGCCAAGCGGCACCGATAGCTTTCGGCGGACAGCCGGAAGCGGACAAGGTGGCGCGACCGGGCACAGCCACAACGTAGCAGCAGGATACTTAGCAATTCTTAACATTCTGGAACTGACGCCCCCAGAGTGTACCCATCCTCTCTCATGGCGTCCCTTCCTGTAAAAATTTACCAAAGCAACCCAAATTTGTTCGCTGTAGTACTAAATGATGGGCACATAGAGTGTCATGCATCTTGCATTTGACGTAAATTCCCCGCAAAGTGGGGAATGCAGATAGCGGGATTGGTTTTGGAAACAGGATCTGGTGATCCATTCGGTCAGAAATCGAACTTCTGAGCTGCCTGGTTTGCACATCGCGTTGTAAAAAGTTATAGTCAATGCGCCCACATTGCCGTCAAATTTTGTCTGGCACTGACACGAACCAGACAATCTATAAGATTCATTTCTGAACAGATGGATTATTCTATAGCGCTTCTGCCATCTCTATATTTCTCTGCATAAAAATAGTATAAAAAAATTATGAAAGTCTTAAACTTTTACAGATTGACAAACTCAACAAAATATAGTATTTTGTATTAGTACACACCAGTTTACAACTTTTTGATTTTTTTGAACCCTGATAAAACGTAGCCCTCTATTATTTTAATAAATGACTGCGCTTTTTTTACAGTTTCGAGGGATTCTACGAAACTG
>CAJTCR010000041.1 GCA_910574915.1 Eubacteriaceae bacterium
ACCTAAGAATAGCGTATCTGATAATGCTCATCTTTTGTACAAGAAAGTGAGGATTTATGGGAAATAGTTTAAAAGATCAACATTATAAAAACATGGATATAAGGCCTCCACCTCCTCAGTGCGCCGGTCCTTTTTATGATCCTGCAAAAACCGCTGGGCGGTCTTTTCGCCGCCGTTAAAGTCCAGGCCGGATTCATCGGTCAGCGGGAGATGCCCTTCCTCCGGCAGTTCCAGCGGCTTTGCGGTTATGACGGAACCGGCGTGGTTGACGATAACCCGTTCCTCGACCGCAACCGGCGCGCCGGGGTCATCATCGGAACCGCGCAGGTCATAACAAAACAGTCCGTCCGGCAGATCGTCTGCGGCAATCCGCTCATTGGAGAACAGGGCTGGCTGTCCAAACAGCTCCACTTCCTGATACAAGGGCGCGTCCGGGTTGTCCGGCACATCAAAGTTGTGCAGCTTGCTGTGGGCGATCTCATGGACAGCGGCGGAAACCGTCTGCACCTCGCTCATGCCCTGGCGGATGGCAATGCGCTGCTGGCTGGAAGAAAAATATCCGTCCGTATCCGCGTCCATTTCCTCAAACGCAAGGGGAACCGGGGCGGAGCGTTTCAGCGCCTCCATAAACGCCTCAAAGTGCCGGACATTCCCGAACAGGTCCGCCGCCAGGGAGGGCAGGGGCTTTCCGTCCGTCTGGCTCACATCAAAGACCTTGACCGGACGGAACAGCGGGATTTCCACCTCTTTTTCCTCCATGACCACCCTGCCGTTTGCGTCCAGCATTGGCGCGTGGGTGTCCGGGTCCAGCTTCTGCTCCTCGATTTTCTTCTTATAGGGGGTGGGCGCGATGATGGTGATGCCGCGCTCGCCCTTTTTCACATGGCGCTCAAACTGATTCTTCCACTTGTTATAGCCAGCCACAAGGGTCGCGTCCGGCTTCTGCATATAGATCAGCATGGTATTATTGACCGAGTAGCGGTGGAACCGGGACATCACCGACAGATAGCGCATATACTTTTCGCTCTCAAACAGTTCCTTGATGTTCTGCTCAATGCCCTCGGTGATTTCCCGCAATCGCTCCCGGTTGGTAGGTTTCTCTGCCATTTCCTTGTTTCTCCTTTCCAAATCCATGATTTTTGTTAGGTGTTCTGCAATCCATGTTTTTTGTTCCTCGATGCCATCCTCCATCAGAAAGTCCAGAAGATACTCCACATAGTCCTTTTGGTGCAGCGCCTCCACAAAAAGGGGGTGCGGCTCATCCTCTGGGGTCAGGGGCGCAAGGCCGGTTTCCCAGCCCCGCAGCAGATGGGCGTAGTCTGCCAGCGCGCGGAAACACCGCTGCTTTGATTCCCGGAACTTCTGCACTTCTGACTTTTGACGGACATAGGTTTTCTTCGGGGGCGCCTGGCTGTCATAGAGCAGTCCAAAATCCTGGGCCAGTTTTTCCGCAGCCTCTTTGGGGGAGAGGTTATACAGTCTGGCGGCAAAGTCGATCACATCACCGTCCGCCCCGCAGCCGAAACAGTGAAAGCGGCGGTCTAATTTCATGCTGGGCGTCCTGTCATCGTGAAAGGGACAGCAGGCCATACCGTTCCGCTTTACCTCGATTCCATAGTGTTCCGCCGCTTCTCTGGTGGTGATGGACTGCTTTACCGTTTCAAAGACATTCCCGCCCATGCTTATTGACCGGAGGAGGATTTCAACGGCGGCTTATAGCCTGCGGCCCTGGCGCGTTCACTGGCGGCTTTGCGCCGCTTTTCGCTGTACGGCTCCCGGACCGATACGCAGCGTTTGGGGACAATGAAGTTGTGGTCGTCCTTCTTGATGATCTGCTCCGGGTATTTTTCCGCCAGCTGCTCCAGCTTCTTCATCAGCTTGGGGTCATGGGTATAGACCTCTGCCGCAGACTCGGCCTGGTTATAAAGGAGAACCGTTTCCTGTTCCAGCAGCGACAGCTTCATCACGAGCCTCCTTTCCGCTGGCCAAAGTCCAGCTTGAAGTTCACATACTCGCCGGTATCCTCCAAAAGCACATCCGCGTCATAGGTTTTTCCGGTTTTTTCCGAGTAGCAGCCGGTGAGCCTTGCCCGCCCGTCTTTTAAGAGGGCCGCGACAACGGCCTTGGTGGGCTGTTTCTTCTTGGCGCTCCACCACTTGCTGTCTTTCCAGATGGCAAATCTGCAAGTTTCACTTTGGCAGAAAAATCCCTTTTGCGATTCTGTAACCTCACCGCCGCACCGGGGGCATCTGCCTACTGCTTCGCGGGGCGGGGAGAACAGGTACTCGGTCCCCTTAACCACCTGATAGGTTGCCGCCAGCTCCCGCAGCATGGCGTAAATCCCGGACAGAAACTCCTCCGGGGAAAGCTCGCCGCGCTCAATCTCGCCCAGCCGGTACTCCCACTCGGCGGTGAGAAGCGGGGATTGCAGCTGTTCCGGCAGAACGGTAATGAGGGAACGCGCGTCGCGGGAGGGCATCAGCTGGACCGTCTTTTTGCTCTTTTTCCGTTCCAGAAAACCGGTGGAGGCCAGCTTTTCCAGAATCCCGGCGCGGGTGGCAGGCGTACCCAATCCCTTGCGCTCGGCGGTATCCGGCATATCTTCTTTACCGGCGTTCTCCATAGCCGACAGCAGAGTATCTTCGGTGAAATGTTTTGGCGGGCTGGTTTTCCCCTCCTTGACGGAGGCATTGGAAACGGACAAAGATTGTCCCTCGGAGAGTTCCGGCAGCGTCTTTTCCTCTGGCCTTTCCTCCGGCTCCGGGGCATTTTTCAGACCGGCGTGATAAGCGGAATCCAGCCTGCGCCAGCCGGGGCGCTGAATGGTTTTCCCTTTTGCGGCAAACTCCTGACCGGCGCAGACCAGCGTGGCGGCGGTTTCCTCGTAAAGATGGGGTTCCGCCACCGCGCACAGCAGCCTTGCGGCCACCAGCTCCAATACCGCTTTTTCCCCCACAGGGAGGGCGGACAAATCCGCATCCCGAAGATTGCGGGTGGGGATCACCGCATGGTGGTCGGTCACTTTCTTATCGTTGATGACCGCCTCCGGGTTGCAGACAATGGCAATCCCTTTTCGGAACGGCATCGCATTGGCGGTGAGGTTGACCAGCACCGGCAGGCCCTCCGCCATATCCGAGGTCAGATACCGGCTGTCCGTCCGGGGATAAGTACACAGCTTTTTCTCATAGAGGTTTTGCAGATAGTCCAGCGTTTGCTGGGCGGTAAACCCCAGCAGGCGGTTGGCGTCCCGCTGTAAGGTGGTCAGGTCATAAAGGGCGGGCGGCTTTTCGGACTTCTCTTTCCGCTGCGCCTGCTTCACCACCGCAGAACCTCTCTGGCAGGCGGTTTGCAGCTCTTTCGCGGCGGTTTTGTCTTTCATCCGCGCCCCCACAGCGGTAAATCCGGGCAGTTCCAGCGCCACCGTATAGAACGGCTCCGGCTGGAAGGCTTCAATCTCTGCTTCCCGCTGGACGATAAGGGCCAGTGTCGGGGACATAACCCGCCCGATGTTGAGGGTCCGGCGGTACAGCACCGAAAACAGCCGGGTAGCGTTGATGCCCACCAGCCAGTCGGCTTTGGCGCGGCAGAGCGCCGCCTGATGCAGACCGTCATAGTCCGCGCCGGGGCGGAGGTTTTCAAAGCCCTCCCGGATTGCCGAATCCTCCATGCTGGAAATCCAGAGCCGCTTCATGGGCTTTTTGCAGCCCGCCAGCTCATAGACGTTGCGGAAAATCAGTTCGCCCTCCCGTCCCGCGTCACAGGCGTTTACCACCTCGGTCACATCCGGGGCGCACAGCAGCTTTTTGAGAATATCAAACTGTTTCTTCTTGTCCCGCCCCACGCTCATTTTCCAGTCCGAGGGCAGGATCGGCAGATCGTCATAGCGCCACTTGGCGTATTTAGGGTCATAGCTGTCTGCATCGGCAAGCCCGGCCAGATGCCCCACGCACCAGCTGACCCGCCAGCCGTTCCCTTCCAGATACCCGTCCTTGCGGGCATTGGCCCCGATTACAGCGGACAGGCTTTGGGCCACCGACGGTTTTTCAGCAATCACAAGGCGCATAATCTTCATCCTCCCATTCTTCCCGCATAGATGTACGCAGTTTTTCCTCAATGCTGTTATCCTCTGTCAGCATCAGGTCATAGCCAAACCGGTAATCATATCGGTACAGTTTTCCTACCAGATCATTGATGAGGATGCGGCAGGCCAGAATGACACGTTTTTTATCCACCTGCATCAGCTGGTAGCGTTGATAATCGCTGTAATAGGACTCATGCCGGTGCGCGCGGCTGTTGGCGTCCTCCAGCAGCCAGTCCACCGGGTCTTGGCAGCCTTCCTCTTTTTCCCCCTCCATATATTTCAGCAGTTCCATCACCATCGGAAAACTCTGCTCGTCCATGCGGGCTTCTTCTTTCAGATAGCCGATCAGGGCGCATAAAAGCAGGCGGGCCGCTGTCTGTTCCCGTTCCGTTAAAGCCTCCATCGTCTTTGCGGCGTCCGGCAGAAGCCTTTCTTCTACAAAAGTTTCCACATCGCCGGAGTACAGCTGGCGGATGGAATCTATGGACAGCGGGGCAGTTGTGTCGCCATCCATAGAAAAGTCATAGAAGTCATCGCTCTGTGCAGGCTTTTTCCGAAGTTTGCGTATCAGGGCAGAAACAATGTCGCCGCCCAGATACACCGCCAGACAGCACAGGTCAAAAACAGCAACGATTTTGATAAATAAAATAAGATACTTCATTTCCGATCTCTCCTTTCTTTCAGCTGCTTTTCCAGTTCCCGGTGGCAGAATCCCACACAGGGCCTCCCGTAGTTGCCGCAGCCATAGCAGGGGTGGCTTTTGGGTAAAGAGGGAGGGCGGGAAGTTTTCTTCCTGCCCTCCGGTTTCTGTGTCATCATGCGCTCAAAGGGGCTGTCGGTGAAGCGGGTCATTCCGGTTCTTCCTCACTTTCCTCCGGTTCCTCCTGTGCGCCCTCCTCGGATTCCCACAGCTCATCTTCCTCATCGCCATAGTCGTAATCGTCCAGATTGTCCGGGCCTTTGGTTTTCGGCTTGTTCTTCATAAACTTGAAGTAGTAGAGCGCGCCCCCGCCGCCTAACAGGGCCACAACCAAAAGCAGGACAGCCGGATTCATGCCGGACTTTTTCTCCGGTTCCGGCTCCATTGCAGGCGGCTCCTCCGGTTCCGCCGCCTTGCCGGTGCAGCTTGTCATGGTAAAGGCGCAGACCGGGCAGTTCCGGTTGATTGCGCCTGCCTGACATTTCTCGGTGCAGCTGCAAACAGCGGGAGGCTCCTCGCTGTCCCCGTCCTCCATCAGCGCCATCAGGTCGGCTTCGTCTACCTGGTTGAGAAAATGGACGGTGTTTTCCCCCTCGTCATCCCGGTCCACCAAGATATAGAAGTAGTTGCCGTTTTTGGTGGTAACGGTAATCAGCTGTTTGTTCCCGCCGTAATCGTCCACCAGGGTGGCATTGCCATCCGGGGTGAGGGGCGGCGTTTCCTCCGGCTGCTCCACCTGTACGTTGGAATCGTTGGTTCCATCAGCCGGTTCCTCTCCGCCGCCTGCGTAGGCAGGGACAGAAAAACCGCCCATGAGGACCAGGGCGGTGCAAAATGCGGCCAGTGTCCGCAATAACTGTTTAGATTTCATCGTGAATTTCCTCCTTTTTCTGGGTATCGGGTGCAGGCGTTCCCACGCCGGGAATCCCGCCGCCGGACAGCAGCGCGTTCAGTTCCTGCGGGGTCATGCGGACCGCCCGCACCAGCTGGACGATTTGCAGGTTCTCCGCCTCGGTTTTCTGCGCCTCCAATTCCCGCAGCTTGTTCTGGTATTCCGCCAGCTTTTCGCGGGTCTTTGCGATCTCCCGGTCAATCCGGTCGATTTTGTTCGTTGCCATCTGTAACACTCCTTCCCACATGGTTTAGTTCCAGTTCATCAGGCCGTAGCCCTTGATGCACTGGTAATTCAGGTCATAGCTTTTGATTTTGCAGGCGTCGCCGGAATTGCCCTCCACCGTATAGACCCGGCTCCCGTCTGTGCCGATCACAATGCCAACATGGTCGGCGGAACCGTCCAAATCCCAGTCAAAGAAAATGGCGTCGCCGGGGGCGATATTGGCATATCCGCGTCCGCCCCATTGCCCATGCGACTGGAACCAGGGTACGCCTTGGGACTGGCAGCCAGCAAAGCGCGGCTCGCTTTTCCCGGCCTGGTTATAGCACCAGCTCACGAAGCAGGCGCACCATTCCACCCGGCTGTTAAAGCCGTACCAGCTCCAATACGGATAGCCGCCCACGTTTCCCACCTGACGCTTCGCCAGATCCACCAGTCCCGGATTGCCGGGGCGGGTCCCGTTTATAAACTCCACGCCGCTCAAATCCTCAGAATTTCCCATATCCGGGGAACCGCCGCCAAACAGCAGCGGCTTGTTGCCCCTGGTGGCGATATAGACCTGGTACATCTCATATTCATCCGGGGTGAGCAGTTCCGGCGCAAGGGCGGAAATCTGGGTGTTCACAAGCTCCACATGGAGGATGTAGTATTCATAGGGGACTTCCTCGCTGGTCGTTTCCCCGGTTTCCGGGTCGGTGCTGGTTTCGGTGCGGTAGCGGATTTCCACCTCCTCGGTCAGTGTCAGGACATATTGGAGGTCAAAGACCCGCTGTAACTGTGCCGCCGCGCTCTGTGGCGTGTATTCATGGAGCAGGGCGCTTAAATAAGCCGCCAGCTCATGGGGATTGTGGCCGATAGGGTCCAGATTGTACCGGTACTCGTCATAGCCTGGTTGCAGGCTCTCCATGTTGTCCAGTTCGGCTTGCAGTTCCGCCTCCTTTGCGGCATAGTCCGCTTCGGTCCCCAGCATATCCTCGTCTTTGGAGGGATAGGTGGAGCCGGACACCGCCGAGCCGATGCTCTGGGCCAGCATGGAGCAGGAGGACAGGGTATTCATCAGCAGGCAGACCAGCAGAAACAGCGCCAGCGCAATCAGGAATCCCTTCTTGTGCCGCATGACAAACCGGCCTGCCTGTTCCGCTTTTTCTTTGACGGACTTTGCCGCCTTGCCGGTCTTGTGCGCGGTCTTGGTGGTATGGCCTGCGGCCTGTGCCGTATGCCCAGCCGTTTGACTGGCGCGTTTGGCGGCGGCATATTCCTTTTTGATGGCCTGCTTTTGCTGCCAGCGGGAAAGGGGATTGCTGGCAAGCTGGGGGTTCTCCGCCAGGGACTTTTGGTACAGGGCGTTGATGTTTGCTTTTTCCAGCTTTTGCTCCGCCCTTGCCGCTTCGCGGTAGGGTTTCAGCTTATGGCTGCGGTATCCCTCCCGCACCAGCCGCGCGCTGACTTCAACAGCCTGCTCAGTCTTGTGCGCCCCTTCCACGCCCACATTGTCCTGTTCGGACTTGCGGATTTCCTTACGCGCCCCGGCAAGCAGCGCGTTGGCCGGAGCGCCCCGTACCGCATGGGACAGCTTGGAGGGCGGTTTTGCCTGTTCCTCAAAGGTCAGTTTCGTTGTTTTCTTTCCGGTATCGGGGTCCATAACGGTCTGCCGGACCTTCTTTTTGGGTATCCTGGCCTGCGCCTTGTCTGCCCGGACAGCCGCTTTCTCCGCTCGGCGGATCGGCTTTTCCAGCGCCGGGTCGGTCCGTTCCTCCTCGGTGAAGCGCAGGCGCGGCTCCTTAATCAAACCATTCCCCCAGCATCAGCGCCTCCATCATATAGAGCAGTTCCACATAGAGGCCCATGCCAGCCGGGGTGTGTAAAGGACGGAGGATCAGGCAGGCATAGACCTGCGCCAGCACATCGGCCAGAAGCTCCGCGCCCCGGCCCTCCATAATCCTGCCGCCAGTGTCGGGGGAGAGGCAGCACCAGATTTCCGCAAGGCGGAGCAGGCCGGTTTCCCCGTCCCCGTTCAGTTCTGCCGCCATGCTCTCCGCAGTACGGCACTCGCTTACCGCGTCCGCCATCGCCAGAAGCAGCTGGCGGCGCTGAATCTCCATCGCCCGCTGCAAAAACAGCCGGGGATTGTGTTTGATTTTCTGTGCAGTCATGATTGCTTTCCCTCCTTTAATTCCTGTAATTTGGTGGTCATAATGCGGTACAGCTCGGTGTCCTTTGGGAACCGGTCGATAAAGGGCAGGATGATGTTGCCGTAGAACAGCAGCCCTTCGCCTTCGCCGGAGTGGGTCACATAGGACAGCTGGTGCGGGGAGATGCCCAGCTGTCTGGCTAAAATCTGCCGGTCGCCGCTTGCCTGGTTGAGCATATACACAAAGTCCGAGTTCTCAAAGATGTTCTCGATCTCCCGGCTGGCAAGCAGGTCCTTGATGTTCTGTGTGATGCCGGTGGGAATCCCGCCCCATTTCCGAAAGCGTTTCCAGATTTCAATGGTATAGGCGGCGGTCTGGTCCTCTTTGAGCAGCAGGTGCATCTCGTCAATGTAGTAACGGGTGGACTTGTGGGCGGCGCGGTTGATGGTGACGCGGTTCCATACCTGGTCCTGTACCACCAGCATACCGATTTTTTTCAGCTGCTTGCCTAACTCCTTGATGTCATAGCAGACAATGCGATTGTCGATGTTTACATTGGTCCGGTGGTTGAACACATTCAGGGAGCCGGAAACATAGATTTCCAGTGCCGTAGCGATGTACTGCGCCTCTTTTTCCTCTTGGGTCAGCAGGAGGTTATACAAATCCTCCAATACCGGCATATTCTCCGGCCTGGGGTCGTTCAGGTAATCATGGTAGACCAGCCGTACACAACGGTCGATGATGGTTTTCTGGACTGGCTGCAAGCCCTCCTTGCCGCCCACGATCAGCTCGCACAGCGACAAAATGAAATCGGATTTCAAAGACAGCGGGCTTTCATCGTCCGAGTAGTCCAGGTTTAGGTCCATCGGGTTAATGTAGTCCCCGGAGGTGGGCGAAATCTTGATAACCTGCCCATGCAGCCGCTCCACAAGGGGCGCGTACTCCGATTCCGGGTCGCACACGATGATGTCATCGGTGGTGAGCAGAAAACAGTTGGCGATTTCCCGCTTGGCGGAAAAGGACTTGCCGGAGCCGGGAGTGCCTAAAATCAGGCCGTTGGGGTTTTTCAGCTTCTTGCGGTCCACCATGATAAGGTTGTTGGACAGGGCGTTGATGCCGTAGTACAGCGCCTCTTTCCCGTTCTGGAAAAGCTCCTGGGTGGTAAAGGGGATAAAGATGGCGGTGCTGGAAGTGGTCAGCCCCCGCTGGATTTCCACCTGGTTTTGTCCCAAAGGCAGGCAGCTCATCAGCCCCTCCTCCTGCTGGAAGTCCAGCCTTGCCAGCTGGCAGTTGTACTTCTGCGCGATGCTGGACGCCTGAAACACGTTGTTGCCCAGCTGTCTGGCGGTGTCCGCCGTATTCAGCACCAGAAAGGTCACAAGGAACATCCGCTCGTTGCGGCTCTGCAAATCCTGCAACAGCTTTTTGGCCTCGTTCCCGTAGGTAGCCAGGTCGCTGGGAATGATGTCCATATCGTACCCTGCCCGGACCGCCTTTTTCTGTTCCTCGATCTTGGCCCGGTCCAAGTCGGTGATTTTGCGCTTGACCGTCTTGATGGCCTTTACCTGGTCTAAGGACTGCACATGGAGGCTGACAATCAGGGAGCTTTCCATATCCAGAAAATCCGCCAGCATCCGGTCGTTCAATTCCGGCGCGAGAATCTGCACAAAGCTGACCGCGCCGTACTTTTTCCCCATGCGGAACTGCCTGCCGGTGCGGAACTCAAAGGAAGTGGGGGCAATAAAATCCTTGGTGGAAAGGCCGGAGGGGGCCAGCCAGTCCCACGAAAAGGAAAAGGGAACCTGTTCGTCCATGTGGAATACGCCATGCAGCTGGGACAGCCGCGCCCGCCCGTCCAGCGGCTCCGCCACTACGCCCAGCCGCTTGAAGTTGTTGAGCAGGTCGGTTTCAATCCGTTCCAGCCGGGGCTTTGCCGCCCGGATGCTGTCCGCGTCAATGCCGAAGGTCAGGTATTTTGTCTTAATCAGGCCGTTGTTCCCCTTTGCCAGCTGGTTTTGCAGCATCTGGGTGTACTCGCCGCGGATGTTGTCAAAATCATCCCCCTGGGGCGGGATGGTGATGGACCGGGCAAAGGTTTCCTGGGACGCGGCCAGGTTGAGGAAGGACAGCTGGAACCGGATGGAGCTGTCAAAGTAGTTGAGGAAATCGCACCAGCCCTCGAAGATGGCGGTCTTATCCTCGTTTTGGGACAACTGGTAATTGATGTCCTGAAACTGAATGGTCTTGGTATAATAGCAGCCGGTCACGCGGCAGATGCCGTCCGGCCACATCCGTTCATAGGGGATGCTGTCCTGCGCGGAAATCCCCTTCTGGTCAGTGCGGCTGGCGCGGGAAATGGCGGCTTCGATCTGCTTCCGATCCGCGCGGGAGAGCTTCTTTTTCACCGGCATTGGCCCTTCGCCCTCCGGCGCTCTGCCGTTTGTCCGGTTTTTCTTTGCCGTAAACAATGTCATACACCTCCTTGTCGAGTTTGTCCTGCCGCTCCAATACGGCATAGAAGTTGTTGGTCTGGTAGGGGCGCTGCCGGGGCCGGAGAAAGGATACCCGGATCATGTTGCCGATGATCTTTTCCAGCGGCTGGCCGTTCTTCTCGTACATCGCCAGCAGGAAAAAGGGCAGCATGACAAGCATCATGCACAGGGCGGCGGCGCTGTTCCCGGCTGGCCCCCGAAGCAGAAAGAAAAGCGGCACGCCAATCAGCGCCCCGCCGCCAAAGCAGACTAACTGCCGTTTGGTGAGGTTGAAGGCCACCTTTGTCTTGACCTTCGTTAAGTCTTTGGGTACGGGTACATAAGCCATTTTTGCACACTCCTTTCGTTAGTGGGCCTGGAAGATTGCCTTGGCCATGCTGCCGCTCTTAAAGAGGGTCAGGCAGAGCAGGACGGTATATCCCACACAGGACCAGATGGCAGCAATCGTATCCTCGTCGGTGGCGATGTTCTGCACCAGGACCGCGTAGATTGCCACGCAGACCATGATGAGGAACGCCTGAAAGCCTAACGCCATCAGGGAGCGCAGGTAATTCTGCCCCATGCCGCCCCATTCCCTGCCCATCATAGCGGCCATCGGGACCGGCGCGACCGAGGTGACGAGATAGATTTCCAGCATACGGCCATAAATGACGATAAAAATACAGATGGTCAGCGCCCACATGGTAAGGCCGATAAACAGGGACTGGAACCACAGCCCGAACAGCGGCCCCAAATCCATCTCCATGAGCCTTGGCTCCAAATCCGCCATCGCGGAGGAAATGTCGATGGAAGCGTCCGCGCCGATGACGCCGGAAGCCTGGGCCACGATGCCCTGGGCCAGATCAAACACGCCCATCACGATATTCCAGGTGTTGGTGACAATGAGGATGGCACAGGCGGTCTTGAATATCCACTTGAAAAACACAGCGGTTTCAATATCGTGGAAGTTGTTCTTGTCGGTGATGATCTGAATCAGTTCCAGCGTCATTACAAAGGCCAGGATCACGCCTGCTATGGGGAGAATGACCGTTTCCGAAAGGCTTTGTACCATGCTGAAAATACCCGCGTTCCAGCCCTGGGGCGTCTGCCCGATCTGCCCCGATATGTCCGCCACCTGGTTGTTGACCGAATCGAACATACTGGAAAGGTTGCTCATAATGCCGCCCACCAGCATTTCTTTCAGCCAGGTGGTGATTGCATCCAGCAGAAAATCCATACGGTGCTACCTCCTTTCCGCCCCTCCCGCGTCTGCGGGAGGGGCAAAGGTATGGGTGTTTCTGGTGCGGGGATTAGCCGAACAGACCGGAGAGCAGGGGTACAAGCACCATGCCGATGAGGGCAACGCCGCCGCCCGCCATGAGCTGTGTTATCCCCAATTAGTAGGAACAATACAGCTTTCTGGCGGGCGGCGGCACGTCAAGAAATATATATGGAGTTTTTAAAGAATCCCCCGGAGCAGGGGAGCGGTCAGCCTGTGACCTGCTCCACTTCCGGTATGGGTTTGAGATTAAAATGAATTTCGATAGAAATGTGTCTTGTTTTGTCGCTGTCTATGGTTTCATGGACAACGATTTCTTTAATCAGGCGGTTCAGGATGGAAGCGTCCAGTTCGGTGATGTCCCGGTATTCCTGTATGGATTCCACCCACTGCCTTGCGTCCACGGCAAGCCGGATTTCATTGGCAAGGTGTTTCCTGCCTTTCTCAACTTTAGCCTTTAATTCCGCCTGTTCCTTCTGTGTCTTTTCCAGCAGGAGATTGAAGTTTTCTTCTGTGATTCGTCCGGCTACCATGTCCTCATAGAGCCGCAATACCATCTTTTCCAGCACTTCAATCCGTTCTTCGTCTTTGGCAAGGGTGCGCTCCATCGCTTCCCGCTGGTCTTTCTGCTCGGCCTGGCAGGTGTCGGTCAGCCGTCCGGCCACCGCTTCGCTGTCGGTCAGGGCAGCGGTGGCGCACTCCCGGATTTTGTTCAGCACAAGAGAATAGAGCGTGTCAAATTCAACCCGGTGCTGTGTGCAGTGCTGCTTCCCATAGGCATTGTAGGTCTTACAGGAGAAAATCCGCTTCGGGAACTTCTCATGCGTGGTGCGGATGGTGAGAGCCTTTCCGCACTCCCCACATTTTATCAGCCCTGCAAAGAGGTTGATTTCCCCGGATTTGCCCGGTCGCTGGCGGGATTTCAGTTTTTCCTGCACAATCGCAAAGTCCTTTTTGTCCACCAGCGGCTCATGCGTCCCCTCCACCACAATCCAGTCCTCCGGCTTCTTATCCCGGATAGTGCCGATTTTAAAGCGGTACTCGGTCTTTTGGGAAGCGATTGCGCCGGTGTAGACGGGGTTCATCAGGATTTCCTTAATCACGGAGAAGTCCCAGACGTACCGCCCGTTTTCCGGGTCTTTCTTTTCCCATTTGGTGCGGATGTTCCGGTGTCCCCGCTTCCGGTTCCACCATGTCGGGCAGGGGTGCTTTTCTTCCTCCAGCCTGCGCCGGATGTAGTTGGGGCCGTGGCCGTCCAGCGCATATCCGAAAATCAGCCGGACAACCGGGGCGGTTTCCCCGTCAATGAGAAGGTGGTTCTTGTCCTCCGGGTCTTTCTTGTAGCCAAACGGGGCGATACAGCCGGTGAACTGGCCTTTCTGCGCCTTCAGCACATAGGAAGAATGGACTTTCTTGGAAATATCCTTGCTGTACATCTCATTGAACAGGTTGCGGAACGGGGTAAAATCGTTGTCGCCTTTTGCGCTGTCTACTCCGTCATTGATTGCGATATATCTCACGTCACGCTCCACGAAAAAGATTTCCGTATAGTAGCCGACTTTCAGATAATCGCGCCCCAATCTTGACATATCCTTGACAATGACTGTCGCCACGTTTCCGGCTTCAATCTCCGCAATCATGCGGTTAAAATTTGGTCTCTCGAACGTCACGCCCGATACGCCGTCGTCAATGAAGAAAACGGGATTGGAAAAGCCGTTGTCCGCCGCATATTTGGAGAGGACTGCTTTCTGGTTCACAATGCTGTTGCTGTCGCCCTCTAACGTATCTTCCTGCGAAAGACGGGCGTATAATGCTGTTATCTGTCCGGGCTTATATGTATTTGCTGTCATATGTTCATTCCTCCTGTAATGAACGCCCGACAAACAGTATGTGCTAACTTCATTATAGCGCATTTATCCCTGTTTGTCATTGGGCGGTTTGACGGTTTCCGATTTTATGAGCCGTATCATCTTGTCGCGGAGCCGTTCCGAGCCGCCACAGGAGGTAGACACTTCATAGTATGTGCCGCCGATTTTGTAGCAGACAGTTTCCTCTGTCGGCTTCCCTTTTTTCGGCAGATAGCCGCTGTCCTTGATTTCCAGTTCCCAATCCATTCTTTTCCCTTCCTTTCCGCATTTGCTAAATGATAAGTTTCGGAGCAAGCATATGAATGAGTTTTAATAGGAACACTGTAATATCAAGGCTTTTCGGAGCCAGCAACCACAAAAAAATATTATTTGAGCTATCACATTACGCAGAAAGCCGTCCGGCATGAAAAAACGGGCGGCTTTTTTGCGTGGATAGCCGGGAGGGAGGCGAAAAAATAGTAACAAATTTTTAGCGCAAGATTTGTGCAACATTCACGAAATTAAAAAAGGAGGTAACGAATGGCAGACGAAAAATTAAACGTGAGCCCGGAGGAAAATCCCCAGCCCAGCTTGTTTGATGCC
The DNA here is from genome assembly GCA_910574915.1 of Eubacteriaceae bacterium. Lineage (GTDB taxonomy): Bacteria > Bacillota > Clostridia > Lachnospirales > Lachnospiraceae > Eubacterium_J. The sequence goes on from CAJTCR010000041.1 coordinate 14,228, forward strand.
GGCCCGGCGGGTGCTCCTGCCCAGGACGCTCCCACCCCGGAGCCCCCGGCCCCGGAGAACGCCCCCGAGCAGACTGGCGGCGAACCACCCGCCCAGGATGCCCCGGCGGGTGCTCCCGGCGAGGTGAGTGTCTCCGCTGACCAGATTGAAAAGCTGATGGCGGAGCGGCGGGCGGCGGAACGTGCGGAGGTGGAAAAGAACGAGCCGCCCGAACCGGAACAGCCGCCCACCCCGGCCCCGGAGGAAAAGGCCACCGGGGAAAAGAGGCCCGCCAAAAAGGACAAGGCCGCCAAGGAAAAAGCGCCCGAGCCGGATAAGCCCAAGGGCAGGCGGGGCCGCAAGCCCAAGGAAGAAAAGGCGGGGCCCGGCGAACCGGGAGGGACGGGAGCCCGCCGTGGCCGCCCAGCCAAGGCTGATAAGGCGGCCACGGACAAGCCCCCGTCCCCACCTCGAGACAAAATGTCCCAAAGCAAGGGGGCCAAGGCCGCCACGGTAAAGGGCAGGGAAGAAGCCCCTGCCGCTCCCCAGCCTGCGCCGGAGCCGCCGCCCCAGCCCCGTGACGCGACCCGCGCTGAAAAGGAAGAGATTGTCTATCTCAAACTTTCGGAGCTGTTCCCGTTCAAAGACCATCCTTTCGGTGTGCGGGACGATGCGGAAATGAAAGGGCTTGTGGAGTCCGTCAAGGACAACGGCGTACACCAGCCCGCTCTGGTGCGCCCCCGGGAGGGCGGAGGCTATGAAATCATCGCGGGCCACCGCCGCCAGCGGGCCAGTGAGCTGGCCGGGTTCGTAAATATGCCGTGTATCGTCCGCAACATGACGGACGATGAGGCCATCCTTGCGATGACGGACGACAACCTGCGCCACCGGGAAAAGATTCTGCCGATGGAAAAGGCCCAGTCGCTGAAAATGCAGGTGGAGGCCATCAGCCATCAAGGGACGAAGATGGAGGGCGTGGCCGCCGGGGACGTTGGAAAACGCTCCACGGAAATCGTGGGGGAACGGAACGGCATGAATTACAAGCAGGTACAGCGGTATATCCGGCTGACCGAGCTTGTGCCGGAGCTCCAGTCTATGGTGAACGAGAAAAAGCTGTCTTTCACCCCCGCCGTGGAAATCTCGTTCATCAAGCCCAAAAACCAGAGGTTTATCGCCGTTTCCATTGAGGGCGAGCAGGCGTCCCCCTCGCTCTCCCAGGCCCAGGAGCTCCGCAAGCTGGATAAGGACGGGAAACTGAACGGCGATGTGATAGACGGCATTTTGAGCCGTGAAAAAAAGGAGGTAGACAAAGTGATTATTTCCGCCGCTGAACTGAACAAGTATTTCGGCAAGGACGCCACGCCCCGGGAAATGAAAGACCAGATTATGTCCCTGCTGGCCGAATGGAAAGAGAAACAGCCCCCGGAGCGCACCGCCCCGGAGAAAAAGACCGACCGGGAAAAGTAAGCCTTGAGACATTTTGTCCCGAGGTTTTTCTTTTTCCCGCGCCCCTCCCCCGCGCCTTGCATAGCGTTCTTTTAGAGAGGGGCTCTGGTGGTATATCCCCCGTCGCCGCCTGCTACTGAGCACAGCCGGGAGTGGGCGGTCAAGGGGCGGAACGCCCGCCGCCTGCGGCGGCTTGCCCTTGACGGCCCGCCCCGGCTGTGCCACCCCTCCCGGCGCGGCGGGGGATATATCCTCCAGAGCCGCCCCCTTTCCCATGAATGGGAAAGGGCGGGGGGATTGGGTTGAACGACAACTATTAAAATATCGGAGGTAAACGACTATGAAACGACCCCTTGCTTACATCACCGCCGCTTGGTATGGCGGCGATACGGAAAATGCGGAGCTGGCCGCGCAGTACTGCCGGGCGGTCTACGATGCGGGCTTTGCCCCTATCTGCCCGGCCTTGTTCCTGCCCCTTTTCCTCAATGACGCGGTTCCCGAGGAGCACAAGAGCAGCATCGACATTGGCCGCGACCTGCTCCGCCGCTCCCGGGTGCTGGTGGTGTGCGGGCATACCGTCACCGAGTCCATGAAGAACGACATCGCCGTGGCCCAGCGGCTGGGCATCACCGCCACCACCCTTGAGGGCATCCTGACCGTCAAGGGCCAGGGCCGCCGCTGACGTGGCCGCGCTGTTCGAGGCGTACATCACCAATCTGGGGAAATACAACGAGGGCGAGCTGGTGGGGGAAACGCTGAAATTCCCCACCAGCCCCCAGGCGGTGGAGGCGCTGTTAAAGAATATCGGCGTGGACGGCATACGCTACGAGGAATTTTTCATCACCAGCTTTGACGGCGATGTGCTGGGGCTCTATGACTATCTGGGCGAGTATGAAAATCTGGACGAGCTGAACCATCTGGCCTGCCTGCTCTCGGAGCTCCCCCAAAGCGAGATTGAAAAATTCGAGGCCGCACTCCATATGGGGGCGCATACCTCCAGCGTGGCGGACATCATCAACCTTGCGGAAAATCTGGACTGCTTTGAATTTTACCCGGATATTGAAAGCGAGGAAGATTTGGGCCGCTGCTATGCAGAGGATTTGCCGATACCCGCCGAGCTGAAAGACTACTTTGACTATGAGGCATACGGGCGGGACATATCCATCAACGAGGACGGCCACCTTGCCCCCGGCGGCTATATCGTCCAGACGGGCGATATTAAGGAAGTCTACCACGGGATAGAGGATATTCCCAAGGAGCACAAGGTTTTTGCCCTCCCCCGGCTCTCCATCCGGGAGCAGATGGCTGCCTACAAGGAAGTGATTGACCGTTCCTCTCTGGCGGCTGAACGCAAGCACCCGGAAACAAACCGGGAGGAGCGGTGACTTCGAGACATTTTGTCCCAAAGGCCGGAGGGCCTATCCCCCATGAAAGGAGGCGGTTTTGATTGATTGACGAGGATGTTTCCCGGCGCACTATCGCGTTATCCATGCGGACGGGAAAGCTGACGGCCCAGGTGCTGGCCTATGCGCTCCGGGCGGCTGGCCGGAAGATACAAAAGGAACGCCGGGCCCACCAGACGCCCCACGGCAGGCAGTCCGTGAAAAAGCTCATGGCCCACGGCGCGGCCACAAACAGCATCGAGCTCACCGGGGCCCCAAAGGAATTTGACCGGGTGGCCCGGAAGTGGAATGTTGACTATGCCTTTTACAAGACCGGGCCGGACAAGTATCTGCTGTTCTTCAAGAGCGGGCAGGCGGACGCAATCACCGCTTGTTTCGGAGAGTATTCCCGCCGGGTGCTGGACAAGGCAAAGACTGACCGCGTACCCATCCGGGAACAGCTCAAACGGGCCGCCGCCGAGATACTGCATAACCCCGCCCACAAGAAAGAGCGTGTAAAGGAGGCCGCCCATGAGGACAGATAAGCTGAAAAAGTACCTTTTGCCGAACCTCCCCTATCTGTTCATCGGCTGGGCCTGCCTAAAGGTGGGGACGGCCTACCGTCTGGCGGCGGGGGCGGATTTGGCCCACAAGCTGGTGGGGATGGTGGCGGCCCTCGGCCCGGCCTTTGCCGACTTCGCGCCGGGGCTCAATCCTTTTGACTGGCTCACTGGCATCGCGGGGGCTGTGGCGATCCGGCTGATTATCTATCAGAAAAGCAAAAAAGCCCAAAAATATCGCCGGGATGAAGAGTATGGTTCGGCCCGCTGGGGAACGGAAAAAGACATCAAGCCGTTCACCGACCCCAGGTTTGAGAACAACATCATTCTGACCGGGACGGAGTTTCTCACCACCAACACCCGGCCCGCCGTCCCCGCCAACGCCCGGAACCTGAATTGCTGTGTTGTCGGTTCCTCCGGCTCCGGCAAGACCCGGTTCTGGCTTACCCCGCAATTACTCCAGGCCCATTCCTCCTATGTGGTGGTAGACCCAAAAGGCGGGGTGCTGGAGCAGGCGGGCTTTTTCCTGCAACGGAAAAAGGGATATAAAATCAAGGTTTTTAACAGCATTGATTTTTCCCGCTCCATGCACTACAACCCGCTGGCCTATATCCGCAACGAGGCCGACATTTTGAAATTCGTCAATACCTTAATAGCCAACACCAAAGGCGAGGGCAAGGAGGGCGACCCGTTCTGGACGAAATCAGAAACGCTCCTATACTGCGCCCTTATCGCCTATATCATCTTCGAGGGCCCGGACGAGGATAAAAACATGAATACCCTTGTAGACATGATTTCCGGCATGGAGGTCAAGGAGGACGATGACGACTTTATGAACGCGGTGGACTATATGTTCGCCGGGCTGGAAAAGCGCAAGCCGGACTGTTTCGCGGTCAAGCAGTACAAAAAGTACAAGCTGGCCAGCGGCAAGACGGCGCGGAGCATACTTATTAGCTGTGGCGCAAGGCTGGCCCCATTTGACATCCCGCAACTCCGGGAGATTATGAGCTATGACGAGATGGAGCTTGACAAGCTGGGTGACAGACGGACGGCGGCGTTCTTCATCATCAGTGATACCGACACCACCTATAACTTTATCGTGGCCCTTGCCTTTTCGCAGATGTTCAATCTTCTCTGTGAACGGGCGGACAACGTACACGGGGGCCGCCTGCCCCATCATGTGCGGGTGCTGTGGGACGAGGCCGCCAACACCGGGCAAGTGCCCAACCTCGAAAAGCTGGTGGCGGTCATCCGCTCCCGGGAGGTGAGCCTGACGCTGTTCTACCAGCAGTTGGCCCAATGTAAGGCAATCTACGACAAGAACGCCGAGACGATACTCGGCAACATGGACAGCGTGGTGTTCCTCGGGGGCCGGGAGGCCAGCACCATCAAGGAAATATCGGAAAACTGGCTGGGCAAGGCCACCATCTCCATGCAGACGGAGGGCCGCTCCCGAGGGCAGTCCGAAAGCTACAACCAGAACACCCAGCGGCTGGGCCGGGAGCTTATGACCCCCGCCGAACTTGCCACCATGCCCGGCGACAGGTGCATCCTGCAACTGCGGGGCCTGCCGCCGTTCTATTCCCGGAAATATGATTTGAAACAGCACCCCAACTACCGATACACGGCGGAGGCGGACAAGAAGAAAAACGCCTTTTCGCTGGAGCGGCTTATCTGCCGCCGTATAAAAAAGCTCAATCCCAACGAGCAGTACACCGTGTACGAGGCGGACGTGCCGGACGGAACGCCCATAGACGAGGACGAGGACATCCTCAACTATGACGATTTGGACGACCCGGACGCTTTTGTATAGCTTTGGGACATTTTGTCCCGAACTGTCACCTGCCGCCTGCACCGGGCGGCTTTTCTTGTGCCCGGGAAAATCCCGGAGAAATGGAGGACTATATGGCATTTTTCGCATCCGCTATCACCACTTTGCAGACCCTTGTTATCGCGCTGGGCGCGGGCCTCGGCGTTTGGGGCGTTGTCAATCTGCTGGAGGGCTACGGCTCGGACAACCCCGGCTCAAAAAGTCAAGGCATGAAACAGCTCATGGCGGGCGGCGGCATCATCGTCATCGGCACGACCCTCATCCCCCTGCTGTCGGGGCTGTTTTAAGGGCGGCGGCTTATGGACTTTCTCACCGACTGGCTCACGGACTGGCTGAAAGAGCTGCTGATTGGCGGCATCATGGGGAACCTTGAGGGGCTCTTTGATACCGTCAATGCCCAGGTCGGAGAGATTGCGGTGCAGGTAGGGACGACCCCGGCGGCATGGAACGCCGGGGTTTTCTCCCTTATCCGCCAGCTTTCCGAGACGGTGATTTTACCCATCGCCGGGCTGGTGCTGACCTTTGTTGCCACCTATGAGCTTATTCAGATGCTCCTTGAAAAAAACAATATGCACGAAGTAGACGTGGCGAACCTCTACAAATGGATGTTCAAGACCGCGTGTGCGGTGCTGATACTTTCCAACACGTTCAATATCGTGATGGCCGTCTTTGACGTGTCGCAGAGCGTGATTTCCCGCTCTGCCGGGCTGATACAGGGCTCCACGGCGGTTTCGCCTGATATGTTAAATAACCTCCAGACCACGCTGGAGGGGATGGATTTGGGCCCGCTCCTTGGGCTGTGGCTCCAGTCCTCGGTCATCGGGCTCACCATGCAGGCGCTGGGCATCATCATCTTCGTGCTGGTGTACGGAAGAATGATTGAAATATATCTGCTGACCAGTCTTGCGCCCATCCCCGTGGCGACCCTCTCCAACCGGGAGGTGGGCGGCATGGGGCAGAACTACCTAAAATCCCTTTTCGCCGTGGGCTTTCAAGGGATGCTGATTTTAGTCTGTGTCGGCATCTATGCGGTGCTGGTGCAGAACATCGCCGCCGGGGGCGACCCCATCGGCGCGATATGGGGAACCGTGGGCTATACGGTGCTCCTTTGTTTCATGCTGTTCAAGACCGGGACAATCGCCCGCAGCATCTTCGGGGCCCACTGATTTAGCGGCACTTCGGGACATTTTGTCCCAAAGGCCCGGAGAGGAGGTGCGCTGTGCCGAGGCGGTACAAGTTAGGCCCAGAGGGCGAAATGCGCCGGGCGTGGGGCGGAAAGCTCCCGGAGGAATTTGACCAGCGGGATATGCTGGCGTTCATGGCTGAAACCGACCTGCAACTGCAAGGGGCGGTATCAGCGGAAACCCTGACCGCGATACACGCGGCAGGCTATGACTATATGGGCGGGGCGGTCATCCCCCGGCCCGGAAAGGAGGAAGAAGATTTGAGCAACGACGTATTACTTACCCCGGAGCAGATTGCCGCCGAGGAGCGCCGCTGGCTGTTCGAGTCTCCCATCGCGGAGCTGGCCGAGGTCAAGGGCGTTACCATTGACGAAGCGGTAAAGATGCGGACGGACGCTGTTCTGCAGGAGGCTGTCATCCCCATCGAGGTGTCGGTGCGGCCCATTGAGCCCCAGGGCAAGCTGATTGGCTTTGCCAGCGTCAACTTCGGCGGCGTGGTGGTGGACGATTTCAAGGTGGTGAACGGGCAGAACGGCATTTTCTTAGGTGCGCCCTCAAAACCCGACCCCACCAGCAGGACGGGCTACCGGGCCACGGTGCGTATCAATGACCGGGCCACCCAGGAGCGGCTGAACGCGGCGGGGGTGGAGGCGTACCATTCGGCGGTTGAGAAACTTATCGCCCGGGCCGAGGCGGTGCGCCCCGCGCCCATCCGGGAGCAGATGGATAAGGCGGGAAAGGAGGCCGCGCAGAAAAATGCCGCCCGCTCCGCCCCGGCAAAGGGAAAGGAGGGACGGGATGGCAGATAGCCCGGCTTTGGGACAAAATGTCCCAAACCTTAACCCGGAACCCTCCGGGCTCTACCTCATGGACGGCATCGCAGGCCTGCGCTCCCTCCCGGAGCACTCGGTTGATATGCTTCTGACCGACCCGCCCTACGGCACGACCCGCAACTATTGGGATGTGCCTTTGCCCCTCCCGGAGCTGTGGGAGGCGGTGCGCTGGGCCGTCAAGCCCTCCGGGGCGGTGCTGTTCTTCGCACAGTGCCCCTATGACAAAATCCTCGGCGCGTCCAACCTCTCCATGCTCCGCTATGAGTGGGTGTGGTATAAGAGCCGCTGTACGGGATTTCTCAACGCCCGCCGCGCCCCGCTGAAAAAGACGGAGAATATTTTAGTGTTTTACCAAAAGCTCCCCCTCTACAATCCGCAGTTTGAGCAGGGCAAGCCCTATAAGAAAATCGCATCCCAGCGCGAACAGAGCCCCAACTATGGGAAGTTTGTCCGCTCCGGCAGCGGCTCGGAGGACGGGCGGCGGTTCCCGGGGAACCTGCTTTCATTCCAGACCGTGGCCCATACCGTCCACCCCACCCAGAAGCCCGTGGAGCTGTGTGAGTATCTGATAAAGACCTACACCGCCCCCGGTCAGGTGGTGGCGGACATCTGCGCGGGCTCCGGCACGACGGCCATCGCCGCACTGAACACGGGCCGGGAATTTATCTGCTTTGAGACGGCCCCGGCCTTTTACGGCCCGGCCACGGAGCGCATCACCCAGGCGCGGGCGGCTGTGGCCGCTGGCGGAAAGGGGGTGTGACTATCGGTAAATATAACGTGATATACGCCGACCCGCCGTGGCGGTACGCCCAAAAGGGCCTGCAAGGTGCGGCGGAGCGGCACTACCCCACAATGGGGATTGAGGAATTATGCGCGTTGCCCGTGGCGGATTTGGCGGCCCCGGACAGCGTTCTTTTTTTATGGGCCACGTTCCCCCAGCTCCCGGAGGCCCTGCGGCTTATCAAGGCGTGGGGCTTTCAGTATAAGTCCGTGGGCTTTGTCTGGCTGAAAAAGAACAAGAAAGCCGATAGCTGGTTTTATGGGCTGGGCTTTTGGACGCGGGCCAACGCGGAGGTGTGCCTGCTGGCGACCCGTGGGCATCCCCGGCGCAAGGCCCCCAACGTCCACCAGTTCATCATCTCCCCTATCGAGGGCCACAGCAAAAAGCCGGACGAGGCCCGTGAAAAAATCGTGGCCCTTATGGGGGACGTTCCCCGCGTGGAGCTGTTCGCCCGCCAGACGGCCCCCGGCTGGGACGTGTGGGGGAATGAGGTGGAGCCCACCGAGGGACTTCGGGACATTTTGTCCCAAAGGAAAGGAGGCTAAAAATGCCCTATGTGAACGTACCTAACGACCTATCGAAAATCAAGACCAAAATCGCTTTCAATCTGACAAAACGCCAGCTTGTGTGTTTCGGCGGCGCGGCCCTTGTGGGAGTCCCCTCCTACCTGCTGGCCCGGAGCTCGTTTGGGAACACGGCGGCGCTTTTTTTGATGCTGGGCATCATGCTCCCGGCGTTCCTGCTGGCGATGTATGAGAAAGACGGCCTGCCGCTGGAAAAGGTGGTGAAGAACATCATCCGGGCCAAGTACCTGCGGCCCGGCGTGAGGCCCTACAAGACCGGGAATATCTATGCGCCCTTTACCGGGCAGGCGGGAAAGGAGGCAGTGAATGGAAAACCGAACAAGCAGGCGAAAGAATAAGGCGGCGTTGTCCGCCCAGCAGTCCATCCCCTATGTGGCGATGCACCCGGACGGCGTGTGCCAGCTCCCCGGCGGGCTCTACACAAAGACCGTGGAATATGAGGACATCAACTACTCCGTGGCATCCACCGAGGATCAGTCCGCAATATTCAGCGGGTGGAGCTCGTTCCTCAACTACTTCGACAGCGCCCTCCCCGTCCAGCTCTCCTTTATCAACCGCCGCTCCCACTCCACCAGCCGCTACCATGTGAACATCCCCGCCCAGGCGGACGATTTTGACAGCATCCGGGGCGAGTTCGTGGGGATGCTGAAACGCCAGATTGCCCGCTCCAACAACGGGATTGAACGCTCCAAATATATCACCTTTGGCGTGCCCGCCGAGGGCATCGCCGCCGCCCGGCCCCGGCTTGACCGGGTGGAGGCGGACGTGATGGGCAACCTCCACCGGCTGGGCGTTCCCTCGGCCCCGCTGGACGGGCGGGAGCGGCTGGCCCTCCTGCATGGGCAGATGCACCCCGGACGGCGGGAGCCGTTCCGCTTTTCGTGGGCGGATATTTCCAGAACGGGCATGGGCACAAAGGACTTCATCACCCCCAGCGGCGGCTTTGACTTTAGGGGCTCCCGGTTCTTCCGGGTGGGCGGCTTTTGGGGCGCGGCGTCCTATCTTCAGATTTTGGCGTCCGAGCTTTCTGACCGCCTTTTGCGGGAAATTCTGGAGCTGGACGCGGAGCTCACCGTCACCATGCACATCCAGACCGTTGACCAGTTAAAGGCGATAAAGACCATCAAGGGGAAAATCTCGGACATTGACAAGATGAAAGTGGAGGAGCAGAAAAAAGCCGTCCGCGCCGGGTACGACATGGATATTCTTCCCCCCGACCTTATCACCTTTTCCAAGGACGCGGCGGAGCTTTTGGGGGATTTGCAGTCCCGGAATGAGCGGATGTTCCTCTTGACGTTCACCGTCATCAACCTCGCCCCCACCCGCCAGCGGCTGGAAAATGACGTGTTCACCGTCTCCGGCATCGCGCAGAAATACAACTGCGCCTTAAAGCGGCTGGACTGGCAGCAGGAGCAGGGCTTTATGTCCTCGCTGGCCCTCGGCTATAACGAGGTGCAGATACAGCGGGGCATGACCACCAGCTCCACCGCGATTTTCATTCCCTTTATGACGCGGGAGCTCCGCATGGGCGGGCAGGCCCTCTACTACGGCATGAACGCGCTTTCCCACAATGTCATCATGGCTGACCGGAAAAAGCTGAAATCCGCCAATGGTATGTACCTCGGCTCCACAGGCTCCGGCAAGAGCTTTGCCGCCAAACGGGAATTGATAAACGTCTTTCTTGCCACAAGTGACCGCATCGTTATCGTTGACCCGATGGGGGAATATTCCCCGCTGGTGCGGCGGCTGGGCGGGCAGGTGATAGAGATTGCCCCGGACAGCCCCCACCATATCAACCCGATGGATATTGAAATTGGTTTGAATGACGAGGACAGCCCCCTTTCCATGAAAGCGGATTTTCTGCTTTCCCTCTGTGAGCTGGTGGTGGGCGGCAAGGACGGCCTGCAACCCATAGAGAAAACCGTCATCGACCGCTGTGTGCGGCTGGTGTACCGGGAGCTTGCGCTGGGGCTGGAGGGCGCGAAAATGCCCCTGCTCCAAGACTTGTACGAGGAGCTTTTGAAACAGCCGGAGCCGGAGGCAAAGCGCGTGGCAACGGCTCTTGAGCTCTACTGTACGGGCTCCCTCAATCTGTTCAACCACCCGACCAACGTGGACTTGAGCTCCCGGGTGGTGTGCATCGTGCTGAAAGGGCTGGGGGAGAACCTCCGCAAGATTGCGATGCACGTCACCAACGAGTTTGTCACTTCGGCGGTGCATACCAACTACCAGAACGGGGCGGCGACATGGTGCTACTTTGACGAGTTCCACATCCTGCTCCGCGACCCGCTGACCGCCAGCTATTTTGTGGCGGTGTGGAAGATGCTCCGCAAAAAGGGCTGTGTGCCCTCGGCCCTCACGCAGAACGTGAAAGACCTTTTGGCCAGCCGGGAGATTGAGAACATACTGGATAACACCGACTTTCTCGTCCTGCTCTCCCAGGCCCAGAGCGACCGGGCGATTATCGCAAAACAGCTCGGCATTTCCGAGCACCAGCTTTCCTATATCACCCACAGCAATTCCGGCGAGGGCCTGCTGTTCTATGGGAATGTGACCATCCCCTTTGTTGACCGTTTCCCCAAGGGTGAGATTTACAACCTGCTCACCACCCGCCCGGAGGACATAGCCAATGACCAGAGGAACGAATAACGCCGGGCCCGCCGGGGACAAAGGCACTTCGGGACAAAATGTCCCAAAGTCCCCCAAGGGGCCCAAAACCAAAAAATCGAAATTCCGCATGGAAAGCGAACAAGAGAAAATCAGCAAGTCCAAGCTCCGCATGGAGACGCGGGAGGACAAGCTGAACCGGGCCAGGAAGAAGCTGGAGGGCAAAAAGCCGCCAAAACCCAGGGGCCCGGTGCGCCGGGTGCTGGGGGCCGCCGGGTGGAGCGCACACGGCTTTGTGCATGGCAAGGTTTACGAGGTGGAACATGAGAACGTGGGAACCGAGGGGGCCCACCGCTCGGAGCTTGTGGGCGAGGCCGTGGGCCGGGCGGCAGTGCATACCGTAAAAAAGCGCATCCGGGAGCACCCGGCCCGGGCCGTCCACAAGGCCGAGGCGCAGTACATCAAGGCCCGGGCGGACTACCAGTTCCGCATGGCCGCCCAGGAGAACCCGGAGCTTGCAAAGAATGTTGTCACCCGCTACTGGCACAAGCAAAAGCTGAAAAAGCAGTACGCCAAACAAGCGCGGCAGGCGGCAAAGCAGACCGCGAAACAAGGGGCCAAGGCCGCCGGGAAAACCGCCGCCGCCACGGAAAAGCTGGCGGAGCGGGCTGTGGGCTTTGTGAAACGGCATCCCGTGGGGGTGCTGCTTGCGCTGGCCTGCGCGGTGCTTCTCTTTTCCCTCCAGTCCTGCGCGTCCTCCCTCGTCTCTCTGGGGAACGCCGCCGCAGGCGCGGTGGGGGCCACCACCTACCCCGCCCAGGATGGGGATATGCTGGGGGCCGAGGCCGCCTACTGTTCACTGGAGGCGGAGCTCCAAAACTATCTGGATACCTACGAAAGTACCCACGACTATGACGAGTACCATTACGATTTAGACGCTATCGAACACGACCCCTATGTGCTGGTTTCCATTCTGAGCGCATGGCACGAGGGGGAATGGACGCTGGCGGATGTCCAGCCCACCTTGCAGATGCTCTTTGACCGCCAGTACACGCTGACCGAAAACGTGGTAAAGGAACGGCGGTACTACATCGAAACGGATACATGGACGGACGAGGAGGGCAACACCCACACTGACAGCTACCGGGTATATTACGATTATTATATCTGCACTGTGACACTGGATAACTTCAACCTTTCCCATCTTCCTATCTATATCATGGGGGAGGAAAAGGTTTCCCGGTATTCCCTCTACATGGCTACGCTGGGGAACCGCCCCGACCTCTTTCCCGGCTCGTCCTATGTGGGGAAATACACCAGCCCGCCGGAGGGCTACGAAGTGCCGGGGGAATATCTGGACGATGAAACATTCGCGGCGATGCTCTCCGAGGCCGAGAAATACCTCGGCTATCCCTATGTATGGGGCGGGAGCTCCCCGGCCACGTCCTTTGACTGCTCCGGCTTTGTTTCGTGGGTAGTCAATCATTCCGGCTGGAACGTGGGGCGGCTGGGGGCCCAGGGGCTTTACAACATCTGCACCCGCACCAGCTCCCCCCGCCCCGGAGATTTGGTTTTTTTCAAGGGAACCTATGACACCCCGGGAGTCTCCCACTGTGGCATCTATGTGGGGGACGGGATGATGCTGCACTGTGGCGACCCTATCAGCTACGCCAACTTAAACAGCAGTTACTGGCAGGCCCACTTCTACGCCTACGGGCGTTTACCATGAAAAGGAGGTTTTCAATGGCGACAAGCAAGAGCGCAAAAATCATGGCCGAGATCGAAAAGGTCAAGGGCAAAATCAGCGACCAGCAGGCCCGGCTGAAAGAGCTGGAACAGAAACACAAGGAGGCCGAGAACGAGGAAATCGTGGACATCGTGCGGGGCATGAGCATTTCCCTTGAGGAGCTCCCGCTGGTGCTCCAGCGCATCAAGGCTGGGGATACTTTGGGACAAAATGTCCCGAAGTCCGCCGGGCCGGAAAAGGAGGACGCGGAATGAAACTGAAAAAATATCGTGTAATGGCGGCGGCTCTGTGCGCCGCTTTTTTGCTGTGCGGCATCACCACCACGGCCTACGCCGGGGGCGGCGAGGAATGGGAGGACGGTACGGGCGGCCCGGAATGGGAGGGGCTTGACCCCGTGGAGTCCCCGGCCACCCCGGAGCCGGAACCCGAACCCAACCCGTTCACCCCGGACGGGCAGGGGACGATGGTGGATAACGCCACGGACGGGGACGGCAAGGAGTTCTTCACCATCATGGCGGCGGACGAGTCCGTGTTCTATCTGGTGATTGACCGCCAGCGGGAGACGGAAAATGTGTACTTCCTGAACGCCGTCACCGTGGCCGATTTGATGGCCCTTGCGGAGCCCTCCCCGGAGGCCGTACCCGAACCGCTCCCGGAGCCGGAGCCCGAACCTGCTACCGAGCCGGAGCCGGAGCCCGAGCCGGAAAAATCCGGCGGGGCGGGGACGCTCCTGCTGGTGCTGGCGGTGCTGGCCCTCGGCGGCGGGGCCGGGTGGTACTTCAAGATTTACCGCCCGAAACAGCAGGCCGCCGCTCCCGGCGAGGATTTTGACGAGGCCGGGGAATACGGCGAGGACTATGGCGGCGGTGAGTATGACGACCTCCCCCCGTGGGATGAGGAAGAAGAAAAGGAGGACGGAGAATGAATTTCACATCGAACCCTTTGGAACGGGAAATGAAACGCCGCCCCCGGCCCCGGGCTCCCCGCCCGGAACAGCCCCGGGAGGGCTCCCGGTGCTGTGGCTGTCCCTACTGGCGCGGCATCCCCTGCGGCTCCTGCTTTCAGAGCCTTTTGAAAAAACCGGGCGGGAGGTGATACTTTGCGCGAGCTGACCCGTGAGGAAAAGGCGGCTATCCGCTCCCTTGTCACAAAATGGTGCGCCAACTATGACCGGGAATACGGCTGTCTGCCCCTCGACTGTGAGTGCTATATGCTGGGGAAGTGCTGGACGGGGGCTTACTGCCGCTACTTCCGGGAGGCGGTGCTCCCCTTAAATCCCGCATTGGAGGCCGCGCTGACTGACGGCCCGGCCCCCGGTCTGCGGCCCTGCGCCGTCTGCGGGCGGCTCTTTGCGCCGGAGGGGAAAAGGGCGTTCTGTTCGGCGGCCTGCGCCGAAAATGCGCGGCGGAAACGCCAGCGCGACTATATGCGGAAAAGGCGGCTGGACTGTTAGCTTTTGCCGCTTGAAAACCCGCTTGTATCAAGGCTTTCCGGGCGCGGTTCATGGGGGCCCGGTATGTTTCTATGTCCGGCCCCCGTTTCCCGGCCCAAAAGCTAACATCTGAGAGGAGGTAACTTTGGAAAAAGCGCAGGAATACAAGTATTATTCTACCCAGCGGCCCGTTGACATCGGCACGTTCCCCAATGGCAAGGAAAACCCGCCCATCCGGATCGAAAACTACGAGGGCCGGATTTGGGTGGAGCATGATACCCGGCTTGCATGGGGCGAGCTGGCCTATGCCCAGCCGCTCACGGAAAAGGAGCTCTATAATTACGAGCTCAAGCCATCCCGTGATAACCCGGATATGCGGCGGCTGATGGATACCCAGGCCCAGGTGGTGGGGAAATGGGAGGACGAGGGCCGCGTCCCTGATGGAAAGCGGCTGACATGGTTTTACCCGGATTTTGGGTGCTATGTAGTGAAAGAATTTGTTTCCCCGGAGCGGCTGGCCGAGTGTGCCCGTGGGGTGGAGCTCCAGCGGGCCGCCGCTGAACGCAGGCAGGCCCGGCAGGAAAAGGCCCCGATTGCCGCCCAACTGCGGGAGGCTGGGAAACTGGCCGGGGAACGGCAGGCCCCCGCCGCGCCCAAACGGAACGCGCCCGACCGGGGCGATAGGTAACGTGGCCGGAAAAAAGCGCCGCCGCCCCGTCCATCTCCATGTGATGGTGTCCGAGGAGGAGCAGGCGCTTATCCGGGAACGCATGGCCCAGGCGGGCATCCGCAACATGGGCGCGTATATGCGGAAAATGGCCCTCTGCGGCTATGTGCTCCAGATTGACCTTGCCCCCGTCCGGGAACTGGTGTCTCTCCAGCGGCGGTGCTCAAATAACCTTAATCAAGTGGCTATCCATGCCAACACCTACGGGGGGATTTACCCCGAGGAAATCAAGGCCCTGCAACGGGACTACTCCGCTTTGTGGGGGCCTCTGTCTGAATTGCTGAAACAGCTTTCCGCGCTGGTGGAGCTGTGATTTGCCGGGGAGCGGTGCTGTGCCGCTCCCCGGCTTTTCGTACTTCGGGACATTTTGTCCCAAAGGTGGGTAGATTGTCAATGCGAGATATGATATACTTAATTTCTAATTGCAACTCATATTAAACTGTTGAGCAGAAAGGGGTTATGTTATGTCTCAATTAACAATCGGAAGTGTAACCATTGGAGAGTATAGCTATCCGTTCCAACATGAAGAAGAAACGGAGAAAATTACTGTTTTTTTAGGAGCACGAACAGTTACTGTTCCAGAAAATATAGACATGATTGTTGGTCAAAAGTTAGGAATGCTCACAGGAGGAAACATCCTTTATAAATTGGGTATCCCACTTTCAAATGATTGCATGGCTGTTGAGGGAGCAGAAGTAAAGTATGTATCCCTTGCTAATCAGATGCGCTCTGTCGAATATTTCATTGAGGATTATCAAGCAAATAGTAGCTATACCGAAATGAGACTTCAATTTCCTGAATTGGATTACTTTATTCCATCTGCGAGCATAGCAACTGTTTCAAACGAAGAAATTATTTTTTCAAGAATTAAAAATAATCTATGTAGTTTTGAGATTAAATACTGCGGTACTGTGGTATCTGTATCGTTCGATATAAAAATGATTTGTCATTCAAGCAACAAAACTACAGCCGAAACTATATCGGAGGTTTCTATTAAATTTCCTGAAACAAAGGACTTTGAGTATCTGCTAAACCTATATTTTTCCGCCAAAGCTTTTTTCAGTTTCATTTGTAATAGGCAAAATATTGGATTAAGGAGTGCAACGCTCATTGGGAAATATCCCGCAAAAGCCCTTGAAGATAAAAAAATTGTTGATGTTGATAAATATACACAGCAGAAAATATTTTTTAGCCAAAAATATCTTGAGCCTTTGGAAAATGAAAATGGTGTCAAAAAGACCCCACGCATCGGATTGTTCTATCCTAAAATCAAAGAGCTATTCCAGCTGTTTTTTGAGGAAAAAGCTGGAGATGGTGCTATAGTCGATGGAGGTAGTACCCACCCATCTTTCAAATACAGAAACCTTATTGACTTGGAGCAAAGCCTACATATTACGGCAGCATTTGAATATTACGTGAGGACTATACTACCCGAAATATCATCGCCAGATACAATAGCATTTTTTAGCGATATGGAGTCTCTTGTTGATGAGTATATTAAAACCGCTAAAGGAAAGAAGAAAGAAAAGGCAAAAAGTTTTAAGAAGTCGTTAATTCCCCAAGTATCGCTCAAAGAAAAAATTAAGAAGTCATATGGAGGTTATTCAACTTGGCAACCGTTGAAACCTATACTTGAAGAATGGTTTAGGGACGATGTTGACAATTTAGCAAGTGCGGCCAATTTATGGAGAAATGAATTGGCCCATGAGAAAAGAGAATATCAACCCAATGTAGATGTTATTACGGCAGTTCGTCTTGTTGAACATCTTAGCTACTGCATTGTATTACGTTATGCTGGATATAACGATGAACAAATTAAAGCTATTCTATCTGATATTCTCACAAGATAAATAAAAAATAAGACACATAAATTCTGGCTTTTCAAATAATAACTATTGCATAGACGGTGACGGCGGGTGACTTATCCACTGTCACTGTTTTTATATGGAGAGGAGGTGCTACCACGGCCACGACCTACATCCGGCCCTACAAGCAGGCGGCAGGACTGAGCGCCGTCCAGACGATGGAGGAGCGGTTTGCCTACGGGCTCAATCCCCAAAAGCTGGGGGCCGTGTCCTCCCACCTCTGCGACCCGGCCACAGCCGCCGCTGAGTTTCTGCTGGTGAAAAGCGAATACCAGGCGGCCACGGCCCGGCCCGTGGAGCGCGGGGCTCTGTTCTTCCAGATACGGCAGGCGTTCCCGCCCGGTGAGGTGACGGCGGAGGAGGCAAACAAGCTGGGCTTTGAAACGGCGATGCGCTGGACGAAAGGCAAGTACCAGTTTTTCATCTGCACCCATACCGACAAGGGCCACATTCACAACCACATCTATTTCAATTCCACGGCCTTTGACTGCTCCCGGAAATTCCATAATTTCCTCGGCTCCAGCTTTGCCCTCCGGCGGCTGTCTGACCGGGTATGTCTGGAGCATGATTTGTCCGTGATACAAAATCCCAAACAGCACAGCAAGGGCCGTTTCCTCCACTATGGCCAGTGGATAGGCGACAAGCCGCCCTCCGCTCAACAGCGGGTGCGGCTGGCAATCATCGCGGCCCTTGAAAAAAAGCCCGCCGACTTTGCCGCGTTCCTCCGGCTGATGGAAGAGTCCGGCTTTGCCGTCAAGCGCGGGCGGGGCGGCGTGGTGTCGTTCCTCGCGCCAGGGCAGAACAAGTACACCCGGCTCCGGGCATCCACCCTCGGCGCGGGCTTTGACCCCGAGAACATCCGGGCGGTAATCGCCGGGGAGCGGCCCCTCCCGGAGCTCCCCAAAGGCGCGCCGCCCCCGATCCGGCAGGTGGGCCTTATCATTGACATCCAACAGCGCATGGCCGAGGGCAAGGGCCCGGCTTATGAACGGTGGGCGAAAGTCTACAACCTAAAGCAGATGGCCGCCGCCCTCCAGTTTTTGCAGGAGAACAACCTCACCGACTATGACGCGCTGGCGGCCAAGACCACGGCGGCGGTTGACCAGGCCCACGCGCTGGCCGGGGAGCTCCAGACCACCGAGGCCGCCCTCTCCAAAGTCTCCGGGCTGATGGGGGCCGTGGTGGACTATGCCAAGGCCCGGCCCGTGTTTGACGGCTACAAGGCGGCCCGGTACTCGAAAAAGTATCTGGCCGAGCACGAGGCGGAGCTTGCCACCTACCGGGCGGCCCGGGCCGCTATGAATGAATTGTTAGGCGGTGAAAAGCTCCCCAAAATGGACGCGCTGAAAAAACAGCGGCGGGAGCTGTCGGATAAGAAAAAGGCCCTCTATGCCGAGTATAGGCAGGCCCAGCGGGATATGCGGGAGGCCGTGGCTGTCAAGGCCAACATCGACCATCTGCTCGGACTGACGGACGGGCGGGACGATAAGGAACAGACGCGATAGCGGCGGTGACGCAGCCAACCTCTTTGGGACATTTTGTCCCAAAGAGCCGGGTTTGGGGAGGCTCCCCAACAAGCATTTTTGCGGGCCCACGGCCCAGCAAAAATTTCGGAGTGTGGCCACACCCGAATTGCTTGCCATTTCGTGCGCTTCCGCTACATGGCGCAAAAAAACGAAGGTCACGCTTTCTTACGCATCCTCCGTTTCTCTGGCTTTCTTAATGCCCTCGGCTGTGGCTTCTATCACGACAAGCTCTTTTTCACTCATAGAATTTAGGAGCACATCAATGTGTTTTCTGCAAGAACTTGTCTGCGCCCCTCCGTCCGCATGAATAAACTGGTCAACTGAAATGTCAAACATAGTAATGAGTTTAACAAAAAGGTCAAAGCTGGGATATTGGCCCTTGTTCTCAATATTCATAATGGTACGGGAGTCACGGTCTACTAATTCCGCAACATAGGCTTGTGTCCAACCCTTTTCTTCTCTGGCTCTTTTGAGCGCCAGCCCGAGGCCGTGAAAGTCAAACCTTCTTTCATTTTGGTTCATTCTCATATCACCCTATATCATTCTACATTTCGTGTTAGATTATGAGAATGTAATGAAATTTGATGTAAAGTAGTATTTTATTTCGTGTTGCTTGCAAGTTAACTTTTCTGAGTTATAATTAAACAATAGCTCGATTGTCTATTGTCACGCAGGTATGATAATCTTATAAATAGATGGAGGACAATATGAAAATTAGTCAGATAATTAAAGAAAAGCGAAAGCACTTGGGGTTAACGCAAGAAAATATTGCGGAGTATTTGGGTGTTTCAATACCCGCAGTTAGTAAATGGGAGAACGGAACAACTTATCCAGACATTACACTTCTCCCCGGCTTGGCCAGATTGTTAAAGACAGATTTGAATACGCTCATGTCCTTTAATGAGGAAATGTCTGAAGTGGAGATCAAAAATGTTGTTATGAAAGTTCAATCCATCATTCAGGAAGATGGGTTTGAAGATGGTTTTCAATTCGCTTTAGATCAAGTTAGGGCATTTCCAACTTGTGAAAATTTAATTTATTCGTTGGGTGTTTTTTTACAACCCTCTTTAGGATTGCAGTCAGTGGAGCATCAAAGTAAATATCGTGAAGAACTTGCTAAACTGTATTTTAGGATACGCAATAGCGAAAATATTGAAATAAAAAAAGAAGCAATTTCTTTTTTGTTCTATCTGCATTGTGAAAAAGAAGAATATGAAAAAGCTGCCACATTACTAAATGATTATCCCGCTGATACAAAGTTAATGATGGCATATCTACATCAACAAAAAAAGGAATATGAACCTGCGTGTGTTTTATTAGAGCATCGAATGTTGGAAATCGCAGTTGAAATGCAATCCATACTAATAGCTTTAACCCAGGTTTCTTTGTCTGAAAACCGGGGAGACGATGCCGAGGAATTGGCTTGCATCCAAGAACAGTTGGCAAAGCAATTTGGCATTTTAGAATGTACCGCATATACAGCTAAACTTGAATGTGCAATAAATAAAAAAGATGCGGAGTACTGCACAAAAATACTATCTTTACTCCTTGCTTCTATGGAGGGAAAGACGGATATTTCATCGAATATTTTATACAAGCATTTGAATTTATCCGATGATAACATGGAAAATCTGCCACGGCAGCTTTTATCATCAATGATTGAGCAGTTAAAATCTGAATTACACGATGAAACATCGTTTTTGAAAGAAAATTCCGAATTTCAATCGCTCTTGCGGAGATACAGAGAATATTTGGAGAGGTAGTTTATGCTTAAATTTATTTCAAAATTACAATGGTTGTTTTGGGTTGGGTTTTTAGGCGTTTTTTTTGATAACCAGTACCTAACTCTATTCTTCTTGTTCGGATTGTGTGGCTTTGCAAATGTATTTTCTCCCATGCGTAACAACATTCAAAATTTAATGTTTCTCGGTCAAAATTTATGGATGCTTGTTGGAATACTTATTGCACATTTTAGACATGGCTTTAAGCTCCCGGATAAAAACTCATATAAACCGCAAGTACAGTATTCACTCCCGTTTGATGGTGAGTGGTATATTGCAAACGGAGGGGTTGATAAAGAAACTTCACATTCTTGGTTTCTTCCGTCCCAGCGGTATGCTTATGATTTTTTTATTATGAACAACGAAGAAACCACTTTTTCGGGAGAAAGAGAACAATTAGAAAATTACTTCTGCTTTGCAGAAAATGTTTTGGCTCCGGCAGATGGTGTTGTCATTTCTGCGGTCAGTCACTTTCCAAATACCCCTATTATCGCAGAGGGACAGGTCGATTGTACCGCATCGGATGTGCGAGGAAACCATATCATTATTCGTCACAGCAAGCATGAATATAGCATGATAGCACATCTCCTTCCAGAAAGTATCTGTGTGAAAAAAGGAGATAGTGTCAGTAGGGGGCAAGTAATTGCAAAATGCGGAAATAGCGGAAATACAAGTGAACCGCATATTCATTTTCAAATTCAATATGGAAAGAGCTTTGCAATATCAGCAGGATTACCAGTCCTCTTTGCTCATATTATTGTTGACGGAAAGAAAACACCGCAAGGATTTATTACAAATGGTCATTATGTTAAAAATGATGATTTAATCTAACCTTACATTTAAGATTAGCCGCCCAACGGAAATAAAAAAAACCGTTGTTTCGGCGGCTGAATATCCATGCGCCAAAACAAAATACAGTAGCCTTACGGCGGTTTTGAAATAGTAAATTTCAAGGCCGCCGCTTTCTTTTGAAAAAATGGAAAACGGAGGGTGTGTTAAAGTCGCCCATTTTTAAGGACACGGCGGTATCCAGGAGGTATCATTATGTCCTTTTTTATCTGCACTCAACTTAATTTGTTAAAAAAAGTTTAGCCCCTCCACCGGGTTGCTCTGGCCAGCAACACGAAATTTGTAAGTACATAAAGAACTGCGTCATTTCATGCGCCCGCACAGCACAACGCTGCGCGGGCGTTGTCGTTTTTTGTCGGCTCCACTTTGGGACAAACAGTCCCAAGGTGCGGGGCGGCTCCCCCAGGTGCCGCTCCCCGCCGCCCTCCATATCGTTTCCCGCAACCCGACCACAAAAAACGATATGGAGGTACATACCATGACGATTATCAACTTGCGCGACTTTTACTACTGGTACACCCAGGACGAATATATTGAGGTTTCCGATGATGTGGCCGAGGCGCTCCGGGCCAGCGTCCGCTCCGAGGCCGCCTATACCGAGCGGGCCCGCTACAACAAGGCGTACTATTCCTTGGACGCGGATGACGGCATCGAGTATTTCGCCTGCCTGCACGAGCTCACCCCGGACGAGGTTCTGGAGCTCAAGGAGCGGTTCTGCCGCCTCTGGAACGCGCTGAACAGCCTGCCGGAGATCCAGGGCCGCCGGGTGGACGCTCACTTTATCCTCGGCATGACTTACCGGGAGATTGCCCAGGCCGAGGGCGTGGACAAGAGCTCCGTCCGTGAGTCCGTTCTGGGCGGCTTGAAAAGCATGAAAAAATATTTGCAAAAAAATTCCTGACCGCCCCTCCATTTGCTCCATTTTTCTGGTGGTATATGAGAGGAAGTTTTTTCTTCTCCACAACTGAATAGCGGGCGGCCCCGGGTGAACGCGGGGAGCCGGGCGGCGGGTGCGCTAGGACTTCTCCCACGGGAGGACGAGCGACCAACACCATCGCCGCAAGTGGGGAGACTGCCAACCCCACGGCCACGATCCGCGAGGGACAAGCTGGCCGCTTGCCGCTTGGGGCCGCCGCACAAAACAAGGGAACGCCGGGCCGCTACCTGCTGTCTTTTGACGGGCCAAACATACGGGCCCGGCGCTCCCCATTTCAAACAAGTTCGAGACAAATTGTCCCAAGGTGAGGACAGGCTAAAGGGCGGCACTTTTCGGAGTGCTGCCTTTTCGCGTTTCCCCACCAACCAAAAACGCAAAAGGAGGTTTTGCCGTGAAACTGACCGCACAAGAGCTGGAACAAATGAAAAGCGTGAACATCGGCGCGGTGAGCGCGGATGCGCTGGCTGACGTGAGCGGTATGGCCTTTGACCGCACCCTCCCCCGGGAGGAGCGGCTGGCCCGGTTCGTAAAACGGGCCGTCAATCCCTACTGCTTTAGCGTGGGCGGCGTGGGCGTGAAAATCGAATTTGCCGAGGGCGGTCCCTCCCTGCAGGAGACGCTGACCGCCTTTCTTATCCGGCAAAAGAGCGGGCTGTAACTGCTGTTGCGGCCCGTTCCTACTTCGAGACAAACTGTCCCAAAGCATCGACATCCTTGTTGATTGCCCCGGGCAGAGGTATAATATAAGTGTAATGTGATAGGGAAGGAGGAACAATGGCACGAACAAAAAACAGAGGGTATCAGCAGACTTTGACCCCTACCTATACGGCCCGGCTCTGGAAAATGGGCGGCTACATCCGGCTTTCCCGAGAGGATTTACAGAAAATCAACCGGGGGCTTGACGATAGCAACAGCGTGAAAAACCAGCGCGACATTCTCAATGATTTTCACTTCAACCATGCGGAAGAATTTGAAAGCTACACCGAGTATGTGGATGACGGCCACACGGGAACCGATACGGAGCGCGAAAGTTTCCAACGGCTCTTGGGGGATGTGATGAGCGGGAAAATCAACTGCGTTGTGGTGAAAGACCTTTCCCGTTTCGCCCGGAATTATAGCGATGCTGGAAGTCTGATTGATAACCTTTTTGTGCAGATGGGCGTCCGCTTTATCAGCTTGGCCGAGGGCGTGGATAGCTACCTAAACCCGGACAGCGTGAACAGCATCATCGTTCCGATAACAAACGTGATGAATGACCAGTATTGTTATCAGACCTCAAAGAAAATCCGGCAGGTTTTTGATTATAAGCGGCGCAACGGCCAGTACATAGGCTCTTTTGCTCCCTACGGCTACATAAAAGACCCCAAAGACAAGCACCAGCTAATCGTTGACCCGGAGGCCGCTGAAATCGTCAAGAAGATTTACGAGCTGTGCCTGCAAGGTATGGCCAAACTTCAAATTGTGATGTATCTGAACGACCACGGCATACCCAGCCCCACGGCATACAGAAAGCTAAAGGGCCTGCCCTACTCCCCGGCTATATCGGACGCTCCCATGTGGGGGAACAAGATTATAACGGATATTCTCAGAAATCCTATTTACACCGGGGATTTAGTACAAGGCCGCCGCCGGGTGAAAAGCTACAAGGTACACCAGATTGAGGCTGTGCCGGAGGATGAATGGGTGCGCGTCCCCGATACCCACGAGGCCATCATCACCCACGAAACCTTTGACCGGGTGCAGGAACTTCTGAAACGTGACACCCGGACGGCCCCTAAAAAGCGGGAGCTCCATTTATTCAGCGGCTTTCTGAGGTGCGCTGACTGCGGCAAGGCCGTGACCCGGAGCCAGAGCGGGAAGAATGTTTATTATTCCTGCTCCACTTACAAGAAACGCTCCCGGACAGCCTGCACCATGCACTCTATCAAACACAACCGTCTGGAGGCCGCTGTTCTGTTTGCCATCCAGTATCAAGTGAGCACTGCCGTTTCCTACTCGGAAATAGTAGCCCATATCAATGCGGCCCCGCTGAAAAAAAGTCAATCCCACCGCCTTAACGACCAGATTGCCGCAAAGGAAAAGGAATTGACGAAAATCACCCGCTACAAGCAGTCACTGTATCAAGACTGGAAAGACGGGGAAATCACCCAGCAGGAATACCGGGAAATGAAAGCCGATTATGAACGGCAGGCCGCCGGGCTCTCGGATTTGCTGGCCCGGCTGACGGCTGAACGGAAAGAGCTCTCAAACGGCGTTGACCAGCAGCATCCCGCGCTGGTAGCTTTTGCAAAATATCAGAACATCGAAAAGCTGACCCGCGAAATTCTGATTGAACTGGTAGACCATATCAAGGTTTACGAAAACGGCAATATCAGTGTTCACTTTAAGTTTGCGGACGAGTTCCGCCGGATTGCCGAGTATATTGAAATCAACACCACTGACACCGCCGAGGTGGGCTGACCCCCGCCAAAGCATAAAATCCTTTTGACAGTGTGTTTTCCTAATAAAACGCAATCTTAGGAAAAGGGTACCCTTTTCCGTAAATCTGCCCGTCTGCGCTATGGCTTGCCGGACAGATTTTGCTTGTTGGGAAGTATCCCAAACCCTCTTGAAAGTCCTCTCACTACCTACAACACCGTACAGAACGATTTTGACGGAGTTTTGAGAAAAATTATTCAAAAAGTTTTCCTTGTTTCTTAATACGGGGAAGTTTTAGAAATGCCAACTCATTTATGAAAATATCATGTAAAATTTTTATCTTGACAATTAGTACGGATATGGACTATACTATAAATGGTACAGAACCGTACTAATATATTTGAGGAGGTCAGACTATGATAGGCAGCACCGTTTTTATGGAACAGCTAAACCAATATTACGACGCATGGTTAGTGTACAACAATGTGTACGAAGAATGGGCAAAAGCACATGGGCTATCAGTCAACAGCCTGTTAGTATTGTGTGCAATTTATGACGGAGGGGACAACTGTACGCAGAAAAAAATAAGTCAGCGGTGGCTTATACCGAAGCAGACAATTAACATGGCTTTCAAAAATTTCGAGCGCAAAGGATTTGTAGAACTGTTTCCTCTGCCAGAAGATAAAAGAAATAAAGTTATCCGCTTTACAAAGGCAGGAAAGGAATACGCAGATACCATTGTTACCGAGTTGCGGAAAGTGGAACTGTCTGCAATACAAGAAATAGGCGTGGAACGTATGCGGCAGCTAAACGAGAACATGGCTTTATTTGCAAAACTTTTTGAAAAGGCAGGAGGCAAAAAAGACAATGAAGCAAACTCGTGATATAAGGATTTTCTTTCAATATGTCATTCCGTCCGTATTGTCTTTTGCCTTATCGGGAGTTTACGCAATTGTAGACGGTTTCTTTATAGGGAACAGCATAGGTGATTTAGGGCTTTCAGCCGTTAATATTGCTTATCCAATCGTGGCAGTAATCCAAGCGCTCGGTACAGGGATTGGAATGGGCGGTGCAATTTATTATTCTATTTACAGGGCGGAGGAAAAGGAGGAACAGGCGAAAGAATTTATAGTCGGTGCTTTGTGGGTGCTGATTATTTCAAGCGTCTTTTTGACAATCTCGGTTTTGATTTTGAATGGTACACTTTTGGAATTACTCGGAGCAAGCGGCAGACTGCTTGCATTGGGAAAAGAATATATTGCGGTAATCGCATTGGGGGCTTCCATGCAGGTGATCGGTACGGGGCTGGTACCTTTTATCCGTAATCATGGCGGTTCATTTTATGCAATGGTTTCCATGATTGCAGGTTTTGTCACCAACATTATTTTGGATTACCTGTTTGTATGGATATTGGAACAGGGAGTTTCAGGCGCGGCGTGGGCTACGGTAATTGGACAGGGTGTTACAATGCTGATTGCGCTTGCATTTCTGTTACGCAAAAAGCAGTTTACGCTGAACATTCCTTTTTCAAAATTTGGAAAGGTGTCTGCGTCCATACTCAAAATCGGAATTGCACCTTTTGGACTTACCATGTCCCCTAACATTTCTCTAATAATCATAAACCGTTTCTCTATTGTCTATGGAGGGGAGTCGGCAGTCGCTACTTATGCCTGTATCGCTTATGCTATCTGCATTGTATATCTGATACTGCAAGGAGTAGGTGACGGAAGCCAGCCGTTACTAAGCCAGTATTACGGCGAGAGAAATTTTGATAAGCTGAAAAGTACAAGAACTTTAGCGTATGGGTTTGCATTGTTTCTGTCTGTAATCGGCTGTATCATCATGTTTTTGACAAGGGAGAGCCTCGGCGTATTATTCGGAGCGTCAAAAGAAGTGAATACAGAAATTGCAAAAATAATGCCTGTTTTTTTGGTTTCCGTACCCTTTGTTGCTGTTCTGCGCATCACTACCGCAAGTTTTTACGCCACAGAAAAAAGTATGTTTTCGTATGTCCTAACTTTTATTGAACCACTGTTTATGTTAGTGCTTATGCTCATTCTGCTGCCTTTGTTTGGCGGGCAGATAATGATTTGGTGGAGTACGGTGTTAGCAAGGATTTTATCGGCATTGTTAGCTGTTATCCTAAAAAATCATGTAGATAAAAAAGAAATGTCTTGATTGCCATGCAGTGGATTTACTGGAACAAGGAGAATACTATCATGCAAAATATACAGACACAATGGCTGTTATGTCCTGTCTGCAACCACAAAACAAGAATCAGATTGCGGCAGGATACAGTCATTGAAAGGCTGCCGTTATACTGTCCCAAATGTAGAAAAGAAATACTTGTCAATGTGAAACAACTAAATATAAATATTATCAGAGAGCCAGACGCACAGACGCAGAGCCGATAATACGCAGATTAAAAATGCGGTTGTCGGTTTTTTTTGTAAATATGTGCTTCAGACGTGATTGAAAGCCGCTATTTCTTTCTGAATACAGGATAAAGCGGACGTGTATTAAAGGTACCCATTTTTAAGGATATGGCGGTATCAAATGCTAAAAAGCATTGGAGGTATCGCCATGTCTTTTTTGTTGTAGCAACTTATCAAAAAAATCCTGTTTTGTGAAATGGGATTTTCTGCCTATGAATATGAATACACATATCATTTAGTATGTCTTAATAACTCGCATTACTCAAATGCTTGTACTGCTTCATGCTGTACGACGTTTGCTGTAATAGCCCCCTACTGGGAAGAAAGGGGGTGAGAGAAAATGAGATATTCTGAACAGTTCATGGAACATATCGAATATGCGTTTCATGCGTTCTGTAAGATTGTCCTGCGCCATGAAGCTATGAACGCATGGCGGGATTTGAAGCGGAAAGAAGAACGGGAAATATCCCTCGACTATCTGATGTCAGAACGATATTTTGAGCCGTCTGCTATGGACAGCTATTTTGAAAGGCAGGACAAGCCGACGGTATTTCTTGTGTCGGGAAAGGAAGTTATCGTTGATGATGAACGGTTAGCAATGGCATTATCAAGACTGCCGCAATTAAGGCGGGAAGTCCTATTGCTTTATTACTTTGTCGGTTATCGTGATGAAGCAATCGGCAGGCTGTACGGGCGTTGCAGGAGTACGATAAACCGCAGGAGAAATGTTGCACTGAAACAGTTACGGAAAGAATGGGAGAGATTGAAACATGAGGAATAAAAAACTGATACCTTTTGAGGTAATCGAAAAAGCCGTTGCCGGAGAGCCGGAAGCGGTAGACGCAGTATTGCGGCACTACACCGCACACATCAAATATCTGTCTATGTATAAGGGGCATATCAATGACGACACACAGGACAGATTAAAGGCTAAACTCGTTGAAGCTATGTTGAAATCCCGCTTCGACCGATAGGGAGTAGCAAAGACGGGAAAAGCTGTCAAGGGTAAACTTCGCGCTACGCGCCCTTGACAGCTTTTCCCGCCTTTGCTTGTGGGTAGTCAAGAGGGCGAAATCAGCAGACTGCTTTCGCGCTCAATCCAGTATGGAATGATAGTTACACGATAGAGGGTGTTTCCCGCTTGATTTAAGTGCATTACAGCGGCGATAAGGACAAGGGTAAGGGTTTTATACTCCTACCCTTAAAAACGGTGTTCTATTGCGTAACATAGTAGACAATATTTCTTTGTACTGCCGTTTCCATTCCATTCTTTTCCATTCCTGCGGCTCTGTCGCTATATCGTGCTTCAAAGGAAAGGGGTTAGGGGAAAGGATAGGAAAGGAATAGATATTTGATTAAATCCGTATTTGGTTTTTCTTTAGTTAGTTATATCTTTATTTAATTGCGTTGGATTTTCCGATGTCGGATAACCCGGTGTCGGAAAATCCAATATCGGATAATCCAACACCGGAAGTTGCTACGGTGTTCAAAATCCGTCTAATCCAATCACTTTATAAAACTACTGCTTTCTTGGGTAGGTATGTTACGCAGTAGAGGCTAAAAAGTCCTTGATTTATGCGGCTTTCAGAGCATGGAAAACACTTAGACGATATTTTATATCCCTACCCTCAAAAATAGCGTTCTATTGCGTAATAGAAAAGCAGAGAACCGACCACTAATGAAAGTGATATGTTCTCTGCTCTTGCTTGCACTCTGTTTGTCAGCGTTGATGATAAGTTGTTGTAAATACTTCCTTATTAACGTAAAACTAAGGTTTTCCGGGGTTTTCTTATACCCAAACAAGCTGATATAGTTTGACCTGATTTGACACAACGAGAGCCATTTTCACCCAATTTTTAGTGGTTAAAAATAGGACAACCGGCAAAAATGGAGGTAAAAAACGGGCTTAGTGGTTAAAAAATAGGACAACCACAGCCCTGATTTCGGGGTATTTCAGAGGCGATTTTTACTCCCTCTCACCCCTCAATTTATACGAGAACAGTTTGGCGTAGTTTGACCGAATTTGAATAATTGAATATGATTTTAATGCAGGCACTCAGTATTTTTTGCTGGGTGCTTTTTGCGTTTCCGGGGAACTGTATTCCGGGATCAGAAAAAGCCGTCACTTTTCAATTTATGAAGTGGCGGCTTTTTCTATTTCCAGAAGCAACCACAACGAATTAGAAACGAGGTGATTATCTTGAACACGCAAATCATCGCCATCGCCAACCAAAAGGGAGGTGTGGGCAAGACCACAACCTGTGCCAACTTAGGGATTGGGCTGGCACAGGCCGGAAAGAAAGTGCTTCTCATTGACGGGGACCCGCAGGGGAGCCTGACCATGCACAAGGCAAAAGAGGAACAGAGAGCCGCCCCAATCTATCCCCACTCCGCCGCCTATGCGTCCGAGCATGGGGAGATGGCGCAGTACCGCGCCTCCCTGCAAGCCAGTCTTGCCTGCAAAGAAGCCACCCGGCAGGCCATCAGCGCCCACTATGGGGATAACCGCTTGAATACCGAGGCCGCTGTCAAAGAAGTGCTGGAACAGTTCGGGCCGGAGCGTATGCAGGTTATCCTTGCCAATACGGTGCTGAAAAAGGAGCATGACGGGCGCATCTCCCGCGATAACAAAGCCTGGGCGAAAACAATCCCCATGCCGGAGGATGGCGGCGATCCCCGCCACAGCTATGTCCTGGTGGTGGATAAGGTCAACCCCGGCCTGACCGACCTGTTTTTGAAGCAGGCGCGGAAAGTCCTTCAAGCCCCGGAGAAAGGCTCCGTCCTGGAAAAACTCAAACAGGAGCCGCCGGAACGCAAACCCGCCGCCCCTAAGAAACGGGAACCGGAACGATGAGCGCGGCAAAGCGGAAACGGGAGGTACAGGTGAATTTCCGGGTTTCCCCGGAGGAGCTGGCTCTGATTGAGCAGAAAATGTCCCAGCTTGGAACCGTCAACCGGGAAGCCTACCTGCGGAAAATGGCGCTGGACGGGTATGTGGTAAAGCTGGATTTGCCGGAACTGAAGGAGCTGGTGTCCCTGATGCGCTATTCCAGCAACAACTTAAACCAGCTGACCCGTAAAGTGCATGAAACCGGGCGGGTTTATGACGCTGATTTGGAAGATATATCCCAGCGGCAGGAACAGCTTTGGGAGGGTGTGCAGAAGATACTGGTCCAGCTTTCCAAGCTCTCCTGACCGGATAGTTTGCTCCATCTGCGGAGGGAGGAACGGCGTTCTTCGCCGCGCCTTCCTCCGCTTTTTCTTTTTGCCGCTATTTCCTTTCGTGCTACAATCATGTATAATAGTAGCACGAAAGGAAGTGAGGGCATGACACAGTTTGAACAGCTGGACACGATTTTAGAGGGACAACACGGTATGCTCCAAACATCAGAGGTGGTGAAACGGGGAATTCCAAAATCCGTTTTTTACAACTATGTGAAGGAAAAAGAATTGGAACAGGCGGCACATGGGGTTTATGTATCGCCGGATGCCTGGGTCGATGGGATGTACCTGCTCCATTTACGATGCAGCCAGGGGATTTTTTCTCATGAAACGGCGCTGTTTTTCCATGATCTGACCGACCGGGAGCCTTCCCCCTATTCCATTACCGTCAGACGGGGATACAGCACGACCAGATTGAAAGCGGACGGGATTTTGGTCTACACCATAAAACCGGAGCTGCATGACGTCGGAAAGAGTACGGCTCGAACCCCTTTCGGGCATACGGTTCCGGCTTATGATATGGAGCGGACCATCTGCGACCTGCTTCGCTGCCGGAGCAGCATTGAGATGCAGACATTTCAAGGGGCGCTCAAAATGTACGCCCGCAGGAAAGAGAAAAACCTGCGGAGGCTGATGCAGTATGCAGGGCTGTTCCGGGTTGAAAAAATTTTGCGGCAGTATTTGGAGGTGCTATTATGATAAAGACAGCAAGGCAGCTGAAAGATTTGATCCGCAATCTCGCAAAGGAGAAATCGGCGGACGCACAGATTTTGATGCGGAACTATATGATGGAGCGTTTCCTGGAACGTATTTCCCTTTCTGAATATCGGGATAACTTTATTTTGAAAGGCGGGATGCTGGTTGCCGCAATGGTAGGGTTGGATGCCCGGTCTACAATGGATTTAGACGCAACCGTCAGAGGGGCCAGCGTGAATGTGGAGGACATTGAAAATCTGATGTCCTCTATCATAGCAGTCCCCATTGAGGACGGTGTGGAGTTCCAGGTGAAAAGCATTTCGGAAATCATGGACGAGGCCGAGTATCCGGGGATTCGGGTCAGCATGGCCACTGTCTTTGACGGGGTGGTGACGCCGCTGAAAATTGATATTTCTACCGGGGATGTGATTACGCCGAGGGCAGTCCGGTACAGGTTCCGGCTTATGCTGGAGGAACGCTCCATTGATATTTGGGCGTACAATCTGGAAACCGTACTTGCGGAAAAGCTGGAAACAATGATTGCCCGGACCATAACAAACACCCGTATGAGGGATTTTTATGACCTCTACATTCTGGAACAGCTTCATGGAAGATCGCTGGATTCCGATATTCTCCGCCACGCGCTCCTTGCTACCGCCCGCAAGCGCGGGACCGAGAGGCGTTTGAAAGAAGCGAAGGAAGTGTTTTCCGAAGTAGAAAACAGCCATGCGATGCAGGCGCTCTGGTCCGCTTACCGCAGGAAATTTTCCTATGCGGCTGATCTGGAATGGAACACCGTTATGGGGGCGGTCCACCGTTTGTATGCTCTGACAGAGGACAGTGAATCGGAATGAAAAAGCGCGGGCATTACTGCAAAATCTGCGGTGAGTATAAATCAAACGAAAAGTTTTCGGGTAAAGGCCATGCGGCGCATATCTGCAAAACGTGCGCCTCCCTGCCGCCGGAAAAGAAATCTGAAATGGCGGCAATGAACCGCCTGCTGAATCTCCCCTGGCGGCTTTCAAAGGAGCAGATTTCCTGGCTGAAAAAGAAGATGCACGATAAACGCCCGGACATTCGGGCGCTCGCAAAGGAACAATATGAAATGCGCTTTTCGCCAGCCCGGTTCGAGGAGGATGAACCAAACGGAGATTTCACAGATTTTCCCTATGACATACTTTGAATAACCAGCAACGGCCTGTTCATCAGGCCGTTATTTTTTTGAGAGGAGGATTCCATCATGGCAACCACACGCATCATGCCGCTGCACATTGGCAAAGGCCGCACCGAAAGTCAGGCAGTCAGTGACATTATCGACTATGTATCCAACCCACAAAAGACAGATAACGGCAGGCTCGTCACCGGCTTTGCGTGTGACAGCCGGATAGCCGACGCCGAGTTTCTGTTGGCAAAACGGGAGTACATTTCTACCACCGGACGGGTACGCGGCGCGGACGATGTGCTGGCCTACCATGTCCGGCAGTCCTTTGTCCCCGGCGAGATTACCCCGGAAGAAGCCAACCGGCTGGGCGTGGAGTTTGCAAAGCGGTTCACCAAGGGCAGTCACGCCTTTGCGGTCTGTACCCATATCGACAAGTCCCATATCCATAACCACATCATCTGGAACGCGGTCAATCTGAACTGTGACCGGAAATTCCGAAACTTTTGGGGCAGCACCCGCGCGGTCCGGCGGCTCAACGATACTATCTGCGTTGAGAACGGCTATTCCATTGTAGAGGACCCAAAACCGCAGCGCCAGGAGCCGGATGGCTATCCTGGGGCATTGCTTGCCTACGTTATAGGAACATTCCTATAAACGTGGTTATAGGAACAAAATTTTTATCGGAACAAGTTACAAGAATCCTTGAAAATACAAGGATACAGCGGTAAAAAGTTCCGATAAAAATTCAACTATGCCAGGAAATTGTGTAC
>CAJTCR010000042.1:0-34023 GCA_910574915.1 Eubacteriaceae bacterium
TTCCAACCAGTGGGAATATGCGGTGCCGCCCGCACTCTACCTGCTTTTGATCTGCCTGTTCCAAAACCGCATAAAAGATCCGTCCAGGCGCAATATCTACTTTAACAGTGCCCTGTTATATTTTTTGATCAGCGTGTTTATTACAAAGCATTTTATTCTGGAACGGTTCGCCGCCTATCCGTTTGTATTTTCACTGTTTGCCATTCCAGATATTCTAAGCTCTTATCAAAAAGACTGCAACTGTGGCTGCGAACTGGAATCCAGAACCAGTGCCAGAAAATATACCTGTGTCACACTGCTGTTTCTCCTGTATGGAGGCGCCTTTTTTCTTTTTGCGGCTTCCAAGGGATTTCATAATGTGTACCCTTATGTGAGCCTGCTGGATCAGAGCAGGTCTGTGCCTGCTGGGGCACTAAACTAAACCACAAGCTCCAGCAGCTTCCCTGCTTCCTGTGCCATATGCTCGGAAACCGCCTTGCTGTTCTGGGAGATCTGGACGTTGCTGTCTACCACGTTTGCAATTACATCCAGCCCTTCCACTACCTGCGATACCGTGTCTACATTTTGCTTTACCATATCTGTAATTTCCTTGACGCTGCGGCTTGCTTCCTCGATCTCGGTTACGACGGTTGCAAACTCTTCCGCTGTCTGCTTTGTAATCAGCCGTCCTTCTTCCACTGCCTGGATCGAGTTGGTAATCAGCTCGCTTGTCTGGCGGGCTGCCTGCGCGCTTCTGGCTGCAAGGTCGCCGACCTGCGTCGCGACAACGGCAAAGCCTTTTCCTGCCTCGCCGACCCTTGCCGCCTCAATCGAAGCATTTAAAGAAAGCATATTGGTCTGCTGCGCAATAGCGTCTATTTCTCCAATGATCTTTTCGATCTCTGCGGACATTGCGCTGATTTTTTCGATCGCAGTCTCTAATGTCTGCATCTGCAACCCGGTTTTTTCGACTTTCTGTGCCGCAGCGAGTGCCGCGCCTGCCGCGTTTTTAGACACACCGGCGCTGGCATTTAGCTCCTGTACCAGATTGTCCATTACAACGCCCAGATCTTTGACCGCGCGCTCCTGCTCGTTTGTCCCGTTATGGATCGCGTCCGCGGTAGAAAGCGTCTCCTGGGATACGCCGTCCAAGCCGGCACAGACGTTTTTAATATTTTCAATTAAAGACTGGTTGTTTGCCATATCCTGCTGCTGTTTGGCAATCAGCTCTTCATTTTCCGCCATGTTTTTGCAGATCGATTCGACCATCTTGTTCACGCTGCTGCTCAACATGGAAAATTCCGGCGTACTCTGTTCATCTACAACGATGCTGAAATCGCCGTCGGATATTTTTTTCACTGTAGTAGTAATGCGTAAAATTCCGCTGACAATCTTATGATCGATCATCCGGTTGATAAAGTACAAAAGTACCGAAAAGATTATAAAAATACTAAAAGACATTACAATCGTCTGAATAAACTGGTTCCGGTAATACTCGGCAAGCGGCAGAAAGGTGCCGATATACATCCCGTTATATTCCTGTGAGACATACTTTCCGCTGACGCCGCAGATCGTCGCAGAGCCTTTTCCCTCCTCTAACGGGATACCCGCTTCCTGTGCAGGCTTTCCGATCCATTCCGCATCCGGGCAGGCAAGCACAGTGCCTTCTGCTGCATCCGCCGCATAAATACAGCCGCTGTCCCCAAATCCAATATCGTTTAAGACGACGTCGATTTTTGTTCCGGCAAGCATATTTTCAAGCACTTCCGGGCGGATACCGACCTGTACAAACCCAGGCGCGTCTTTTCTGGCTACGCCGATATACTGCACGACAATTCCCAACGCTACATTGACCGTCGGTTCCTGTACGATTTCTAAGGACGGGTCTTCAATAATCGGCATAAATACCGCGGACTGATCCCCGCTGCCCATATAAAAGCCCAGATATTCGTCGACCGTGCTTTGTATAATAATTCCCTCTTCATTTATAATATTCAGCTCATATACCATCAGGCGCTCCTTGACCTCTTCCAGCCTGTCAGCGTCTTCTAAAATACGCGGGTCTAAGGCAAGCATCTCTGCAAAGGCACGCGATTTTGCCAGGTTGTTCTCACCAAGCGTATTTTTTAAGTCCGCAATATCCTCATCGTTTTTTACAAGCCTGTCCCTGACAATTTCCAGGCTTTTTGTACTGTTTGTCATATGATTCTGCTTTGACACAAGCATCTGGATAAATGCCGCTACGCCAATATTGACGATCAAAGCAGCAGCCATACAAAAGCACAGGCTTTTCGTAAATATTTTTTTCATAGTGTTCCCCCAACTGTTTTTATATGCAAAATCTGATACTGCAACAATAAAACTACATAAGCGGAGCGATTGCTTTCATCAGATATCCTGTCATCTTGACCTTAAAGCTCTCCCGGCGTACCGTTTCCTTTGTGACCTGCCTGCATTTTGCAAGCGTCGCCTGAAAATCCGCCTCTATCTGCGGGATACAGCCAGCCATATATAAATAAGTGGCACATTCAAAATGATGGTACAGGCTGCGGTAATCCAGATTGATCGTCCCAACCACCGCTTCCCTGTCGTCGCTGACAAATACTTTGGCATGGACAAAGCCCGGCGTATATTCATAGATCTGAATGCCGGACGCAAGCAGAGACGGATAATGTGTTTTTGCCAGCGCATAAGGCACCTCTTTATCAGGAATGCCAGGCAAAAGCAGCACAACCTCCACGCCTCTTTCCGCCGCAAACTTTAACGCTGTCTCCGTTTCCCCGTCTAAAATAAGGTACGGCGACATAATGTGCACATAGGAAACCGCACGGTTTAAAATATCCATATATACCCGTTCGCCTACCTTGTCATTATCCAGCGGGCAGTCTCCGTATGGGATCACCCAGCCTTTCGCATTCTCTCTTGGATTTACCGGATACGATAAAAATCTGGCATATTCCTTCTCCTTTTTGTCCATATCCCACATCTGCAAAAACATCAGCGTAAAGCTCTTTACCGCTTCGCCTTGCAGCATGACCGCCGTATCCTTCCAGTGTCCAAACCGTTCCTTTTGGTTGATATACTCATCCGCTAAGTTCACGCCTCCGTTAAAAGCCGTATGTCCGTCAATCACAAGGATCTTCCTGTGGTCTCTGTAATTATAGTGCGTGGAAATAAAGGGAGCAACCGGAGCAAACATCTTGCACTTGATCGAAAGGGCGCGCAGCCGTTTCGGATAATCATGCGGCAGCAGGGAAAACTCACATGTGCCGTCATACATTACCCGTACATCCACGCCCGCAGCCGCTTTTTTTACCAAAATCTCCAGGATTGTCCCCCACATCACTCCTTCGTCTACAATAAAATATTCCATAAAAATAAAATGTTCTGCTGCCTCCAACTGCACAAGCATTTCCCGAAACTTCTCTTCCCCTGATGGGAAATACGTGACAGCCGTCTTTTCATAGACCGGATAACAGCCGCTTCTTTGTATATACCTTGCCAGTGAAGCCGCTCCGCAATTTTCCCTTGTGAACCGTTCCATGACCCCCGTCTCCTGCACAATGCACGACTTCGACTCCGCAATCACATCGTTGACCCATTTTTTTAAGGCACGGTGCCCGATATTGCTTTGCGTATACAAAAATAAAAGCACGCCAAATACCGGAAGCAGCATAATCACGATCAGCCATGTTATCTTTGCTGTCGGATTCAGCCTGCTGTTTAACAAATAAACGACCATTAGAAATGTAAATAATACACTCCCGCCCATCACATGCGGCAAAAAATCTTCAAACCACAAAAAGATATCAAATAAAAACCGTACCTGAATAAACAGCAGAAACAAAATCAGCCCAAAACGGCTGAAAATGGCATGAGAAATCCCCTTCTGCCCCTTTTTAATAAGGCGAAGCCCTTTGTTTTTATAATCGATATGCATATCGTTTCCTCCCTGCAAGTCTATTTTATCTTATATGAGACAATCTGGCAACAGACAAAACTCCGCAACTTTTGCTACATTTTGGAAATCAAAGAACACAGATTTGCCGCTTTACTTTTTCCTACGGATGCGTATAATAATAGTAAGAAGACAAATCCGCTGTCAGCCTGACAGCCACATAAAGGAGCAAGAAAACCGCTATGACCATACATGAATCCGCCGAAAACTATTTAGAAACGATTCTTATTTTAAGCAAAGCGCTGCCTGTCGTCCGTTCCGTGGATATCGCAAATGAGCTTGGATTTAAAAAGTCAAGCGTCAGCGTCGCGATGAAAAATCTGCGGCAAAACGGCTATATTACCGTAACCGGCGCGGGCTTTATCTATCTGACCGATTCCGGGCAGGAGATCGCTTCCAGAATCTATGAACGCCACGAGTTTTTTTCTCAATGGCTCAAAAGGCTGGGCATCGATGAGAAAACAGCGACCGAAGATGCCTGCAAAATGGAACACTATATGAGCCCTGCAAGTTTTGCGGCAATTAAAAAATATGTAAATGAACACGGATAGTCATATTTTGTGCCTGACGTACATAGATTAGATCAACGAACAACATTCGCAGGTAATCTATGTGCAGTATCGCAGGCTTTTATCATCCTTTTGCTAATTTTACGGCAAGGCAGGGAGAATTTGAACATATCTTGCAGCAAATGGGACAGTGCCAGACACACCGCGGGCCGGATGAGGCTGGCATCTTTTTAAACAGCGAATGCGGCTTGTCGCATACAAGGCTGTCTATTATCGACTTAAAAAACGGCAGCCAGCCGATGACGCGTTCCCTTGGCAGCCAGCTATACCATATCGTCTATAACGGCGAAATCTACAATATGAAAGCACTCCGCCAGTCACTGTTCGCACGTGACGTCATACCAAAGACCTCTTCCGATACCGAAGTGATTCTTTTATCTTATTTAACCTTTGGGGAAGAATTTATCAGCAAATTAGATGGTATCTTTGCATTTGCCATCTATGACGAATTTCACAAAACTATAACGCTCTGCCGCGACAGCTTTGGCGTCAAGCCGCTGTTTTATAC
Source organism: Eubacteriaceae bacterium (assembly GCA_910574915.1). Taxonomy (GTDB): domain Bacteria; phylum Bacillota; class Clostridia; order Lachnospirales; family Lachnospiraceae; genus Eubacterium_J. Next base: position 5,015 of record CAJTCR010000042.1, read on the forward strand.
GGTCAGTGACGATACGCTTATTTTCTCTTCCGAATTAAAAGGGCTGTTCTGCTTTCCCGGCGTAAAGGCAAGGATTGATAAAAACGGCCTGAACGAGATCTTCGGCATCGGCCCCGCAAGGACTCCAGGAAGCGGTGTTTTTGCGCAGATCCACGAACTAAAGCCTGGCACCTGCCTGACCTGCAGCCCCTTTGGGCTGTTTACGCATACATATTTCCGGCTGCAAAGCCGCCCGCATGAGGACACGTACGAGGACACGATCGAAAAGACACGGTTTTTGATCACAGATGCCATCAAGCGCCAGATGGTATCTGACGTGCCGGTCTGTACGTTTCTCTCCGGCGGTGTGGATTCCAGCCTAGTTTCCGCTGTCTGTGCCAAAGAGCTTGCCGCACAGGGACAGACGCTTACGACTTATTCTTTTGACTTTACAGACAATGACAAATATTTTCAGGCAAACAGCTTCCAGCCATCAATGGACCGTCCGTTTGCAAACAAAATGGTGGAATTTCTGCATACCGACCACCATTACCTAGAATGCGGCAGCCACACACAGGCAGACCTGCTTTACGAATCCGTAGATGCGCATGACCTGCCCTGTATGGCGGATATTGACTCTTCTTTGCTCTATTTCTGCTCCGAAGTGGCAAAGCAGCACAAAGTCGTGCTGACCGGAGAATGCGCAGACGAAGTATTCGGCGGCTACCCGTGGTTTCATAAGGATACGTTTTTAAACTGCAATACATTCCCGTGGACACCGGATTTATCTCCACGAAAGCAATTATTAAATAAAGACTTATTAAACGAGCTGGATATGGATGCCTATGTGCAAAACGCTTATGAAACCGCGGTTCGTGAAATCTCCGTCCTGCCTGGCGAAAGCCAGACCGAAGCAAACCGCCGCCGGATCGGATATTTAAACATCCGCTACTTTATGCAGACGCTGTTAAACCGGATGGACCGCACAAGTATGCACTCTGGGTTAGAAGCCCGCGTACCGTTTGCCGACCGGGCGCTTGTCGATTATGTATTTAATATTCCGTGGGAAATGAAAGCAAAAGACGGCATTGTAAAAAACGTACTGCGCCAGGCGGCAAGGACGCTGCTGCCGGATGAGATCTTATTCCGCCAAAAAAGCCCGTACCCAAAGACCTACCATCCTTACTACGAAAAGCTGCTCTCTAAACGCCTGCGTGCCGTATTAGAGCAGCCGGACTGCCCGCTGCGCCCGCTTGTAGACACGACCGCCGTTTCGTTATTTTTAGATAAAACAAAAGACTACGGAGCGCCGTGGTACGGCCAGCTAATGGCAGGTCCGCAGATGATCGCCTATCTGTTGCAGGTCGAATATTTCCTGCGCAAGTACCATGTGGAAATCGTAATGTAAGTAACCCAAATGCAGCATTTGCCAAAACGTGTTTGAAGCCAAAAGCAGGCTGCAAACACGTTCGGCAAATCCCCAGCGGTTTATTGCGGTGCTAAAATCACCGGCTGAAGCTGCTTTCCGTTTAGCGCTGCGTGCAGTGTATCATAAATAAGATCCGTATGCGCGATCATGGAATTTGTTTTCTTTGCAAAATTGTCCTGCCCAAACGGCACGAAATAAATGTGTTTCATATTCATCAGCATTCCGATATTTTTAAAATTCATCCCAAGGGCATCGTTTGTAGAGATCGAAAGGATCAGCGGTTTTTCATTTCTAAGGTGCGCCTTTGCCGCCATCAAAACCGGCGTATCCGTAATGCCCGCGCAAAGCTTTGCCATCGTATTGCCGGTACATGGCGCAATTACCAGTGCATCCAAATATCCGCCCGGCCCGATCGGTTCCGCTTCTTGTATCGTACCAATCCCCTTTTCCCCTGTAATTGCCTCGATGTCTTTGCGAAACTCAGCCGCGCTGCCAAATCGTGTGTCCATCTGCTGTACGTTCTTAGAAAAAATCGGAACGATCCTGATATCGTGCTGTGCAAGCTGTGACGTAACTTCCTTTATTTTCGCGAATGTGCAAAAAGAGCCTGTAAATGCAAGGCCCACTGTCAGCTTCTGCTCCTGCGTCATAGGATTTCCCCTCTCTGAAATTAAATTGTTTCAAAAAAATTCAAATACGATTCAATAATGTGATACAGCAGCTTCGCTGCGGATTTTGGTGCGTACTTTGCCGGAAGCCCGCCGCAGAGCTTCGCATTCATGCCCTTTTGCGCACAATACGCATAATCTATGCCGCCTGGTGCAGAAGCAATATCGATCAGCACCGCGTCTTGACGGATATATGACAGCCGTTGTGCACCCAGTACAGGCGCCGGAACCGTATTAAAAATATAAGAAAATCTGTGAAAAAACTGTGCGTCCGGCACATGACCGGCTGCCTCCCTCTCCGGCTCCAAGGAACAGTTCGCAACCGTCATTGCGCCTGCTTCATACTCTGGCGTCTCCTCTGACGCCTGGACAGCCTTAAAACCGTACGCCCTTGCAATCGCCAGCTTTTCCTGGTCTTTTTCGTACACCGTAACCTTACCGCCTACTGCCTGCAAACGCTGTGCCAAAACCTGCCCGCACCTGCCATAGCCCATTACGAGCATATCCGCGCCGCAGAGCACTTCTTTTCCAGACAGGATTGCTTCGGCAATCGCCCCTTCCGCCGTAGCCACGGCATTTGTATATGCAGCGCCTTCCTCTTTTAAATAGTCGACAAAAAAGATGCCCTGCCTGCGTTTGTACTCCACGACCTCAGGCGGAAAATTACATCCAAATACATATTCACCAGCCTGCAATTTGTCCGCGATCTGTTCCAGATATTCCCCACTTTTTGCTACCGGCAGCATCACTGCGTCATATCCTCCGTCCAGCCAGGAATCACAGTATGTCACCGTCTGTCCCTTGCTGCAAAGCATCTGGAACAAATATTTCTGGCGCTCTTCCTTTCCCAATATCAGAAAACGTCCCATATCACTGCACCTCCACTATAGTTTATGCGAAAATCACCAGACGGTTCCATCACTTTTGTCAAACAAAATAAACGTTAAAAGCGGAAACTTCAAAATAATCCTGGCTGATTTGGAAAATGCCAAAGTAGAAACAGTCATATGCGACGGGACAGGCAGCGACAACATAGATAATTATAGGCTGCCTGCCGGAGAATACTTTATTCGATTTGTTGGAGATCGGGCAAAGATAAACGGGCAGTTTTATTTTTCTTAGGCAAAAAGGCACTTGCAATCAAACTTGAGGTATGCTATATTATAGACACAAACAATGAGCAACCGCCCATAGTATTCCCAACGGGATACAAGGGAAGTTGACCAGTTGATAAGATAGCGATGCCACCCATTGACCGATCAAAGTACAAGGGTGGCTTTTGCTATGTATGATTACTTACTTTCACAAACAAAGCCGCAAAACATTTTGTTTTGCGGCTTTGCGGTCGTTATCTTACCATGTAGCAATCTTTCTCGGCTCCTGAACTGTCTGAACTTTTATCATATTGGTCGTGCCAGCCATGCCAAGCGGCACGCCGGAAGTAATCACAACCAGTTCGCCCGGATTTAAAAATCCGTAATCTCTTGCATTGCTGACCGAATGATTAAATAATTCGATCACATCATTTTCTTCCATAATCAGCAGCGGGCGCACTCCCCAGGAAAGGTTGAGCTGGCGTCCTACTTTTTCATCTATCGTACAGCCAATAATCTGGCATCCCGGACGATAGCGGGAGATCATGCGCGCCGATGTACCAGTTTTTGTAACGGTAAGGATCGCGCTTGCATTCAAATCATGTGCCGTCGTACAGGTTGCATGGCAGATGGCGTCGGTAATATTCGTACTTGCTTTATGGTCATAGCCAAAGAAACGCTTGCGGTAGTCAATGTCCTGCTCGGTACGTGTAGCAATCCGCATCATCGTCTGCAATGCTTCTACCGGATAGCGTCCTGCCGCGGTCTCACCTGAAAGCATAATCGCACTTGTGCCGTCATAAATCGCATTTGCCACATCCGTCGTCTCCGCCCTGGTCGGCCTTGGATTTTTCATCATGGAATCTAACATCTGTGTCGCGGTAATTACTTTCTTTCCGGCTTCGTACACTTTTTTAATAATCATTTTCTGAATCACCGGTACTTCTTCACTGGCAATCTCCACACCCATATCCCCGCGCGCAATCATAATGCCGTCGGATACTTCAATAATCTCGTCAATGTTGTCCACGCCTTCCCGGTTTTCAATTTTTGATATAATTTCTATATTTTTCCCGCCGTTATCAACTAAAATCTTGCGGATCTGACGCACATCATCGGCACGTCTTACAAACGAAGCAGCGACAAAATCAAAATCTTTTGCAATGCCGAATAAAATATCGTTTCTGTCCTTTTCACTGACATAAGGCAGGGACAAATGCACATCAGGCACATTGACCCCTTTATTATTAGAAACGATTCCTCCGTTTACCACGCGGCAGACAATATCCTTGCCCTCGATCGCCTCGACCTGCATTTCAATCAGCCCGTCATCTAATAAGATACGTTTGCCTACAGAAACGTCTTTATACAGCTCTTTGCATGTAATCGTTACCTGTTCCTCATTTCCTTCCACATCACCAAAGCAAAGGCGGAACAACTGTTCTGGCTTAAGCTCTACTTTTCCTGCCTTAAAAGACTTTACCCGAATCTCCGGCCCCTTGGTGTCTAACAGCGCTGCAATCGGCTTTTGGTATTTCGTGCGCGCTTCCTTTAACGCATTCAGCCTTTTTTCATGCTCCTCATAATTGCCATGAGAAAAATTAAATCTGGCAACACTCATTCCCTCTTGAACCAGTGAATCCAAAATGCCAGGCTGATCTGTAGCAGGCCCTAAAGTACAGATAATTTTTGTCTTTGTCATGATTCTTCCTCCTCATTTATGAAAAATAAAATTATTATATAATCCGATAGCCGTGGTTTAACGGGCCTCTGCCTGCTCCCAGATCCAACCCGTCCAAAATAGCTCCCGTCACATACTGCTTCGCATGTTGCAGCGCATCCGGCATATTCCGCCCCTTTGCCAATTCACACGCAGCCGCGGCAGAAAGCGTACAGCCTGTCCCATGCGTATTCGGATTGTCAATACGCGTGGCGCGCATCCAGTAAAACTGCCCGCTGTCATACAGCAGGTCATCCGCCGCCCCAGACCGATGGCCGCCCTTGCACAGCACTGCGCATCCAAACCTGTTTGCAGCCGCCTGTGCTGCACGCTGCATATCATGCGCATCCTTAATCGCAATCCCAGTCAGCCGCTCAGCCTCCGGTATATTCGGCGTCAGCAGCGCCGCCAGTGGAAACAGTTCCTCCATCGCACATTTTAACGTTTCTTCTTCCATAAACTGCGTCCCGCTCGTAGATGCCAGTACAGGGTCAATCACCACCTGCTTTGCCTTGTACTTTTGAAGCCTTTGGCTTACGACATGCACTGCCTGTGCTCCTACGATCATACCAACCTTGACCGCACGCGGCGCAAGATCCGTAAAAACAGCATCCATCTGCATACCGATAAACTCTGGCGAAACCTCCGCAATCCCCTGCACGCCTGTCGTATTCTGCGCCGTCAGCGCCGTAATCACACTCATGCCATACACACCGTGTGCCAAAAATGTCTTTAAGTCTGCCTGTATGCCGGCACCTCCGCTGCAATCGCTGCCTGCAATCGTCAAAACTGCGTTCATATGCTTTTTCTCTCTTTTTGTTTCATGATTTTTCCAGAACCAAAATAATTATATCACAAAATACTATCCGCCTGCAATCCGTCTTTTTAAAAAAACAAGCGCCAAAATCCCCTGTGCCAAAGGATTCCGACGCTCGTTATCCACTATTTCATTTTCTCCAGTCATCCAGCATTTCCCGCACGGTCTGTTCCAGCGCAATCTGCGGCGCCCATCCTGTAACCTCCTGCATCTTCCTGATATCCGCTTCGATTACCGGCACCTCAACAGGGCGCAGCCTGTGGGGATCTACTTCCACCCGAATGTTTGCCGTCGAATGATCCAGTACCATCCGAAGCATCTCGCGGATACTTCTGGCGTGTCCGCTCCCGACGTTATAAGTCTCGCCTGCCTTGCCACACTCCGCCAGCATTGCATACGCACGCACGACATCACGTACATCTGTAAAATCCCGCTTTACATCCAGATTGCCGACACGGATCACCGGTTCCTGCCGCCCCGCTTCGATCTGAGCCGCCTGCCTGCAAAAATCCGCAACTGCAAACACCGGCGACTGGTTTCGCCCGATATGGTTAAACGGGCGCACCATAATCACTTCCAGCCCATACGCCTGCGCATAAATCCTTCCGATCATATTTTGACATGCCTTGGACGCTGCATAAATATTTCCGGGACGCAGGCACACCGTTTCCCGCACAGGGATTTCCTGCGGCAGCACGCTGCCATATTCCTCTCCTGATCCGACCAGCAGCACACGCGCCTTTTTGCAAGGCTCCTGCCCGGCTGCAATTTCCCGCAGCGCTTCTAGCACATGCAGGCTCCCTTTGATATTGACGTCCGCCGTCAGCTCTGGCTTTTTCCACGAAAGCGCCACCGAGCTTTGCGCGGCAAGATGAAAAACAAAGTCCGCCTTCCACTCCCGCAGCAGCCGCAGCACTGCTTCTTTCTCTAAAATATCCAATGCAAATACTTCTGCATCCTGCCTTACAAACGTATCCGCTTCCCCCGGCATTTTCGTCACTGCGACTTTATGCCCAAGCGAGCGCAGGTGCGCGGCAAGATATGCCCCGACAAACCCTGTCCCGCCAATAATCAGCGACCTCATGCAAATTTCCCCATCTGAATTTCCTGTCCGACCAGCTCCATATCGCTTTTTACCATGCGCCCGACCAGATCTTCAAAAGAGACTGTCCGCTTCCACCCAAGCTCCTTTTCCGCCTTCGACGGGTTTCCCCACAAAAGCTCCACTTCCGCCGGGCGGAAAAACTCTGGATTGACTTTCACTACGACACTGCCGTCCGCCTGGTTCCTGCCAACCTCGCGAATGCCTTCGCCCTCCCATGCAAGCGCGATTCCCGCACAGTCAAACGCTGCCTGCACAAACTCCCGCACTGTCCTCGTCTCATTCGAAGCGATCACATAGTCCTCCGGCTTTTTATTTTGCAGCAGCAGCCACATCGCATAGACATAATCGCTCGCATGTCCCCAGTCGCGCTTCGCATCCAGGTTGCCAAGCTCCAAACAGTCCTGCACGCCCTGCCTGATACACGCAGCCGCATAAGTAATCTTTCGTGTCACAAACTCCAGCCCCCTGCGCTCGCTTTCATGGTTAAACAAAATACCGCTGCACGCAAACATGCCAAAGCTCTCACGGTAATTTTTCGTAATCCAGTACCCATACAGCTTTGCCACTCCATACGGGCTTCTCGGATAAAACGGCGTCCGCTCTGTCTGGGGCATTTCCTGCACCTTGCCAAACATCTCCGATGTCGCCGCCTGGTAAAAATGCGCCTGCGGCTTTACAATACGCACCGCCTCCAGCATATTTGTGACGCCGATGGCGTCAATATCCGCCGTCGCAACCGGCTGCTCCCAGCTTGTCCCAACAAACGACTGCGCAGCCAAATTATAAACTTCATCCGGCTGTGCCGCCCGCATCGCGTTTACCAAAGATACCAAATCCGTCATATCTGCATATATAAAATGGATTTTGTGCCGGATATGTACGACGTTGCCGTAGTCTACGACACTCTTGCGGCGCATGATGCCGTAGACTTTGTACCCTTTTTCCAGCAGCAGCTCAGCCAGGTAGGAACCGTCCTGACCGGTGATGCCGGTGATTAATGCTGTTTTCATAATTTACCATCCTCTCAAATGCCTTAAATTACAATAGTTTTATTTATATAATCATTACAACTATATATATTGAACAGTTATACATTGCAATCCACAACATCTTTCTATTAATTACCAATATAATAAAGAGCCATCGATAGATTTCTAGTATCCTCATTTATCCCTATATTTTTAGGATTGAAATAACAATTTGTTTTAAGTTCAACCTTATATTCATCACGGTCATGATCCTGCATCGGAATCACATACTCGGCAAATCCTTCTTTCACAGGAAGCTCGCGTATATACTTCCCATCTACATACAATTTTATATATGGTTCTAAATTCGGATCTTGAGACATATAATTTCCGAGTAAAGTCAATATTTTAATCTTCAGCCCGTGTTCCCGTATCTTGCTATTATTGATCGTTGTCATAAATTCCTTCGCCGTCCACGCGAATTCTCCCTGGTTCCAATCTTCCAGGCCGCTGCTTAAAGAAAACTTATTTTCCGCCGGCAAAAAAACTTCATCCATTTGAGATTTCATCCGGTCTTCGCTTGAAATCCAGCGATCCGTTGCTCTATCATAAGCATACACATGTGCAAGCTTATTCGTACTGATCCACTTATATGCCGACCTGTCATAAGACTCTGCGCATGGATCCCAGAGGCCTTCCCATCCAGCAGGAAATTGTCCTGAATACCCATTCATTGTTTTTAATGAATAACGCGTTCCTATTTCAAATGCGTCTAATTGATAAATATAAGGGGCATCTTGCACCTTTTTCGAATCCATAATATAAAAACAGCCTGCATCTTCCGGCGGCGCAGATATATTTTCTATAAATGCCAGCGCTTCCTGTTCGAACCACCTGCTGTCAACACCGACTCTGTTTATATTGGATATAAACAGTAAAATAACCCATATTGCCTGCTTGTTCAAATATCGGTCTGCATAATAAGACGTAATCACAGCCATAGGGAAACTCAGCCATAGCAAAAACCTCGCCACTGCCCTTATTGACCTAGCCATAGGCATTAAAAAATAGACAACTGCCCATAAAGATACCCCGTTGCTTCCAAGCCGTATGATTAGTACCAAACAAAGGATCACAGCAAAAAAAGCAGTTTCTGTTACAAATCCATAGCACGGTTCCTGCATGTTGTTCTTTCTGCTTTTCTTCAAGCCCTTCTTGTGAATGGCAGCCACAAGAAAAAACAAAATCAATAAAATGCAGGAAAATCCTTCTGTAACTTCTGACGAATACCCTCTGTCTTCCAGACTCAAAATCTGCATCAACCATCCCAGCATAAAATTGCTGTCCGTCAAATTAACCAAATCAATGATTTCTGGCAAATACATACACATATCCTGATAAGAATAGCCAGAAGATGATTGCAATACAGGCAAATAAATCAAAATAAATGGGATATAGACAATCACTAAAAACAGTACATATCCCAGAAAATCATACCGTAAAACAGCCATCCATTTTTTCAGCAGCTTAAACACACTGAACCGTACCAATGTTAAACGCACCGCACTGACAAGCAGGAAAACCAAGCAAAACATGCCCGTAAAAAAAGCAATATACCAAGCTGTATATGTAAGCAATGCAAACCAGAGTATGCATACATATGCATAAATATTCCTTTTCTTCCTGCATTCAAAATTCTGCACAAAACCAAGAAAAAAGACGAAAAGCAGCGGGAGCATACTGACAGCCAAAAGCTGTGTATGTCCTATATGCCTGGCAAGTGTATCTGAGCAGCAAAAAGCAATCGTGCCAAAAAAGCTCCAGATCACACTAATTTCCAGCTTTTTTTTCAGCAAATAAAACATAGACGCCGTTCCCATACTATGCATGGCAATCAACGCAAATTTATATGCGGCATACAGGTTCATTCCGATCAGGCGAAATACAGAGTAAATCAATCCATGCCCCAAAAGCAGGTCTGTATATCCCAGCACACCCTGGGCAGGATAGAACATCAAAAGCTCTGAAAATTTTTCTTTCCCCTGAAAAAAACGCCACCAGTGTTCCGCAAGCAGGTTTGTCAGCCTTCCGTCTCCCCGGTTTCCCACCAGCCTGTCATTTCCCAGAATATTTCTGAAAAAAAACGCTTCACACAACATTAAAACGATGATTGCGGCAACTGTTTTTATTTTCTCATTCCTGCTCATTGTTTTCATAAATAGTCCCTTTATCATACTACTGATTTAAAATATTCGATCGTTTGAAGCAGCCCCTGCTCCAGCGTAACCGAAGGCACCCATGCAAGCCGTTCTTCTGCAAGGCGAATCACAGGCTTTCTTTGTACAGGGTCATCCGCAGGCAGCGGCAAGTGGACTATTTTTGACCTGGAGCCTGTCAGCCGAATCACCAGCTCTGCCAGCTCTAACATTGTGAACTCCGCCGGGTTCCCAAGGTTTACAGGGCCCATAAATCCCTCACATTCCATCATGCGCACCATCCCTTCAATAAGGTCGTCCACATAGCAAAAGCTCCTCGTCTGCTGCCCGCTGCCATACACCGTAAGATCCTCATTTTTTAGCGCCTGCACAATAAAGTTGGATACAACGCGCCCGTCCTGCGGGTTCATGCGAGGGCCATAAGTATTAAAAATACGGACGACACGGATATCCACCCCGTGCTGCCTGTGGTAGTCAAAAAAAAGCGTCTCCGCCATCCGTTTCCCTTCATCATAACAGGAACGGATGCCTGTTGTATTCACATTCCCGCGGTAGCTTTCCGGCTGTGGGTGTACCAGCGGGTCTCCGTATACCTCCGAGGTGCTTGCCAACAGGATGCGTGCCTTTACCCGCTTTGCCATGCCCAGCATATGGATTGCCCCGAATACGCTTGTTTTCGCTGTTTTAATTGGGTTATACTGATAATGCGGAGGGCTTGCCGGGCAGGCAAGCACATACACCTGGTCAGCTTCCGCATAAAACGGCTGTGCCACATCATGGCGGATAAATTCAAAATGCGGATGCCCCATCATCGGGCGGATGTTCTCTTTCCTCCCGGTAAACAAGTTGTCCACACAAAGGACATCCTTCCCTTCCTGCAACAGCCTGCTGCACAAATGAGAGCCTAAAAACCCTGCACCTCCAGTTACTAATACCCGTTTCATGCGCCTTCCTCCCTTTTTCCTACGCCAATCTGGTAATACTCAAAGCCAAGCGCTTCCATCTGCTGTGCATCATACTGGTTCCTCCCGTCAAACAGCACAGGCTGTTTCAAGCGCATCTTCATCTCTCCAAAGTCTGGTGCTTTAAATTCCTTCCATTCTGTCAAAAGCACCATCGCATCTGCATCTACCAGTGCGGTATATTTGCTCTGGCAGTATTCGATGGACTCATAGCCTGACAAATAACAGCCTTTTGCCTGCTCCATTGCCTTTGGGTCATAAGCCTTGATCCTCGCGCCCCTTTTTGCCAGTTCGCCGACCACTGTAATCGCTGCCGACTCACGCATATCGTCTGTATCCGGCTTGAATGCAAGCCCCCAGACCCCAAATGTCTTTCCCCGCAAATCTTCGCCAAAACGGCGGGTAACCTTTCCTGGTATGACCATTTTCTGTGCCTGGTTGACCGCTTCTACCGCATGGAGCATCTTTGCTTCATACCCACAGTCACTGCTTGTCCTTATAAGTGCTTTAACGTCTTTTGGAAAGCAGCTCCCGCCATACCCACAGCCGGCATAAATAAAATGGTAGCCGATCCTGTGGTCACTCCCGATCCCCATGCGGACTTTGTTTACATCTGCACCGACCGCCTCACAAATATTAGAAATCTCATTCATAAAAGAAATTTTTGCTGCCAGCATTGCATTCGCCGTATATTTTGTCATTTCCGCACTGGCAATATCCATAAAAATAAACGTCTCATTATTCCGCACCAAAGGCAGGTACAATTCCCGCATTATTTTCGCCGCCTTTTCATTATCTGTGCCAATCACAATGCGGTCTGGCCTGGAACAGTCCGAAACGGCAGTCCCTTCCTTTAAAAACTCCGGGTTTGAGATTACATCAAAGGTCAGGCTGCTGCCACGGCCATCCAGCTTTTCCTGAATAGCACGGCGCACCTTGCCTGCCGTACCTACCGGAACGGTAGATTTATCTATTACATACATGTGGTGATCCATATACTGCCCAATATCCCCTGCCACTTCCAGCACATACCGAAGGTCAGCACTGCCGTCTTCCCCCATTGGCGTTCCGACTGCGATAAAACAAATATCTGAATGCCGCAGCGCTTCCCCAAGGTCGGTTGTAAACTTAAGCCTGCCTGCTTCATAATTGCCCTGCACCATTCCAGAAAGCCCAGGCTCATAAATGGGGATAATACCTTTTTTCAGCATTTCTATTTTATCTTCCATAACGTCCACACAGTACACGTCATTCCCATAATCTGACAGGCAGGCGCCTGTTACCAGCCCCACATACCCTGTCCCGACCACTGCCACTTTCATATTCGTCCTCCTTACTTTAAAGCCTCTTTATTTACGCCGCTGCTTTAGTTTTTTACAAAAAAGTTGTACTTAATAATACAGTACAGCGCCCGGAAAGCATCTGCCACACCGATCTTTTTTCCCTCTTCAAACGTCCTTGGATGATAGGAGATCGGCACTTCATAGATCCGGCACCGCTTCCTTGCCAGCCGTGCGGTAACCTCAGGCTCAAACCCAAACCGATCTTCCTTTAACTGGACAGACTGTATCACTTCCCGGCGGAACATTTTATAACATGTCTCCATATCGCTCAAAGACAAATTCGAGCAGATATTGGACAGTGTCGTAAGCATCTTGTTTCCAAGTTCATGGTAAAACCCGTCTACCCTGAAACGGTTGCTGCGCAGGTAACGCGAGCCGTAAACTGCATCCGCGTCACATTCCCCGCTGATAAACGGCTGGATAAGGCGTGCAAAATCACTTGGGTCGTATTCTAAGTCTGCATCCTGTACCACAACAAAATCCCCTGTTGCGGCGGAAAACCCATGCCTTAACGCCACGCCTTTCCCACGGTTTACCTTATGGTAAAGGACTTTGTCTGCCTTGCCTTTCAGCTCTCCTTTTAAAAGCTCCCTCGTCCCATCCGTAGAATAGTCATCCACTATAATAATCTCTGTCTTTACCCCGCATCCGCGGACTTTTTCAATTACGCGTGCAATCGTATCCCGCTCATTATAGACCGGTATAACGACTGACAGCACTTTTTCTTCGTTCATCCCTGTTACTCCTTTTTCCCTACAATCAGTTCATTCAACCCCAGCTCAAATCTTTTGTATGCCACAACCTTGCAGCCATGCCCTTCCATTAAGCCGACCAGTTCTTTTTTTGTATAATAATGCTGGTGTTCTCTTATGGATTCCTCACTGATCATATACAGCCGGAAAGATAAGAATTCCAGCAACGGCTTTGCTATTGGCGCCGGTGTTGTAACAATCAAATATCCGCCTTTTTTCAACACACGCACTGCTTCATCAATAAGGATAGAGCCTGGCGGAAGATGCTCTAACACTGCAAGCAGAAAGACACAATCCGCTTTCCCTTTTTTAACAGGAAGTTTCCCGCCATACCTGCTATTGTTTATCACCCGCACATTTCCATACCTTGCCTCATTCGCCCTGATATCAAATCCATCCCCCCCCCGATCCTTTTTGCTATACTCCTTAAAAACCGCCCGTTAAAGCCGCATCCAATATCCACACATACCGGATTGTGGAACTGAAATATATATTTTCGTATTTTCATATAACGCAGCCAGCCAAGCACTTTTTCAAAAAAAGGCCAGTCATCCTTGTAGGTAATATCCATGTCTCATTCCCCCTTATAATAATCCTCGCAAATGTATGATAAATTGCCGCAATGTATCCAAAGTCGCCTCATCATAAGGAATCAAATGTACCCAATATCCCCAGGTAATACACAGATTCCATACAATCAACACAAAAAGAAGCAAACCTGCTGCGATCTGGACAGCAATGTGATACTTCCTACATTTCGTTTTTGAAAAGAACATCTCTAAGAAATTCGCCAGATACACCGCAAGCAGCCCATAAGAATCTATAAACGGCCGCTGCCCTAGTGAACCGCCATATGGCCAGCAGTACCAGGAAGAAATAATGTACAAATTCAAAAGGAAAAAGATAATGCTTGCCGTCCGTATTTTTACTAATTTTTCATTCTGAATCCAAATGCCCCAAATTGCAAATATAAGAAGCGGGCACCAAAACAAAGCCCCTTTTCTAACACTAAACAAAACATTGAAAATATGCGGGCGGAACCAGTCAAACAAGCCTGTCCCCTGATAAGACACAAACAAAAACTGCCCTGTGACCTTTTTCCAATAAATCAACTGTGGCAATATTGTCACCATACCCGCAAAAAAAATCGGTAAGCTATTTGCCGGCTTTATAATCTCAAAAAAACGCTTTTTAAATGCCGCAACACTGTGGACTCCATAAAAAACATACAAAAGAACATAAATGATATTCGTATTCCTGATTAGAAATATAATGCCAGCCAAAACGCCAAACACCATTAAATTTAGAGTTTTGCGAATGCCCCCCCCCTAAAAAAATCCTTTTTATCTTCTTCATAGGTAATCAGATGGTACAAAAAAACTGTCAAAACCGAAAAGGAATAAATATGTGAAAAAGAAGCGTCATGTGTCAAATAATTAAATAAATTTGTCCCTATACTAATCAATATGCAAGATGCTAGGGAAATCTTACTGCTAAAATATCTCTTTAAAATTTGATACAAAAAGAATATTCCTGCTGCATAATACACAACTGCCGAAACTATATTGCCAATCTGATAAGCTTCGCTCCATCCATCCGCCGACGCAGGATGATAGAACAGCGTATAAGCATGTGCAGCAAGAAAAAATGGCAGTTGCAGTATCGCAGTCCCCATTGGATAAGAATTTACAACATTTCCATTCTCCAACACATACCAATATGGTGTATATTCATCTGTCTGTATCTGAAAACTATGGTCTATAAAAAAACTGGGAAGGTACACATAATACCCTTTTCCATCTGAACGGATTGGCGGGCCGTTATACCCATTTTTATATATATAATTAGTTGATAAAAATGCCAGAATGCTTATCACAACGATCCATACAAAAATTCTTTTTTCGGCATAAAAATGTTTCATTTCTTACTCCTTTGATAACATACGATATGTCTCAGCTTCGTACACTCTATATATCCTATTGATGTAATCATATACATATCCTATTGGATACGATATATTTGACATATCTCTGTTTTAGTAATGATAGAATCAAAAAACTATAACTTAGTTTTAATTCTATCTCCTTGACGAATCCATTTTTCACCCATACTCCGATACAACCACCCCGGTATCTCCACTTTCTCCACATCCTTCACCTTCCTCGCCCGAATAAAAATATACTGTCCCAAATCCAATTCCCGGTTTGGGATCTCTTTCACAAGCGACAACACCTTTTCCACATCAAAATAATTGCCTGCATATTCCTCATGCACATTTGACGTAAACATCACTTCTATCTCAAATCCGCACATACTAAGCATCTGCGCTAACTCATGCTTATTGTATTCCCTGTTGTGCCTTCCATATTGCCCATACCCGGAATATGGATCATAGATATTCGCGCCAGCAATCATTCTTGCAACATTTTCAAGACGGTTCACATTTGGCGTTGACATTACCAAATATCCCTGTACTTTTAACATTTTATTGATATTAAGCAGTGCCCTTACCGGCGATTCCACCATATGCTCCACCACTTCGCAGAAGCATACTACATCCCTGTTTTCCTTATACCAGTTCTTTTCAATGTTCAGATTCACGTATGGCATTGGTATAGACTTTGTTCCATCGGCATTGACCAGAAGCTGTTTTTCCTGATAAAACGTGGTATCCTTATCATTAAAAAAATTACTGCATGTAATCTTGTAATTCGTGTACTTTTTCATAAGCGCCGTAAGGTAATAAGGGTTTCCGCCAACCTCAAATACCTCATATGGCTGATCGATTTTTGGAAGAAGTGAAAATGTATAACAAAATCTCAGAAAGTCTTCTTTCAGATAATTTTTTAGTTCTTCCCTCGCCCTTTCATCTGCATCTGCTAACGCATATTGTGATAAAAATTCCCAAAATTTTTCTTTTGATAAATGATTCTGGAGCTTGAGGTCGATGCACAACCTCCCATAGGGAGCTTCTTTGTTTTCAGTTTCTACCCCCCCTTTATTTTTTTACACTTCACATCAAATCCTCCCTCTAAAAAACGCCGATACTTCCTTACAATCACATCCCATGAAAAATGGCTTCTGACATACTCCTGCCCCTGTCTGCCCATAGAGTCTGCGGTTTTCAAATGGTTTACAATATAGTGCAGCGCACCTTCAAACTCAAAATAATCCTCAAAATACAATCCGCCATTTGCTTCCATTACAAAATTTTTCGTAACCGCACAATCCGCATTTACGAGCACCGGGCGCCCGCACAGCCAGCTTTCCATTATTACAATAGAAAAGCTCTCATTTGCCGAAGGCTGGCAAAGCATCGTTGCAGCTCCGTAAGCATCGTATTTATCCTGCACAGGCACGAATCCCAGATCATAAACGTCTTCTTCGGCATCTTTTGGAATTTCAATATTGCCTCCTCCAATCAGAACCAGCTTAAGAGAATCTTCGTTTCGCTTTTTATATTCCGTAAAATATCGAAGCAGCGTATGAACGTTTTTTCCTTCGTCTTTTCTCCCGGCATACAGTAAAAAGTTATCAAAAATCTGGTATTTTTCCCGAAACCGTTTTGCATCAAAAGAAACATCCGTATTAACACCCGCTCCCAAAACCTCGGTATTTACATTGCCAAGGTCATAAACCTGATCTGCCAATTCATATTCTGGCTTGGACAAAAATACCATTCCGGCAATCTTTGGAAACAGCTCCTGAAACACTTCCAGATAAATATAACTCTCATCATGCAGGCAGGGAATCAGCACCGATTTTTCCGGGCAGACCTGCATTCCATAGTACGTTGTGCCAAACATATATGGGATAAAGACAAACACGGTATACTCTTCTTTGTGCTCTTCCATATACGAATACAGTCCGGGGCTGTTTATCATCTCACGGACATAGGTTTCTTCTTCCTCTTTTGTCAAAGGCATCTGTCCTGTCATCAGCTTTCGGTTGACCTGGTCAAATTGTGCCGTATCTCTTTTTCTTACCCGAAACCTGCGTACAGGAATTCCCTGCTCTTTAGTCAGCCCTTCTTTATGGTAATTCACGCTCCAGTCGCTTAAAAACTCTTTCACACACGTCGTTAAGATCTCAAGCTTTACCCCTGCCTGCGCAAGATGCAGCGCTAGTCCCCTGATCTCTGCTTCCGCACCGCCTGGTATCTCCATGCCAAACCAGGGAGTGACGATTCCTATTTTTTTATGATCCATTTTTATCTCATCCACTTTTATTTTTTTAGTCCTCCATCCTGTCAGGAATTCGAGTACTGTGCAGCACTTTATTTTCTGGTTGGCTGGAGTACTTAGGTTACAGCCGCTCAATTAAACTGCTTAGCTTATTTTCAATACGCTCCCAGCTATAATTTGCTTCCACATATTTTTTCGCATTTGCGCACATTTCTGACACTGTCTCAGGATGGCTGCGTATATAATTTACCGCGCCCTCAAACTCAAAATAGTCCTCATAATAGAGCGCACCGTTGCTTTTCTCACAATGTCCTTTCAGTACGCTGCACGCTCCGTTTACAACGACTGGCACGGATAAGCTCATCGCTTCCAGCACTACAATCGAAAGGCTTTCGAATGCAGACGGCAGGACAAGCATTTGTGCAGCCGCGATCCCGTTATATTTTTCCTGTTCTTCTACAAATCCAAGGCTTACAATATCCGGGTCTTTTGGGACAGGGATTACAGGCTTTCCGACCAGTACAAGCTTTAATTTGTTTTTGTTTCGTTTCTTATATTCCTTAAAATACTGGAATAAAATATGGCAGTTCTTTCCTTCATCCACCCTGCCGACATACAGCAAAAATTCATCCAGCCCGTACTTCTTTTTAAAACCATCCGCATCGGTTGCGTCAGGCGGCTCGATGCCGAATCCTCCGATTTCACAGGAAACAGGCAAGCCAGGAAAGCGCCTGCATACCAACTGCTGCTCTTCTGGCGTGTTAAAAAAGAAAAAACGCGGTGCATGAAATACGTGTTCAAACAGCTTCATTTTTAAAAACGGCTCTTCATGCGCTTCCGGGACTAAAATCGCTTTTTCCCGTACCTCACGAATGCCCATAGCCGTAGGGTAATACAGATACGTAAAGAAAATAAAAGCGTCAAAAAAGTCCTTTTCCTTTTTTAAGCGGGCGATCAGATCAGGAACCGCGGGCCCTTGCTTTTCCATCCAGTCGTACTCTTCTGCTTCTGAAATGCCTGACGATAAAAATTTTGCATTGATTGCGTTAAATTCGTCCTGATTTCTTGGATGCGCGACAGAAAAACGGTGCACCCGCACGCCGTTTAACACTTCCTCGTCTGCTTGGTACGCATCCTTCCATGTCATATAGTCAATCGCTTTTGTTGTTAGTACATGTACTTCCTGATACCGCGCGCACATCCGCTGCGCCATTTCACGGCATTGCAGCTCCGCTCCCCCGTTGACTTCTTTTCCATAACGCTGTACGATAAAACAGATTTTATGTTTCATGATCTTACGTCACGACTCCTGTTCTTAAAAATGAATTTAGGCAGCTTTGAAACGCTTCTTCTACTGCCTCGCTGCGAAAATCATGCAGGCGCTGCGCTTGTTTTTTTAACATGGTTTCCCGCAGATCCTGGTCTTGCAGGATACGATTTAAAATCCCCGCATTGACAAGCGGATCTTTCGTCGCTGTCAAAAACCCGCTGCCGCCCAATGTATCCGCAATCGCGCTGGAATCATAAGCTATGACCGGAATGTTAAAATACATCGCTTCTATGAGAGGCACGCAAAACCCCTCGTGCTCGCTCATGCAAACAAACGCATCCGCAATGTGATAATAAGCCAAAATTTCCTCAAACCGGATATGCCCGGTAAAATATACCTGTTCCAACTCCAGCCTGTCTATGTAATCCAAAAGCCTTTGGTAATACCGCTCCATTCCCGCATAGGAACCAACCAGAAACAGCCTTGATTTTTCGTTGTAATACTTTTTATAAAAATAAAACGTGCGGATAACGTCTTCCTGCCTTTTATTCGGCGCGATTCTTCCAGTAAACAGCAGGTTCGTATAGCCGTCGCCTGCATAAGCTTTTATAATCTTTTGCGCCGGCTTTTTTTCATAATCCCGAAAAGGAATCAGGATCGGCAGCACATCTATCCTGCATGTATATCCTGCCTCCAAAAGCTGCTGTTTATTAAACGCAGAATCCGCCAGACAGTACTGTGCCGTATCCGCTAAGTATGCCATCCCCCGCAGCCCGTCTGCGCCAAGCTCCAGCGCGTTAGAACTATATCCTTCAAAAAATGCGGGCGGTGTGATATTATGGTAAACAATCACCTTTCTTCCCGGATAATTTTCCAGTTCGTAGTTAAGCCTTGTCCCTGTTGATAAATGGTAGATTATCACGTCATCTTCTTTTAGCGGCGGTATCAAATGTACGTTTTTTGCAGTATCCTTCGGCAGCCTTAGGTCAATATTTTCTGCGTAAATGCCTGTCTCATACCCCATCCGCAAAATCACCCTGTGCAGTGCAAGCACATCGTTTCCAACCGCATCGCCATAAGATATCGTCGTAAGCATCTGTATTACTTTCATCCGTTTCTCCTGCGCTGTGCGCTTTTCTTTTCGAGACTGTAAATGTGCTTTTGCAGGCGTTGTATTTCATCCTGCTGCTGTGCAATTTCCTGCTGCTGCGCTTTCAGTACGGCTGCAATCTGCTCCATTGCAGATACCGCCGCACCGTTAAACGCCGTCTGATCTTCGGACATCGGCGCTGCGATAAAACCGGACAGCTTATACAGCACCCGTTTTACAAGCCCTTTGACCCCTGCATTTACCGGGCGCCGCCAGGCAATAAAGGACAGCCCGCGCATTCTGCCAATCGCCTGTGCAGCAGCTTCTTCATCTGCTGTGTCAGCCTCACTTGCGGCAGCAGGAAGCGGTATCTCGGAAAAACTCAGCATATCCGCTGTATAGCCTTTTTCCTTTATTTCCGCCCGGATCTCTTCCATAATCTTTTGTATATTAACTGGCTGCTGGCTGGTCGTTTGCTGATTCATCTTTTTCTCCTCACTTCTTTGCAATAATGGCATAATCCTGGCTTCCAAACAGTGTCCGCTCCACTTCTTTCATAGCATCGTTAAACTCTGCAATACCTGCTGCCTGCGCGATATCCAGCTTTGGGATCTGCACGGGCAGCCTGCTGCTTTCCGTAAATATGACTGTAATATCTAAAAACCCCGCCTTTTCCAGCAAATACCGCATTGTCAGCGGATGTACCGGCTTATTGTGCGACGGATCCAGATAAAAAGAATTGGTATAAATCGCAAGCGACATGGGATTTGGCGTTTCCAATATCAGAAAAGCCCCAGGCTCCAGTTTTTCATATGCAAGCTCTGTCAGCCGGATCAACTGCTCCAACGGCAGGTGTTCAATTAACTGTCCGGCAAAAATCCCGTCCGCCTTTTCTGTCTGTTCCAAAAACGCAATGGCATCCTCCTGTACCGCCTGAAGTTTTTTCTGCTGGCACAACGCTATAAACTCCTCATATAAGTCGACACCGTATGCCTGAATGCCGTGTTCTTTCAGCAGTTCTAAAAATTCCCCTCTGCCGCATCCAAGGTCTAAGACATGGCGCCTGCCCTGAAAATATTTCAGATAGATCTCCTGATTTTTTTTAATCTGCGCCCTGGAACCGCGAAAATGGTTTTCAAAGTCAAAATAGTCGATGCCGCCATATGATGCGGCGGCTGGCTCTATATGCCCTTCGCTGCCTGCCAAAATGACTGGCTGGTTTGCTGCTTTCGTATTGTCTTGTGCGCCCATCTTTTGCAGTGACGCGATTTTAACGCCATGCATATCCAGCGTACTGTCTATCTGTTCTAATTGTGCATTGCTGTTTCGGACATTTACGGCGATACTCTCCAGATTTTGCTTTATATTTGCTATATCCACGACAAGATTTGAAAATCCTTCCAACTGTTGGTTCGTATTGCGTACGTTTTCCACCAAGTTTCCATAGCCATCCAACTGTTGGTTCGTATTGCGTACATTTTCACAAAGCTTCTCATAGCCTTCTAACTGCCGATTGATATTGCGTATATTTTCAACTACATTTTCATAACCTTCTAACTGCTGATTGATACTGCGTATATTCTCACAAAGCTTTTCATAGTTTTCCAACTGCTGTAGGATGTTTTGCATACCGGCATTCAAATGTCCGATTTCTGTCTGTGCCGCATCTGTTTTCTGATTCAGCAGGCGGATAATCGGCGCGTGCAGCCGAATGCACAGGTGAGTCATTATATTTTTAAACTTATTTAAGCATCTCGTATTCTCTTTATTGTCATGGCTGCTCATTCTATTGACTCTCCTTTTCACACAGAAGTGATCCTCTATTCTGCCTGTTCTGTAATATTTCCAAGCCTGATTTTCACTTCATAATCCAATAAAATATTAGATTCTTTAGCATCATATATATCCCTGCGTTCAATTCTGTAATTTTGATAACTGTTTCTGCCTGTCATACTAAACCCATAGCACTCCCACAATACTTTCTTGCTTTTATTCACTTCTACAGCAACACAATGTTCTGTATAATTTTTACCATCTATTTTCGTTTCTTGGCGGACATTAAACACACCAATGACATTGCCGTTGTTCTGCAAATCTGCATCCCCGCGCCATTTTGAAAATAATTCCGGGCGCTCCTTCCCGTACTCCCATACTTGTCTGACTGTCATTTTCTTTTCATCGATTTGATAATGAACCATTCTTGAATAAGATGGATGATTTTTTTCGTCCCATCCCCTGCATTTGTTTCTGCTGTAACCATTATCAAACAGCAGGATATCAACTATATCCCTATTACCTTTCGTATTTGGCAAGACTTCTACCGCATGTTGATTATATGGATATTCAAAGTTTCTTCCAACTGGTTTTAATAAAAACCGCTTCCAATATAAGCCATATCCAACTGGATCTGCTAACATCCATTTGATTTGTCCGTTTCGATTATGCTTTACAATCGTTGACTGCGTGTTTCCTGAGACAATAAAATCTTCATCGTGTTCAATAACAGAATTTGCATGTAGCCAGTCTGCATTGGAATAAACAACACTGACATTTCTTGTTCGTTGCAGCATTTTTTTATAATCAATCACGTTGATAATATTTCCTGTCTCAAGGTCAACTTCAACGAGCTTGTCATATTTCACATCTTTTCGGCTGCCTAAGATTAACATCGTATTCCTTAATGTAAATTGAATATCATGGTGAATGCCATACGGCAGATAATAAACAGATTGTATCCTGCCCATATAATTCAATTCTAAAACAAAGGATTCTACTGCGTTAAGTGCATCTAATACCTGTCTTGACATCCATATGGACGAGCTGGACACATAATTTGCCGGCACTTCAAACGAAGTATCTGTGAAATACCACCGGATATCACCGTTGACATCATATGCCATTTTCATTCCTTTTTCTTCTAATCCTGTATAACAGAAATTGAATCCAGGCGCCAGCAGGTTTTCATCCTCAGCATAAGCAAGCAGGCTGATATCCTCAAATCCATGCGTTATCTTTTGGGTAATGATCTCAATCTGATTTTCAACGATATTTCCATCCCTGTCACATCCCTGCATCTTTACAACATTTGTTTTATCAGCATAAAGTCCATAGACTGGTATCATATGATCCAGTGTATAATCTGAAAATACTGCATCCACACATGCCATTTTTGTCTTCCCAGGCACATGTATGGAAACAGACATTTCAACCGTTGTGTGGAACAGCAGCACCGCGGTCAGCGGAGATCTGCCATATGGATCAACTTTACAGTATGGATGAAAAAAATCGTATTCACCTGAATGTAGTATATGTTTCCAGTGCTCTTCCTCCAATTTCTGCGCCTCGATCTGCTCATACAAATCTGACATAAGTGCTGAGCCGTCATCACATACCTTTACTGCAATATGCGGAAATTTTACGCCAGAATCTGAATACCATTCACTGCCTTCTTTTACGATATCCAGTTTAAATATATAAGATCCTTTTTTCTCTGGGGCGGTGCTTTCGATCGCAACTGTTTTTTCTTCGCCTTTGCATATGTTGATAGAATAACGCTTTTGATCCCACTCATCCTTTCCGCCATCCAAGCTGTATACGTGGTAAGACAGATACGTTGCTTCTGCATCAATCAAATCCCTGCTGCTTCTATTTTTAATACAGACAGGTAATTTGAATTTACCCCCCCCCGCCATAAATTCGAGTTTTTTTACCTCAGTATGCACTTCAATATCATACGCATTTTCTTCCATCCTATTTTTCCTCATTGTTTCTTCATGACTTGTCATCTGTTTCACTGCATTTTTTTACAATCAGCGTGATACACTCTTTCATATTGGCATCAAGATCACCGAACCATGCCACATTTTCCTGAACCACCATAACCTCCGCATAATATTTTCCGACTGGCAACCCCTGCGTATCAACTTGGACACAGATCTCCTTTGTTTCATTCTCACAGATTTTCCCATCCAAATACGTCCGCTTTCCATCGTAACATTCGAGTTCACCATTCTCTTTATATAAATGATAGGACAAGCTGACCGGGAAAAATCTGTCAGGGCAAATTTCCTGTTTAGAGTTATTTGTAACGCTTACTATACATTGCAGGTTTTCTCCTGTCATAATCTCATACTGCTTCTGCTGCGCTATGATATGAATTTTGGTTTTTTCTGTATCCAGGCAATTCCCCGCTCCTGACACAGCAGCTTGTTGTCCGTCAAAATCCCATCGATGCTTTACAGAAACCACACCAAACTCCTTTTTATCGCTTTTCACGAAAAAACGAGCCGCTTCAAAAACACGATGATAAATTTCATCCAAACAATTACGCAGAGTCAGCGTAAAACTATACCTCCCTCTCACAAACGACAAATCATAAAAGTAAATCCGAATGATTCCCTGGTCTTTTAACTGAATGCTTTCCACTTGATCGATCTGCGTATTGGTCCCCATACAACATACAGAATCATCTCTGACAATTTGAACGCCTATTTCCGCATCCTTTATAGAACCATCCTTTCTGAAATATTCGGCTTCCAGTACAAACGCATCTCCCTGCTGCAATTCCTGTTTTTCGTTTTTTAAATGTTCGTCCAGCAATCGGATCGATTCAAATACTACTTTTTGTGTTCCGATTTCCTTATACTTGGTATTATGGCTGCTGCTCTTGCACACTTGCCCGTTCTTTTTCTCCTCTTTTTCCATCATATAATCCATATACGCCACATGGACATCCTCCGGTTTTCCGTCCGCCCTTACAAGCCCTTCATGCAGCCAGATCGTCCGGTCGCAGATTTTTTCTATTTGATCCAGTGAATGCGACACCAGCACAATCGTCGTCCCCTCCTGCTTGATCTCATGCAGGCGGCGGAAGCATTTGGACTGGAACGAGACGTCGCCTACCGCAAGTATCTCGTCGATCAGCAGGATATCCGCGTCTACATGGATGGCAACCGCAAAGGCAAGGCGCATATACATGCCGGAAGAATACGTGCGCACCGGATTGTCAATAAATTCCTCCAGCTCCGAAAACGCGATGATCTCCCCTGCGCGCTGGTCAATTTCTTTTCTGGACAGTCCAAAGATTGACGCGTTGATATAAATATTTTCACGGCCGCTCATATCCGGGTGGAAGCCGGCTCCCAATTCGAGCAGGCAGGATACCCGTCCGCGCATCTTAATTGCCCCGCTGTCGGGATACATGATTTTTGTCAATAATTTCAGTGTCGTGCTCTTGCCGCAGCCATTATGCCCGATCAGTCCAACCGCTTCGCCCTGTTTCACCACAAAGCTGACTCCGTTCAGCACACTGCGCTCTTCGTATCTTCGCCTTTTTTGAAATAACGTCTTTTCCTTTAGCGTGTAGCCTTTGTCCAGATAGATTTTAAATTTTTTTGTAATGTTGTTTACTTCAATTACATTTTCGGGTTTCATACTTATTTTCCAGCCCTGTCTCTAATTTTCTATACAAATCTGACAGCATTTTCGCTGACTTTTCCCATGTATACTGCTTTGCCCGCGCTGTTCCGCGCTTTCGGCACCTGTCTGTGACGCTGCTGTCCTCCAACATTTGCTTCATCGCCCTATAAATCTCGCTTCTGCTTTTCGGATTGACCAAAACAGCAGCGTCTCCCGCTACTTCCGGCAGAGAAGTCGTATTTGACGTAATCACCGGCGTCCCGCACGCCATCGCTTCTAACGGCGGCATCCCAAAGCCTTCGTAAAGCGACGGAAATACAAATGCTGCCGCCCCGCACATCAGCATGGGGCTGTCCTGCTGCCTGACATACCCGGTAAACAGGATTTTGTTTCCAAGGTGCAGGCTGCGTGCCTTTTCGTAGATCCCGTTGCACAGCCACCCTCTCCTGCCTGCAAGCACAAGCTGTGGCGTATCCGGCTTTTCCCGGCACAGCCTTGCATATGCATCCAGCAGCCTTTCCAGATTTTTACGCGGCTCGATCGTCCCAAGGTATAGAAAATAGTCTTCCCTGATTCCATACCGGCTGCGTACCATTTTAAGCTGGTCTTTGGAATAATCCGTATGATAGACTGTATGGTCGACTGCATTTGGAATTACGGTTATTTTTCCTTCTGGAACGTGCAGAAGGCGCATAATTTCTTTTTTGCTGAACGCGGATACAGTAACGATGTGATCGGCATGTCTGCACGATGTCCTCATGCAAAGCTCCAGCCAGATCCTTGTTTTTTTGTCTACCGTCTGCGGGCAGGTTTTATATGCCATATCATGGATAAACGTCACCCGCTTTCCCCGCACGCCAGGCGGCACAGCAAAATTAAAAAACTGTGTCACATCTGGCTTTGTATGGAAAAACAAACGGTATGGCACCGGCAGCCAGAGCCAAAGCAGCTTGTACAGCGAATAGCAAAACCAACGGCAGCACTCCACATGGCATCCGGCTTTTTTATATTCTTTCAGGGCGTCCGTATCCAAAGCGGCACGGCGGCTTTTAAAATACTGTAGCGTACATTTATTTTCCGGGTCTTTGGCAAGCTCTAAAATCAGGTTATGCGCATTCCATGCGATCCCTGTCCGCTCCTTCCCAAGCAGGAGCTGTGCTTCCAATGCGATGTTCATGCCGTATCCACTTCCCTTCGTTTCCTGCATTTATAGCTCCTCTGCAAAATGCCTTTGCAGGCGTGCAAATACAAACCACCCTGCAACCAGCATTACCGCCCCGGTCACTGCTGCCGACAGCAGCGTTTCCAGCCTTGGCACAGTCCCGTAATACAAAACATCCCGGTATGCGCTGATTACATAAGTCATCGGATTTAGCCAAAACACCCAGCGTACCTGCTCAGGCACCTGCTCGATATCGTACATGACCGGTGTCAAAAACTGCCATGCCATCGTAACGATGCCAAGAATATATTCCAAATCCCTGATATAGACAGTAACCGCGCTCATCATCATTGTGAATCCAAGTGCCAGGACAAATTCTACAAGCATAATTACAGGCAGACACAAAAACGCTGCCGGCTGTACCTGATACCTGGCAAAAGCCAATACGGCAAACACGACGAGAAAGCTTAACAGCATATTGACAAACTGGCTCAGTACATAAGAAAACGGCAGTACCTCCCTTGGAAAATAAATCTTTTTGACCATATCCTGCTGTGACAAAATACAGCCTGCACCGCCTGTTAACGATGTGCTGAAGAAAATCCACGGAATCAGCGCCACAAACAAAAACAAATAGTAATCCTCAATACCTGACCGCATAATCGTGGAGAATACCATTGTATACACCGCCAGTTGCAGCAGCGGATTTAAAAACGTCCACAAAAATCCAAGGACGGAGCCTTTGTATCTTCCTTTTAAGTCCCTTCTTACAAGTGAAGCTGTCATTTCACGGTAAGCATATATTTCTTTTATTCTTTCCAGCATAATCCCTTGTATGTTTCCTTTACTTTCTTTTCAAAAATTTCCCGATACCTTTCTCCCATTTTCTGCTGCGTATACTTTTCCTGCACTCTTTGCAGCGCATTGCTTCCATACATCCTGCGCAGCCCCTCATCCTCCGCGAGGGTATCCATCGCCCTGGCAAGCCCGCGCACGCTTTTTGGCTTTACCGTAATCCCCGTTACTCCGTCAATGCTGACATCCGGTACGCCGCTTGGCAAAGCCGTATTAATGACAGGCTTCCCAAAAGCCATCGCTTCGATCTGGACTACCGCAAATGCTTCCGCCTTTGAAACAGACGGCAGCACCAAAAAGTCGCACATCTCAATCTGGCGCATTTTTTCTTTTTCTGACACCCTGCCCATAAATTCCACATGCGTAAGCCCAAGCGAAGCGGCAAGCTGCCTTAATTCCATTTCCAGCACACCGCTGCCGATTAAAATCAGACGGCAGTTTTTCTGCTTCATACTTTGAAACGCTTTGAGCAGAATATCACAGCCTTTATACCAGACCAGCCTGCCTATAAACAGGATGCGAATCGTTTTTTTCTGGCTTTCGCCTGATTCCTGCGCTTTTTCTATGCCCGCTGCATATGCGCTTCCTTTTTGCAAATATGTGTCGCTGACACAAAAAGGTATCACTCTGCACTTTTTCTCAAACTGTCTGAGCAGCCTGGAGTTTTTCACATTCCCTTTCGCTGACACAAGAATCAGATCTGCTTTTTTCAGCGTGTGCCATGCAAACGGACGGTAAAGCGGCGCCAGCCATGCATATTTTTCAAACCCGCAGTGCCACCATACGACGAGCCTGCCCGCAGGCAGCCCTAGCAGTACGGCAAGGTCTGCCATCGGATACGGAAAATGATAGATCACGATATCCGCGTCCTTCGTATATTTTTTTACCTGGCGCAAAAAATCAAGTGAAACCGGCGTCGATGCAGCGGTAAACAACTGCCTGCATCTGCGTACCAGCACGCCGCGGTATATTTGCGTCCTGCGCTTTTTCTGTCTGCTCCCCTGGCATACAATCACCTCATGCTGCCATCCTGGCAGGCATTCCGCAATGCTTTCCATCACTTTCGCAATCCCGCCGCCATTGTCCGGCCAGTAGATTTTAAACAGTTGTATCACTTTCATAGTTTTTCCTTTTCAGCAGTTTTTGCTTTTGATAATGTCCGCTACTGATTTCATAATCTGAATATACATCTCATAGCTGTCATCATCGGTTTGCTCCCGCCGTCCCCACATCCCCTGAGCCGCCGTCCCAAAAGGCTGTGCCGTGCCCCAGAGCAGCGCGTCTGCATCTGTTTCCAGCTCCCTGCACAGGCTGACAAACGTATCCATGCTCATCTTCCTTGTACCGCGTTCGATATGCCCCATAAAGTTCAGGCTGATGCCGCATTGTTTTGCAAGCCTGTCCTGTGACCAGCCTTTTGCTTTCCGAAGCTGACGGATTCTCGCCCCCATTTTTACATAATCCAACCCGTGCATGTCCCTGCCTTTCCGTTGACAATCATTTGACTACAATATAAATGCATAACTTTTTGTTAGGAATTGTTATCTCAAAACTGTTCTATTAGTACTTTTTTATATTATAAATAATGTCTGTAAGTATTCTATTCGGTTTTTCGAAATTTTGCAACCCTAATCATAAATTTTGTAATTAATCTACAATCTTTTATCTTTTAAACTTCCAAAAAATATAGAAATGCTACAAAAAATAAGCATTTATCGACGGCAGCGATGTATTTGGTGTAGTTTTGTACATTTATTGCGGTTTCTTATTTTGCTGATTTTATATTAAAACCACGCAGCCCTTGTCTGGTGCGGGTTTGCTCTATCATACTACATATAAAATTCATAACAATTCCTAACAAAAAGTTATGTTTTTCACAATCCGAAATTCTGGTCAATCTTGTATCTATTGCAGAAAAGTCTACAGAAATGGCTCGTCATTTTCTTTCTCCTTTTCCCCGACCTATAACACGCAAAT
>CAJTCR010000042.1:34034-45716 GCA_910574915.1 Eubacteriaceae bacterium
CGTACCAGCACGCCGCGGTATATTT
The DNA here is from genome assembly GCA_910574915.1 of Eubacteriaceae bacterium. GTDB lineage: Bacteria > Bacillota > Clostridia > Lachnospirales > Lachnospiraceae > Eubacterium_J. The sequence continues at coordinate 34,060 of CAJTCR010000042.1, forward strand.
GCGTCCTGCGCTTTTTCTGTCTGCTCCCCTGGCATACAATCACCTCATGCTGCCATCCTGGCAGGCATTCCGCAATGCTTTCCATCACTTTCGCAATCCCGCCGCCATTGTCCGGCCAGTAGATTTTAAACAGTTGTATCACTTTCATAGTTTTTCCTTTTCAGCAGTTTTTGCTTTTGATAATGTCCGCTACTGATTTCATAATCTGAATATACATCTCATAGCTGTCATCATCGGTTTGCTCCCGCCGTCCCCACATCCCCTGAGCCGCCGTCCCAAAAGGCTGTGCCGTGCCCCAGAGCAGCGCGTCTGCATCTGTTTCCAGCTCCCTGCACAGGCTGACAAACGTATCCATGCTCATCTTCCTTGTACCGCGTTCGATATGCCCCATAAAGTTCAGGCTGATGCCGCATTGTTTTGCAAGCCTGTCCTGTGACCAGCCTTTTGCTTTCCGAAGCTGACGGATTCTCGCCCCCATTTTTACATAATCCAACCCGTGCATGTCCCTGCCTTTCCGTTGACAATCATTTGACTACAATATAAATGCATAACTTTTTGTTAGGAATTGTTATGAATTTTATATGTAGTATGATAGAGCAAACCCGCACCAGACAAGGGCTGCGTGGTTTTAATATAAAATCAGCAAAATAAGAAACCGCAATAAATGTACAAAACTACACCAAATACATCGCTGCCGTCGATAAATGCTTATTTTTTGTAGCATTTCTATATTTTTTGGAAGTTTAAAAGATAAAAGATTGTAGATTAATTACAAAATTTATGATTAGGGTTGCAAAATTTCGAAAAACCGAATAGAATACTTACAGACATTATTTATAATATAAAAAAGTACTAATAGAACAGTTTTGAGATAACAATTCCTAACAAAAAGTTATGTTTTTCACAATCCGAAATTCTGGTCAATCTTGTATCTATTGCAGAAAAGTCTACAGAAATGGCTCGTCATTTTCTTTCTCCTTTTCCCCGACCTATAACACGCAAATATCTGTTACCAAACGCATATTTTGCAAAACGAACTATTTATATGGTACTCGCACAGCTTGCAGTCTGTTTCATTTCATGATAAAATAAACTCATAATGCAGCAGGGAGGATCACATGGCAGAAAAGAAAACCTATAAAGAACTGGAAGAACGCATTATAAAACTGGAACACCGGCTAAAAGGCAGCTCTAACCGAGAATATAAGTCCCGGCTGTTCGGCTTTATCTTGTGGACGCTGTCCCTTGACAATGCCATCCACGGCACGTCTTACAATGACCTGTCCGCGAGTTTATGTATGCCGCTAAGCTGTACGATAAGTTTCTCCATTCGGCAAAACTGAACTAGAGCGAACAAACCATATCGGGCTCGTTTGGCAGAACTTGTGAAGAACAGCCGGGAGAGAGGATAGGTACACTCTGGCGGCGGCTTTGGAAGAATGTTTAGAATTGCTTGGTATTCTGCAAAACAACTAGGGGCGCAGCCAAGCGGCACCTTTAGCTGCCAGCAGGCAGCGAACTAGGTGCCGCGACCGTCCACAGCCACAACGTAGCAGCAGGATACCTAGCAATTCTTAACATTCTGGAACTGACGCCGCCAGAGTGTACCTATCCTCTCTCTTGGCGTCCCTTCTTGTAAAAATCTATCAAAGTAACTCAAATTTGTCCGCTCTAGTACGGCAAAAAGCCCCTGCCCCTCCCGCTCCCAAAACTCGTGGTCTTTTACAATGGTGAGGCCGAAAAAGAAGAGGAAGCCATATTTATTGTCCCTCAGTGACGCATTCAAAGAGGAAATTCGCCAGAACATCCTGCGCAGGCACCATAAAAATGCAGCCCAGCCAGATGCGGCAGAAATATCTGCCCAGGTGGAACAAATCTTTCAGGAAGCCAGCCCGGATATTGAAGTAAGAGTACGGATGGTCAATATTAACTATGGGCATAACAGTAAAATGCTTTCGGAATGCAAGCCGCTTGGAGAATATGCATGGTTTATCGAGCAGACAAGAAAAAACCTGGCTGCAAGCAAAACAAGCGGGCATCAGCCGCCGGCAGAGGTCAGCCATGCCATAGACCATGCCATCGATGATATGCCCGAAGATTTTGAAATTAAACAATATATTACTGCAAACAGGGTGGAGGTGAAAGATATGTGCCTGACTGAATATAATGAAGCGGAAACTATGGAGATGTTCAAAAAAGAAGGATTACAAGAGGGGTGGCAGAAGGCCAGGCTGCTCGATATTAAAAACCTGATGGACGGTACCGGGTGGTCTGCCCAAGAAGCTATGGATATGCTGAAAATCCCACAGGAGCAGCGTACCGTCCTTTCTGTCGATTTATCAAAAAAGAATAAGATCTTTATATCAGCATTTATGGGTCTGACGCAGTGGTATCTTATGGAATAGCCTATAAGCTGATTATAGATCCTGTCCTGACAGAAGGCACCGCTTTATAAGCGGACATTGTCAGGGCGTTAGAGAAAAACGACCGGGAGAGGAGCGTGCCAAGCTCCTCTCCCGGCTGTTTTTTAATTGTTATTTATTTGTCAAATATTCATGAATCCCTTTCGCCGCTGCCTTTCCCGCTCCCATTGCAAGAATCACAGTAGCCGCGCCGGTAACGGCATCTCCGCCGGCAAATACGCCTGGTTTGGACGTCTGTCCGTTTTCTTCTTCTGCCACAATACACTGCCAGCGGTTTGTATCCAGCCCGCTTGTTGTGGAAGAGATCAGCGGATTCGGTGACGTGCCAAGAGACATAATCACTGTATCACATGCGATCTCGTATTCGGAGCCAGGGACTTCTACCGGCCTTCTTCTGCCGGATTCGTCTGGTTCGCCAAGTTCCATTTTAATAATGCGGATGCCTTTGACCCAGCCGTTTTCATCCACAAGAATTTCCTGCGGGTTTTGCAGCAGGTCAAAAATAATGCCTTCCTCTTTGGCATGGTGCACTTCTTCTACCCTTGCAGGAAGCTCTGCTTCACTTCTGCGGTAAACGATATGTACTTCTGCGCCCAGACGCAGTGCTGTCCTTGCCGCATCCATTGCCACGTTGCCGCCGCCGACTACGACGACCTTCTTGCCCTCGGAAATCGGTGTGTCATAATCTTTAAACGATTTCATCAGGTTGTTGCGCGTTAAAAACTCATTTGCGGAAAATACGCCGTTTGCCTGCTCGCCAGGAATGCCCATAAATTTTGGAAGCCCTGCGCCAGAACCGATAAACACGGCTTCAAATCCTTCTTCTTCCATTAATTCGTCAATCGTTACCGCTTTTCCAATCACAACGTTTGTCTCGATTTTAACACCGAGTGATTTTACGTTTTCCACTTCCTGTGCCACAACGCGTTCTTTTGGCAGACGAAATTCCGGGATACCGTATACAAGTACGCCGCCGGCTTCGTGCAGTGCTTCAAAGATCGTTACGTCATAGCCAAGCCTTGCCAGATCCCCCGCGCAGGTCAGCCCGGCAGGGCCAGAGCCGATCACTGCGACTTTTCTGCCGTTTTTCTGTGCAGCAGGCGCTGGCTTAATGCCGTTTTCCCCTGCCCAGTCAGCCGCAAAGCGTTCCAGTTTGCCGATCGATACCGGTTCTCCTTTCATGCCGCGGATACATTTGCCTTCACACTGAGATTCCTGCGGACAGACTCTGCCGCAGACAGCCGGAAGCGCGGAAGATTCTGCAATCACCTGATAGGATTTTTCAATATTTCCTTCCTTTACCTGCTGAATAAATGCCGGGATATCAATACCTACCGGGCATCCTTTCACGCACTGCGCATTTTTGCAGTTTAAGCACCTGGCAGCTTCTTCCATCGCCTCTTCCTTGGAATATCCCAGGCACACTTCTTCAAAATTTGCTGCACGAACGTGCGGCTCCTGCTCCTTGATCGGTACTCTTTTCATTACATTCATTCGTTGTCACCTCCGCAATTTCCGCATCCGCCATGATGGGTATCCCCCTCCGTAAGCTTAAGCATTGCTCTTCCTTCCTGTGTCTTGTACTGCTGCTGGCGCTTCATAGCCAGGTCAAAATCCACCTGGTGCCCGTCAAATTCCGGTCCGTCCACACATGCAAACTTTACTTTTCCACCGACGATCAGGCGGCACGCGCCGCACATTCCAGTACCGTCCACCATAATCGGATTCATCGATACAATCGTTGGGATTTCCAGTTCTTTTGTCAAAAGGCTGACAAATTTCATCATAATCATCGGCCCGATCGCAACGCAGTGGTCGTATACTTTTCCTTCCTCCACCAGCGCCTTTAACTGGTCTGTGCCCATGCCATGAAATCCATATGTACCATCGTCTGTCGTCACGTACAGATTTGCAGCAACCGCACGCATTTCCTCTACGTAAAACAACAGCTCCTTATTGCGCGCGCCCATTATGACGTCACAGTCCACGCCATGCTCTTTCAGCCATTTGACCTGCGGATAGACCGGCGCCGTTCCTACCCCGCCTGCAATAAATACGATATGCTTTTTCTTAGTCTCTTCCAGATTTTTCTCTTCGCAAATCTCGGACGCACATCCAAGCGGGCCTACAAAATCGCGGAAGCTGTCGCCGACATTTAACTTCTCCATCCGCTCAGTCGAATACCCGACGGTCTGAAATACGATCGTTACCGTCCCTTCTGCGCGGTCATAATCGCAGATGGTGAGCGGGATGCGCTCACCTTCCTCGTCCATCTTGACAATGACAAACTGTCCAGGCAGGCACGACTTTGCGACACGCGGCGCTTTGACCACCATCAGATAAATCTTATCTGCCAACAACTCTTTTTTTACGATTGAAAACATACTCAACCTCCATCTTATCCTTTTCTCCTGTATGGCATAGCAACCTTCTATGAAAAATATACAAGCTCATCCTCCGGCTTTTCTGCCGGTTTTATAGAAACCGGATACAGCACCGGTCCTTTGCCCCTGTATTCCATAGCAAACTCATATTTTACCTCTGCGGTCAGATCGATCCAGGAGCGGTGTGCAATCTCATCCGCCCGGTCATATTTACATTTAAATCCAATAAACTGAATATCCGCCTCACAGCAGGTCATCGCAAAACGCCCTGGTACAAACACGCCCCGCTTCATCTTATGCTCTGGGCGATATACAAGCGCCAGAAAACGCACTTTCTTTCCCTCGTATTTTTTCGGATGATCCATCGCATCCAGATACCAGATCCCATAATCCGCGTCGGAAAGCTCGATCAGGGATGCGCTGACGTCAAACGGCAGTTCTTCCATATCGCGGTCGTCAATCGTCCCGTCTTTACGCTCATAGACGATCTGCGCCCTGCGGTTTAATGCCTTGACCGTCCTGCGGAACTTCCCTCTTGGCGTATCATCATCACAGCGGTTGAAAATCACAACATCCACAGAAAATAGCTGCTCCATCATCATCGCCCGCATATTGGCAAGATACATCTCAAACGTATCCGCATCCACCGTCGCCAGTGACTGCACAATCTCCCATCCGGCAGGAAGCTTCATTTCCAGGATCGGAGCGACCTCCCACGTCCCGTTATACTCAATAAATACCTGCTGCGGATGGTACGTTTCATTTAACTGCTCCAGCTTTTCTTCCGTCAGCTCCGCCTGCTCTTCGATCATGGCAAGACTGCCTGTAACCGTCCTAAGCTTTGCCTCATCATACTCCACATCGCCGTCTTCACAGCAGATCACCAGATTGCGTGCATCCTTGCCAAATTCGTTATCATATAACGTCTCATGGATCAGCGAGGTCTTTCCGCTGTCCATAAAACCGGTAAATAAATATACTGGAATTTCCTCCATCGTTTTGCTTCCTTTCCCTGCCTGGAATTAAACTAGTTCAAACAATTCCAGCAGCCGGTCCTGCGCCAGGTTGCAGCCAATCACACACAACCGCCCGGTATACTCCGGCTGTCCTTCCCGCAGCTCATATTCCCCCGGCACCATATCAAAATAAATCCATGTCCCGTCCGCTGCCTCAACCATCCCTTTGGCACGCAGCACCGTTCCATAATCCTCCGTCTCAGAAAGTACTTTCAATGCATGTTCAATCACAGCCCTGTCATATTTATGCGGAGTTTCTTTTCCCCAGCTAGTAAAAATCTCATCTGCATGATGATGTCCATGTCCGTGACACTCTTCGTGCTCATGTCCATGTCCGTGACACTCTTCGTGCTCATGTATATGACATTCGCAGTGCCCGTGTTCGTCATGCCCGTGTTCATGTCCGTTATGTGCATGACCGTCGCGTCCATGACATTCACAGTGTCCATGCTCCTGTTCGTCATGTGACTTATGGCCGCCGCATTCTTCATGTCCATGACATTCGCAGTGTCCATGTTCGTCATGCCCGTGCTCTTTATCATGATGGTGATGCGCATGTTCTGCCGACTCTTTTGCATGGCGTGCTTCGGCTAACAATTCCATCTCCATCGAATCGTTTTGTTCTATTACTTTTAAAACAGATGCGCCGGAAATCTCGTCCCAAGGCGTTGTAATAATCGCCGCTTTTTCATTTAATGCCTGCATCTGCTTTACACAAAGCTCCAGCTTTTCCTGTGTCACATTCTGCGTCCTGCTGAGTACGATCGTCGTCGCAAACTCGATCTGGTTATTAAAAAATTCGCCAAATGCTTTCATCTGTTTGGAAGCTTTCATCGCATTCACAACCGTTACAAGCGCATTTAATTTGACATCTCTTTCTTTTTCAAGATCAATTACAGACTTCATAACATCTGATAATTTTCCAACTCCAGACGGTTCGATCAAAATACGGTCAGGATGAAATCTTTCCAATACTTCCTTTAGGTTCTTATCAAAATCGCCGACTAACGAGCAGCAGATACAGCCGGAATTCAGCTCTGTAATCTCAATGCCTGCATCCTTTAAAAATCCGCCGTCAATACCGATCTCACCAAATTCATTCTCAATCAGTACAATCTTTTGTCCCTGAAATACTTCCTCAATCATTTTTTTAATAAAGGTCGTCTTTCCTGCACCTAAAAATCCTGAAATAATATCAATCTTTGTCATGCTTCCATCTTCTTTCTTTCCTAATAATTTCCAGCCTTGTACTAGTACTACAGCGAACAAACCATATTGACCTTCCTGTAAAAATATACCAAAACAACTCAAATTTGTTCGCTCTAGTGCTCCATCCTGGCAAAAATCAGAGTTTATTACAACCTGATTCACGCCATTGCTTCGTTAAAATTTCTAGTCGATAAACCACATCGCCGTTGAAATTTTGCTTTGCACTGACACGAATCAGTCAGCACTAAACTCTAATTTCTGCCCGGATGGAGCACTAGCATGAACACATACATATTTACTATAACATATTTAGATAGAAGTATTCCAGTAAAATATTTATAAATTTCATTTTTACAGCAAATAATCCCCCACCAGGCGTACCGCAATTTCCTTCGCCGCTGTACTTGAAACATCCGCCCCGTCTGTCCTGCCAAGATATACGCAAAAATAAATCTGCCTGCCCGTCTTATCTGCAAATCCGCTAAACCAGGCATCCACAACAACGCCTTCTTCCATGCCCATCCCGGTTTTTCCATAAATAAAAGCATCGGTCTGCGACTGCTCTACCAGCATGACCTTTTTTAATTCGTTTCGCGTCTGTTCCTGATAAATGGAACGTTCCCCAAAAATACGCTCCATCACTTCTGTCTGCTCTTTTGGAGAAATGGTTAACGATGATTCGATCCAAAATCCGGTTAGCGCCCGATTATTATTGTTCGTATTCAACCGCCCTTCCCAATCGGAAATATCGCAGTTTCCATACATTAACCGGTCTAGCTCCGCCTGCATCAAATCCTTCCCGATTTCATCCGCAACTTCCCGAAAATACCAGACGCAGGACTCACGAAACGCCGTTTGAAAATCCAAATCCTGATTCCATGTATCCTTCCAAAACGTTTCACCGCTCCATTGGCGCACAGAATGCGCCGGATCAAGCAGCCCATGTTCCAAAGCAATCATAGATGAAACAACCTTAAATGTAGAACATGGGGATCTTCTCGTATTGGCAAGCTTTTTATGAAACACCGTATACCGCTCCGCCGACGTGTCCAATATCACCGCTGCTCCTTGAAGCCCATTAAAATATTTTGACCAGTCTGCCTGTTTGACTTCTAATCCTGCTGATTTTTGCTTTGCTGCCTGTGAATCTGCTGTCCGAGAATCCGCTGCCTTCCCTGCTGTTTGATCCTTTGCCGTGCTTTGCTGCGCCTTTTCAGGTTCTTGTGCCTCCTGGCTTGTTGATTTGCCTGTACAACTGCAAAACAAAAACATTCCCGCCATTCCAAGGAGAGCTGCTTTTCGAACACATTTCCTTTTTCTCATAACCTTTCGATTCCTTTCCAAAATCTGACGATTTGCATATTCTTATACGTACACGTTCACATTTCCTTTTTAGTGTCAATGCCCCTGTACAGTTATAAATATTACATGGGTAAGAATTAAATGTCAAGCTCTTTCACATATTGTGGATTTTGGTATGCACCCATGCAGGTTCCTTCTTACGAATAGATTGCCATAAAGCAGAAGAAAAATTAAAACAACTTCTAGCTTTGAATGTGCCTTTAACACTTTGGCAATAGATGAGCCGCTTGAATATGCAAGACTTTATCTTGATAGGAATATGCAGATGTGGGTGGATGCGGAAGATTCATTGGAATTTTTGTAAATTTAAAAAGAAAATCTTAAATGTTTGCAACTTTTCCCCAGATTCACTCGAAGAGAGGTTCCATGAACTAAGACCGCCGTCATCGTTTTTCCCCATCTTCTGGTACTCTGCATACGCGTCCTTATCCATTGTCCGCATCATGTCAATCGCACTTGTTGTCTGGACGAGATTGCTCCCATGTCCTAAATACCCGCCCTGCGCCAAACGCAAACCGCCGTGTAAGCATATTAACTCTGTTTCCCCCGCTTTCCAATAGGCAGGCCGCCTCATATGGCGGTAAAACTTTTTTTATCCGGCTATTGACAATTAAGTGCTTGTTGTTTATACTGTGTATATGTCAACATCACATTAGAGAAAGGAGAGATGAAATTTTTGAAGATACTTATTTCAAATACCTCTGACAGCCCCTTGTATCAACAGATCAAAGACCAGATCAAAGACGCTGTACTTAAAGAAGAACTGAATGAAGGGGACGCACTCCCCTCTATACGCGCCTTTGCGAATGATTTGAAAGTCAGCGTCTTAACGATCCGACGGGTTTATGAGGAATTGGAACAAGAAGGCTTTGTAACAAGCCAGGTGGGGATAGGAACTTTTATATCTACAGGCAATCTTGAGCTGCTCCGGGATTCCAAACGCCGGCTTGTAGAACAAAAAATGCTGGACATGATACAGACAGCAAAATCACTGAAAATAAGTAAAGAAGAACTGAATGCTATGATGGATATTCTTTACGAGGAGGATTAAAATGAACAATATTTTGACCGTGGAGAACCTGAACAAATCGTATGGGGATTTCGCTTTAACAGATGTGGCTTTTTCTTTGCCGGAGGGATGCATAACAGGCTTTATAGGAATAAACGGTGCAGGCAAAACCACCACCCTGCGGACGCTTTTAGGACTCACGAAAAAGCAGTCCGGCAAAATCCAGTTTTTTGGTCTTGAAATGGAAAAGAATGAAAAGCAGATCAAAGACCGTATTGGGATTGTCCTGGATGACGGCTGTTTTTATGACGAGCTTTCTTTATCTGAAATGAAAAGCATTATTGCATCAGCATATACCGAATGGTCTGAACAGGATTTCAAGCGGTATATGGATATGTTTTCCCTTGAGCCAAAGCAAAAGATCAATACGCTTTCCAAAGGCATGAAGATGAAATATGCACTTGCCTTAGCCCTTTCCCATCATGCGGAGCTTTTAATCATGGACGAACCGACCAGCGGGCTTGACCCCTTAATCAGGAGTCAGCTCTTAAAAGTTCTGACGGATTACATGGAAAACGGCGGCAAAGGGGTTTTCTTTTCAACGCATATCACCTCTGACCTTGATAAAGTTGCCGATATGCTCATCATGATCCATGGCGGGCGCATCATCTTCCAGGAGGAAAAAGACTTTCTGCTTGACACATACCGAATCGTCAAAGGTGATGCAAAAGCATTGACGGACAATGGGCGTAAGCTCTTTCTAAGCCTGTCAGAAACCGCCTTTGGATTTACGGGGGTTACAAAACAAATAACAGAGGTACAGTCCTTTTTCCCAGACGCTCTGATCGAGCGTCCTACGATAGAGGACATCATGCTCGCCAATATAGGAGGATATAAGAAATGACGCTGTTCCATTTGATAAAAAAAGACGTTCTCATTGTAAAAAAGTATGTGTTGATCATGCTGGCTGCCGCTGTCCTGATCCCACCTTTTATGCTTTGGCGCGCACCGCAGTACACCGGGATTTTAGGGTTCATGCTGTCCGTCATTTTTTGCGTGTTCATGCTGTTGCAATATGTATCCCTAAAGGAATATCAATTCCCGAAAGCCACAACATTGCTGTGCGCCACACCATATTCGCGCAGAATGATTGTTTTGTCCAAATATATTTTCTGCATGGTAACTTATATGGCCTGCTGTGTAATATATGGGATTGAAACTTTTATAGTTCCGGGATTAGGCTCATGTGACATCAAGTTATTTGTACTCATGTTTTTTATAACTTCTGTTTTCATTGGCATCTATCTGCCAGTACAATACAAATTAGGGTACGAGAAAACGAAATTTGCTTTTGTCATTGTTATAATGGCTTCCCCTTTTATACTTCCGCAGCTTATGAAAATGGAAAACGTAAATCTGGATTTTCTTTCCCTGTTTTCCCCAGTTCTTACATATGGGGGAATCACCCTCTTAAGCCTGGGGATTTTAGCTGTTTCAACTTTTCTTTCAATGAGATTTTACATCAGTGTAGACCTGGCATAAAAGAAAGGAAACAAAAATATGGACAACGATACAATTTTTCTTTCTGTCATTGCTGCGGCAGCATTGTGTTTCGCACTTATAAACTGTGTTCAATTCCTGCTGAAAAGAAATAGGACAGCACAGACAACAGGGACAATTATTTCAATTAAAATGCCAAATCCTGAAACTGCAAAAGCCCGTAATTCAAAATGGGAAAAAGTTTCATATAAAGTAGATGGGAAAACTTACCAATCACAAAACCGCATCCAAGTTCCTATGACTTTGCAAATTGGATCGACTGTTAAAATACGTTATGACAAATTCAATCCTGAAAAACTGTATAGCTTTTCCCTGTTACGAATTGTAATATCAATTTTAATTGCCGCTGTTTGTATTTTGGCGGCTGTATTCAAATTAATATAAGGAAAAAAAGCAGTCATCCGGGGCCGGGACCGTATCGCGGTATGCCATATCCAGCCTGTAAGCTTAACTTGACCCACAAGTTTATGTGGATATCCTATTGTTTCTATGCTATACTAAAGAAAAAGAGGTGATCCATATGACGGCAGAATATACGAATTGGGAAACGGAATTTGTAGATGCAAAATTTGTTGATCAGCGTTTGAAATCACGTTTTTTTAAGATTATGGATGCATTTGCTGCAGCGCCAGATAAATCCACCTGGGCGGCAGCCGGATCCAGAAGTTCTGCAAAAGCAGCGTATCGCTTCTTT
>CAJTCR010000043.1 GCA_910574915.1 Eubacteriaceae bacterium
AAAAATATCGAAAACAGCATAAAATCCAAAACAATAATGAATGCCTTAAAACAGTTAATTCGGCAGCAAGGGTATCATCTATAAAAGTTGTAAAGTCGTGTTTGATAATATAAAGTTTAAATTCTGGTGAAATCCACGAAGCAAATTCAAAAGCAATGTCCGTATGAGCATAAGTGCCACCGTATCTACCCGATTTTGATATAATACCGATTGCGTCTGTTGCTTTTATCCATTGCTGCGGCGTTAATGTAAATGCATTATCTCCCGACGCTGCTTTAAACCTATCGAATTCGATAGGTTTAAAATTGGGATTGTGAATCTGTTCCCACAAACCTAAAAACGAAATTGTTGAATGATTACGCATCCAGTTCGCAACCACGATAAAAGCATTGTCTGGATTTTTATATTTAGCAATATCTGTTAAAGAAATATAGGCTTCTTCATTTACAACATCACCTATAACTCTTATTTCTGTCCCATTAGCATCTATTTTCATATTTTTCATTGAACATTTATTTTCCCCTGTTAGCTTCTTTTCTAATTGTTCCTATTTTCTTGTCGCTGCGAGTATCCCGACCATTTTTATTTCTTATGGTTCCTGGCGGAAGACCATGCTTTTTTTCAAATGTTCCTACGGTACAATCACTTCTTGTCTTTCTCATTTCTAATTCCTCCAATTATAAATCCTTGTTCATTCTGGTTACGATTTTTTGAACATTCTCAATGCAATTTTGTCTATATTCTTCTTTTACAGCAACTCTTTTTCCCATTAAATCTAGTCGTCCAGCTTTTAAGCATTGAAAAGGACAACCTCGTGCTGATGAAACAACCCCTGTTGTTTGAAAGTCTCTTACATCAATAATCCCCTTATCTAAGGATGAAAAAGCAAAAATATTAGGATATGTTTCTAATAAAGAAACTAAATCTTTATCAATTTCCTTTAAAACCGTTGCATATGCAGAAGCTGCTACTACATATTGAGTTAATCTATTTTTTAAAACCATATAAACTTTAGGCAAGGTCATATCTACTTCTTCCAATTTTTCTGCAAAAGCATATTTACTATATATTTCCGACGGAAGTTTCAGTCCATATATTAATGAAAACGCATTCTGAATTGCCCTCCTAGACGAATCATCTGCCATTACAGGCAAAACAACTTTAGTTGATGTTGCAATGGCTATTTGAGTGTACATTGAAAAACTAGGATTTGCATCTAAAAATACAATATCATATTCATTTTCAATCGGCTTAATAAAATCATTTAACCAATTTATAATAGCCACCCAAGTATTTGTCCCTGGTATTTGATTATTAGCTAAGGTAGAAATTGCATTAGATTGCAATTCTAACATTGCATCTCCACAAAGCAAGTCGATATTATCCTCTATGTATTGATTATATTGACTAGGTTTAGTCAAGTAGTCTCTCGGATTAAAATGCGGCGCACTATACGGAGCTGGTAAACGCATTTGAAAATAACCGCCTATTGTAGCTCTAGGATTTGCACCTTGTCTCATTAATAAGACATCACTTCCACCCTGATTTAGTCCTCCCAGTAAAAGCTCAGACAAATTTGCTTGTGGACAAACATCAATAACCAGTATTTTCTTATCTGAGTTTTGACGTGCGTATTCGCTAAGCACTTGAAATGCTAATGTCGTTTTACCTGTGCCGCCTTTATTATTCCAAAAAATAACCCTTTCCATCTTTAATCAACCTCACTTTGATTTCCTTATGCCTATATAATATGTAATTTTTGTACGCTTGTCAAGTACTTTTTGTACGTTTATATGTTCTTTGCATCCTTTTTGCATAAATATTGACTGAAACAATTATTAAGGTATAGAAAATGACAGATAAATACATCTGCCATTTAAAGTAATCTATATAATAATTTTAACTATTTTTCTAAGAGAATCAAGATATATTCTTTAATTTTTCCCGTCTTTGGGATTTAACACCATGTTTTTTGAAAATCTTATATAGTTTAATATACCTTAAACCAGCTTATTTTCTGGCTTTTTTTATTCTAAAAAAATTTGACAAAAATATTTTTCAGGGGTTGCTTTATATGGTGTTATAATAAAGAGGGTGGTTTTTATGGCGTATTTTTTGAAAAAATCAATGTTAAAAAAGGAACTTATCTTCAAATTTATGAAAGTTTTTATGACCCGCAACGCGGCCATACAGCACATAAATCTTACAAAGCTTTGGGGTATGTTAACGACCTTATTCAAAATGGAATTGATGACCCGATTGCATTTTATAAACAAGAAATTTTTGAGCTGAATAAGAAAAGAAATGAACGGTTAAAACAAGAAAAAAATAAGCAGATTTCTGATGAAGAAACTCCTGAAAAAGCACTTGGTTATTTTCCTGTGAAAAGTATCAACCTTTCACTTGGCGTGAAGAAATATTTAGACCTTATGCAGGCCGTAACCGGGTTCCATTTTTCTGTTTTTTCATTTATTTCCTCACTTGTTTATGCCAGGATTGTACAGCCATGTTCCAAACGGAAAACTTTCGATGATGTTCTGCCAAAACTGTTTGAAAAGTATGATTTTTCTCTGGACCAAGTTTACGATGGGTTAGAATATATTGGCTGTGAATATGAAAAAATTATCGAAATATATAATCATCAGATTCAAAAACATTATGGTTATAATACAGCACATACTTATTTTGATTGTACCAATTTTTTCTTCGAAATTGACAGGGAGGATGACTTAAGAAGGAAGGGGCCAGCAAAAGAAAATAGGCATGGCCCCATTGTTGGGCTGGGGCTTTTGCTTGATGCGGACCAGATACCAGTTGGGATGAAAATATACCCGGGAAACGAAAGTGAGAAACCCGTGTTAAGAAATATCATTAATGGCCTTAAACAGCGCAGCAACATCTCCGGACGTACCGTCCAAGTAGCTGACAAAGGGCTTAACTGCGCAGAAAACATAGTTACCGCATTAAAATCTGCAGATGGATACATCTTTTCAAAATCTGTGAAACAGTTACCGGAAACAGAAAAAACATGGGTGCTTTTAAGCAATGATTACCGTGATATAAAAGACAAAAAAGGGGGTGTCCTTTACCGGATCAAAGAATGTGTGGATGATTTTCCGTATCAAATAACAGATGAAAACGGAAAGAAAAAAGCAGTAAAGTTAACAGAAAAAAGAGTGGTTACTTTCAATCCAAAATTAAAAGAAAAACAGATTTATGAAATTGAAAAACAGGTGGAAAAAGCAAAAATTTTAAAAGCAAGCCAAGCAAAAAAATCAGAATATGGGGACAGCTCCAAGTATGTAACTTTTAAAGCAGAAAACAAGAAAGGCGAAAAAGAAGATGTGAAAATAAAAGTGGAAATGAACGAAAAAAAAATCAAAACTGACAAACAGCTTGCCGGATATAATATGATTGTTACAAGTGAAATTAACATGCCGGATACAGAAATATATTCAACCTATCATAACTTATGGAGGATTGAAGAATCGTTCAAAATAATGAAATCACAACTGGATGCAAGGCCCATCTTTTTGCAAAAAGAAGACAAAATAACCGGCCACTTTTTAATCTGTTATTTATCCGTTTTGTTAGTAAGGATATTCCAGATAAAAATCTTAGAAAACAAGTATTGCAC
This sequence comes from Eubacteriaceae bacterium, assembly GCA_910574915.1. Lineage (GTDB taxonomy): Bacteria > Bacillota > Clostridia > Lachnospirales > Lachnospiraceae > Eubacterium_J. The sequence goes on from CAJTCR010000043.1 coordinate 3,638, forward strand.
AGAGGAAATTTTTGATTTTATGAAGCGCTTTAAAGTAGCAAAACTTTCAGAAAAAAATACATAAACCTCACAAAAAATACGTCATTTATAAAGGCATTTTCTGCATTCACAAACCTTCCGTTAACGTCATATTTTCTAACAGATTCACAACTAAAAAATATGCTAAGCTATAGGTTCTAACCTATGGCTTAGCACCATATTTTACATATCAACTCCCAAAGACAGGTTTTATAAGATTTTCCACGACTTTTTTAATTTTTTTTACGCCATCAGTAAAAGGTTTTCAAACGCATCCTCAAATGACACGCCGTTATTAGCGAACCGTATCTTTACCATTGTGTCCCCCACCTTAACCAGATAAGGATTTTTTACCTGATTAAGATACTGGCGCTTTTTTTCCTCCACGCTTTTCTTCCTGTCTATGCGGATTTTCCCTATATCAGCCAGTTCCTCCAGTTTTGCGTCTGAAAAATCCATCTCAAGAAACTTTCTATGATCTTCTGCTGTCATTCCATAAACCTCCATGAAAAAATTGCCGCCTGCTGTTATGCGGACGGCTATGTAAAAACCGGACGCATCCGGTCATGGAAGGTTCCCTATTCCCTGCTTGTTTCAAGCCTCTTTTGGAAATTCCTGTATATCTCTTTGTCTACCCACGCCACATACTCCTTAATGTCAATCAGTCCTTTCAGATCATAGATTTGGGAACGCATGAACTGCTCTATCCGTTCAGCAGCGTTTTCCTCCTGCCCTGTCAGTTTTGCAGCCAGCTTTTCCCTGATTTCCTCCTGTACAGCCTGCGGCATTGCGGGTATGTAGTAAGGCGGAATGTACGGCACATTTCTCTGCGTTACTGCATCTTCATATTGGTAGCTCTTTTCAAACTCAAGTAAAAATTTCCGTATCTGGACGCTGGCTTTTCCCCTGTTTTCCTCACTGACAAGCTCTGCCAGTCCGTCAAAGAACTGAACCAGCTCCAATTTTGTAAAGCCCATCTTGACATACTCCTTTCGTCCTGCAATCCTCCATCCAGCAATTTATCTGAATGACATACGCTGCCCCAAAACGGGCAAATATGTAAACAGCCAGACTTCTGCCCGGCTTTGTAATGATTTATTTTGGTTCTTAAATTTACCATCTTCTGTCATCGTTATCGTTCCAGCGCATACGCCCATATGTCTTTCTCTTTGCGGAGACAACCATTCCTGAAACGGCAAGTACCGATAAAACCAAAAACACGCCTGCTGCTACAAAATATCTAACCCTGAACATATTTACCACCTTTTCCTTATTTGTTGTATCTGTCAAACACGCCCACCTGCACCTGTACGCCCTCCGTAATCCTGCCGAGCGTTTCTTCATCGACCTTTCCCATGTGTTCTATGATACGGTCAAAATTCAGCGCTGTTACCTGTTCGCACAGTGCGATGCTGTGCTGTTCCAGTCCCTCCGTCTTATACGATGATATGAATACATGCGTGGGTAAGTTCCGTTTCTTATAAATTCTGGCAGACAGCGGAACTACCGTTAAGACTGTGCTGTGCCTGTTTGCCATGTTGTTACTGACCACCACCACGGGGTGCATACCGCCCTGCGTACTTCCCTGATACTGTACGCCCAAATCGGCATACAGAATGTCGCCTCTCCTTAGTTTGCCATGTTGTTACTGACCACCACCACGGGGTGCATACCGCCCTGCGTACTTCCCTGATACTGTACGCCCAAATCGGCATACAGAATGTCGCCTCTCCTTATCTTCATCAGCAGCACTTACCCCCGCCCCATATTGGTCTTTCCTTGTCGGCAGGACACTTTGTTGTATCGTACATATGGTACTGCATGGTAGAAAGCTCAAAAAATCCGACACCAATGTTGGCAGCATCGTACATAAATTCTTCCAGATCGGACTCGTCCGCTGTTATATCAGCCATGTTCTCCACGACAACCGTATCATACTGCCCGGTAATCAGATGGTTAATCAGCATATTTGCCGCATCACGGTCAATATCCCTGTTCGGTCCCTTGTTGACAATCGTTTCATTCATCAACGCTATGCCTGCCAGGCTGCACTTCTGACGGTTCTGCTGAATGATCTGGCGGATATTGCTTTCTGACTTGTTGGAGTTCATAAACATGACTGCCGGATGCACAAGCAAGCCGACCTCAAAACTTTTCACATTACTGCACATGATAATCACCTGTTCTTTCTTCTATTCTCATTGACTGAAACAAAAGAGAAGTTTTTGCCGGCATTATCCTCTCATACAGGAGAGCCTTGTCTGCTGTTATCTGATAACTGCAAGGCTCGCCTGTATCAGAGGATAACGTGGCGTTTCCGCCACATTACCCCTCTGTTCAATCTGAAAATATCAGACTGGCTCTCGCCTGTCCCCGAACCGGGTAACATACACTGGGACGGCGATCCCACACTGCGCCTCTGTCATGCCCAACCAGACGGAATCCGCAGGCAGCCACTCCCGAAAAATGCTTTCGCTGAAATTCCGGTGCCGTTCTATCTCATTACCTCTGGTTGCCATACCAGTAGACACAATCCTCTGCTCCATACCTTCACGGGCAACAATGTTATCCATTGCAGGCACATCTTCGCACGAAATGGGATTCTGCCACCCTCTATCCCCATGCAAGCATGGACAGATAAAAAGGCGAAAATAAAATCAGGTGTATGCGTGTCCTATAAAATTGTTTTGGCTTTTTCAAGCCTGCAACTATCATAACTGAAAGGGAGTTGTTTTCAGAGTGCCAGATTGCACTATTTGTAGCTGATATACGCCACCTTAACTATTAGATATAAATACAAAAAGGGTGGACGTCAGATAAAATCTGTCGTCCACCCTTTTTGGTGTGCCCGGTGGGCACACGTGCATGTGTTGACTATCCACATAGACAAGGGGCATATCCATAACCACATCATATTTTGTGCGGTCGATTTTGCGACACACCGCAAGTATGTTTCCAACAAGAAAAGCTATTGTCAGATACGCAATGAGAGTGACAGGCTGTGTAAGGAACATGGATTGTCAGTCGTCACGCCGGGACAGGACAAGGGAAAGAAATATGCGGAATGGGACGCTGAACGCAAAGGCACAAGTTGGAAAGCAAAGCTGAAAGCGTTGATTGACGCTACCATTCCCAAAGCAAAAGATTTTGATGATTTCCTGCGGCTCATGGAAGCGGCGGGCTATGAAATAAAGCGGGGCAAGTTCGTTACGTTCCGTGCGCCGGGGCAGGAACGCTTTACCCGTTCTAAGACGTTTGGGGAAGCCTATACTGTGGAAGCCATAACGGAGAGGATTGCCGGGACGTACCGGGCGAAGCCGAAAGCGTTACGGCAGGAAAAAACGGGCGTTTCTATGCTCATAGACATTCAGAACAGTATCAAAGCAGCGGAGAGCAAGGGCTACGAACAGTGGGCGAAGATACACAACTTGAAGCAGGCGGCAAAGAATGGCGGGAAGCTGCCCGACTTCAAAACGCTGCATACGGAGTACAAGGAGCTTACGGAGAAGAAAGACAAGCTATATCAAGAATACGGGAAACTGAAAAAGAAAGTAAAGCAGTATGATACAATCAAGCAGAACGTAGACTGTATCTTGCGGCAGGGGAAACAGCCGGAACGGGAGAAGGAAGCGGAAAGATAAAGTGTACGTTTAAAAGGCGCAGAAATTTCACGCCCAAAATGTAGTAGTTCGCACCCCTTGCAATTAGTAATAAGGTGCAAATGACGATATAATAAAAGAAACAGATTTGAATTTTATATTTTTTAGGTTATGAAAGGAAGTCGGGATTTTATGAGGATTGCAGTTTATGATGATGACCGGGCAATCCGGGAAGAAATTTCCCGACTGATACAAAAGCAGGTGTCGGAAGCGGATATTGCGGAGTATCAGTCGGGAGAAGAATTGATAAATGCAAAAGGAAACTTTGACATTTATTTCCTCGATATTGAAATGGGTAAAGTGTCCGGCATAGATATAGCAAGGCGCATTAGGGAACAGGAAGAAAACGGCAGGCAAAGGAGCATTATTATTTTTGTGACAGGGTATCGGGAATATATGGAAGCGGCGTTTGATGTAAATGCGTTCCATTATCTGATAAAGCCCATTGACGCAGAAAAGTTTTCAGAGGTTTTCAGCCGGGCATGGAAAGAAGCGTCTGTTTCCTGTGAACAGACAAAAAAATATATCATGGTAAAAAGTTCGGGAACGCAGCAGAAATTATTGTTGAAAGATATTTACTATATAGAAAGCGGAAATAAGAAAGTCATTTTTCATACAACGAATGGGACACTGGAAGTTTACGGGAAAATGGAAGAATTGGAAAACGGGTTAGGGAAAACTTTTTACCGCTGCCATAGGTGCTATCTTGTAAACATGGAAAAAATCTCTGCTTACAGTGCGGATAACATACAGGTCACAAACGGGGATAACCTGCTCCTTGCAAGGAAGAAATATTCTGATTTCATCAAAACTTATATGCGGTATGTAAAAAATGGAGGGATTGTTAATGTATGATAGGTTGCTTCCAGTATTTATCTATTTAGTTGATAGTATATTAAGTGGGATTTATTCGCAGGGCTTCTTAAAAGAAAAGTACGGGAAAAAGGCAGTTTTGGCAGTATGGGGAGCAGCTTTTTTTCTTGTTCAGATTGCAGTATATGAAATACTGGACAATAGATTTCCAATCAGTGAAGTTGTGGGGATAATCGTAAATGTCTGTGTCCTGCTGTTTATGCAATTTTTTCTCTTTGAGAAAGATATACAAAAACAGGTTTTTGTTGCCTTTAGCTTCATAGCAGGAAAAGAAATTGTGAAATATATTGTCAGCGTATTTAGCGTTGTGGTGACTGGATTGTGGAATGAATTTTTTGACTTTCTGATTTCAAAAGGAATGTTAAATACGTCAGACAGCCTTTACGTTTGGACAAATATTTCTGTCGTAGTTATAGCGGTTATATGCACACTTTTTTATGCTCTGCTGCTATATGTATATTTGTTTTTGATAGACAAAAAATTTGTAAGAAAAGATTACCTGTTGCAGACACATGAAAATATTTTTCTGGTTCTGCCTTGCCTTGCAGCCTTGTGTATTTCTATAACAATTAAAATGATGATTGTATCGGTTGGAATTGGAATGACTGTGATTATTTATGACACTGTTCCGGCAACAAAATTTTGGATACCTGTTATCTGCGTCATGCTGCTATCTACTATTATTGCAAGCGTCATATTGTTTCAGAAATTGGTACAATACAATGAGGAAACCGGGAAACGTGCCATACTGGAAAATCAAGTACGGCAAATGCAGAAAGAGATTGCAGAAATACAGGACATATATACTGATATGAGGGGGCTTCGGCATGATATGAGAAGCCATATAGCCAATATTTCCTTACTTGTTAAAAATGTGGCAGGTTCTGTAAATGAAGAATTGGAAAGCTATATCGGAAAAATGGAGGAAACCGTCAGCAAATTAGATTTTACTTATCAGACAGGAAATCCGATCACGGATATTATTATCCACCAAAAAGGACTGGAAGCAGAGAAAAAACAGATACAGTTTAAGGTTGATTTTGCCTATCCCCCAAATCTTTTGATAGATATTTATGATATTGCGGTTATTTTGAATAATGCACTGGAAAACGCCATAGAAGCCTGCCCTAAAACAGAGGGCAATAAACAGATAAAGCTACATTCTTATGTGAAAGGCAGCCTGTTTTTTATAGAGATTGAAAATGATTTTTCAGAGGACATTATCATAGAGAAAGAAAGCGGTCTGCCTGTCAGCAGCAAGGAAAGCGGAAAGCTGCACGGGATTGGAATATCCAATATCCAAAGGTGTGCAAAGAAATATAAAGGCGATATTGATATTGAAATTTCTGATACAGACGGCAGGAAAAAATTCAGTCTTACAGTAATGATAAATGGAAAGCCTGCGGCGGCAATCTGATACTACACTGAAAATTTCGCGCCCAAAATGGAGCCATTCACGCCAAACCTATGAAAAAATTGTTTTGATTGGCGATAAACCATATAGAAACTATTTTTAATGACAGAGAAAGGAAAGGTGCTTTATATAGCAATGGAGATTACAAATAATTATAGCAACTATGCAACAAACTACGCTGATACTGCAAAAAAGGCAGACAGCAAAGCGGCAACAGAGGTAAAGACAAACAGCAAGGACAAAGTACAGGAATATTACGAAAAATTATGCAAAAAATTTCCTCAGATAAATTTTAATACTAACGGTGGTGTATTACCGAGCAACAGCAGTAAAGTTACTGTAAATCTTTCATATGACTGTTTAAAGAAAATGGCAAATGATCCAGAATTTGCAAAAGAAATAGAATGGAACTTATCGGGAGAAGTGGCGGCAAATTCAATGGTTTACGGGTGGGCACAAAGAGATGGTGTCGTACTTGGAGGAAGAACCGTTACATATGATGCCAATGGTAACAGACAATCATCTTGTGGCGGTATGAGAACGGCAAATGCAGGAGATAGCAATACTAATAAAATGCAGAAGAAGTATAAGGCAGAGGAAGAACGCTGGTTAAAAGCCAGAAAGAAACGTGAGGAAAAAGAAAAAATAGCTAAAAAGCTGGCAGAGAAAAAGGCAGAAGAAAAGAGAATGGCTGAAAGACGGGCAGAGAAAAAAGCCGCCGAAGAAGCAAGGACAGAAACGGGCGAATATACCGTAAGTGTAAATGTTAATCAAGATTACAGCCAGTTTTATATTGGTACAGAGCAGTTAAAAAGTTATGGCTCTAATTCGGCGGCAAAAAAAGATACCTTAGTGAAATATCAGTTTAACACTACGGACAAAGACGGCAACAAGGTCATGGATAAAATGTCAAAAGAGGAAACTATGAAAGTATTAAATGACATTTCCTCACAATATGGGGAAAATGTCATAGTACAGTTTTCCGGGGACGGTCTTGCGGCACTTGCGGATAGCAAGAAATTCATGTCCGGCAGGGAAATGACAGCGGAAGAAGTTGCGGCAAAAGAAGCAAGGGACGCTGCTTTTCAGAGTGAAATTAAGCACTATGATAAGTCTGCAAATCATCTTCCGGCGTATTCTGGAATGTATGGCGCAGACAAAGCGATTGCAACAGCAGTTGAAAATTGCAGTAAAGAGGAACAGGCATTTGTATATGATATAATCCGTCAGAATTTCCTTGTTGGGAATAGTAGTTCCATGACAGAGGAAGAACGGCAGGCAAATATCTCTTTAGGAATGAAAAAAGCGGAATATGCAGCGGAAAACTTCATATCGGAAAATGGGAGAAAAGCGTTTCTGGACGCAATGGAGTCTGGTGCAAAATTAGCAAGCAGCGGAAAAGCCGACAGAAGTGGAAATATGGATTATGGTGTAAAGAAAGGCAATTATTTAGGGCATGGAAGCAATCTCGTCTATACGACAGACGCAGTTGATGTAATGAGGACAATGGATAGCAGTGCATATACAGAGTATCAGAAAATCAGCAAAGAGGACGGTGGGATTAACTCTTTGAAGTATTTGACAAATTGGTATTCAAATGCTGTGAAAAAAAGTCCGAATATGATTGATAATTATGAAAAACAATCAGATGAATATGTGGAACAGAATGTGAAAAATCAGAAGTTGGATAAAACATTTGCTGATATAAAGACAGAAAGCAAATCTGCTTTTCTTGAAAGCCTTAAAGCATTTCAGATCAGCAATCCGGGTTTCCTTACTTCTATTATTGACAGAGAGTTAGCTCTAAAGTTTTGGAATTTATAATAAATTTTGAATGGATAAACAGGAATTGAGGCAAAGGAGGACTGTTAGAGGGGCAAAGGCGGTTCTGAACGACAGAAAAACCGCAGAAAAAATAAATAGTATAAATTTTTAAGGAGAGAAAAAAGTATGTCAATTAGTATCTCGGATTATCCTATTCATCTGCCGAACATTTTCAAGTTTGATAGGGAGTATTTAGGAAAACAGGAAAGTCAAAATGCAGAACAGAAAGTATTTCATAGAGATACTTTAGAAATTTCTCAATTATCAAATAATAGAGAAAATATAATGGATAGGGTTAAACATACGGTAACGCAATCGGCTACGGCATTTAGTGATACAAGGGCTGAAATATTAAAAGAAATCAGAGAAGAAAAAGGGCAATATGATTATTCGGATATTGCAAATGCCTGTGGTCTAAGTTATGCAAAGTTATATGCTGAAATTGAAGAACGCTACGAAAACGGCAATGAACAATATTACAAGTTGGACGGAACACTTTTGACAAAACAAGATGAAATTGATTGGTTAGATAAGGAATATGAAAATGAGGTAACATGGCAAAAGGCGTGTGCAAAAGTAAAATCCCAAAGAGAGATTTCTTTAGGTCATATTCCAGAAATTCCTATAAAGGAAATTGAGGAATTTGGAAAAAGATTTCAGCAGTCAAAAGAGAACTATATGAAATTGTATAGAGAAAATAAGCAGACGGGAAACCCGTTTGTTTTGCAAAATTATATGTATAGTAATAGTTAAACGGGAATTAAGCAACAAAGGAGGACTGATACCATAGCTAAGATACTAATATTAACTTTTAATGATGATGAAGAAAAGGCAATAGAAAAGGTACTGTCCGTCCTTTCAGATGAAATCGGTCTTGAAGCTGTGCAGCCAGTCACAAGCTCTGTCATCTCCTTTCCCGTTCTTGAAATCAAACTGTACCAACGCCGGGTACTCCGGGACGGGGAGGACATTCCCCTTACCCGCCTTGAATATGGGACGCTTGCTTATTTAGCGTCCTCTCCGGGCAGGGTGTTTACGCAGGAGCAGATTTTTGAAGCCGTTTGGGATATGAATAGTGATAGCTGCCATTCAAGCGTTGTAAATGTGATATACAACGTGCGGAAAAAGATTGAAGCAGATAGCAGAAATCCAGTGTATATAAAGACACTGTTAGGTGTCGGATATAAATTCGATATGCAGGGCAGTGGGGGATAAAGCATAGAAAATGGCATAAGGATATTGGAAAAGTCAAAAATGCAGCAAAATTTTCATTGATTAAAAAAAGAAATTTGGAGGATTAAAAAATGGCTATTAGTGGAGTAGGACAGAGTTATTATCAGTACAGTGTAGCAACAACAAAAAGCGTAAACAATACGGAGAAGTTCGCACTGGAAAAAACAGACGGAACAAAGGAATTATCGGAAGCGGAAGAAATGGCAATATTTAAAAAGGAATTTTATGCTGAAATTGAAAAGATACCAAAGGATAGAACAATAGCGAATGTTGCAATCAACATATCAGAGGAAGCATTTAGGAATATGAAAGCTGATCCTAAGTACAGGGAACAAATGCTGTCTCTGATTAGACGTGATATGACTGGCTCTGTTGCTCCGGCACCAGATTGTTCTATGGTAATTACAGTAGGTGCTACTGCTAAAGATTATAGAGCAGATGGTTGGTCTGTCAACAATGATTCAGAATTTTATGCCCGTTCACAAAATAGTTTTTATAAAAAAACAAGCGACAAGAAAGATAGCCAAAAAGAGCTTTTGGAAGAATATCTTGAAAAGCGGGCGCAGGTAAAAAAACAGCAGCAGGAAATGTTGAATGAGAAGATTGCGAAGCAGGAACAGGAAAGAAGCCGTCTATTACAGTCATGGAACAATGAAAGGCTATTGTCGAAAGCGTCTAATGCTTATGAAGCAAATGTTATGACGGAAACTGTTACAGATACGGCTTCCCTGCTTGGCTGATAAAGGGCATTTTGCCCGGACTTATTATATAAGTTGTATTGGGAAAATAAGCAGAGAAGAAATATATAGGAGAATTTGAAATAATGCAGGTTAATTCGTTGAAAGGTTCATTACAGCAAAGGGTCTTTTCTGGAACGGGCAGTATAGGTGGTATCAATGTACCCGATTTTAATGATAAGTATGTGTTTTCCAAAAAGAAAAGCGGTATAAGTGATGAAGAATACAGAAAGCAGATTGTAGAGCAGGCTTATAAAGATTTTGAAAAGGGTACATTCCAAAATAAATCAGAGGGTTATAACAGGTTGATGAAAAACTATACATCAGAAGTGTCCCCGGACAGAAAGGGTATCATCACTTCTGGTCTTAAAGCTGTTTCAAGAAACAGACAAAATGTGTTAAAGCCGATAGATTTTGTGGCTACCCTGCTTGAGGGGAAAGTGAAATATCAGAAACTACCGTCAGATAATAGTGAGTACATAGAGTTTTATGATAAGAATGGGGAAATGGTGGCAACCTATTCCAATAATGGGTGGACAATGTATACCACTAATGCAGAAGCAGCTAGACAGACGGAAATGTGTATGATTTATAATGAAGCATGGGGAAATGCCAAAAGAGGACTTCCGATAGCAGGCGGACAATCTGTAAATGAAGAAAATTTGCAGAACAGTTTTGATGTTAAGGCATAATAAATCTCATATCATTATCGCATAGGCAAAAGAAAGCGTTATAAGGCTTTCTAAGGGCTTTTAAGGCAAAGACGGGGGGAAATTGCAGGTATGTACTTAAAGCGGCTTCTATGCGTCTACAAGAGCGTAAAAGAGATACCGGGGAATGGCACTGTATAAGCTGCCATTCCCCCGCGTTTCATTACTCCATATCTTCAGCAGGCAGGAACACAAGCCCGGCAAATTCGTCCTCGGTCAGTTTCTTCAGCTTTTCCGATGTGCGCCCCACAAGCTCCTGTATCTCCGTTTCCATGTAGGACAGGGCGGCGGTCATTGCCGCCACCGTAGCCGCCCTTGTTTTCCTCCTGTAACAACAGATAAGGTTTGTTTCCTCAAAATTGAATTGTCCCATGCGCCTATACCTCCAATCCCTTGTTTTTGTTCTTTGCCGCCTGTTTCTTCGGGGCGGCGTTTACGTTCTTTTTGTCCTGTGCAAGCTGCGCCCGTAAGGACGGCTTTTTCTCTCTACCCTTGCTGGACAGTGTTTCGATATGCGCCTTTATGTCGCCGCTTTTCAGACGTTCCCGGCTGTGCTTTTCGTCCCTAAGTACATTTTGTAAGGCGGCGGGGTCTTTGGGCTGTTCCTCAAAGGAAAGGAATTTCCCTAAGTCCGGGTCAGTGTCCACGGTAATGCGCCTGTCGGCTTCCTGTGTCCGTTCCCCGTTCTCATAGATCAGCTTGGTAGCTCCGGGGGTTACAGAAGCGTCCTTGACGTGTTCGTAGTGCTTTTGGTAGTCCAGTTCGTAGAGGTTGCCCGTTACCCTGCCTTTCTCAATCCCCATCAGTTCCACGGCGTAGGCAAGTATCTTGTCCCTTGTCTGCTCGGCGTAGAAGCAGAACGTGTTATGTTCCCATGAGCCTTTGATGAATGTGTCACGTTCCCGCAAGCGCCACGTCCCGGCGGGGCGGCATATCCACAAATATTTTTTGTCCTCCAGGTTCGGGCTTTTCGCCGCCTGCTTCAACGTCTTTATGTCTATGTCAAAATCAGACTGAAAGTGTTCGGTGTGGGTCTGCATGATAACTTTGAGGGATTTTAATATATCCACATTTTCAAATTTCTGCATGGTTCAGCGCCTTTCTAAGCCCTGCTTTTTCGTTTTCTCCGCTGCCTTTTTTGGGGCGTTTTTTAACGCTTCCTTGTCCTGTGCAAGCTGCGCCCGGATAGAGAGCTTTTTCTCTGTCTTGGCGGCTGTGCGGGCTTCTTTCTGTATCTCTGTGGGGCTTTTCCCGGACAAAGGCTTTATGCAGGATAAGCGGTCAGCGGCGTAAATGGCGTTGTCGTTAAGCTGCCTTTGCCACGCCCCGGCTTTAGGCGACCAACGGAAGCCGTTTTCCTTTAAGGTTTCACGGGTCTTTTCGTCAGGCTTTTCCTCAAAGAAGATTTGCAGGCGGTTGTCCTCCCGGTTGGCTTCCACCGTGCCGCCGTCAAACTCCCACCCGGCGTAGGCGGTTTCCTGCTTCCTTGTCAGCTCCGCAATGCGCCCTTTTACCCGGCGTATCTGCTTGCAGGGAAAAGGGCTTGTTGGCAAAGAAAATTTCCTTTTCCGGAGTAAAGCCTGCCTGCGATAAAAAGTCCGTAATGCGTGAAAATTCCTCGTATTCCTCTTTGGTGTAAATGCCACGGTTTAGGGCTTCGTCCTGCGGGTATGTGCAGCCCTCGCTTGAAAGGAATGTAAAGGAGGCTTGGCAGTCGGAAACGTAGAGCAGGGAATTTTTGTAAGGATTATTTAGCATTGAAATGTTATAGATGTAGTTTATATCTTTGCCAATAAAAATGATTGACACCAAATATGACACCACATATAATATAGATAGGAGGTATTCAGAATGTCAAAGTGGGATAAACTATTAGCACGTATTTGCACTTTATCAAAAGATATTCGGTTTGATGAATTGCGTAAGGTGTTAGAGAGCTATGGATATGAGATGAATGCCCCAAGAAGTGGAAGCAGTCATTATACATTTAGAAAAAAAGGTTGTATGCCAATTACGATACCAAAACATGAGCCAATTAAGAAAGTTTATGTTGAGATGGTGAAACAGATCGTAGAAAGTGAGGAAGGAAACGATGAAAACGCTGAATGATTATATGGCAATGTCTTATCGGATGGAGATTGTGGAGGATAAGGATGAAGGTGGTTTTGTGGTTTCTTACCCCGATCTACCGGGATGTATTACTTGTGGTGAAACAGTAGAAAAAGCGGTGGTAAATGCAACAGATGCTAAGAGGGAATGGATTGAAGCTGCACTTGAAGAGGGGATTAAGATTAATGAACCAGACAACTTGGAAGATTATTCCGGGCAGTTTAAATTGAGATTACCTCGCAGCTTACATCGCCTATTGGCAGAGCATTCCAAAAGAGAAGGTATCAGTATGAATCAGTATTGTGTGTATCTTCTATCAAGAAATGATGCTGTTTATTCAAAGTAAAACCAACAATATTATATTGAAAAGATGGCAACATTTTGGCAACATATCAAGGAACAAACTTTAATAGAAAAATAGCCTCTGAATATGAAGGACTGTTTTCGTATATATCCCCGGAAATGCCACTATTTCAGGCACTTTCGGGGATTTCTCTTGTTTGAGAAGGTTTACCGTAATAAGAATAAAGCTGGGATTTTTCTTTAATTGTTTGGCGGTTGGTATTATGAGCTTTGAATTTGAACACCTTTTCAAATAGGTGGAAGCTGAAAAGTTTTCCGCTAAAAAGTATAAGAACAATTTAGCGGAAGCCTTGCGGCCTCCGCCTTTGTGTTTTTATGCCTGCTCGAAAGGCTCTCCGCAATCCCCACAGATTACATTGACCTCCCGCGTTGCCCGGATAATGGTTCCACAGCAGGGGCAGACATATTTGATACTGCGGTTTTTAGATTTTTTGCTCCCGCCTTTGGTGGTTCCCAGCTCTTGCAGGCGGCTTGCATTGATACCGGCCTCGCCTATGGTTTCTCTGATCCATGCCTCCGCCTCCGGGGCCAGCGTTGTTACCGTCCAGCCGTATTTCTGGTGCTTTTCAATATGTAGGCCGTGGGCCTCGGCGGTGGCCTTAAATTTCATGTTGTGATAATAGCCGTTGTTGCTTACGTCCTGAATGTCATGCACCAGATTGTAAAGGTGGGCCATTTCGTGTAAGAGTGTGGCCGCCAGCTCGAAAATTGACCGGTCAAGGTATTCGGCGCAAAGGTTGATCTCCCGGTACTTCTCGCCGCTGGCGTTCCAGATTTCATTGATACTGCACCAGCCGTATGCGCCGCGCCCGCCGTCCGGGGATACAGTGATGGCTGGGCGGGTTAATTCGTTGTCATAGAAATGCTCGTTGAACAGGTCGAACATTTCCTCGGTTTTCTTTACGATTTCAGATATTTGCAGCATAGTCGCGTCCTCCTCAAAGATATGTTTTATTTCTGTGAGTGACAGCTTACACACCACGGGTGGAAAAGCAAGCTCAAAAGGTCTTAAAACATATCTTTTTTCTATGACCGAGGACGCAAAGGCCCCGCCGGAGCAGGGCCGCTTTCCCTATTCATTCTCGCTGTCGCGGTTTGCCTGATAATAATACCCGTGGCCGGTTTTCTCGTCGTCAAAGGTAAACTCGCAGATTTCGTTATACATGGAGCCGTCATGGTTCAGGATATAGGTCTGGAAGTCATAGGCGAAGGTTCTACAGGTTTCCGCTCGGCATGGCGCGTCGGTTCCGTCCTCCGTCCAGTCATTGTGATATAGCTGGGTTTCTTCGTATGTTTCCAACTCGTCTGTGTAATAGTATATTGTAAAGCCCTGCGAGGTCTGATAGCTGGCAATTTTGCGCCGGTGGTTTATCACTGTCCTGTATCCGGCAAAATGGCATTTCTTCTGGCCGTCGATTATGGTGTAGCTGGAACTTTCGGGGTGGTACGGGTTTTCAAATTCCTCCCGGTCAATCTCCATATAGATGCCTTTCTTTTCGCATTGCTGCCGGACATACCGGAGGAATTGTGCGAGAGTTACATTGTTGCGCTGTATTTCAATAGAATAGTTTGCCATTGTGTGGGCCTCCTTAAAGATATGTTTTGTTTTCTGTGAGTGACAGCTTACACACAACGGTTGAAAAAGCAAGCTCTAAAATACTTAAAACATATCTTTTTTCTATGGCTGGGGACGCAAAAGCCCCGCCGAAGCGGGACTTTGTTTAGATTATTTCCGACTCGTTGAAGTCTACATCAATAATATGCTCGTTTCCTTCGGCGCAGCAATAATATACATATTCGCCCGGATAACCTTTGCCGGATTTGAGGAATTTACAGAAAGGCCCACAGTTTGAAAGGGGATCATTTTCTTCTGCCTGTGCTTCCATGTCGGCGATATAAGCTGCTTCTTCCGCCTTGAACCATTCTGGCAGCCAAGCGTCCATTTCTTCGGCTTCTTTCTGCGCCTCTAAATCCAATTCATAGAATTTACACTTACTTTCCATTTGTATCCTCCCTACTGCATATATTGTTTGTGTGAGTGACAGCTTACACATTTTTAGGAAAAAGACAAGCTCTAAAGTGCTTAAAATATATTTTCGTCGGAATATCCGGGCAGCAAAAAGCCCCGCCGAAGCGGGGCCGGGTATTGCTTTCTTATGCGGCGGTGAAGCCCTGTTTTGCGAGTGCTTCCACCAATGCCTTGTTGCTCTCTCCGGTAAGGGTTCCGTTCTTGTCAATGATGTAATTGCTTACCGCGAAGCCATAGGTCGGGGCTTTCATGTATACCGGAGCCATGCCGATAAAGTTACCTACTGCAGTCGCTAATTCCTTTCTGCGCGGCCCGGTTACATTGTAGTGGATTTCCATGCTTCCGGCTTCCTCGTCCTTGTCCCCAGATTCTTCCGCTGCCTGCTCGGTGATTTCCTCGGCTTCTGGTTCTGTTTCCGGTGCGGTGTCCTCGGTTGTAGGCGGCGCGATCAGGGCCGCTATATCGAAGGGCTTTACTTCTACCAGCGTCGTTACTTCCTGCGGGGCTTCCGGGGCATTTTCTTCTGCCGTGGCTTCTTGTTCTGCTGCGGCCTTCGCTGCCGCTTTGGCTGCTGCCTTCTCGGCCCGTGTCATTTTCGCCCGCGGCTCCGGGAATACCTCCGGCAGTACGCCTTGTGCATAGCTGATTTCAAAAGTGATTTTGCCGTCCTCCGGTACGTTGAAATGAAAGTCCAGCATTTCCACCTCTTTGAGCATATCCGGCAGGTCAATATTCTTATATCTCTTTACTTCCTTACCCTCTACCATAAGGCATACCGGAACCGCGTCCCTCAATTTTGCTGTGATTTTTCCTGTCTTCATAATGTTTTCCACCTTTCATTTTGTATGTGCTTTTTGTACTGGCTGCTTGCCTTGTGAGTGACAGCTTACACATTTTCGGTGTGAAAGCAAGCCTTTTTCAAAGAAATTTCAGATTTTATACACATACGCTTACTTGCGTTTATTCGCTTCTCCGTATATAATAACGGTATATCAATGGGAGGTGGCAAATTTGCTTGACTATATTTCTGTAAAAGAAGCGGCAGAAAAATGGGGAATATCTGAGCGGCGTGTCCAAAAACTGTGCGAGGGGAATCGGATTGAGGGTGTTGTACGTTTCGGCCACACATGGATGATACCGCGAAAGGCAGAAAAACCTGCCGATCAGAGACGAATACAGAAAAAAGACAAGGGAGGGAATATTTCATGTATAACCCACAATTAGATACATTTATCCGTGTGGCGGATGCCGGGAGTTTTAACAAGGCAGCGGAGGAGTCCTATATTACTCCAACGGCAGTTATTAAGCAGATCAATCTTTTAGAAGATTCATTGGGTATAAAATTATTTGAACGGACGCATAGGGGGCTGACTTTAACGAAGGCGGGAAAATCGTTATATCAGGATGTAAAATATATTATTCAGTATTGCCGTGATTCCATTACAAGGGCAAAAAACGCTATGCAGGATAATGTGAGCGTCATTCGGATTGGCAGCTCACCTATGACACCAGCCCAGCTCTTAATGCAGCTATGGCCAAAGATACAGGAACATTGCCCGGATTTGAAATTCCAGATTATTCCCTTTGAGAATACGCCGGAAAATGCCAGAGAAATTCTGGCTAACCTCGGTAAAAATATAGATGTGGTTGCTGGTATTTTTGATGAAACCATGCTGGATTTGCGGCACTGTGCCGGGCTTCCATTATCCCGTGAACCGTTCTGCTGCGCGGTTTCTATCCATCACCGGCTTGCTGCAAAAGATAAGCTGAAAATAATAGACCTTTATGGAGAGAACCTGATGTTAATGCGCCGGGATTGGAGTAACTATGTAGACAGGCTTCGGGATGACCTCTGGCAGAATCATAACCAGATACATATTGTAGATTTTGATTTTTACAGTATGGAGGCTTTCAATCGGTGTGAGAACAGCAATGATGTTTTGCTGGCAATTCCGGGCTGGGCTAACGTACATCCGCTTTTGAAAGTGATTCCGGTTGAATGGGAGCATAGTATCCCGTTTGGCCTGCTCCATTCTCCGCAACCATCAGAAACAGTAAAGAAATTCTTGGAAGCAGCACAAATGGCTGTAAATTGAAGAAGAAAAACAGTTATAACTTTTGAGTATAAACTGATGAACAAAGCGAGACTTCTCTTGAGGTCTTGCTTTTTTTATAATATGAGTAGTAAGAGCAGAACGGAGGTGATGGAATTGAAAAAATCTATTTGTACTGTTGCGTTTGTTTGTCTATTGGTTTGCATTACAGGATGCGGTGCAAATAAAGCCTCTGGCAATATTGCGGAGATAGAATCTGGAAAAGAAACAACAGAAAGCCTTTTGCAGCAAACCGAAGGAGCAGAAAGAATTGTGCAGGCAGAAACGAGGATAAATGAACCGTATACAACAGATACAAAAATAGTCGAGGTTATATCTGATCCAGTTTTCGGAGAGTATGGCAGGCTGATTTTTCCAGTAGATAGTGGATATTATAGCGGGAACACTTTGGGGACGCTGCGGCTTACATGGTATAGCAATATTGACCCGGAAAAGACGGTAGAGATTGCGAATTATCTAAGAGATCATGCGGCGGCAGGAGAAACCTGTTTTTATGACATTTATACTGATGAAGAAAAGATGGCTGACCCTGCAAAACAGGATACAGGACTATTCTTCTTCAAAGGAAATCCCGGAGAAAAATTTGCTGTCTGTAATGCAGGCGGGGGATTTGCGTATGTGGGTGCAATGCAGGACAGCTTTCCCCACGCTCTGGAATTATCTAAAATGGGATATAACGCTTTTGCCCTGATTTACCGGCCCGGGGCGCAGACAGCATGTGAAGATTTAGCGAGGGCAGTCAACTTCATTTTTGAACATTCAGAGGAGCTTGAAGTAGATACCGATTGTTATTCTGTGTGGGGAGGTTCCGCAGGCGCAAGGATGGCGGCGTGGCTTGGCTCTTATGGCCCGGCTGCTTTTGGGGGAAATGAACTGCCCCGTCCCGGTGCGGTTATTATGCAATATACCGGCCACAGCGATCATACAGAAAGCGACCCGCCAACCTTTGTATGTGTCGGGGAAAATGATGGCATTGCAAGCTGGCGGACAATGGAAAACCGTCTGCGCAATCTGGATGCGCTTGGAATCCCCACAGAGTTTCACAAATATCCGGGCCTCGGTCACGGTTTCGGAATAGGAACCGGAACGGTTGCGGAAGGGTGGATAAACGAGGCAGTAGCATTTTGGGAAAACCAGACAGAAAATCAATCATAGAGAGGAGAACAGGAAGATGAACAATTTTATTTTTGAAAACGCAACGAAGGTGTTTTTCGGGAAAGGGTGTGTAAAGGAATACCTGTGCTGTCTGACAAAAGGATATGGCGATACGGTCATGCTGGCATACGGCGGCGGCTCCATTAAACGGAACGGTGTTTATGACGAGGTAACAGCAATTTTGAAAGCAGCGGGGAAAAATATTGTTGAGTTTCCGGGCATTATGGCAAATCCCACTTATACGAAAGTGCTGGAAGGTGCAAGGCTGGCAAAGGAAAACAATGTGGGACTGATCCTCGGTATTGGCGGCGGTTCGGTTATGGACTGCTGTAAGGCAGTATCCATTGCCGCCCGGTATCAGGGGGATGTATGGGCGGATTTTTGGGCGCGTCCCGGTATTTTTGATTTTGATCCTCTGCCGCTCGGTGTGATCGTCACAGTAGCGGGAACCGGGAGCGAGTGCAATGGCGGGGCTGTCATTACCAACGAAGAACTGAAAATAAAGACCGGGCGTGATTATCCGAAATGCAATCCGAGGTTCGCCCTGCTTGATCCGACCTATACTTATAGCGTCCCAAAATTCCAGATGGTATCCGGCAGTTTTGACATTCTTTCGCACATCATGGAAATTTATTTCAGCGAGCCGGACGAGGACAATGTTTCCGACGACATTGCCGAGGCGCTTATGCGGAATGTGATCCGTAATCTGCGGGTGGCCGTTAAAAACCCGGAGGACTACACGGCCAGAAGTAACCTTATGTGGGACGCAACAATGGCGGAAAATCGGATCATCAAGCTGGGAAAGAGGACAGATTTTCAATGCCACCAGATGGAACATCAGCTTGGAGCTTATACAGACTGCAATCATGGCGCTGGGCTGGCGGTACTGCATCCGGTTTATTATCGTCATATCTATAAGGAGGGGCTGGCAAAGTTTAAGCGTTTTGCTGAGAATGTATGGGGAATTTCTGCGGAGGGAAAGACGGACGAGGAAATTGCCCGTGCCGGTATCAATGCGCTGGAAGATTTTATTTTGGAGATTGGTCTGCCTGTGAACCTGCGGGAGTTAGGTGTGGATGAAAACACGGATTTGAAAGCGATTGCAGATTCCTGTGCGATTGTCTCCTGCAGCTATAAGAAGCTGACCCATGAAGAAATATTAGGAATTTTCAAAGAGTGTTTTAATTAAGTGAAAAGGAGAAAACGATTATGAAAAAACTAACTGCTATTTTATTGAGTGTATTACTTGTATTCAGCCTTGCGGCCTGTGGCAATAATCAGCAGGCAACGGATACCACGCCGGAACCTTCTTCGGAACCGGTAAGCGAGACTACGTCGGAGCCGGAAAAAGCGGAGCAGTCTTCTGAAACGTCCTCTGCCAGCCAGTCAGAAAACGAGGATAATACTGTCGATACGGATGTGGAAAGTACGGGCGGAAAAACGCTGATTGTTTACTATTCAGCTTCCGGGAATACGGAGGAGGTTGCAAATTATATTGCTTCTGCTACGGGCGGAGATTTGTTTGAGATCGTGCCCACGGAAATTTATACAAATGCTGACCTTGATTGGACGGATGATGACAGCCGC
This sequence comes from Eubacteriaceae bacterium, assembly GCA_910574915.1. Lineage (GTDB taxonomy): Bacteria > Bacillota > Clostridia > Lachnospirales > Lachnospiraceae > Eubacterium_J. The sequence goes on from CAJTCR010000043.1 coordinate 23,463, forward strand.
GTATCCAGAGAACATGACAATGAGGATGAAAGAGATGTCCCGCTTGTATCTGATACGGTGGATAATTGGGACGAGTACGATACAGTGTTTATCGGATACCCGATCTGGTGGGGGATTGCGGCATGGCCTGTAGACGGTTTCATAAAGGCGAATGACTTCACAGGAAAAACGGTGATACCTTTCTGCACTTCTTCAAGCTCCGGTTTGGGTGAAAGTGGCGAACTGCTTGAAGAAATGGCCGGAACGGGGGAATGGCTGGAAGGTGAGCGTTTCCGCTCAGGAGCTTCGGAAGAAACAGTCCGGTCATGGGTAGAAGGATTAGGATTATAACAGGAGCCAGACTATGAGAAAAATAATAGCTGTTCTCGCAAGTGTGTTAATGATTATTACACTGGCCGCTTGTGGAAAAAAGGAAGAAAAACAATCCTTGCCGGAAGAAAGTATTGTATCAGACAGTACGGCTCCACCTGCAAAGGTGGAGCCGGGGAAAAATGAAAGTACAGGCTCCCGCGTTTTAATTGCTTACTTTTCTATGCCGGAGGATGCAGATACTTCCGGTGTGGATGCCATTTCTGGTGCAAGTATTGTGGTAAGGGATGGGGAGCGGGAGGGAAATACAGAATTTGTCGCGAAGATCATACAGGAAACAGTGGGCGGCGATCTGTTCCGAATAGAAACCGTGCAGGATTATCCCTTAGACCATGATTCGTTAGTGGATCAGGCTGCAGATGAACAGGAGGAAAACCTGCGACCGGAGCTTGCGAGCCATATCGAAAATCTGGAACGATATGATACCATCATTTTAGGATACCCGAATTGGTGGGGAGATTTGCCTATGCCGGTATATTCGTTCTTGGAGGAATATGACTTCGGAGCCAAAACAATCATTCCTTTTGTAACACATGGCGGCAGTAGTTTTTCTGACACAAGGAATACGATTTCTGAATTGCAGCCCGACGCAGCTATAAGCGAAAATACGTTTTCTCTTTCCAGAAATGATGTGGCGGAAAGTGAAGCAGAAATCAGGCAATGGGCGGAAAGCCTCAATCTGAAATCGGATACAGATGGAATACCAGCGGGGGCAGAAAATATGCAGATAGAGGGAAACAAAACCGACCTAAGCGGGACTGTACCGGAGGAACTGGAATATATACCGGCTGAATATAAAAGTCCTTCGGAACATCCGGGAATGCTGGAAAAATTGACCTATCAGACGTGGGAATCCTTTTCCTATGAGGAACGGACGCAGGAACTGACAAAAGAGGCGTGGGTGTATCTGCCTTATGGCTATTCAGAAGATCAGAAATATAATGTATTCTATTTAAGTCATGGCGGATGGAGCAATGAAACAACGGTTATGGGAACAGACCAAAACCCGAACTCTTTTAAGTATGTGATCGACCATGCCATAGAAGATGGGAAGATACAGCCCCTTATTATCGTCCTACCGACCTATAATAATACAAGCGGCAAGGACAGCGGGGATTACAGCCTTGCGCTTCAGTTGACAGACCAGTTTCACAATGAGCTGGTAAATGACCTGATTCCGGCGGTGGAAAGTAAATACAGCACTTATGCGGAGAATACCTCGTTGGAAGGCATAAAAGCGTCCCGCGATCACAGAGGATTTGGCGGTTTTTCAATGGGTTCTGTCAATACATGGTGTACTTTCCGGTATGCGCTTGATTATTTCCGGTATTTTATGCCTATGAGCGGAAGCTACTCCACAGACGGTGAATACATGGCGGAACTGGTAAAAGAATCCGGTCATGATTCTGATGATTTTTTTATATTTGCTGCTTCTGGCACGGATGATTTCGCGTACAGTGCATTTAAGGCGCAAATTATGGCAATGGGGAGTGTTTCGGATGGCACATTCCGTTTTGCGGACAATGAGGCGGATGGAAATCTGTCCTTTTTGGAACGGGAGGGATATGTTCACGATGGGATAGCCAGTGATGAATATACCTACAATGGACTTAGGTTTTTTTGGAACAGGGAACAGTGATTTGCATGATAAAGGAGGAAGATCAAAATGAGCATTGTATTTATCAACGGCAGCCCGAATAAAAACGGCAATACAGCGGGGCTTGCAAAAGAATTGTTAAAGGGCAGGGATTATGAAACGCTGAATCTGACCGATTACCGGATCGGCAGCTACGGGCAGGACTTCCCGGATGATCAGCTCGGAGAGGTTATTGCAAAAATAAAGGAGTCGGAAGTGATCGTGATTGGCTCCCCGCTGTATTGGCACAATATCTGCGGCTCTGTGCGCAATATGCTGGATCGCTTTTATGGTCTGGTAGAGGAAGGAGCTTTATCGGGAAAATCGCTGTATTTTCTCTTTCAGGGAGCAGCTCCGGAAAAATGGATGATGGAGGCCGGGGAATATACTATGAAGCGTTTTGCAGGGCTTTATGGGATGGAGTATGCAGGAATGGTCACCAATCGCTCCGAGGCGGGCAGATTGTCGGAGAAATTATGAGAATATTTTCATCAATGTTATAGGAGGAATACAGCATGGCGGTAAAACAAACAGCAGGAAGGACTGCACTTGGGGAATTTGCCCCTAAATTTGCAGAGCTGAATGATGATGTGCTTTTTGGGCAGGTATGGAGCCGGGAAGATAAAATGTCTCTCCGTGACCGTTCTCTTATCACGGTTGTATCGCTGCTTTCGCAGGGGCTTACCGATACCTCTTTTGTTCATCATCTTGAAGCGGCAAAAGCAAACGGCATAACGAAAACTGAAATTGCCGAGATCATTACACATGCGGCCTTTTATGCAGGGTGGCCAAAGGCGTGGGCGGCGTTCCGTCTGGCAAAGGAAATCTGGAATGATGAAACAAACGGAACAGATGAAAAGGCTCTGCATGAAAAGTCTATGATATTTCCAATCGGCCAGCCAAACGATGCGTTTGCACAGTATTTTTCAGGGCAGAGCTATCTGCTTCCGATTTCCAAAGAGCAGGTGGGTATTTTTAATGTGACCTTTGAGTCGGGCTGCCGGAACAACTGGCACATCCATCATGCTGACAAGGGCGGCGGACAGATTCTGGTTTGTGTGGCAGGCAGGGGCTTTTATCAGGAATGGGGAAAAGAACCGGTCTGCATGACAGCGGGAGATACCGTCAATATTCCGGCAGGCGTGAAGCATTGGCATGGAGCAGCGCCGGACAGTTGGTTCTCCCATCTGGCGGTAGAGGTGCCGGGGGAAAACGTGCGTACAGAATGGTGTGAACCGGTCAACAGTGAAGATTACAAAAAAATAAAATAATGATTACAGGAGGGAAAGTCATGGAATATGTAACTTTGAACAATGGGATCAAGATGCCGGTGTTGGGATACGGTGTGTATCAGGTAAGCAATGAGGAATGTGAACGCTGTGTGCTGGATGCAATCAGTGTCGGCTACCGCTCCATTGATACGGCGCAGGCATACGGGAATGAAGAAGCTGTGGGCAATGCAATTAAAAAATGCGGCGTTCCCCGTGGAGAATTATTTATCACCACAAAAGTATGGATCAGCAACGGTGGCTATGAAAAAGCGAAGGCTTCTTTGAAGGAATCCCTGCGTAAGCTGCAGACGGAATATATTGATCTGGTGCTTATCCACCAGCCTTTCAATGACTATTATGGAACTTACCGGGCAATGGAAGAAGCATATAAGGAAGGCTGGATTCGCGCTATCGGTGTATCGAATTTCTACCCTGACCGTCTGATTGACCTGTGCAGTTTTGTGGAAGTGAAACCGGCGATCAATCAGGTGGAGACCCATGTGTTCCAGCAGCAGGCACAGGCACATGAATATATGGTGAAATATGGCGTACAGCATGAATCGTGGGGGCCTTTTGCGGAGGGGCGCAAAGATTTCTTTACCAATCCTGTTTTGACGAAGATTGGGGAGAAATATAACAAGAGTGCGGCGCAGACTGCTCTCCGCTTCCTGATCCAGAGCGGTGTTGTAGTAATCCCGAAGTCTACGCACAAGGAGCGCATGATTCAGAATATGGATGTGTTTGATTTTGTGCTGAATGATGAGGATATGGCGGCAATTCAGGCATTGGATGAAAAGGAAAGCCTGTTCTTTTCCCACTATGACCCGGCAACGGTAGAAATGCTGACGGGGCTTCACAGGTAAATCAGAGGCGAGGTGGCAGAGAATGAAAAACGGAACAATCTTGTTTGGTATATTAGCTGCGCTATTCCTGTTTACTGCATGTGGCGCAAAAGAAGATATTGATAATAATATATCGGCAGAAAACGCTGTGCAGATAGAAAACAGCTCTACGGAAGAATCCTCCGAAAGTGCAAATGAGACTGTTCCAACAATCTCTGCCACAGAAAAGAAGGAGGATTTATCAGTGGGAAGTACGCTCGTTGCGGAGCAAATATTAACCGGAGCGGACGGGGATATTCATTACAGCTATTATCTGCCGGAGGATTTTGACGAGAGTAAAAAATACCCTATGATGGTAGTCATGCCGGGATATGACATGATGTGGTTTGGAGAGGATTCCTCCGTTAGTAATCTGAATTGGAGCGGTTTTCTGGCATGGACGGAGCTTGACGAAGATATGATTGTTGTTTCGGCACAGCTTACCGACTGGCGGGAGAAATCCGCAAGGCAGGCGATAGAATTGACGGAGTATTTTCTTGATAATTTTCCCGTTGATGTAAAACGGGTATATGCTGCCGGATATTCCGCTGGCGGAGAAACGATGTCGCAGGCTGTATCCATGCGCCCGGACTTATATGCAGCTTATTTACACGGTGCTTCACAATGGGATGGAACCTTTGAGTCTATTGCAGAAAATGGCGTTGCTGTTTATATCTTTATGGCTGAAAATGACGAGTATTACGGTTCAGGGAAAGCAAGGGACGCTTATAACGGTTTGCATGAAGCCTATTTGGATACAGGCTTAACAGAAAGCCAGATAGAGGATGTACTGTGTCTGGAGATCCCGGATAACGAATATTTTAACAGCCGTGGAATTTACAATTATCACGGCGGCGGGAATATTTTATTTCAGGATAAAAGTATTTTGAATTGGATTATAGAAAAAAGGAAATCTATCCGTTAGGGCGAAAGGAGACAGGCAGCATGAAACGGAAAACAATTTTGAAAATCGTGGTCGATATTGGGATGACGGTCATGCTGCTGCTTCTGATGACTTATGAGCTGATTGGCGAGGCGGCGCATGAGTGGATTGGGATAGGGATGTTTTGTCTTTTCCTTATCCATCATATTTTGAACCGAAAATGGTGCCATTGCGTTTTCAAAGGGAAATATACATTGTTTCGTATTTGGCAGACTGTTCTTGTTATTGGAATCCTGCTCACAATGGTCGGTTCCATGTATAGCGGAGTGATTCTTTCCGAACACGCATTGTCATTTCTTCCGATCAAGGGTGGGCGGGCTTTTGCCAGAGAGGTTCACATGCTTTCCGCTTATTGGGGATTTGTGTTGATGTCACTTCATCTTGGATTACATTGGAGCATAATGATGGGGATGGCAAAGCGGTTTGTAAAGAAACTTCCAACAGCAGGAAAATGGCTGCTTCGTGGGATTGCCGCCTTTATCGCCGGGTATGGCGTGTATGCTTTCATACAGAGGGAGATTGGACGGTATATGCTCTTGAAAAATCACTTTGCATTTTTTGATTTTGAGGAACCGTTGATTTTCTTTCTGGCAGATTATGTGGCAGTCATGGCTTTGTTTGTGTGGGTAAGCCATTATTTTTCTAAGGGGCTGAGATACATAATACAGATAAGAAAAACAAAATAAAATTTTCTTTACATCAAGGCAAGCATATCTTGCCCAAAAAGGTCAATCTGCCTTGTGTAGATTGGCCTTTTTACATTGCATTGTCGAAAACTGTCAAGAAATGGCAGTAAATTTTTTTGAGAAATATTCAAAAATCTTTCCGGTTTGCCATGCCGAGATGTGTTCTGGTATTACGAGGAGGTGAAAAACCAGCCGCGCTCGAATCTGACAGAAGGGAGGAAGTGCCATGCTATCTCCTTCAAACGAAGACCGAATTTGCGCCATGTTCGATTCCTTCTGCAAAACGGTGTCGCGCAACTTTGTCAGAAATTTAGACCGGGCCGAGGGCAACCGGGACAAGCATTTTGCCGACGAACCGGTAGACTATCTTCTGGAAACATTAGGCCGCAGGGATGAATACCCTTCCGAGTCTTTCGTGCTTTATGTGGGCGGATACTCCTGTGCGGTGGAGAGCGAAACTTTATATAAAGCACTGTTATCCCTGCCGGAAAAGCAGAGGAACGTCCTGCTGTTGGACTTTTGGGGCGACCTTTCCGACCGGGAAATCTCGGAAAAGATGGAGGTGACGCCGCGCACTGTCTACAACCTGCGGCAGCGCGCATTTAGCAAAATCCGCGAGTATTATGAAAAGCGGGGACGAGATCCATGAATTAAACTATGAGCTGATCAAAAGAGCGGTTCACGGCGAGCCGGAGGCGTTGGAGGAAATTTTGGGGATATATGAGCCTTACCACGATTCCCTTGTGACTTCTGATGTTGCGGGGGCCGACGGCAAAATCCACAGGGTAATCGACGAGGACAAGAAAATTCAGGTACAAATGCACCTTGTGGACGTGATCCAGAAAAAATGGAGGGAACTGATATGAATTTACTGCCAGACCTGTTTTCCTTCGCCTATGTGCCGGGCTGGTACTGCCAGCTCGACGAGCTGGCGGGGCTGGCGCTCCCGGAGCCGTGGAGGTTTCGGAATCCAGACTACCATACGAAAAATCCAGATACTCCGATATTAGAGCGATATATCCACTCGATATTCAAAAAACAAGTCATTGATTTTAACGAAGAACGGAACCCGGAGAAGGCGGCGGACTATCTCCATGTGGAGAATGAATTTGTCTGCTTCCATACGGGCCTGTACACACGCCGGTACAAAGCAATCTATGGCTGCTTTGACCGGAACAAGCGGCAGGCCAGTATGCTGGACTGGTATTTCCGGGGCTTTTCGGACGAGCTTTCACCGTGGCTCAAATATATAAGTCCGCTCCCGAAAAAGCCCAGCTACTATATGGCGCAGTATGGCGTCAATTACAACCCGGAGTGGCCGATACGGGTAAACATAGACCACATTTTGGGCGACGAGGAGAACCTTTACCGCCTGCCCGCTTCCATCCGCGACGCGCAGAACCTGCCCCTGCTACTGGAAACGGCAGTTGAACTGGCGCGGCGGAAGGCGCTCATTGAACCGAGCATTGTGGTGCCGCAGGGCTACCAAGGAAGGGTGCAGTATCTTCTGCCGATCTGTCTGACCGATATGGAGAACCCCGACCTTGCTATGACCCTCACCATCATGGACGGGTATTATTTAGGCAATACCTGCCTGACGTTAGAAATGGCGTACTTGAACGCCCGTCTGCTGGCGAGGCCGGTTGCTCCGTGGCTGGCGGAGCTTGTCATGTAGGAAAGCAATCATAGCAGGTCATATACTCTCCCGCGCCGGACAGCGGCGGCGACAGAAAGGGGCGTATATGAGATGCGCAGGAAGAAGGAGGCGCAGACCAATGGGCTAAGGAAAACCCTGCGGCCTGTCTGCTGCCCGGTATGCGGGCGGCGGATCATGGATGCAGTATCAGGTACAAAGACGCAGATGATTACCCCGAAGAAGGGCCGGTATCCCGATTTCATTATAAAGTGCGGGCACTGCGGCTCCGAGATCGGGGTGATGAAAACGGAATAGAAAACCTTTGATCCGCTCCGAGCCAGCAGGCCGGGAGCTGACCGGAGATACCGCCACGGCAATACAGCACGGCCCGCAGGGAATGTATGCGGGCCGGGGAAACGGCTGGCTAAACCGGGACAGGGATCACTCGTTTGTTTGAGCATGATGCAGGGAGGGGCGGTTTCATTCCGTAAACAAGGATCGGCCCTCCAATACGCCACTTTCATAATGGAAAAGTGGATATGACATTGAGCCTGACAGGCGGCACTTTTGTGCTGCTTGTCAGGCTCTTTTTCTGTTTATGGCGGTCAATGTGCCGCCTGCCGGGCTCCGAAAGGAGAACGGCAAAAATGAAAATCCGGTATGAGTTTGTAAATGGAGAGGTTTCGGAGATCGAGGTGGACGAGGGCCTCGGTGAGCTGCTGGTGGATTTTGACCGGGAGCAGTACAACAATGACCACAAGGAAACCCGCCGCCATGTTTCCCTTGACGGTATGGACTACGAGGGGGAGCTGTTTGCCTCGGCGGAGGATACGGAAGGGGAGCTTCTGCGCCGGGAGGATACGGCCCGGCTCATGGAGGCAATGGAGGCCCTCTCCCCTTCCCAGCGGGAGCTGTTGTTAAAAGTTTATTTTAACGGACGCTCCTTAGTGAGCATTGCGGCAGAGGAAGGCGTGAGCCATGTGGCGATTGTCCGCCGCCTGAACCGCATTTATGAAAAGCTCAGAAAAAAATTGTAAAACAGACCGTTACATTTTGCCTTTCCCGTGGCCGTATATTGAGGGCCAACGATACGTGCCCTTAGAAAGAGGTGAAAGGCAACATGAAACATAACTTGAAAATCAGTCTTGCGCAGGGGCCGGATACGGGCGGCATTGTCCGCTGTAAGACGGTATCCCTGCGGGAGCGGGTGCTTCGGAGGCTGTTCGGCGATACCCGCCGGATCACCATCATTGTACCCGGCGACAGCGTGAAGGCGCTGTCCCTGCAGGAAGTGCCGGAGGTGGGCGGCCATGACTACGCATGAGGAAAGCAGGCCCTCCCTGCCTATGCCGGTCAAGGCCACGCCTTACCGCCACCAGCAGGAAGCCTTTGGCTTCGTCTGCCGCGCCTTCGGCCTGCTGCCGGAACCGGAGGCCGGGCCGCCTGTCCTGAAAAGCAGCGGCTGTGCGCTCCTTATGGAAATGGGAACCGGAAAGACCATCACCAGCATAGCGATCACCGGCGCACTTGCAGAGGCCGGGAGGATTGGCCGGGTGCTGATCGTGGCCCCGCTCTCCATCCTCGGCGTATGGGAGGCGGAATTTGCCCGCTTTGCGGATTTCCCCTATTTCCTCGCGGTGCTTTCTGGAACCGGCGCAAAGAAGCTGGATACCCTGCGCCACATGACCGGCGCGGCCCTGCAGGTGGCTGTGGTGAATTATGAGAGCGCATGGCGGATGGAAAAAGACCTGCTGGCATGGCGGCCCGGCCTCATTATCGCCGACGAGGGCCACAAGATCAAGACCCACAATATCGCCGCCAGTAAGGCCATGCACCGGCTGGGGCGGGCGGCCAGCTACCGGCTTCTGCTTACCGGCACCGTCATTACCAACAAGGCCATTGATGTGTTCAGCCAGTACAAGTTTACCAACCCGGCCATTTTCGGGCAGAGCTTTTACGCCTTCCGGAGCCGCTATTTTGACATGGTGGGCTATGGGAACCATACGCCGGTCTTGAAGAAATCTATGGAGGCGGAGCTGGTGGAGAAAATGCACGCCATTGCCTACCGGGCCACAAAGGCGGAATGTCTGGATTTGCCGGAAACCACCGACATACTGCGGCAGGTGGACTTGGAGCCTGCGGCCCTGCGGATATACAAGGGCCTTGTAAAAGAAAGCTATGCGGAATTATCCGGCGGCGAGGTGACGGCCCCGAACATCCTGACAAGGCTCCTGCGCCTGTCCCAGCTTACGGGTGGCTTTATCGGCAATGACGAAACCGCTTCCGTCGAGCAGGTGAGCGCGGCGAAGCTCTCCGCGTTGGAGGACATTTTAGACGGGGCCGTGGCCGAGGGGAAAAAGCTGGTCATCATTGCCCGCTTCCTCCCGGAAATCCGCGCCATCTGTAAGCTGCTGGAAAAACGGAGCCTGCGCTATTCCTGCATTACCGGGGAGGTAAAGAACCGGGAGGAGCAGGTGGAGCAGTTTCAGAACGAGCCGGAGGTCATGGCTTTCGTGGGCCAGATCGCCACGGCGGGGCTTGGCATTACCCTGACGGCGGCCTCCACAATGGTCTTTTACTCGCTGGACTATTCCATGAGCAACTTCGAGCAGACCAAAGCCCGGATTCACCGGGTGGGCCAGCGGATGCCCTGCACCTATTTATATCTGGTGGCGCGGGGAACCGTGGACGAGAAGGTGCTGCTGGCCCTGAAAAATAAGGCAGACCTTGCCAAGACGCTTGTTGACGATTACCGCAGCGGGAAGAATCCCTTCGCCGCTTAGATTGGAGGATTTATGGATACAGACAGAATGTTTACGCTGGCCGACCGGCTCCGGGCACTCCGGGACGAGAAGGCCGAGGCCGACAAACGGCTCAAAGAGATCAAGGAGGAAATGGACGAGGTGGACTACCAGCTCTCGGAGGTGATGGCCGGGAGCGAAACGCAGAACTTTACCCGCGCCGGGATGATGTTCTGCCTTACCACCAAAACCCACGCCTCCGCTACCGCCGGGCGGAAGGAGGAACTGTTCGCGGCCCTTCGGGGCGAGGGCTTCGGCGACCTTGTGTATGAAACGGTCAACGCCAATTCCCTCTCCGCCTTTGTGAAGGAGCAGATTTCGGAAAATGGCGACGCGCTGCCCGCATGGCTGGACGGTCTTGTAAATGTGTTTGAGAAAACCACCGTCGGCGTGCGCAAGGCTGCAAAATAAATTGAAGGAGGAAATATCCCATGAGCAATAAAAACAATGAAATGATCCCTGCAAACACCGGCTTTCTGGCCCTTGCCGATTTCAACATGAACGAGGGCATGGCGGAGGAGCTGGACGGGCTGGAAGGCGGCTTTGACCGGGTAAAAATCCCCGCTGGCGGGGCCACCATGTTTGAGCTGCCCGGCGACGAGGCAGACGAGCCGGAAACCGTGAAGGAGTTTTCCGCCGTGATCCTGTTCCACCATCCCATCCTGCAGTATTACAAGGAGAAATACACCGGAGGGAGCAACCCGCCGGACTGCGGCTCCTTTGACGGCGTAAACGGAGAAGGCGATCCGGGCGGGGCCTGCGCGAACTGCCCCTTAAACCAATTCGGCTCCGGGGAGAACAACAGCAAAGCCTGCAAGACAAGGCGGAGGGTATTCCTTCTGCGGGAGGGCGAGCTGTTCCCGCTGATCCTTTCCCTGCCTACCGGCTCCATGAAGGAGTTTTCCCGCTATATTAAGCGCCTGCTTTCCAAAGGGAAAAAGAGCAGCATGGTCGTGACGCGCTTCTCGCTGAAAAGGGCCACCAACAACAGCGGCATTGCCTACTCGCAGGCACAATTCCGCATTGACCGCCCGCTGTCCTCCGAGGAGCAGATTCTGATTAGCAGGCTCTCGGAGCAGGTGAAGGAATACAGCCGCCGCGTGGGCTTTGACGTGGAGGAGCCTGCGGAAATGGACGCTCCCTTTGTAGACCCGGAAACCGGCGAGGTTGTGGAGCCTCTGCAGTAAATATGCGCCCGGTGCGGGAGGGGCGCTGCGCCTTTCCCGCCCATCCGGGCAGATTGGAGGAAATATGAGTTATTCATGCGTGACGACGCTTACCAAAATAAAAGAATATCTGGCCGGGGCCGCCCTTGTGGCCTTTGACTTTGAAACCTCGCCCCTGGATGAATACCGCTCGGAGGAGCGGGCCGCTCTGGACGCACATAAAGCGAGCATTACCGGCGTGAGCTTTTCCATATCCGAAGGCAGCGGAATCTATGTGCCGCTCCGGCACCGGATCGGGAAAAATGCGGCAAGGCCGGAGGCGGTCATGGGCTATCTGCAGAAGGCCCTTTTTGAAAATACGGCCATTGTCAAGGTGGCCCACAACCTTCCTTTTGAGGCTATGTTCCTCTATGCCCTCGGCACGGTGGTACAGCCGCCCTGCTATGACACCATTGCGGCGGCCCAGCTTACCTTAAAGAGCAATACCCAGTTTCGGGGCCTCTCGGACAGCGGCCTGAAAACCCTTGTGCCGCAGCTCTTTGATACGGAGCTGCCGGATTTCGGGAGCGTGACCGGCGGACGGTTCTTTGACGAGCTTTCCCCGCAGGATACGGAAACCGTGCGCTATGCCTGCGCCGACAGCGACTATGCCCTGCGGCTTTATCATGTGTTCAACGGCTGGTTTGACAAATACCTGCCCAAGCACCGCCGCATTGTGGAGCAGATCGAAAGCCCCACGGCGGTCTACTGCGGCCTTATGCGGTATAACGGCCTGCTCATGGATCGGGCTGCTATGGAGGAAAAGCAGGCGGAGGCCGAGGGGCGGATCGCAAAAATCCGGGAGGAGATCGCCTTCATTACCGGGGACGTGGAAATCGGGGCCAACGCTTCCACCTCCGCGTTCAAAAGTTATCTTTACAATGACCTCGGCCTGCCGGTGGTAAAGACCACGGCCAAGTATCAGGAGGCGGCGGATGATGAAACCATGATTTTGCTTTCGGACTGGTGCCGGGAGCAGAAGCCGGAGCTTGTGCCGCTGTTTGAGCTGGTGCAGGAATACCGGCGCTGGGGGAAGATCAAGGGGACATATCTGGACGGGTATCTTCGGCATATCAACAGCGCCACCGGGCGGATACATCCAGACCTCCTTCCGCTTGGGACGGAAACGGGCCGGTTTGCTGCCCGTAACCCCAACATGCAGAACTGCCCGCGCAAGGACAACGACCCGGTGGGTATCCGCTCCATGATCGTCGCCCCGGAGGACTGTGTTTTGCTCTCTTTAGACTTTTCGCAGATTGAGCTGCGCGTCGGGGCTTTCTACTGCCGGGATGAAAAAATGCTGCAGACCTACCGGGATGGCGGCGACATCCATGCGCAGACCACCTCCGTCATTTACGGAATCCCCTTTGAGCAGGCAGTAGATAAGAACGCCGAGCATTACAAGGAGCGCCGGACGATTGCAAAAAACTGTAACTTCGGCGTATTCTTCGGCCTGTTCCCGCGCGGCCTGCAAAAGACGCTGAAATTCAAGGCTGGGCTGGATACGCCGCTTGGTGATTGCGAGCGGATCATTGCAAACTTAAAATCCGGCTATCCCCAGCTTTCGCTCTGGCAGGAGGTGGTAAAGCGGCAGGCCGCCGCCCGCCGGTACAGTGAAACGTGGCTGGGCCGCAGGCGGTATCTGCCGAACATTACCTCCGAGGATTGGGGGAAAAAGAGCTTTGCGGAGCGGTGCGCCATGAATACGCCCATACAGGGAACCGCCGCCGATATTTTGAAGCTGGCACTTGCCCGCCTGATCGTGGGGCTTCGGGAGCGCCCGTGGTTAAGGCCCCTTTTACAGATACACGACGAGCTGGTATTTGAGCTTCCAGAGGATAAGGTGGAGGAAGCGGCGGCTTTTGTCCGCTCCTGCATGGAGGCCCAGCCGTTCCCGGAATTTGACGTGCCGGTCATTGCCGAGGGGGCCTTCGGGCCGAGCTTCGGCAGTCTGGCGGAAATGGAGTGAGCCTATGAGCCATGTGAACAGATATAACGGGGAGGGATACGCCGACCCGACCACTTATGAAGCCCTTACCCGGATCGAGAGGGAGGCGAAGAAAATGGCATACAGGCCGCTGGTTTTCATTTCCTCGCCCTTTGCCGGGAACACAAAGAGGAACACCGAGCGGGCGCGGGGATACTGCCGCTTTGCAGTATCAAGAAACTGTATCCCCATAGCGCCGCACCTTCTCTATCCTCAATTCATGGACGAGGACGACCCGGCCCAGCGGGAGCTTGGCATTTTCTTCGGCATGGTGCTGATGGGGAAATGCCACGAGGTTTGGGTATTCGGCAGCAGGATCACCCGCGGCATGGCCGTGGAGATTGCAAAGGCAAAGGAGCGTGGCCAGAAAATCCGGTATTTCAATGATCGGTGCATGGAGGTGGAAAGAGAATGAAGAAAGCGCTGAACGTCCCGCTGGAAGAATTTCTGCGGCCCTTCTTTGGGCCGTCGGATCGTATCTGCCTGCGGGTATTTGACGACAGAAAGACCGGGACTTTCAAGGGGGCGAAGCTGGAAACGACGCTCCCCGGTATCCCCGACCTTATGGATACCCTGAAAAAGCATAATGAGAAAAACAGGGGGATTTACTTTGTGGTAAACTTCGGCGGCCATGAGGACGCGGAGATCACCCGGATCAACGCACAGTTTATGGAGTGCGACGAGTTATCCTTAGACGAACAGCTAAAACAGATCGAGGCGTTTGCACTGGAACCCTCGTTCATCATAAAAACCCGGAAATCCCTGCATACCTACTGGCTTGTGAAGGACGCGAAGGTGGCGGATTTCCGCCGGGTACAGAAGCGCCTTGCGGCCCAGTTTCACGGGGATAAGACCTGCGTAAATGAAAGCCGCGTCCTGCGGCTTCCGGGCTTTTATCATTGCAAGGAGGAGCCGGTAGCCGTGGAGTGCATCCATTTCCGCCCGGAGCTTCGCTATACGCAGGAGGAATTGGAGCGGTATCTGCCGCAGGTCAATGAGGAGGCCGCCACGCTGGGGGCTGTCCCGGCAAAAGGGACGAGGCAGGGGCTTTCTCTGGTTCTTGGGCGCTGCGCCTTTATGCAGCACTGCCGGGAAAATGCGGCGACGCTTTCAGAACATGACTGGTATTCCATGATTACGAACCTCGCGGTATTCGAGGGAGGCGAGCAGGCCATCCATGAACTGTCGGCTCTGTATCCACGTTATAAGGCGGCGGAAACCACGGAGAAAATCCGGCATTTCTTAGGGAGCGGAACCCGGCCCATTACCTGCCGGGCCATTGCGGAGAAGGGCTTTTCCTGCCCGCGCATGGCGGACGGCTCCTGCGCCTGCAAGGCCCCGGCGGCCCTCTGCTACCAGCCGATGGCGCTTGACGAGCTTCGGGAAATACTGTCCGCTGCCGAGGTGCATAAATCCCCGGTGGAGGATGTGCAGGCGGCAAAGCAGTTTGTAAAGGAATCGCTGTATAATATCGAGCCGCTGGATGCCGGGACATTCATAGAATACGAGCTGCGCCAGCATTTCCACTTAAAGACCGGGGACGCGAAGGCGCTGGCCTCTTATCATCGGGAGTTATATAAGGCGTATGCGGCGAATAAGGAAAACCGGCAGGCAGCGGAGGACAACGGCCTGCCGGAGTGGTATGAAATGACGGAGCGCGGCGGCCTGCGGTTCCTTTCCGGGATTCTGGCGAATTATCTCGCTGAGAATGTGAAGGCGTTCTATGCGGCCAGCAGCTACTTCTTTTATGAGAATGGTGTGTACCGGGAAAGCGAGGACTTGGCGGCTTCGGCAAAGGTGCGGGAGCGCATGATGCCCCGCTCGGTGACAATGCAGGCCATCAATGATACCGTGGGCCAGTGGAAAATGCTGGTGCGAAAGCCGGTGTCGGAGATCAACAGCAATCCCTTTGTCCTGAACCTGCAGAATGGTCTGTATCATGTGCTGGACGATACGTTCAAGGCCCATACGCCGGACTATTTTTCTACCGTCCAGATTAAGGCCGCCTATGCGCCGGACGCGGAATGTCCGCAGTTTATCAAATATCTGGAAAGTATGCTGGGCGCGGAGGAAATCGCTCTGGTGCAGGAGATATTCGGCTATCTGCTGATCCCGGTAAACAAGGCGCAGAAATCCTTTGTCTTTGTCGGTGCGCCCAACGCGGGCAAGTCTACCCTGCTCAATGTCATGCAGGAAATCCTGCTGGGGAGCGAAAATGTGTCGAATATCCCGTGGCAGAACTTGGGCGACCGCTTCAATAAGGCGGAGCTTTTCGGGAAGCTGGCGAATATCTTCGCCGACCTGCCTTCTAAGAGCATTGACGATAATGGGATGTTCAAGGCCCTTACCGGCGAGGACTTTATCACCGCCGAGCGGAAGAACAAAGACCCTTTTTCCTTCCGGCCCTATGCCCGGTTTTTATTTTCCTGCAATGAGATTCCACGCAATTATGGCGACCGGTCGGAGGGCTTTTACCGGCGGCTCATCATTATCCGGTTTGAAAGGTCGGTGCCGAAGGCAAAGCGTGATCCGAACCTTGCGGAGAAGCTGGCGGCGGAGCGGGACGGTATCCTGATGTGGGCGCTCGCCGGTCTAAAGCGCCTGATTGCCGCGAACTATGATTTCAGCGAAACCGAACGGACGCGGGGCGAGCTGGAACGCTACCGGATCGAATCAAACAGCGTCTTGTCCTTTGCGGCCATGTACTGCCAGACCGGGGAAACCGGCTTTGTGGTGCGTGACGAGCTGTTTCTGCGCTACAAGGAATACTGTGGCAATGCGGGCATGAAGCCGGTATCCCAGACTAACTTCAACAAAGAGCTGGAAGCCGGATACCCGGAGCTTGTGCGGGGGCGCGATAAGCTCTCCAAGCGCCGGATATGGCGCGGGATCGCCTATGTGGAAGGAGGTGTGGAGGCAGAGTGACCGTTTTTGTGACCGGCGGAACCGGAAAAACCGGCTTTTCTTTATTTTTTACGCACAGGAACCAGATAGAGAAAAGAGAGAAAATATTTAGTGTATTTAATAGAGAGTGCAATTTTCCCGGTTTATCCGGTTCTTTCGGTAAGGCGGCTTTCTGCCCGGCAGATATGGAGAAAGACATTGTTGCCGCAATCCTGCGGTATCTGAAACAGAGGCCCCGGTGCTTTGCATGGAAAACCCACGGCGGGATGTACGGCACGGCGGGTATCCCGGATATTATCGCCTGCATGGACGGCAGGCTTTATGCCTTCGAGGTGAAGCGGCCCGGCGGGCGGCTCTCCCGGCTGCAGGATGTAACTCTGAAAAAGATTGAGGCCGCTGGCGGCGTGGCTGTTATGGTGACTTCGGTGGATGAAGTCAAGAAGGCGCTGGCGGGGAAAGGAGAAGAATTATGACAGCGAAGGAATACCTCGGCCAAGCGTACCGGATCGACCAGCGGATCAACAGCAAGCTGGAACAGGTGTCGAGCCTGCGGGCGCTGGCGACCAAAGCGACCTCCACCCTTTCCGACACTCCGCAGGGCGGGAGCCGGGATGTGCAGGCAATGGAGGCCACCATTGTAAAGATTGTGGACTTGGAGAATGAAATCAATGAGGACATAGACACCCTCGTGGATTTGAAACGGGAAATCGTGGGCGTTATCAAGTGCATACAAAACCCGGAATATCAGACGCTTTTGGAGCTTCGGTATCTGTGCTTCTATTCATGGGAGAAGGCTGCCGTGGAGATGGAATATGACCTGCGGTATATGCACAAGCTCCACCGGAAGGCGCTGGAACAATGCTCGGCATTTATTCCGGCTGGGGAGTAAACAAAGAGGCACATACAAGTAACGCGAAAGTATGTGCCTCTTTGTTTTTTAGGAATTGCTGATAAACTTATATTTGTGATATTCTAATATCGAATTATCTACTGTTGATTGCAATTCTAAATAACCGATTGATTGGTTATCAGATTGCACTTCAATTATATCAATTTTCCCCATGTGTTGTCCGATATTTTTCTTGCGTGACTGCATAATCTGAATTTCTCCCGTCAGAGAGAATGGAGGATTTTCAATCCAAAATTTTTCAATATGCTTACCATCCTCCTTAAATCTGGCACAGAGAACTATACTTTGAGGAAGGGGCGTTTCACCTAACAAGTGTCCTTCAATTTTCATTGCGTCGATATAATAACGGTTGGCAATAGGTTCTCTTTCCGACAGTATTGAATGTATACAATTCAGAACGTCTAAATATAATTCAATAAATTTTTCATAGAAATCAATAAAACTGCTAACAGCTATTTCTGGATATTCATGTTCTCTGTATCTGAAAGTAGGAATATGAATATCTCTCTGTCCCTCTATCACATCCATAAATGAAGAACCACCATAAAGGTCAAGTGTGTGCTTACTGTAATTATAGATAGACTGAATATGCACAACAGTATCATTTTTCCATAGATTATTTATCGAACGACTTATTTTATCGTTGTCTTTAACTTTATCAATAATTTTTCTTAATGCTACGGCCTTAGCAGAGAAGCCGAGATTTAATGCTGAATTTATGTATTGCAAAAGGCAATCTAAGGAATTGGATATGTGCGAAACCCACTCTAAAGCACATTTATTTAAGAGTGTATGTGCATTATAATTCCATCCTAAGACATTTACTGAATTATAAAATGGATTTTTTGAGCTTTCGGAAATTGTCTTTTTTCCAATATCTTCATACAATTTTGCTGCGATAACGGTATAGTTTAAGTACAACATAGAAGTATGTAAAAATTGTTTGGCATCTAAAACATTTTTATTTTTCAAAAAAAGCTCATATTCTTCACTTTGATAGTGATTCATTTTATCAGTGTATTCTTTCTTCATAAGACTCCTTATCAATATCACACATTATTTTTTGCTTTTTAGTATACTCCATAAATGCTTGTTTTTCAATCTGATAATTTAAGAAAGAGGACACTAAAAGACATAGAAAGACACCCTGAAAATCTGGTAGTATTACAATAGCAACAACAGCAGGAATACAGCACGGCCTTCGCGGGAGCAATCTGCGGGGGCTTTCTTTCTGCCCGAAAGGAGGCGGCAGCTTATGCCATACAAACCCAAGCGCCCCTGTTCCTATCCCGGATGCCCGCGCCTGACCGACGGGCGCTATTGTGAGGAACACCAGAAAATTATCACGGCGCATTATAACAAATACGGGCGCGATCCGGCCAGTAAGCGGCGTTATGGCCGCGCATGGAAGCGGATTCGTGATCGCTTTATCAGTGAACACCCGCTCTGTGAGAAATGCAAGGAGGCCGGAAAGCTGACTCCTGCAGATGAGGTTCACCATGTAACGCCATTGTCGCGCGGCGGAACCCATGACCGGAGTAACCTCATGGCCTTATGTAAGAAATGCCACTCTGAAATTACTGCGCGGGAAGGCGGACGCTGGGAACGCCGACGGTAAGCAGGGGGGAAGAAAATCTCTACGCCGGGCCGGGCGGGCAGCGGGCGTGGGGTATCGCGTGAAAAAACGCGCTTTCAAGTTGGGTATATACCCGCAGTTTCAAGGAAGGAGGTGGCGGCTATGGCAAACGGCCACGGAGGCGCGCGGATCGGCGCGGGCCAGAAGAAAAAAGCGTTGTCGGATAAAATCGTGGAAGGCAACCCCGGCAAGCGTAAGCTGACGGTCATGGAGTTTTCGGATACCGCCGACCTTCAAGGGGAGCAGATGCCGCCGCCCCGTGATTTTCTGGCGGCGCAGCAAAAGAGCGGCAGAGAGCTTCTAGCCGTGGAGGTCTATGAGCGCACATGGGCGTGGCTCCATGAACGGGCCTGCGACCACCTGATCCCGGCGCAGATTTTAGAGCAGTACGCTATGGCGATCTCCCGCTGGATACAGTGCGAGGAGGCAATCTCGGAGTTTGGCTTTCTTGCCAAGCACCCGACTACCGGCAATGCGATCCCGTCGCCCTATGTTTCCATGAGCCAGAGCTTTTCCAAGCAGGCCAACAACCTGTGGTTCCAGATTTACCAAGTCGTCCGGGAGAACTGCTCCGCCGAGTACAAAGGGGCAACCCCGCACGACGATATGATGGAGAAGCTCCTTTCCGCCCGGCGCGGCGGTTAAAATTAAGTTTTAACGGAGGTTGAACATGAATATTTTGCAGCTCCCTTTGGAGGAGGTACACCCTTATGAAAATAATCCGAGAAAGAATGATAATGCCGTGGACGCGGTGGCGGCCAGTATTAAGCAGTACGGTTTTCTCGTCCCGCTGGTGATCTCTGCCGAACATGAGATCATTGCCGGGCATACCCGGTACAAGGCGGCGGGGCGGCTTGGCCTTTCCACGGTTCCCTGCGTTATTGCCGACGAGCTGACTGAGGATCAGATCAAAGCCTTCCGTCTGGCGGACAATAAGGTGGGCGAGCTGGCACAATGGGATGTGGATTTGCTTCCGTTGGAGCTGGCGGACATTGCGCAGGATATGACGGTGTTCGGTTTTGAGAGCATTTCCGAGGAGGAATTTGGCGAGGAATTTACGCTGGATTCCGGTGAGAAAAAGCCCTACCAGCAGATCAGCCTTACCCTGCACGACAAGCAGGCGGAGCTTATCATGGCCTGCATTGATTACGTCCACGCCCACGAGGAGGTGGGGGAAACCTTCGGCAATGAGAACCGGAAGGGCAACGGCGTGTATGAGGTGGTGAGGCAATGGGCCGAGCAAAAGAAATTAGTCTGAAAGTGATACCGGGGAAGGTGGCAAACCCTTTCATGCGGCGGCACCATTACAGCGGCACGGTGGTAAACAATAGCTGCCTGCATTTTGGCGTATTCTTAGATGGGCGGCTTCATGGCGTTATGAGTTACGGGCCGAGCCTGAACAAATCCAAAATCCTGCCGCTGGTGGCCGGGACTGGCTGGAATGAGTATCTGGAATTAAACCGGATGGCCTTTGACAGCGTCCTCCCGCGCAATTCCGAGAGCCGGGCAATTTCCCTGAGCATTAAGCTGCTCAAAAAGTATGCGCCCCATGTCAAGTGGATCATCAGCTTTGCGGATGCCTGCTCCTGCGGCGACGGGGCGATCTACCGGGCCAGCAATTTTATCCTGACCGGCATTAAGGAAAATGAGGCGCTGTGCCTGCTGCCGGACGGCACGAAAATCCACAAACTGACACTGGAAGCAAACCCGCTGGCCCCACGAAAGGAGCTGGGCGGGCGTTCCTTCTTTGACGTGACGGACGGCAATTTTAGCTGGGGCCGGTATATGGAGGCAGCAGGCGGCACATTGCTTTCCGGCTACCAGCTCCGCTATATCTATTTCATAGACAAGGCGAAGCGGAAAGATTTGACCGTCCCGGAAATCCTCTATTCCCGCATTGATGAGCTGGGGGCCGGGATGTATAAGGGCGAAAAAATGACACTGGCCGAGCGCCATGTGGGAAAGGAGGCGTAAGGATGGGCCGGGCAAAAGAGATTGTGATGAAAGTGATCCCCGCAAAGGTGGCGACCCCGTTTATGAAGGCCCACCATTACAGCGGCAAGGTGGTGAATAACAGCACGCTCCATTTTGGCGTATTCTTGGACGGCCAGCTCCACGGCGTTATGAGCTACGGGCCGAGCCTCGATAAGTCAAAAATAATCGGGCTGGTGAAGGATACCGGCTGGAATGAATTTCTGGAACTGAACCGGATGGCCTTTGACAGCTACCTTCCCCGCAATTCCGAGAGCCGGGCGATCTCCATGAGCATTAAGCTCATAAAGAAATATGCGCCGCAGATTAAATGGATCATCAGCTTTGCCGACGCTTGCTCCTGCGGGGACGGCACCATTTACCGGGCCAGCAACTTTGTCCTGACCGGCATCAAGGAAAACTTAAACCTTGCGGAGCTTCCCGACGGCTCCCGCGTCCATAAGATGACGTTAGCCAGCAACCCCACTTCTCCCCGAAAGGAGCTGGGCGGCCTGACTTTTTTTGATGTGACGGGCGGCACCTATAACTTCAAGAAATATCTGGACTATGTGGGAGCCACGCCGATCCCCGGCTACCAGCTCTGCTATATCTACTTCATAGATAAGAAAAAGCGGCAGGATTTGACGGTGCCGGAGGTGCCGTTCTCCATGATCGACGAGCTGGGGGCCGGGATGTATAAGGGCGAGAAGGTATCGCAGGCCGAGCGGCACAGCAGGCTTACGCCGGAGTAACGCTCCGGCCATCATGCGCGGATAGGCTAAGGGCAGACCGCCCGCCAACCGGCGGGAAATGGCGGTTCGATTCCGCACTCCGCGCTCTAAATTTCCGCCCTTGCTTTCCACGGGCTTTCAGGGTAATCTGTCGTCACATTTTGAAAGCGAGGGATTTACTATGAGCGAACAGTATTTGAAAATCGGCAGCTATACGCCGGAAACAGATGAGGCAGAGGCAGTTACCTGCCGGGAATATTACCGGCAGGGATTTATCTTCAAGGACGAAGAAGCCTTCCTGCATTGCCCCATACGCACCAACTTAATTAATCTTCCATAATAAATCATTTTCTGATATCATTAGACAGAGGTGAAAAATATGGAGATAAAAGAATTGATAGATTTATTACCAAAAG